>NZ_JBBCBS010000001.1:0-685108 GCF_037203945.1 Pseudarthrobacter sp. CCNWLW207 | reverse complement strand
GAACCCGGAAGCTAAGACCCACAGCGCCGATGGTACTGCACCCGGGAGGGTGTGGGAGAGTAGGTCACCGCCGGACACACATTAGGCTCAGGCCCCGACAAACACGTCGGGGCCTGACCCATTTAACACACACACCACCCACCACCACCTGCACCCGTTTGGGCCAGCCTCACCCGAAGATTCGCCACGACTGCGGTCCTCGGGGTGATTGATTGGGCGCGGGTAAAGTTGCTGTCCATGGATAACCTCTTCAGCCATGCCGGTGGCCCCTCCCCGGATCCTGCCGACGCTCCGGACGCTCTGGACCCCCTCATCCTTACTGTGACTGTCCCCTGCCACGTTGCCCAGGCCTTTGCCGGCTTTACGGACCACACTCACCTCTGGTGGCCGCTGGAATCCCATGGCGTCTATGGGGCTGGGTCGTACGTGGAATTCGAAGAGAACCTGATCCTGGAAACGGCTGACGACGGCAGGACATCCATATGGGGGACGATCGACGACTGGCAGCCACCGCTGTCTTTCCATGCGACCTGGCACCCCGGGACCACGGCGTTGTGGTCCACGGAGCTGCGTGTCGCCTTCAGGGCCGTTCCTGAGGGGACCGAGGTCCGCCTGGTCCACGACGGCTGGGAGGGCGCTGAGGATCCGGCACGTGCGCGCGCTGAGTACGCCGCAGGTTGGCCCGTGGTGCTTGAGCGCTATGTGCGCTTTATGGGCGGCACTCCGGATGAAGGCGATGAAGGCGAACTAGGATAGCGCCGAGGGCGGTACGGCCGTACTCGTCCGGATGATCAGCTCCGTGGGGTACTCCCGGTCGGTTGCAGCGGGGGGAGCGGCCGTGCGGGCGGCGCGGCCATCACCGGGGATCCCGGCGTCGAGCGTTTCGAGCAGCAGCCGGGCTGCGAGGGCACCTTGGCCGCGGGCGTCCTGGTCGATGGTGGTTAGGCCAAAGACGTCGCCCAGTTCGTGGCCGTCCATGCCTATGACGGACAGGTCCTCCGGAACCCGCAGGCCGAAGTCCCGGGCAGCGAGGATAGTGCCTATGGCCATCTCGTCCGAGGCCGCGAAGACCGCCGTCGGCCGTTCCGTCCCCAGTCCCAGCAGCTTTCGTGCACTCGCGTAGGCGCCCTGGATAGTGAAGTCTGCTGAGATCTGCCACTCCGGCTGGACGGGCAAGCCGGCATCCTTCATGGCAGCCACAAATCCGGCCTGGCGGATTCCAGGCAGCTTGAACTCCTGATTCAATGCGGGATCACCGGTCATGTGGGCGATGCGTGTGTGGCCCAGCTGGATCAGGTGGTTGGTCGCCAGGCGGGAGAGGCCGGAATCATTGATTCGAAGTGTAGAGGCTCCCGCCAGCGCTCCGCCGATGCCCACAATGGGACGATGGACGGCCAGGAGTTGCTGGATCTCGTCGTCGGTGAGCACCAACGCCACGGCGATCACTGCGTCGAGCCGTTTTCGGAGCAAGAAGTCCTTCAGGACGCTCTGGCGCCGCGCCGGCTGGTCGCCCACGTTGTACAGCGTGAGGTCATAGCCGGCGTCCAGCAAAGTCTCGGAGACTCCCTCCAGCACGGATGAGAAGTACCAGCGGTGCACGGACGGCAGAACGAGGCCAACATTGTGGTTGCGTCCCGACGCCAGGCTCGACGCATGGTATGACGGGACAAAGCCAAGTTCCTCGGCAGCTGCCTTTGCTAGTTTGCGGCTCTTAGCCGAGACGTTCGCCTTCCCGCTCAGTGCCCGCGACACTGTAGCAATGGACAGGCCGGCGCGGTCGGCAACATCTTTGATGCCTGCCATAAGTACTACTCCGTGTCGCCGTGCACCAACTGCAGCCAGACGGTTTCACCGGAGGCCAAGAAGTGGCCGGAGTCCGGATCGGCACTGCGGAGAAGGACGTTGCCTGCAGGCATTTCCAGCGGCTCGTGGTTAAGGTTCATAAGCACCAGCGTAGTGCCGTTGACATAAGCGAGGGAGGAACCGGTGCACCATTCCTCAGCCCACGCCAAGGAACCACGGCCCAGGCCCAGCTCCCGCCGCAGCGCCAGGGTGCGGCGGTACAGGTTCAGGTGCGACGACGGCGATGCGGCCTGGACATCCCGCGCCAGCTCGTTAAACGCGGCCGGCAGCGGGAGCCACGGCTGCTCCCCGGAGCCAAAGCCCAGGTGGAGTTCAGCAGCCTTCCAAGGAAGGGGAACCCTGCACCCATCGCGCCCCAGCCGTTCCCCGCCGGTCCTCGCGAACGTGGGGTCCTGCCGCATGCCTTCAGGGATGTCGATCCCATCCGGCAATCCGAGCTCTTCACCCTGGTAGAGGTAAGCCGCGCCGGGAAGGCCAAGCATAAAGAGCGAAGCCGCGGCAGCACGCCTTCGGCCCAGTGCGGTGTCGGGCTGCGGGTCCGCAGGACCGATGCCGTCACCGTCGCGGGGGCCGAAGCCGTTGTAACCAAAGCGGCTGGCGTGCCGCACGACGTCGTGGTTGGAAAGCACCCAGGTGCTGGGGGCACCCACGGAGTCCAGGACTGTCAGCGAGTCCGTGATGACGCCCCGCAGCCGGTAAACGTCCAGGCCAGCGTGCAGGTACGGGAAGTTGAAGGCCTGGTGCATTTCATCGGGCCGGACCCAATCCGCGAGGCGGTGGAGATCAACGCTTGCTTCAGCGCAAAGAATCCTGTCCGGACCGTATTCGTCCAGGATCCGGCGCCAGGCGCGGTAGATGTCATGGATGGCCGGCTGACCAAACATGGGAGCCTCGTGGCCGGGGAAGCCATCCGAGCTGCCGCCGTCGGCCCGTCCACCCCAAGCCGGAAGGCCTGGAGCCTTGACCAGCGCGTGCGCCACGTCCACGCGGAAGCCGGACACACCGCGGTCCAGCCAGAAGCGGAGAACACGTTCAAACTCCGTATGGACGGCAGGGTTGTCCCAGTTGAAGTCAGGCTGTGATGAATCGAAGAGGTGCAGGTACCACTGCTCCGGTCGGCCATCGGGTCCAGTGACGCGCGTCCACGCCGGTCCACCGAAGTGGGACTGCCAGTTATTGGGAGGCTCTTGTCCTTCATGGCCGCTGCCGTCGCGGAAAATGAACATGTCGCGCTCGGGGCTTCCGGCCGGTGCGGCCAATGCGGCCTGGAAAGCCGTGTGCTGGTCCGAGCAGTGATTGGGGACCAGGTCAACGATGACGCGCAGGCCCAAGCGGTTGGCCTCGGACATCATGATGTCAAAATCGCCCAACGTGCCGAAGAGCGGGTCCACGTCGCAGTAGTCGCTGACGTCATACCCGGCGTCCCGCTGGGGAGAGCGGTAGAACGGGGACAGCCAGACAGCGTCCACATCAAGCTCAGCAAGTTGCGGCAGCTCCGCCGTGATACCGGCGATGTCGCCGATGCCGTCCCCGTTGAGGTCGCGGAAGGACCGGGGGTACACCTGGTAAATGACCGCTGAGCGCCACCAGCCCGGGGCTTTGTCGGCGTCGTGGATGAGGGTCAGCGGACCGGCCAGTGGTGCGGTGGCAGTGATCACGGAATCAACAGACATGCGGAAAAGCATATCCGGACAGCGCAACAAATGGAAACGCTTCCATCTATGTGAACACAAGCCTGCTTACGGTTTTAGTGCTTGTACTCGACCTTGGCTGGAAGCGTTTGCAGGTGGCTTGTTGAGCATCATTGCTGGTCAGGTCGCCAGCAGGCCCGCCCTAGACTGGAGGAAAACAGCGACGACGAAACTGGAGGCTGCGTGGGCAGCATCGTAACGGAACTCGAAAGTGTCCTTGGGCCGGGTCAGGTCGATGCCGACGAGGTCACACTCGCCCGGTACGCGGTGGATCAGGCTCCGGTGGTGGACTTCCACTTGCCGCTGGCGGTGGTGTTCGCCCAGTCAGTCGAGGATGTCCAGGCGGCCGTGCGGTGTTGCGCCAGCAGGGGGATCGCGCTGGTGGCCCGCGGCGCGGGGACCGGGGTTTCCGGAGGCGCCCACGCCAGCAGGAATTCGGTTGTTTTGTCCCTGGAACGGATGGACCGCATCCTGGACCTTAACCCCGACGACGAGACCGCCGTCGTCGAACCCGGCGTCATTAACGCTGTCTTGAACCAAGCTGCTGCCGTCCACGGCCTGATGTACGCGCCTGATCCGGCGAGCTTCCGCACCTCCACGATCGGTGGCAACGTTGCCACCAACGCCGGTGGCCTGCGGTGCGCGAAGTATGGGGTCACGCGGGACTCTGTGCTGGCACTGGACGTGGTACTCGCAGACGGATCCCTGATCCACACCGGGCACCAAACGTTCAAAGGTGTTGCCGGGTACGACCTCACCGGACTCTTCGTGGGCTCCGAGGGGACGCTGGGCATCGTGGTTGGCATTACCGTCCGGCTGAAGTATCTGCCGCGGGACGTGCAGACCATCGCGGCGTTCTATCCGGACTTCAGGCTGGCCGCCGCCGGTGTCCTGGCCGTGGGCAGGGCCCGTGTCCAGCCGGCCATCATGGAACTGCTCGACGGCGGTACGCTGGCCCAGCTGGACAGCATCCACGGCTCGGACCTCAGCGCGCGCGGACGCTCCTTGCTGCTCATCCAGACCGATGGTTTCGGTGCGGTGGCGGAGGCAGAAGTTGTCCGCAGGGTGCTGGCGGACGGCGGAGCCTTGGTCACCACCGAGTCCACCGCCGAGGCCGAGCAGTTGGTGGAGTTGCGGCGCAACAGCCGCGGTGTGGAGGTCGACGACGAATACCGGGTGGGGGAGGACGTTGCCGTTCCCCGCTCACGCCTGGTGGATTACGTGGCGGCGCTGGAGGGCATCGCTGTTGCCCACGAGGTCAGCCTCAAGGTGGTGGCACACGCCGGTGACGGCAACCTGCACCCGACGTTCTGGGTGGACCGCCTGGACAATGCGGTGGATGAGGGCGCCATGGAACGCCTGAACCTGGCCTTGGATGATTCCATCGACGCAGCACTGGAGATGGGCGGCACTATCACCGGCGAACACGGCATCGGACAATACAAGTTGCGCTGGCTGGGACTGGAGCAACCGGAACCGGTCCGGGAGCTGCAGCGCCGGATCAAGGAACTCTTTGACCCGGCAGGCATCCTGAATCCGGGCAAGGCCATCTAAGCCCGCTGCCCCCGGTCCCAACTAGGTAGCAGGTGATGTCGTTATGAGCGCTCAAAACGACATCTGCTGCTACCTAGTTGGGGTATTAACACAGCCGTGCTGCCACGCTATGGAAGATGGTCAGTCGTCGACGTCCGGGTATTCGTCGATGCTTTCATCGGCGCCGTACCTGGACTCCTCAGTTTCCACTTCGAGGATCTTCAGCATCTCGGTGTCCGGGTTCAGCATGATGGCTGCCTCATCCCGGCGGTGCCGAAGGATGGAGTCGATGTAGGACTGCACCGCTTCCGCCAGGGGAATGTGCCGTTCCTGCTTCTCTGACATATACCAGCGGTGCTCCAGTACTTCGTGGACCGCTTCGGCGGGCTCAAGCTTGCGGGAAAGGTCCCGCGGGATGGACCGGACGATGGGCTCAAAGACCTGGCTGACCCAGAGGTGGGCACTGTATTCCTCGTCCATCTCCGGGTTGTTGTCCGCCCGGAACGAGTCCATGTCGTTGAGCAGTCGCCGTGCCTGGTTCTCCTGCGCATCCAATCCCGTCAGGCGCAGCAGCCGGCGCATATGGTGCCCGGCGTCCACCACCTTGGGCTGCAACTGGATCGTGGAACCGTTCTGCGTGGTTTTGATGGCATATTCTTCGACGTCGAAACCCAGCTCGTTGAGTCGGCGGATGCGGGCGCCCACGCGCCAGCGTTCGCCGAGTTCGAAGGATTCCTTTTCTGTCAGCTCGGTCCAGAGGCGCCGGTAGCTGTCCATAATGAGTTCGCTGGTGGCAACGGGATCCACCTTCTCCTCAATCAGGCCGCCGTCCAGGAGGTCCATCAGCTCACCTGCGATGTTGACCCGGGCGATTTCGAGGTCGTACTCTCGCTGCCCGGTGGACAGGTCCGGATACAGCTCGCCGGTCTCCGCGTCCACGAGGTAGGCCGCGAAGGCGCCGGCGTCACGGCGGAACAGGGTGTTGGAGAGCGAGACGTCGCCCCAGTAGAAGCCGATGAGGTGAAGACGGACCATCAGGAGGGCCTGGGCGTCAATGAGGCGGGTGAGGGTGTCCTTGCGCAGCATCTGGGAGAACAACGCGCGGTACGGCATCGAGAACTTCAGGTGGCGGGTGACGAGCACCGGATTCAGGGGCCGGCCGTCCAGCGTGGTCCGGCCCGTGATCACGGCTACGGGTTCAACGCAGGGCACGTCCAGCCGGGCGAGTTTCCGCAGCATGTGGTACTCGTGGCGGGCCACATGTTCGGATGTTTCCTTGATGGCGATGACAGAGCCGCCCAGATGGGCGAAGCGCACGATGTGCCGGGAGATGCCGCGGGGGAGAGCGGCCAGGTTTTCGGCGGGCCAGTCCTCAAGGGCGATGTGCCACGGGAGGTCCAGGAGCTCCGGATCCGCGGCGGCCGCCGTGATGTTCAACGAGCTGGAGACCGCGGAGAGTTTGTCGTCATTGGCGCTTGCCGCCTCAAACCGTGGCAGTTTACCGATCTGCGCGTAGTCGGTGGGTTCGTCGTGCCACTGGGCGCTGTTTTCCTCGGTCATGGGGTCAATTCTTCCGTACATAGGGCGGCGGGGCCTAAACATTGGACTTAACGCCGACGGCGGCCCGTCCAGAAAGGAGGGCCGCCGTCGGTTGGTTAGCGCGCTGGTGGATGTGCCCACGCAGGCAGGGTTCCCTGGCCGAAGCGAAGCGAGGCTAGGGTGCCGGTGGGGATTAGTCGCCCAGGCGCAGGCCGGTCTTGGTGTCGAACAGGTGCACGTGGCCGGACTGCGGACGAACGTAGATGGCCTCGCCCTTCATCGGAGGACGGCGACCGTCGACGCGTGCCACGATGTCGTGGTCCTTGCCGTCGAGCGTGGTGTGGCCATAGACGTAAGCGTCGGCACCGAGCTCTTCAACAACGTCAACCTCGACCTTGAGGCCTTCACCCTGCGGTGCGGTCTCAAGGTCTTCCGGGCGGGAGCCCAGCGTGACGGTGCTGCCGTGGGCTTCTTCGAGGACATCGCGCGGCACGGGGTAAACCGTTCCGCCGAACTGGACGCCGCCGTCGACGACGGGCAGTTCCAGCAGGTTCATCGCGGGGGAGCCGATGAAGCCGGCAACGAAGACGTTCTTGGGCTTGTCGTAAAGGTTGCGCGGGGTGTCAACCTGCATGAGCAGGCCGTCCTTCAGCACAGCCACGCGGTCACCCATGGTCATGGCTTCGACCTGGTCGTGGGTCACGTAGACGGTGGTGACGCCCAGGCGGCGGGTCAGGGACGCGATCTGCGTACGGGTCTGGACACGGAGCTTGGCGTCCAGGTTGGAAAGCGGCTCATCCATGAGGAAGACCTGCGGGTTACGCACAATGGCGCGGCCCATGGCAACACGCTGGCGCTGACCGCCGGAGAGTGCCTTCGGCTTGCGGTCCAGGTACGGCTCGAGGTCAAGAAGCTTTGCTGCTTCGCGGACACGCTCGGCGCGCTCTTCCTTGCTGACGCCGGCAATCTTCAGCGCGAAGCCCATGTTGTCTGCAACCGTCATGTGCGGGTACAGCGCGTAGTTCTGGAAAACCATGGCGATGTCGCGGTCCTTCGGCGGAACGTCGGTGACATCGCGGTCGCCAATGAGGATACGGCCGGCGTTGACGTCCTCAAGGCCTGCGAGCATGCGCAGGGAGGTGGACTTACCGCAACCGGAGGGTCCAACGAGGACCAGGAATTCGCCATCGGCGATGTCGATGTTGAGCTTATCGACGGCGGGCTTTTCTGTGCCCGGGTACAGACGCGTAGCGTTATCAAAAGTAACTGTAGCCACAGTTATCAATCCCTTCACCGGCAGGTACGTGCCGGACGATCCGTTGTGAATGGTTCATGTTTGTTCAGTTGTTCACGGTTTTCAGCCGCGTACTCCCCGGCCGAGGCCGAGGAGTATCGAGTGACGCCGCACGGTTCTTGTGCGCCACATCACAAGCAAGAGTATGTCAGATCAAACCCGAATTGGACTAAATGTTACGGACGTCACACGTGAGGTTCGCTACTGGCCGCGTCCACTGAAGTTCTCGGGTTCCTCTTCAGCCACCGCCAGGCTGCGCTCCTGCAACAGGGTTTCCAGCAGTTCCGCGACGTGCACGGGGGCTTCCACCCTGAACTGTGCCTGCGTGAAGTCCAGCCCGACTTTCACGCCAACGTCGCCTGATTCCAGCCGGGCCAGGGCGTCCTCGTCCGTGGTGTCATCTCCCGCGAACAGGACGGCAGTAGCCCCGGTGATCTGACGCAGGAAGGTCACGCCCTCACCCTTGGAGGCATTAACGACGGAGGTTTCCAGCACCTGCTTCCCGGTCTTGAGGAACACGCCGTGGCGGTCCTGCAGTACGGCACGCGCGGCCGACACTGCGTCCTCCGCAACATCCGGGGTGGCCAGCCGGGTGTGGAGGACAACGCCGGCAGGTTTGTCCTCAAGGAGGGTGCCGGGTGCCTGTTCCACGATCTCCTCCAGGATGCCACGCACTTCCGCGAGCAGCGCGCGCTGGTCCTCGTCCAGGGTCAGCTCCGTGGAACCGGGGCCAAGCCAGGCTTCGGCGCCGTGGCTGCCGATCAGGAGGGTGTCCACCGGGGGAGAAGCAACCGCGCGCAGGCTGGCGAGGGCGCGCCCGGAGATGAGTGCCGTCGTCGTACGCGGCAGGGCGGCGAGCCCGGCAAACGCCGCGGCGGAGCGCGGAAGCGGGCGGGCGTCGCCGGCGTGGTCCACAATCGGCGAGATGGTGCCGTCAAAGTCCATGGCCACCAGCAAGTGTTCGGTCTGCGCGATGCGCCGGAGGGCGTCGCGAAGTTCCGGGGAGAGCGTCAGTGGGCCCTTGGCGGGGCGGGCATCACGAGTCATCTCGGACCACCTTTTCGTTGAGCGCCTGGAGGAAGTCCGCGGACCAGTGGTCCACATCGTGTTCCAGGATCTGCTTGCGCATGGACCGCATCCGGCGGGCGGAGTCCTTGGGTGACATGTTAACGGCCCGCATGATGGTGTCCTTCAGGCCGTCGATGTCGTGCGGATTCATCAGGAGCGCCTGCTTCAGCTGGTCCGCCGCGCCGGCGAACTCGCTGAGGACCAGGGCGCCGTCGTTCTGCGTGCGGGCAGTCACGTATTCCTTGGCCACGAGGTTCATGCCGTCCCGCAGGGCAGTGACCAGCATGACGTCGGCGGCAAGGTAGAGCGCCACCATTTCCTCCACCGGGTAGCTGTGGTGCAGGTAGCGCACGGCTGTGTTCTGGATGGTGTCGTAGGTTCCGTTGATGTGGCCCACGGTGCCCTCGATCTCCTCGCGCAGGAGCCGGTACTGCTCCACCCGCTCCCGGCTGGGGCTGGCCACCTGGATAAGGGTGGCGTCTCCGACGGTCAGCTTTCCTTCGTTCAGGAGCTCTTCGAAGGCCTTGAGCCGGTGGCGGATGCCCTTGGTGTAGTCCAGCCGGTCCACGCCCAGGAGGATGGTTTTGGGGTTGCCCAGGTCCTGGCGAATCTGGCGGGCGCGCTCGATGATCTCCGGTTTGTTGGCCAGTTCGGTGATCTGCGCAACGTCGATGGAGATGGGGAAGGCCTGGGCCCGGGCGATGTGCGTGATTTCGCCGTCGTGGCCCTTCACGTGCACCTGCTGCTGCTTGACGCTGGCGCCCAGGAACCGCCGCGCGGAGCGCATGAAGTTGCCGGCATCACTGGGGCGCTGGAATCCGACCAGGTCCGCACCCATGAGGCCGTCGATGATGGCCTGCCGCCACGGCAGCTGGGCGAAGATCTCCGGGGGCGGGAACGGGATGTGGTTGAAGAACCCGATCCGAAGGTCGGGCCGCGCTTCGCGCAGCATCCGGGGAACCAGCTGCAGCTGGTAGTCCTGGATCCACACGGTGGCGCCGTGGTCGGCATGGCGTACGACGGCGTCCGCGAACCTTCTGTTGACCCTGCGGTAGGCGTCCCACCAGGTCCGGTGGAACTCCGGGGGTGCGATCACGTCGTGGTACAGGGGCCACAGGGTGGCATTGGAGAAGCCTTCGTAATACAGCTCGACGTCGTCGGTGCTGAGCTGGACCGGGACGAGATCCATCCCGCCGTGGCTGAACGGTTTGACCGTTTCATCCGGGGCGCCATGCCAACCCACCCACGCGCCGTCGGTCTTTGTCATCATCGGGGCCAGGGCAGTTACCAGACCGCCGGGCGAGCGCCTCCATCCGGAGCCGTCGTCGCCGCTCTCGCCGGCATTGCAACGGTCTACTGGCAGCCTGTTGGACACCACCATGAAATCGTATTTTGTGCTCTCGCCATGGACGTCTCCGGCGGGGCCGGAGTCAGTCGCGGCGATAGGTTTTTCCTGGACAGGTGTTTGCATTGCGGCCCCCTGGGGTTGCTTGTGCCTCTAAACCCACCCTAACGGGGCGGAATCTTCCGTGCTATTCGTCCGTTGGTCAAGGGGAGGAATAGTTGAAAGCGCAAGCTCTCAGGTTTCTCCCCTAAAATGATGGAGTTGCCACTGAGTGGTCCCCCCACGTCGATCGACCCAAGGAACACATGAGCCCCGCAAATGAAGTACGTAAGTCCAAGGCTGAGCGAACCGCGGAGGCGCGCGAGAAGGCGCGCCTGATCCGTGAGGCGCAGCTTAAGAAGGACAAGCGAAACAAGCTGCTGATCGGCTGGGGCATTGTGGTGGCAGTGGTTGCCATCCTGGCGGTAGTGGCACTGGTGGTAACCACCACCATGCGGCAAAACGCCCCGATCGCCGACCAAGGACCGACGCCGGCAAATGGCAACGTGCACGGCGGCATCACGTTGCTGGCCAACACCGAAGTGGCCAAGCTGGATGCGTCCACTGTGGATGCTGCATCTGTAGGGAGCCCTCCGGAAACGGCTCCGGCGGAAGTGATCGCCCCCGGTGCCGAGGCTGAGGCCGGCAAGCCGGTGAAGGTTGTCCTCTATGTCGACTTCATCTGCCCCGTCTGCAAGAACTTCGAAGCCCAGTACAACGAGCAGCTGACTGCCCTGCGCAACGAAGGCAAGATTACGGTGGAATACCGCGCGCTCGGCTTCCTGGACAACCGGTCCACCACGAACTACTCCTCGCGGGCAGCCAACGCCGCTGCGTGCGTAGTCAACCAGTCTCCCGAGAAGTACGCGGAGTTTGTGGACGCCCTGTTCGCTAACCAGCCTGCCGAAGGCGGCGCTGGACTCTCCGATGACAAGCTCAAGTCCATGGCCTCTGATATGGGTGTCAACATCGACAGTTGCGTCAATGACAAGACCTACCGGCCGTACGTTAAGTTCACCACCAAGGAAGCTGCGGCCATCGGCGTTACCGGTACGCCCACGGTATTCGTAGACGGCAAGCAGTGGGGCAAGGGAGAAAGCGCCCAGACCCAGTTCCCCGACTTCCTGCAGGCTGCCATCGACGCGAAGGCATAACCCACCCAAGGCTGTATGACCGAGGCCCGGTCCCGGGATGCTTCCGGGGCCGGGCTTTTCCATTGACCCTTGTCCGGTTCCAGCGTTTTTACCAGCGGGCGGACTTGGGCTAACCTTATCTAGCGCCGTTCAGGCGCAGCCCGCGAGGGCAGGCCTCCTTAGCTCAGTTGGCCAGAGCACCGCTCTTGTAAAGCGGGGGTCGTCGGTTCGAATCCGACAGGAGGCTCCAGTAACGCCTCCGTTCCGGCGATTTCGTCCCGAACAGAGGGGTTTTTATGTCGCGAAATTGGGCACCACACATTGGAGAGGGACTGGCGAGTCCCGACCAGGAACGAGTACGAGCCCCGTCCTTCCGGACGGGGCTCGTACTTTATTCACTCGGCTGGCACGCGAGCGCCCGACTTCCGCTAATTTAGCGGTGCGGGCGGTCGTTCGTCGTTGAGCACGGCGAGCACGTTCTCTGCTGCGAGCATCGCCATGGCGGTGCGCGTCTCGACAGTGGCGGAGCCGAGGTGCGGCACGAGCACCACGTTCTCGAGCTCCAGCAATCCGGGGTGCACGCTGGGCTCCTTCTCAAAAACGTCGAGCCCCGCGCCCGCAATCTGCCCCTCGCGAAGCGCCGATGCGAGCGCCGCTTCGTCAACGATCGGTCCGCGCGCGGTGTTGACGAGGTACGCCGAGGCCTTCATCGCGGCGAGTTGTTCCGCGCCGATCAGATGGTGCGTGGCAGGCCCGTAGGGGCAGTGCAGCGAGACGACGTCGGAGATGGCCAGCAGCTCGTCGAGCTCGACCCTCCGGGCGTCCAGTTCGGTTGCGACCGTGGGGTCGATTTCACTGCGTGACTGGTAGACGATGTCCATGCCGAAGGCCCTTGCCCGGCGTGCGGTCGCCTGGCCGATGCCGCCCATGCCGACGATGCCAAGGGTCTTGCCCTGCAGGCTGCTGCCGAGCAGGAAGAACATGCCCCACTTCCACTCCTGGCCGGAGCGGATGAGCCGTTCCCCCTCGCCGAGACGGCGGGTCGCAGAGAGGATGAGGCCGAGCGCGATGTCGGCGGTGGCCTCCGTGAGCACGCCGGGTGTGTTGGTGGCGACGATGCCCCGTTCGGTGCAGGCCGGCACGTCGATGTTGTCATAGCCGACGGCGACGTTCGCGACCACTTTGAGCTGCGGGCCGGCGGCGTCGAGCAGTTCGGCGTCGATGCGTTCGGTGAGCAGGCTTACCACGGCGTCGGCCCCGGCTACCCGGCGCAGCAGCTCCTCGCGGCCAATCGACTCCGGACCCGGCCAGGCATCGACTTCATGCTCGGCGCGGAGCTTCTCGAGTGCGGTTTCGGGTACCCGTCCCGTGACGACGACCCGGCTCATGCCGTCTCGATCCACTTGCGCAGGCGGCCGAGGCCATCGCGGATATCAGCGACGTCGATGCCCGAGTAGGCGAGCCGGATGTACTGCCGGTCCTCGCCTGGTTGGCGGCGCCCGAAGTGCTCGCGGGTGCAGAATGAGACGCCGGTTTCCTGCAGGGCTGCCGAGGCGAAATCGCCGACTGCCGTGTAACCCATGCATTCCATAGCATCAGTGACGTCGGGGAAAAGGTAGAACGTCGACTGCGGCACGGCGACGTGAACGCCGGAGATGTCGTTCACGAGTTCGCATGCGGCATCCCGGCGCTCGCGCAGGATGTCGAGCATCTGCTGAACGGGTTCCTGGGTGCCACGGAGCGCTTCGATGCCTGCCCATTGCACGTAGTGCGTGGTGCACGACTCATCGTTGGTATTGAGTGTGCTGAGAATCCTGGCGATCTCGATCGGGGCGACGGCGCACCCCAGGCGGGACCCGGTCATGGCGAACTTCTTGCTGAACGTGTAGAGGATCACGGTGCGCTCCGCCATGCCGGGAAGCGATGCGATCGAGCTTGAGACACCCTCATAGCGCGTCTCGAAGTACGCCTCATCGGAGAGCACCCAGAGGTCGTGCTCCTGCGCGAGCTGTGCGATTGCCTCACGCTCAGCCGCCGTCGACTCGGCGGAGATTGGGTTCTGAAGGTCGTTGTAGATGATTGCGACAGTATTCGGGGTGATAGATGCCCGCACCTGGTCGAGGTCGATCGCGAAGCCCTGGCTCGTGGGCAAGTAGCGGTACGGTACGGCCGTGCCACCAAGGTACTCGATCTGGGACTCGTAGATCGGGAAGCCCGGGTTGGGATAGAGCACTTCCTGGCCGGGGTTCATCACAGCCTGCAGGAACTTGGTGATGACGGGCTTGCCGCCGGTCATCACGACGACGTTGTCGGGGGAGAATGTGATGCCTCGCCGGGCTCCGAGATCGTCGGCGAGGGCCTCGCGCAGCTGCGGGATGCCGGGGCCGGGACAATAGCCCGTGTAGCCGTCGGCAATGGCCCGATTCATCGCTTCGACGATGTGCGGGGCTGTCGGAATGTTGATATCGCCGAGATGGAAGGGGTACACGAGGTTCCCCTTCGCCTTCCAGGTTGCCGCGGCTTGGGCGACGCTGAAGGCGGTTTCGGTGCCCAGGCGTTCGAGCCGGTGCGCAAGTTGCTGCATACTGTTCCACTCCTCATCGAGTTGACGATCGATCCTCTGCGGATTCAAGTCATGACTAATATATCAGACCACGAGATGTGATATCCGGGATATATCCAAAGAACAGTCGAACAGCCCAAGGACGCCCCCGGGCTGAAACGGTTACTCCGAATCGATCAGCTCCAGAAGCTTCTTTGCGGCGTCCTTGATGTCGTCATGCCCGTATTGGGCGGCCCGGCTCTCCAGCGAGATCACGGCGCAGCGGTGCACCTTCTTGAAATCGCCGAACGGAAAGCTCAAGCTGCCTTTGGTTTCGTCCGACTTTTCGTCGTCGCGTCCCAGGTGCCATTGGGCGAAGTCGTCAAAGCCATGCTTGTCGATAAAGGCGTTTTCGTCGTCGGCCGACGGCGCGTGCTCACTCCAGTCATCGCGGACATCGCGTTCCACCTTCCCGTCCCTGACGAGTTCACGGGCATGCGTCAGGGCTTTGCGGTTGAGTTTGACTGCCATGGTGGTGCCTCCTGGGTTCGCAAGGGAGAATGCTTGCATTTTTCAGCGTAGGACTGACTAGCGCGGGCCGCCACAACCCAGGCCGCTACACAAAGGCGTCAGGGCTTAACAGACGCGAGACGGCTACGAAATGAGCCCACAACATTCAGCCCGTACGTTCGGTTCATGACTCCTCCGTTGCTTGCTTCCGCCAGTTCATGGCTCGCCGATGTGTTCCTCTGCGATTCGGTTGACCAAGCGGCAGATGCGATGGCTGACGCCACTCGCTGGGGCTGGCTCCCGGCACTTAGCGGCATCGCTGTTGCAAGCGACCACGCCAGGGCCGCGCACGCTGCTGAGGCTTCGAAATCCAACAAACGGTAGCAATATGTCTGGTTCGGCACACTATTCTCCAAGTCGCGGCATAATGACCTAAACTGCTTCACTGAGGTGCCTGAAATGGCGCTGCGCAGCAACGAAAGTGAACCCGCTATGGCTACCGATTACGACGCTCCACGTAAGCAAGAAGAAGAGTCTCCCGCCGAGTCGCTGGAAGCCCTCCAGGCCTCCCGTTCAGGTGCCGCCCAGACCGCGGTTATCGACGTCGACGAGAACGACACCGCCGAAGGCATCGACCTTCCGGGAGCCGATCTCTCCAACGAAGAGCTGACCGTCATTGTTGTTCCCGAACAGTCTGATGAATTCACCTGCTCGTCCTGCTTCCTGGTCCGCCACCGATCCCAGGTCGCCCGCGAAAAGAACGGTATGAAGTACTGCCGGGACTGCGAAGGCTAGCTGCCCCACGCCCATGTGAAAGGCGCCGTCCACGCTTGTGGACGGCGCCTTTCTGCCCTCCGGCTCGGAACCTCGCAAAGCCGCGTGCCGGCGTCGTTATGATGCATAACGCTAGTGTCCAGAAACGGTGTTAATAGGGTTTCTTTTGCCCCCGCAGAGCCCCCATGATTACGCCCGCGTGACCGGAATCCGGCGCTTTTAACGGTTCCGTGCCGAAGCGGATACAACCCTTCTTAAGGGCTTTTGAGGCTCCTACGCTTGAGCTATCCAATCACTCGAAAGGTGGCCCACAATGAAAAAGATTCATACGTGGCTCGCAGTCATTTTGATGGCTGTCGGATTGGGTTTCCTGGCTCCGGGGCCCGCCTCGGCAACCACGTCCTATTGCGGACTTGTTTGGGGATCGCTGGAAAAGAGCAATCCAGCGATGAGTGCCGCATCAGTAACCAACGTGCGGACGGGGCAGCATTACTGCTTCGACCGGATGGTGGTTGATCTCAACGGCCCTGTGGCCGGCTACAACGTCCGCTACGTAGACTACGTGGCACAGGACGGCTCCGGACACCTGGTTCCCCTGCGGGGGCAGGCGTTCCTCAGCGTCACCGTGACCGCGCCGTCCTACGACGTCGAAACCGGCACCGCTACGTACAGCCCGGCCAACCAGGCCGAACTGACCAACGTGGCGGGCTACCAGACCTTCCGGCAGGTAGCTTGGGCAGGCAGCTTTGAAGGCTACACAACCATGGGCCTTGGCGTCCGCGCACGGCTCCCATTCCGGGTATTTACCCTGGACGGACCGGGCTCCGGATCACGGCTTGTGGTGGACGTAGCGCACTTCTGGTGACCATCGGTTCAATGGCGAACCGGCGTTGAGATAAGCACAGTAAACCCAAGAACGGCACCCTGTTCCGGAAATCCGGGCCAGGGTGCCGTTCTGTGCGCTCGCGGTCGGGCAACCGCGGAGGCCAGCCAGTGCGTGGCGCCTACTCGGGCACCACCAGTGCGGGGGTGTCGCGTCGGATGGTCTCACCGCGGAAGAACCCGGGGCGAAGGCGGGCCATGATCACCATGAACACTGCACCGAGCGCCAGGATCCCGATACCCAGGACAAACACCAGCCCCACGCCGAAGACCTCTGACCCGCTGCCGAATTCCGGAGCCCAACTGTCCACGGCCGTTTGCAGGAAGACCACAAACAAGCCGACGCCGCCCAGTACCGGGCACAGGAGCCGCAGTACGAAGTTGCGGACGCTGCTGAAAACGCTGTTCCGGAAGTACCAGGCGCAAGCGATCGCGGTGAGGCCGTAGTAGAAGCAGATCATCAGGCCGAGCGCCAGGATGGTGTCGTTCAGGACGTTCTCGCTGATCACATGCATCACCGCGTAGAAGCCGGCAGACAGGACGCCGGCGGCAATGATGGCGGTGCGCGGCGTCGAGAAGCGTTTGCTCAGGCGACTGAGCGGCTTGGGAAGCGCGCCGTAGTGGGCCATGGCGAGCAGGCTGCGTGAAGGTGACATGAACGTGGACTGCAGCGACGCCGCGGAACTGGAGAGCACGGCGAGGGACATCAGGATGGCGAATGGTCCCATGATGGGGGAAGCCAGGGCGATAAAGATATTCTCCTGGTTATCGGGGTTGCTGAGCCCGTTGCCGGTATCGCCGATCCCGGCGAACATCATTGTGGAGATGCTGATCATCAGGTAGATGCCCAGGACGATGACGGCGGTGAGGGTCCCTGCCAGTCCAGCCGTCTTCTTGCCGTTGGTGGTTTCCTCGTTCACGGTCAGGCATACATCCCAGCCCCAGTACACAAAGATGGACAGCGAGATGCCGGCCGCGATTTGGCCGAACGTCTCGATCCTGGTGACGTCAAACCATTCCCAGCTAAACGGGATGGCTGTTTCAGAGGTGGACCAGTTAGCGAAGGCCATGGCCACGAACAACCCCAGGACCAGCAGTTGGAACCCCACCAGGCCGTACTGCACCAGCTTGGTGGTGTGCATGCCGCGGTAGCTGATCCACACCGCCAAGGCCACGAAGACGAAGCAGGTCAGCACGTTCAGCGGCTTGTTGGCGGCGAGGTCCGCCAGCTCGGGTGAGCCCGTCAGCTGTGACAGGAAGAGGTAGAAGAAGTCCACTGCCACGGCGGCCAGGTTGGACAGCACGATGATGTTTGCCGCCAGCAGTCCCCAGCCGCCCATCCAGCCAACCCACGGACCGAAGGCTTTAGTGACCCAGGTGAACGTGGTGCCGCTGTCCGGGGAGTCGGCGTTGAGCTCCCGGTAGGCCAGTGACACCAGGATCATGGGGATAAACCCGATGAGGAAGATCACGGGCAGCTGGAGCCCTGCCTCGTTGATCGTCGGGCCCAGGGCACTGGTCAGCGTGTACGCCGGGGCGATGGTGGAGATGCCCAGGACCACAACGGCCAGCAGGCCCAGCTGGCCGCCCTTGAGGCCCTTGGCCGTAATGCCGTGTGCAGTGCCCGGCGCGTCAGCCCCAACGGGCTGGCCGGCGGGGGTGCTCTTGCGGATAGTTTGCGTCATTGTCCAGCGCTTTCTACGAGGCAGCAGGCTGCTGTTGGGTGATGCAATGAATGCCGCCGCCACGGGCGAAGAGCTCCCGGGCGTCGATGCCGACCACACGCCGGCCGGGGTAGGCCTCGGCCAGGATCTGCAGCGCCTTGTCATCGTTCGGGTCCGCGAACGTACACGCGATGACACCGCCGTTGACCACGACGTGGTTGATATAGCTGTAGTCCACAAAGCCCTCGTCATCCCACAGAGTTTCCGGGGCGGGGACTTCGATGATGTTCCATTCCCGTCCGGCCGCATCCCGGGTGGTGCGGAGGTGCTCGATGATGTCCCGGCTTACCTGGAAGTCCGGATGGCGGGGGTCCCGCTGGGAATGGACCAGGAGCGTGCCGGGGGAGGGGATGGCTGCCACGATGTCCACATGGCCGCGGGTGCCGAATCTCTCCGAGTCCCGAGCCAGTCCGCGGGGGAGCCAGATGGCGTGGGTTGCACCGATGGTCCGGGCGAGCTCCGCCTCGACGTCCGCACGGCTGAGTCCCGGGTTACGGCCCGGATCGAGCTGCACTGTTTCGGTAACCAGCACGGTTCCCTCGCCGTCCACCTGGATGCCACCGCCCTCATTGACCAGGGCGGAGAGAATGTGGCGGGCGCCTGAGCGGCCGGAGATTTCGCCGGCGACTAGTGCGTCCTTGTCCCAACGGGCCCAGTCCTGGGCGCCCCAACCATTAAAGACCCAGTCGACGGCGCCAAGGTGCCCGTCCTGGTCCAGCACAAAGGTGGGGCCGATGTCCCGCATCCACGCATCGTTGAGCGGGGCCGCGAGTACCTCGACGGCAGGGTGGAGATAGCGGGCGGCGATGCCGACGTCGTCGGGGTCCACCACCATGGTGACCGGTTCAAACTCGACGGCGGCATTGGCCACCGCCGCCCACGTCGACCGGGCAGTGTGGGCAGCTTCCTCCGTGTCGCCCAGCGTGTACCCTCCGGTGGGGAAGGCCATCCAGAGCCGCTCCTGGGGAGCGGTCTCGGCGGGCATGCGCCAGTAACTCATGCGCTCACCCCTTCGACTACGGCTGCTTCGCCGCCGAGCGGCAGGTCACGCCGCACGGGGTCTGTGAGGCGGCCGTAGGTGTCGGGGCGGCGGGTGGCCAGGAAGGGGAAAAGGGTGAGCCAGTCGCGCCTCTGGTCCAGGTCGAGGTCTGCCACCAGAACGGCGGAGGCGTCCCGCGGGGCCTGGGCCAGAATCCGGCCATAGGGATCGGAGATGAACGAGGAGCCGTAGAAGTTCAGGGTCCCCTCGCTGCCCCAGCGGTTGGGGGCGATCATAAAGAGCCCGTTGGCGATGCCGTTGCCCACGATGACCTGCTGCCACAGCGGCTGGGTGTCGAAGTCGGGGTGGTCCGGTTCCGAGCCGATCGCGGTGGGGTAGACCACGATTTCGGCGCCGCCGAGGGAGTACAGCCGGGCTACCTCGGGGAACCATTCGTCCCAGCAGGTGGGCATGCCCAGCCGGGCGCCGCCCAGTTCTGCCGGCGCGTGGACCTCGTAGGCATCGGCCGCTGCGGGCCCTTGGCGGAAGAACTTGTCTTCGTAGTAGCCGGCGGTGACCGGGATATGCAGCTTGTGCGTGCGGGCCAGCAGTTCACCTTCCGGGGAAACCAGGATGGCGGTGTTCAGGCCCAGCCCGTCATCGCTGCCGTCCGGGTTGTCTGCCTTCTGGTACAACGAGGCGTGGACGGAGACCCCGTGGCGGCGGGCTGAGTCCGCGGCGAAGCGGAATGTGGGTCCGGTGAGCAGGTCTTCCGCGGTGTCGGAGGGCCGGGGCCGGTCCGCCGGTGGCTGTACGGCTCCGGGCCGGGGAACGTCGTTCTCCGGGCGGGTGTCCGCGGGGTAGCGGGAAAGGGTGAGTTCGGGCAGGAATACTACAGTGGCACCGAGCCTGGCGGCACGGCCGATGCCCTCGTCGAGTTCGGCCTGCAGGACGGCAGTGTCCGCATGCCAGCGGTGCTGCACGACGCCGACCCGGAGGGCAGGGCGTTCGGACGGCGCTGTCCGGGCCAAGGAATCGGGCGAGTCGAGGCAGGAAATTTCAATCATGTGCTTACTTCCAGTGAGACGACCGTCACTAAATGAATGACGTTCATTTAGTATGGACGGCATCCTGCTTTCGCGCAAGGGGTTTATATGAATCCCGTTCTTTTATGTCGCCTCGTTCGGAATAGTAAGCTCACTGAGAAATTTTGCTCCGTAGGCTCAGTGCGGCTGATACGGTCAGGATCACTGGACCAATCGAGGAGGATTCATGAAAGCTTCACCGACCCTGACCAACAACCTCCAGGCCGTTCTCGCGGACCTGATCGAACTGCACATCCAGGGCAAGCAGGCCCACTGGAACATCGTTGGCACCAACTTCCGGGACCTCCACCTGCAGCTGGACGAAATCGTCGATGCCGCGCGCCAGTTCGCCGATGACATGGCCGAAAGGATGCGGGCCCTGCATGCCCTCCCGGACGGCCGCAGCGCCACGGTGGCCAAGAGCACCAGCCTGGCCACTTTCCCGGCGGGCCTCATCAACACCAAGGATGCCATTGAGCGGATCGTCGCCGCCCTTGAGGCCGCCGTTGGGACCATGCGCAAGGTTCACGACGAAGTGGATGAGGAAGACCCCACCACCGCAGACCTGCTGCATGAATTCATCGCCAAGCTGGAACAGTATGCGTGGATGGTGAATGCCGAGACCATGAAGGCCTCCGCCAGCGTCACCGCACCGGACGCAAAATAGCGAATAACGCGCAGTAAAGCGCCCGGCTCCGGAGCCATCTCCGGAGCCGGGCGCTTTCTTGTTGCGAATGACGCTGTGCCCTGCCGGCTTCGTGGAATGCGCTCGCCTAGTGCGCCTTGGGAACGCGGTGAAGCACGACGGCGGCAAGCACCGCAGCTCCTGCCAATAGGACCAGCGCGATCCCCGCGGTGATATGCACCCCGGAATCGAAAGCCGCACGCGCTGAGGCGCGGAGGGCTTCCGCGAGCGGTGCGGGCAATGTGCCCGCGAGCTCCATGGCGCCGGCCAGGGTCTCGCCCGCCTGGTGAGCGCCGGATCCCGATGTGGCCGCTGCGAGACCGGCGGGTACCAGCAGGTTGTGCTGGTACGAAGCAGTCAGGATTGAGCCCAGGACGGCCGTTCCCAGCAGCGATCCCACTTCGTAGCCCGTCTCGGAAATGGCGGCTGCGGCGCCTGACTTCTCGGCGGGAACAGCGCCCAGGATGAGGTCGTTCGAGATGGTCTCGGCCGTTCCCACCCCCAGTGCCAGGATGAGGAGTGCTCCCAGCAGGAGGGCCGGGCCGGCGCTGTGGTTGCCGAAGGCCACGAGCCCGTGGCCGGTTGCGCTCAGGGCCAGCCCACCGGCCACGACAAAGCCCGGACGGACCTTCCGCACCAGGGGTACTGCCACCAGTCCGGCCACCACCGTTGCCACGAGGGCCGGGATCATGGCCACGCCGGAGGCGGACGGCGTCATGCCCTCCAGTAACTGCAGATGCTGGGCGAGGAACAGGATAAAGCCGTTGAAAGAAAACAGCGCCAGGACGTTTGCCGTGATGGCCGTACTGAAAACCCTGTTGCGGAACAGGGACATGTCCAGGAGGGGGCTCGCCAGCCGCAGTTGCCGGCGGACAAAGGCGAATCCCATGGCAAGGCCAAACCCTATGACGAGCAGCGGAAGCGTCCCTATGCCTTCAGTGGCAAGTTCTTTGATGCCATAAACGACCGGCACCATGACCAACAGGGAAAGCAGGATGCTTGGCACGTCAACCCGCCCGGGGTGTGGGTCCTTGGACTCCGGGATGAAGGCGGGACCGAAGGCCAGGAGGGGCAGCATGATGGGTACGGCGACCAAAAGGATGGCGCCCCACCAGAACTGCTCCACCAGCCAGCCACCGAAGATCGGCCCCAGCGCGGCGCCGCCGGAAAAGCCGGCCGCCCAGATGGCCACGGCGAGCCGGCGCCGGTTGGGGTCCGGGAAGATATTGCGGATGAGGGACAGGGTGGACGGCATCAGCATGGCCCCGAAGAATCCCAACGCCGCCCTGCCGGCTATGAGCCACTCGGGGCTCGGGGCGAATGCTGTGGCCGCCGAGACTGCCGCGAAACCGACACTGCCGACCAGCAGCAGCCGCCGGCGTCCAATCCGGTCACCCAGGCTGCCCATGGCAACCAGCAGCCCGGCAAGCACGAGGGGATAGGCGTCCACAATCCACAGCAGCTGGATGCCTGAGGTCTTCAGGCTTCTCGCGATGGCAGGCAGCGCAAACGTCAGCGCCGTGTTGTCCACAGCGACCAGGAGTACCGGAAACATGAGCAGCCCCAGAGCGAGCCAGTCCCGCCACTGCCCGGAAGTGCCGACGGGTATTGATGCGGTGGTGGGTGGCGTGCTGCGGGTGTTCTGGCGGGAGGTTGCGGACGTGGTCATGTTAATAACTGTACCGTCTGGACGGTATAGTTAAGAAATGAGGGACCCTTAGGATGCATGATTGGACCCATGGCCAGAAAACCCGTCGCGCGAGATGCCGTCCTCGACGCCTTTGAAGAACTCCTCATCGACGTCGGGGAGCGTGCTGCCACCCTCGATGCAGTTGCCAAAAAGGCCGGGGTGTCCAAGGGCGGCCTGCTGTATCACTTTCCGAACAAGGAAACGCTGATCACCGCAACCCTTGAGCGCCTGGACCGCCTGGCCGGTGAGGACCTTACGGCCATGGCGGCAGCGCCTGAGGGTGCCGCGGCGTACTTCATCCGGTCCTCACTCTGGTCGGACACCCCCATGGACCGTTCGTTTGTTGCCGCCACCCGCCTGGCCGAGGTAGCCCACGAGGAGGCCCGCCGTCGTTTCGCCGCCATCCAGCAGCAGTGGCTGGAGTTGATCGGGGCGGACGTTGGCAAGGCGATGGCCAAGGCCGTGCTGTACATGGGGGACGGGTTGTACTTCAACGCCATGTGGGAGAGCGGGCCGTCCGGCAATGCAGACGGCAGGCAGGGTGACGTTGCCGAACTCCTCGCAGCGGTAGAGCGGCTGAGGGGCTGAGTGGCGCCAGGCCGGTCCAAGGTGGTGATGCGGTCACCATTTGCCCGAAAGCCTGCGGCATAGGACAATTGGTGATGGCTGTCACCGGCCAAATCTCAATCCCAAATGAATAAGCCTTTGATCTGCGGCGGGAGAGTTCTGCTAGTAGGTACAAGCAGGCGCCGTAGGAGCAAATCCTCCCCAGGAATCTCTCAGGCCCATGTACCGCCGCGGCGAGGCAACTCTGGAAAGTAGCAGGCTGTCCGCCTGAGGTGTCCCGGTTCGTTCCGGAACACCCGGACCGGTCTGCTCACCGACGGTGCAAGTGTTGTTCCGCAGCAGCGGAACCGCACGGAAACTCTCAGGTCCAATACAGAGCGGGGAGGAACCCGAATCGATGTGGCGTACCCTCGCCGCCTGAATTATGGAGTTCCTTGTGACCGTCTATCCGGCCTCCGCCGCCCCAGCTACCGCTACTTCAGCCTCTGCGCCCTTTGTTGACCGGCACATCGGTGCCCGCCGTGAGGCTGACGTCGACGCCATGCTTAAGGCCGTCGGCTACGACACCGTCGATGCGCTGGTAGACACCGCGGTTCCGAAGGACATCCGCCAGGACTCCGCGCTGGAACTCTCAGCAGCGTTGAGCGAGGTTGAGACGCTCGCCGAGCTGCGCAGGATCGCCGCCAAGAACAAGACCGCCGTGCAGATGATCGGCCAGGGCTACTACGACACCGTGACGCCTCCGGTGATCCGCCGCAATATCCTCGAGGGCCCGGCCTGGTACACCGCGTACACGCCCTACCAGCCGGAGATCTCCCAGGGCCGTCTTGAGGCGCTGCTGAACTTCCAGACCATGGTCCAGGACCTCGTGGGCCTTCCCATCGCCAACGCGTCCCTGCTGGATGAAGCCACCGCCGTGGCTGAAGCCGTGCTGATGATGCGCCGGGCCAACAAGAACAAGGACGCCCGCGATGGCAAGACCGTCCTGGACGCCGACTGCCTGCCGCAGACCATCGCCATCGTGAAGGGGCGTGCTGAGGCACTGGGCTTCGAGGTGGAGGTCGCTGACCTTTCCAAGGGCCTGCCCGACGGCGTCATCAACGGTGTGGTGCTGCAGCAGCCAGGTGTTTCCGGCCGTGTCTTCGACCACTCCGCCGTGATCGCCGACGCCAAGTCCCGCGGTGCCCTGGTGACCGTGGCCGCGGACCTGCTGGCACTGACCCTCATCACGCCTCCCGGCGAGCAGGGTGCCGACATCGCCGTCGGCTCTGCCCAGCGCTTCGGTGTCCCGCTGTTCTACGGCGGCCCGCACGCCGCCTACATGGCAGTGCAGAAGGGCCTCGAGCGCTCCATGCCGGGCCGCCTCGTTGGGGTCTCCAAGGACAACGCCGACGTGCCGGCCTACCGCCTGGCGCTGCAGACCCGTGAGCAGCACATCCGCCGCGAGAAGGCCACGTCCAACATCTGCACCGCGCAGGCACTGCTGGCCATCGTGGCCTCCATGTACGCCGTGTACCACGGTCCGGACGGCCTGAAGGCGATCGCGCAGGCCGCCCACCACCACGCGAAGACCCTCGCAGCGTCCCTGAAAGCCGCCGGCCTGGACGTGCTCCACACCAGCTTCTTCGACACTGTCACCGTTTCGGTACCGGGCAAGGCCGCCGCGATCGTCGCCGCCGCCGAAGCCAAGGGCATCAACCTGCGCAGCATCGATGCCAACACTGTTGGCTTCTCCACCGATGAAACCACGACGCCGGCAATCGTCGATGACGTACTGGCCGCCTTTGGTGCCGAGGCTGTTGACGCGGCTGCTGGCATCGACCCTGCGTTCGAGCTGGATGCCGCCGTCGAGCGTTCCTCCGACTACCTCCAGCACCCCGTGTTCAGCACCCACCGTTCCGAGACCCAGCTGCTGCGCTACATCCGCAAGCTTTCGGACCGGGACCTCGCGCTGGACCGCACCATGATCCCGCTGGGCTCCTGCACCATGAAGCTGAACGCCACCGCCGAGATGGAAGCGATCTCCTGGCCGGAATTCGCCTCCATCCACCCGTTCGCGCCCGACTCCCAGACCGAAGGCTGGCGGGAACTGATCGCGGACCTCGAGTCCCAGCTGACCGAGATCACCGGCTACGACCAAGTATCCATCCAGCCCAATGCCGGTTCCCAGGGCGAGCTCGCCGGCCTGCTGGCTATCCGCGGCTACCACCGCTCCCGCGGGGACGAACAGCGCAACATCTGCCTGATCCCAGCTTCGGCGCACGGCACCAACGCGGCCTCGGCCGTCCTGGCCGGCATGAAGGTGGTTGTGGTGGCCACCGCCGCCGACGGCACCATCGACCACACCGACCTCTACGCCAAGATCGAGGCCCACAAGGACGCACTGTCCTGCATCATGATCACCTACCCGTCGACGCACGGTGTCTACGACGCCGACGTCCGCGAAGTCTGCGATGCCATCCACGCCGCAGGCGGCCAGGTGTACATCGACGGTGCCAACCTGAACGCCCTGGTGGGCCTGGCCCAGCCCGGCAAATTCGGCGGCGACGTCTCGCACCTGAACCTCCACAAAACCTTCTGCATCCCGCACGGCGGCGGCGGACCCGGTGTGGGCCCGGTCGCCGCAAAAGCACACCTGGCACCGTTCATGCCGGGCAACGCTGCCACCTGGACCGAAGGCGACGACGTCCCGATCTCAGCCTCCCGCTTCGGCTCCGCAGGTGTCCTGCCGATTTCCTGGGCCTACGTGAAGCTCATGGGCGGTGCTGGCCTGACCGAGGCCACCAAGTCGGCACTGCTCGCGGCCAACTACATCGCGGCCCGCCTGAACGACTTCTTCCCGGTGCTGTACACGGGCGAAGGCGGACTCGTGGCGCATGAGTGCATCCTTGACCTGCGTGAGCTGACCGCCAAGACCGGCGTCACGGCCGAGGACGTGGCCAAGCGCCTGATCGACTACGGGTTCCACGCCCCCACCCTGGCATTCCCCGTGGCCGGGACACTCATGGTGGAGCCCACCGAGTCCGAGGACCTGCACGAGATCGACCGCTTCATCACGGCGATGATCGCCATCCGGGCCGAAATCGACCAGGTGGCCCACGGCGACTTCACCGTCAACGACAGCCCGCTGCGCAACTCCCCGCACACGGCTGCTGCCGTCATCAGCACCGACTGGGACCGTGCCTACCCGCGCGAACAGGCCGTGTTCCCGGTGGCCTCGCTCAAGCAGGACAAGTACTTCCCGCCCGTGGGCCGCATCGACGGAGCCGCCGGCGACCGGAACCTGATCTGCTCCTGCCCGCCGCTTTCCGAGTTTGAAAACTAAGGACTCCACGATGACTGAGAAATACACCGCGCTCTACGAAGAGCACAAGAAACTCGGCGCCTCCTTCACCGACTTCGGTGGCTGGCAGATGCCGCTCAAGTACAGCTCCGAACTGGCCGAGCACCACGCCGTCCGCAAGGCGGCAGGTATCTTCGACCTCTCCCACATGGGCGAAGTCTGGGTCACCGGCCCCGATGCCGCAGCGTTCCTGGACTACGCGCTGGTGGGCAAGATCTCCGCCATGGCCGTGGGTAAGGCCAAGTACTCGCTGATCTGCAACGAGGACGGCGGAATCATCGATGACCTCATCACGTACCGCCGTCCTGCCGCAGAAGACGGCACAGACCGCTTCCTGGTGGTCCCCAACGCCGGCAACGCCAAGACCGTGGCAGCTGCGCTGGCCGAGCGCGCTGCCGGCTTCGACGTTGTGGTGGACGACGTCTCCGACGAGACGTCCCTGATCGCCGTCCAGGGACCTAAAGCGGAGGAACTCCTGCTACGTCTGGTCCCTGCCGCCCAGCACAACCTGGTCACGGAGCTCAAGTACTACGCCGCCGTCGAGGTCCCGTTCCTGGTGGCAGGTGCCGGCCAGGAGTTGCTGCTGGCCCGCACCGGCTACACCGGCGAGGACGGCTTCGAGATCTTCGTGGCCAACGAGGACGCCGCCGCGCTTTGGCAGGCCATCGTCGCCATCGCGGACGAAGGGGAACTCGTGCCTGCAGGCCTCGCCTCCCGCGACTCGCTCCGCCTCGAAGCCGGCATGCCGCTCTACGGCAACGAACTCTCCCTTGAGGGCGACCCGTTCGCCGCCGGCCTGGGACCCGTCGTCGCGCTTTCCAAGGAAGGCGACTTCGTGGGCAAGGCGGCGCTCGCCGCCAAGAAGGAAGCCGGTGCCGGAGCCACCACCGGCCGCAGGTTGGTTGGCCTTAAGGGACTCGGGCGCCGGGCCGGCCGCGGACATTACCCAGTCCTCAAGGACGGCGCCGTGGTTGGCGAAGTCACCTCCGGCCAGCCCTCGCCCAGCCTGGGCTACCCGGTGGCCCTGGCCTACGTCGACGTCGCTTTCATGGAGCCCGGCACTGCCCTGGACATCGACCTCCGAGGCAAGACCGAGCCCTTCGAAGTCGTGGCATTGCCGTTCTACAAGCGCCAAAAGTAATCCCGCGCCACCCGACGCTCTCTCAGTTTTCAAATACCAAACTAAGGAAATAACACATGGCTAAAGTTGCCGCAGAACTGCAGTACTCCGACGAGCACGAGTGGGTTGCCCGCGAGAACGGGAACCTCGTGTCCATCGGCATCTCCGCCGTGGCCACGGACGCCCTCGGTGACATTGTGTACGTGGACCTGCCCGAGGTCGGCTCGACCGTGACCGCGGGAGAGACCTGCGGCGAGGTGGAATCCACCAAGTCCGTCTCCGACCTCTACTCCCCGGTGACGGGCGAGGTCACGGAAACCAACCCGGCCGTCGTCGAAGATCCCGCACTGATCAACAGCGACCCGTACGGCGCCGGCTGGTTGTTCAAGGTGGCTGCCGAGTCTGACGGCCCGCTGCTCTCCGCGCAGGACTACGCGTCCAAGAACGGCGGCGAGCTGTGAGCCCGGCAACGTCAGAAACCGCGGAGTTTACGCAGGTCGTTTCCCCGTCACTGGACGCGGACCTGTCCGTCCTGGACCCGGAGATCGCGGCCAAGATCGACGACGAACTGGGCCGCCAGCGCGACGGCCTGGAAATGATCGCCTCGGAGAACCACACCGCGGTGGCTGTCATGCAGGCGCAGGGATCGGTCCTGACCAACAAGTACGCCGAGGGCTACCCGGGCAAGCGCTACTACGGCGGCTGCGAGCACGTCGATGTGATCGAGCAGCTGGCTATCGACAGGGTTAAGGCCCTCTTTGGCGCGGAGTTCGCCAACGTGCAGCCGCACTCCGGTGCACAGGCGAATGCCTCGGTGATGCACGCGCTGATCAAGCCGGGCGACACCATCATGGGCCTGAACCTTGCTCACGGTGGCCACCTGACCCACGGCATGAAGATCAACTTCTCCGGCCGCCTGTACAACGTGATCCCGTACCAGGTCCGCGAGGAGGACCACCGGATCGACATGGCCGAGGTGGAGCGCCTGGCGCAGGAGCACAAGCCGCAGCTGATCGTCGCCGGCTGGTCCGCATACGCCCGGCAGCTGGACTTCGCAGAGTTCCGCCGGATCGCCGATTCCGTGGGCGCCTACCTGATGGTGGACATGGCGCATTTCGCCGGGCTCGTGGCCGCCGGGCTGCACCCCTCGCCGGTGCCGCACGCCCACGTCACCACCTCCACCACGCACAAGACCCTCGCCGGTCCGCGCGGCGGCATCATCCTGACCAACGACGCCGCGATCGCCAAGAAGATCAACTCGGCTGTGTTCCCGGGCCAGCAGGGCGGGCCGCTGGAGCATGTCATCGCAGGAAAAGCCGTGGCCTTCAAGATCGCCGCGTCCGCCGAATTCAAGGAACGGCAGGAACGCGTCCTGGCCGGTGCCCGGATCCTGGCCGACCGCCTGGTCCAGCCAGACGTCACCGCCAAGGGCATCAACGTGATCTCCGGCGGCACCGACGTGCACCTGGTCCTGGTGGACCTGCGCAACTGCGAACTGGACGGCCAGCAGGCCGAGGACCGGCTCGCGGAGATCGACATCACGGTCAACCGCAACGCCGTGCCGTTCGACCCCCGCCCGCCGATGGTCACCTCCGGGCTGCGCATCGGCACCCCGGCGCTGGCCACCCGCGGCTTTGGCGAAGCCGCCTTCCGTGAGGTCGCGGACATCATCGCCGAGGCTCTGAAGGCCGACGCCGGCACGGACCTTACGGGCCTGCGTCACCGCGTAGAGGCCCTCGCGGCAGCCCACCCGCTCTACCCCGCGGTCGCCAACCTCGCCTGACGATTCCGGAGTCAGCTCGGCTCCGGGACCGGCAGGCCCCAGTTTTCACGCGTGCTGCTCCTTCGTCGCTTTGACGCACGCTTTCGAAAAGCCCGGCTCCGCCGACGCTCGCGGTCCCGTCGCCCTGGCGACATGCTCACCCAACCCCACCACTTACCTAGTTAGGAACTGACCATGGCTGTTGGTGTCTTTGATCTTTTTTCGATCGGGATTGGACCTTCCAGTTCACACACTGTGGGCCCCATGCGGGCTGCTGCTGTGTTCGCAGAGGAGCTTCAGGCCTCAGGGAAGCTGGGGGACGTCGCGAGCCTGCGGGTTGACCTGTACGGCTCCCTCGCCGCGACGGGCCACGGGCACGGGACGATGACGGCGATCCTTCTCGGCTTGGAAGGCTTCCATCCCGAGAAGATCCTGCCTGACGAGGTGGAGGAGCGGCTGGCTGCGATCGCTGAGACGGGAACGCTTCAGTTGGCCGGTGCTGGCGGTGGGAACGGTGTTCCCCTGCCCTACGGCGTGAAGGACATGGTCCTGCGCCCGCTGACCATCCTGCCGCGGCACACCAACGGCATGACCTTCACCGTTTCGGACTCTGACGGCGAAATACTCCACAGCGCCACTTTTTTCTCAGTGGGCGGCGGCTTTATCGTCCGCGAGGGCGAGGAGGACGCCGCGCTGAAGGAACTGGACGAGTCCAAGAAGGAACTTCCGCTTCCGTTCCGGACAGCGGCCGAACTGCTGGGCCGCTGCCAGTCCAAGGGCCTGTCCATCGGTGAGGTCATGTTCGTCAACGAACGCGCCTCCCGGTCCGAGCAGGAGATCCGCGTGGGGCTCCTGCACATCTATTCGGTGATGGAAGGTTGCGTGGAAACCAGCCTCAAGCGCGAAGGGCTGCTGCCCGGCGGACTGAAGGTCCGCCGTCGGGCCCCCGACTGGCACGAACGTCTCCTGAAGGAAAGCCGGGACCACGATCCCGACTACCGGGACCCCAAGTACTGGCAGGAATGGGTAAACCTGATCGCCCTTGCCGTCAACGAGGAGAACGCCTCCGGCGGGCGGGTGGTCACCGCCCCGACCAATGGTGCCGCCGGCATCATCCCGGCTGTCCTGTACTACGCGCTGCACTTCGCCCCAGGGATGGAGAACGCCACTCAAGAAGACCGCGACGACGTCGTGGTGAAGTTCCTGCTCACGGCCGGCGCCATCGGGGTGCTGTACAAGGAACAGGCGTCCATTTCCGGCGCCGAGGTGGGTTGCCAGGGCGAGGTGGGGTCGGCGTCGTCCATGGCCGCCGCAGGCCTGGCCGAGGTGATGGGCGGGACACCGCAGCAGGTGGAGAACGCTGCGGAGATCGCCATGGAACACAACCTGGGCCTCACCTGCGACCCCATCGGAGGGCTCGTACAGGTGCCGTGCATCGAACGCAACGCCATCGCTGCTGCCAAGGCCATCAATGCGGCGAAGATGGCGCTCTGGGGTGACGGCTCGCACCGCGTGTCCCTCGACGAAGTCATCGTGACCATGCGCGAAACCGGCAAGGACATGAGCTCCAAGTACAAGGAGACCGCGATGGGCGGCCTGGCCGTCAACGTTGTTGAATGCTAGTTACGCAACGCCGCCCAGAGATTCAGGGATGACGCAAACACGATCCAGGTGATGTAAGGCAGCAGGAGTAGTCCTGCTGCCGTGCTGATGGGTCCGAACCGGAGCACCGTGAAAGCCACAGCAACGATCAAGGCAAGGATGATCGCGAACGCCAGCCACAGCGCAGTGGTGCCCAGCACAGGGTAGAGGCCAAAGAAAACCGGGGTCCACAGCAGGTTGAGGATCAGCTGGATACCGTAGGTGACCAGCGCCGGCCTCGACTCCGGCAAACGGCGGCGCCACACCAGCCAGGCGGCCACGGCCATGGCCGTGTACAGCAACGTCCAGACCGGACCGAAAACCCCATTGGCCGGCGTCCACGGAGCTTTGTCGGCGGTGACGTACCAGCCGTTGACGTTGTTTACGGTGGCAAAGGCCCCCAGCCATGCCACAAGTGCTGAGGCTCCCAGGAAGATGGCGAGTGCCACAATCTGTGTGCCCGGTCCGTAGTTTCCTGCGGGGTTGCCGGAGCGGGGCGTGGACTCTTCAGGTTGCGGCTCCATGCGTCAACCCTTACGAAGCGTGGAGCCCGAGTCAAGGCGGCCACGGGCCCGCGGAAAAGCCCGTACCGGTTCAGGCTTTAGACTTGTGGCTACATGTCTGCCCGCAGCCACACGTACAGAACCGCGCACAAGACCAACAGACAGGACACGCCCCCTTGCGAGAATTCACCGCCCGCTTTGCCACAGGCGAGGAAATTGAGAACTGGGACAAGCACGTCACTGCGAACCCGAACGGCGGCAATATGCTGCAGTCTGCGGCCTACGCTTCGGTGAAGAACGGCAACGGTTGGGCTGTCCGCTTCCTCGTCCTGGAGAACAGCGGAACCTCCAGCTACAACCTGGTCCTGGAGAAGAAATTCCCGGTGCTGGGCCGTCTCTGGTACCTCATCAAAGGGCCCGACGTCCGGGCCGCGGAGGACCTCAAACCGGCCTTGGCCGCCTGTGCCGAATTTGTGAAAGCACGGAAGCTGAACGTATTCGCCATCAAAGTGGAGCCGGACATCGTCGCCTCACCGGAAGCCCGGGCTGAGCTGGCTTCCGCCGGCCTGGTGAAGGCCCCCAACATCCAGTCGAACGACTCCACAGCCCTGCTGGACATCTCCGCGCCGGAAAACGAGGTGTTCCGGTCCATTTCCTCACGTGCCCGCAACGCCATCCGCCGGGCAGAGCGCGAGGGCTGTGAAGTGGTCCAGCGGGAGCAGGGCCCGGAGACCTACCGCGCCCTCTATGACCTGATGGCCAACACCGTCAAAGCCAAAGGGTCCATGCCCCTTCGCAGTTATGAGTACTACGCCCGGTTCTGGGACGAGTTCTGTGACCGTGGCCAAGGCAGCTTCTTCTTCGCCTACGAGGACGGGAAACCGAGCGTGGGGGCCTTTGTGATCAACTATGGGGCAAAGGCGACGTACAAAGACGGCGGGTCCACCCAGAACCGGAAGCAGTACGGCGATTCGCATCTGGTCCAGTGGGCCGCGATCCGCAGGATGAAGGAGCTCGGCTGCGCCGAGTACGACTTCTGCGGCACCCCGCCCGCGGACAGGATCAAGGACAAGTCCCACAACCTTCACGGCATGGGCATGTTCAAAACCAGCTTCAGCAAAACAGTCACGGACTTTGTGGGCTGCTACGACTTCGTCCTCGCACCCGTCCGGCACCGGCTCTGGGTCAAGGGCGCCGAGCGTGTTTTCCGGCGCCTCGAAACCATGCGTACCGGCAACCAGTTCTACTGAGCCGCCGCCACACACCACCGTCCACAACATCTCCGCGCTGCCACCATTCGGCAGCACATCCACAGGTGAGGAACTTTCCCGTGAATTCAACCAAGGCCGCGACCGAGCTCGAGTTCGCTATCCTCAGCGACGCCGACTTCGAGGCCTTCTCAGTCAGCCACCCGCAGAACAACTTCATCCAGTCCGCCGACTTCGCCCGGTTCCAGCGCGCCCGCGGGCAGGCAGTGGAGCTGTTCGGAGTCCGTCGTGATGGCGAACTGGTGGCCGCCGGCAAACTGAACTACACCACCAACCGCTTCGGGTACACAGTGTGCGAGTGCGCCAAAGGGCCGCTGATGGACTACACGGACTCCGCCCTGGTGCGTGACGTCGTCGAACTCCTGAAAACCAGGGCAGCGGAGCGCAAAGCCGCTGAGCTGCGGATCTCCCCGAACCTTCCCTTTATCGCACGCGACGAGGACGGGGCCGAACACCCAGAGATCACGGACAACCGCCCGCTGGTAGCAGAGCTTGCGCGGCTTGGATTTGCCCACCAGGGCTCGGACATGAACTTCGCCAACGTGAACTGGATGTTCATTAAGACCCTCGACGGCGTCACGGACGCCGAAGAGCTCATCATGGGCACCAGCTACCGCACGCGCAAAGCCATCCGGAAGGCCGAAAAGAACGGCGTCTTCCTGGAACAGGCCACCCTGGAAACCCTGGACGAGTTCTACGACGCCCTGAGCACGGCTGGCGACGAAAAGGGCTTCATCTACCGCGAACGCGAATACTACGAGCAGCTGCTGCGGACCACTTCGTCCGAGTTCACCAAGCTCATGATGGCCAAGATCGACATCCCCGCGTACCGCAAATCCATCACCGAACGCCTTGAAGCCGAGACCGCTGCGGCGGCCGAACTCCGCCGGGAGGTCGAAGAGACCGGCAGCAAGAAGAAGGCCAACCGCCTCAAGGTGGTACAGGACCTCGTCGACAGCTATGAGCGCAGCCTCAAGGACATTGAGCGGTTCCCGGATTCCGTTGGCGTGGCAACGGTGGCGGCCATCCACTTCGTCTGCTTCGGCGACGAGCTGGTGTGCGTCATCGGCGGCACCAAACAGGACTATATCTACTTCAACGGGGCCACCTCCCTCTACTGGGGCATGATGCTCCATGCGCTGGAAAAGGGCTACAGCCGCTACAACTTCTACGGCACCTTCGGCATCCAGGGACAGGACGAGGAAGGCCACGGCGGCTACGCCTTCAAGAAGGGTTTCGGCGGTGAGGTGGTCCAGCTGCTGGGCGATTTCGTGATGCCGGTGCGGCCCGTGGTTTTCCAAGCCAACAGGATCGCCCGGGCCGCGGTGGCAGCTGCCCGCACGCTGCTGGGCAGGCTCCCGCTGAAACGCCAGGCTTCCGGCGAAGAACCAGCCCCCGCCGAAAACACCGCATAAAGACCACGATAAGCACCCCCGGAAGAGGACCAGCGTGACAGATCGACCCGGGGATCCCCGGAACAGGCCTCACACTGACGGCCTGCCGAAGACTGAGCCACTTTCCCCCTCCCAGGTCCGGCAGAACGCCGCGGCAAAGCGGATGCTGCGGCGCCTGGTCCAAGGGGAGAACCCACCGACGGCGCCGCTGAGTATCGTGGACAGGCTCGCAGGCAGCCCGTACGCCAACCCCATGATCCAAGTGGGAGGCGTGGACACTTCCGCCCGCAAGACCCTGGACTTTGCCCTGCACCTGGCCGAAACCATGTTCCGTTATGGCGCCGGCGCATTGGAAGTCGAGACGAGCATCATCGCCGTGACGGCAGCCCTGGGGCTGAAGAACATCGAAGTGGACATCACCAACCAGTCGGTCGGGATCAACTACGCGCCCAAGGACCAGACGCCCATAGCCCTGTTGCGCGTTGTGCGGTCCTGGACCAACAACTACGCCGGGCTGGCCAAGGTCCATCAGCTCGTTACGGACATCGTGGCCGGGGGAGTGGGCCGGGACGAGGCAATCCGCCGGCTCGATGAGGCCATCACCAGCCCCAAGCCTTTCCCACGTTGGATGGTGACCGTGGCCTTCGGCGTCTTCGCGGCAGCATTCGTTGGCGTACTGGGTGGCGGTCCCGTGTCCTCAGCCATCGCCTTTGTGGTCAACATCGGCGTGAGCCTGCTGTCGCGCCAGCTGGGCCGTTGGCGAGTACCTGACTTCTTCACTACCGCGACGTGTTCGTTTGTGGTGACTTTCATGGCACTGCTGCTGTGGCAGTTCAACCTCACCACCGCGCCGGCCATCGTGGTGGTGGGCGGTATCCTGCTCCTGCTGCCCACGGGCCGCCTGGTGTCCTCGGTGCAGGACGCGATCAACGGCTTCCCGGTGACGGCCGCCGGAAGGTTCCTGTCCACAGTCCTGATCTTCGGCGCCCTCGTGGCAGGCATTGCCGTCGCGTTGGTGGTCGGTTCCATGACGGGGATGCAGGAAATCGACGTCACGGAAACATTCAGCCCCGCCTACGACCTGTGGGTGCTGGTGGTCCTCACGGCCTTGGCTGTCATGGCCATCGGGGTCACCGAACAGACGGCGTGGAAGCTGCTCCTGCCCACCGCTGCCGTGGGCGTCGCCGGGTACCTGGTGCTTCTCGGCGCCAGCTCGCTGGGCATCAGCGACCGGTTCTCGCCGGCGTTGTCCGCCGTGGTGATTGGTCTGCTGGCCCGGGTGGTGGCATTGAAGATGGGTGCGCCCCAGCTGGTGGTCGCCGTGCCGGCGGCGCTGATCCTGCTGCCGGGCCTGACGATCTTCCGGTCCATGTATGTCCTGTCCATCGAGGAATCCGAGATCCTCCTGGGCGCAGGGGGCATGCTGAACGCCGGCGCCATCGTGCTCGGCGCTGCGGGCGGGATCGTCCTGGGCGACACCCTGGCCAGGCCGTTGACGCGGAGCCTGGCCAGCAACGAGCGCAGGCGCGCCCGCCGCCGCTAACGGGGCTAAATCTGTCCGATGGGCAGTTTCTTCTCGGCCTGGAAGTCATCTTCGACCCGCCCCGCGGCCCAGTAACCGGACAGCGAAACCTGCTTGCGGTCCAGGCCCTGCTGGACAAAGAACACCTCGCGCAGGCCCTTCATGTAGCCGCGCTCGCCATGGGCAAAGACGTCGACCTTGCCGACGGCGGGCCAGTCGGCGTTCGCGACTGCCGACACCAGCAGGTCGCCGGTGCCGGCCGGTGCGCCGTTGCGCCGGAGCCACGTGAGCTTGACACCGGCAGGGGCTGTGACGGGCTGGATATCGGCGTCGGAGTCAACCTCGAGGAAAGCCACGCCCTGTGCCTCCGTTGGCAGGGCTTCCAAGGAGGCCGCGATGGCGGGCAGGGCGGCTTCATCGCCGGCGAAAAGGTACCAGTCGGCGTCGGGCGCTGGGTTGTAGGCGCCGCCGGGACCGGTAAAGGTCAGCGGGTCGCCGGGCCGGGCGGAGGCCGCCCACGGGCCGGCGAGTCCTTCGTCGCCGTGGATCACAAAGTCGATGGCCAACTCCTGTGCCACGGAGTCCACCCACCTGACGGTGTAGGTCCGGGTGAAGGGCCACTGCTCACGGGGCATGGTCTCGCGGATGGTCCACAGGTCCAGCGGCTGGGCGTAGTCAACGCCTGCCTGGGGGAACACGATCTTCACGTAGCGGTCTACAAAATCGTTGTTGACGTAGTCGGCGAAGCCGTCGCCGCCGGCAACGATCCTGACCATGTGCGGCGAAAGCTGCTCGCGGCGGACCACGGTGAGGTTGATTTGGGGACGCGACTTTTTGGTGGCGCTGGTGGCAGCGGGAACGGTGCTCATAAGGCAACCCTAAGCTAAGGGAGTGGTGGGAGTTCCCAGGTTACGCCAGGGCTTCCTTGCTCGTTCAGCAGCGCATTGGCTTGGCTGAACGGCCGGGAACCGAAGAAACCGCGCGACGCCGACAGCGGGCTCGGGTGCGCGCTGGACACTACCGCGGCGCTGGACAAAAGGGGCCGGACTGCCTCCGCATCCTTGCCCCACAGCACAGCCACCAGCGGAAATGCGCTGCCGTCAGCCTTCCGTCGCCCGGCCACCGCGGTGACTGCCGCCGTCGTGATTTTCTCCCAGCCCTTTCCGCGGTGGGAACCCGCGGCTCCGGCACGCACGCTCATGACCCGGTTCAGGAGCAGCACGCCCTGGTCCGCCCAAGCGCTGAGGTCGCCGTGCACGCGCGCCGGTACTCCCACATCGGCCTCGAGTTCCTTGTAGATGTTTGCCAGGCTGCGCGGAATGGGTCGGGTCTGCGGGGCCACAGCGAAGGACAGGCCGACGGCGTGCCCCGGGGTTGGGTACGGGTCCTGCCCCAGGATCAGTACCTTGACGTCCGCCAGCGGCTGCCGGAACGCGCGGAGGACATTCGACGGCGACGGCAGCACCTGGTGCCCGGCCGCGACGTCGTCAGCGAGGAACCTCAGTACGGCACGCAGGTCATCTTCCACCCCGGCCAGGGCGGCGGCCCAGTCGGCGGCCATCAGTTCGTCCAGTGGCAATACAGCCATCTCGGCATAACCGACGGGCTCTGCCGCTTCCGGCTCCAGCTCGAACAGGGGTTCCGAATCAAACACGCCCCCATTGTCTCAGTACTCCCGTTCATCCACTGCCAGCCCGTTGCGGCGTAAATGACAACGCTGTTATTCGTCCGTAACATGGGGGTGAGACTTTTAACCTTATCCAGCGAAGGAGTATGCCGTGGCGGAACCAGCCCGGGAACACCTGGCAGAGCCTGGCGAGCGTGGCTCCCTGCTGGCTGACTTTTCGCTCCGGGACTCGCCGCTCGGCGAGCGGGAGCAACAGATGCTCGCCCTTGAGCGGCAGTGGTGGAAGTACGCCGGTGCCAAGGAACAGGCCATCAGGGAACTCTTCGACCTGTCAGCTACGCACTACTACCAACTGCTCAACGCGCTGATCGACTCCGAGGATGCGCTCGCGCACGATCCCATGCTCGTCAAGCGATTGCGTAGACTACGTACGTCGCGACAACGGGCACGCACCGCACGTCGCCTGGGTTCGGACGCGTAACTTCGCTCGTGCTGAGCCATCAGCAACAATCAACAAGGATGTCTCTCCACTATGACCAGATACGCTCGGGATGAATTCGACAAAGTTCCGGAGGCTGCCTCCCGCCAGGGTGTCCACCGTTCAGCTTCGGCAGCGTCCAGGCCGCGGCTATGGCCCATGCTCGCCGTGGGCGTTGTGGCACTTGCCGTCGGCCTGGTCTCCTTCCTGATCCTGCCTCAGCTGGGATTCACCCAAGCCGGCAGCCAGGCGTCCACCAGCGTGGAGTCATCTGCCCCCTCTGAGGCTGCCTCTTCCTCTGCCAGCGCTGAACCTTCCGCAACTGCAGAGCCCACGGCCAGCGCCGAGCCCTCACCGAGTGGCGAACCTGAGCCGAGCCCCACACCCTCCGCCGCGGCCTCCCAGGCCGCCGTGAACAAGACCCAGGGCCTGGCGGTCTACAACGCCGCCGGAACAGCCGGCCTGGCGGGCAGGGTCAGCTCCACCGTCCAGGCGGACGGTTGGACCCTCGGCCAGGTAGGAAACTGGGGTGGCGCGCCCCAGCAGACGTCGGTAATTTTTTATGCTGGTCCGGCACAAAGGGCCAACGCGGAGGCCCTCTCCGAACTCCTGAACATTCCAACGATGGTCGACAGCGCCGACTTCCAGGTTCCGCTGGTGGTTGTGCTGGGGCCCGGCTTCCAGTAAACGGGTTACACCTGAATAACTATTGAACACCGACGCGGCACTGTGCCTCGGCTCGTCCGGGGACCATTGGCTAGAGTGATTTCAGGCTTCGGTCCGTAACGAGCGGCACACAGTGGCGTGGGCCTTACGGACGCTACTGAAAGAGTGGGCATCATGGCACTGGGAACCGTGAAGTGGTTCAACGCTGAAAAGGGCTACGGCTTTATTACGGTGGACGGCTCGGGTGACGACGTCTTTGTCCACTGGTCCGCCATTCAAGGCGAGGGATACCGCGCACTCGATGAGGGGCAGCGGGTGGAGCTTGAAGTCGGCGAAGGCGAGAAGGGCCCGCAGGCAGAAAGTGTCCGGCCGGCAGAGTGAAGTCCGTAAGTTTCCGATCTTCCTTGGTCCGTGTCCCAGCAGCGGCGGCCCTCCTTCTTGGGCTGGCCGGGTGTGGGGCTGCTGCTGGAAATGCCCGGCTTGACTCCGTTGAAGCCTCCGGCGATGGAACGCTGCGCGTTGGCGTGATCCTGGACAGCACCGGAACGCGGGACTTCCTCAGTGGCTCGCAGCTTGCCGCGGCAAAACTGGCCGTGCAGGAAATCAACGCCACCGGCGGGCACAAGGGCAAGCCCATTGAACTGTTGCCGCGGGCCGCCGGCGACTCCGGCGCGCAAGCCAAGGAGCTGGCCGCGGCCAAGGCCGACGTCGTGATTGGACCCACTGATTCCAGCAACGCGGCTGCTGCCATTGACGTTCTCTCCGCCGCGAAGATTCCGCTCATTTCACCGGCCAATTCGGCGGCAGGGCTGAGTAAGTACAAAAGCGGCGGCTACTACTTCCGGACTGCACCGGCCGACGTCGCCCAAGCTTCGGTGCTTGTGAAGCTCGCCAAAGACGGGGGCGCGAAGAGCCTGGCGATCGTCCACCAGGACAGCAGCTACGGCAAAGATGTTTCCGCAGCGGTGGCCAGTGCGGCCAAGGACGCAGGCGTGGAAACCTCCAGCACGTCAGTTTTCGAGCCCGGCGATGCCCAACGGGCTGCAGCTGCTGCCCGGAAAGCGGCCCCGGATGCAGTGGTGCTCATTGCGCGGGATGGCGCCCAGGGGGCCATCGCTGAGCTGAACAACGCCGGACTGTCCGGCAGTAAAGTCATCCTCAGCGACGGCGCTTTCGCCCAGTATGGTTCCGGGTTGGGGTCAAAAGCGCTCGACGGCGCACGGGCAGTGGTGCCCGGCGTATTCCCCTCCGCGGACTTCCAGGCCCGCCTGCTGGCGGTCGATCCTGGGTTGAAGGACACCTCTTTCGCCGCTGAGACGTACGACGCCGTGACGCTGGCTGTCCTGGCTGCCGCGGCAGCCGACGACGACGCCGGCCGATCAATAGCCGCACACCTCATAGCTGTCTCCGGAGGCACGGCTCCCGGCGCGGAACCGGCGGAGGCCGCACCCTGCCAGTCCTACAAGGACTGCGTGTCAGCGCTGAAGACCGCAGGTGCCGCGAACTACGACGGCCAATCCGGTCCAATCGGCTTCGACGCCAACGGCGACATCACCTCTGCGAACTTCATGGTGTTCACCTACGGAGCTGACAACAGGGCAAAGCTCAGCGGTCGTGAATCCGCGGGTCGGGCCGCAGGCTGATCGCCGGGAGCGAAACGAGGCCCCGCAGGCACTGGTTTCCGGGACTATTCGCTTGCACTCTCACCTATGGAGTGCTAATTATTGACTTAGCACTCTTACGTACCGACTGCTAAAGCGACGCCCGGCTCAGGCCGGTTACGAAGCCCAGGCGCCGGTCGGGGAGCGAAAGAAATACTTACTGGAGTGAGATCGGGAACCTGAGGCGTACAGAGGCCAAGGGTGAAGGATCGTCCGTCGCGGGCACTTCGGTGGGTTCATTCTTAACGTCTGTCCCGAAAGGACTACTGCCGTTATGGCCAAGATCATTGCATTTGATGAAGAGGCGCGCCGCGGCCTTGAGCGGGGCCTGAACATCCTCGCCGACGCCGTTAAGGTCACCCTCGGCCCGCGTGGACGCAACGTCGTCCTCGAAAAGAAGTGGGGCGCCCCCACGATCACCAACGATGGTGTTTCCATCGCCAAGGAGATCGAGCTGGACGATCCTTACGAGAAGATCGGCGCCGAGCTGGTCAAGGAAGTTGCCAAGAAGACTGATGACGTCGCTGGCGACGGCACCACCACGGCCACCGTGCTCGCCCAGGCACTGGTTAAGGAAGGCCTGCGCAACGTCGCGGCCGGCGCCGATCCGCTGTCCCTCAAGCGCGGCATCGAGAAGGCTGTAGAAGCCGTCACGGTGGAGCTGCTCGCTTCGGCCAAGGAAATCGAAACCAAGGAAGAGATCGCCGCCACGGCTTCCATCTCTGCCGGTGACGACGAAATTGGTGCCCTCATTGCCGAGGCCCTGGATAAGGTCGGCAAGGAAGGTGTTATCACCGTCGAGGAGTCCAACACCTTCGGCCTGGAGCTTGAACTCACCGAAGGCATGCGCTTCGACAAGGGTTACATCTCCGCGTACTTCGTCACCGACACCGATCGCCAGGAAACGGTCCTCGAGGACCCGTACATCCTGATCGTCAACTCCAAGATCTCCAACGTCAAGGAACTGGTTGCTGTCCTGGAAAAGGTCATGCAGTCCAACAAGCCGTTGCTGATCATTGCCGAGGACATCGAGGGCGAGGCCCTGGCCACCCTGATCGTCAACAAGATCCGTGGCACCTTCAAGTCCGTTGCCGTCAAGGCTCCGGGCTTCGGCGACCGCCGCAAGGCTCAGCTGGCCGACATCGCCGTTCTGACCGGCGGCCAGGTCATTGCCGAGGAAGTGGGCCTCAAGCTGGAGACCGCTGGCCTGGAACTCCTGGGACGCGCCCGCAAGGTTGTCGTCACCAAGGACGAAACCACCATCGTTGAAGGTGCCGGCGACGCCGACCAGATCGCTGGCCGCGTTTCCCAGATCCGCGCCGAGATCGAAAACTCCGATTCCGACTACGACCGCGAGAAGCTGCAGGAACGCCTGGCCAAGCTGGCCGGCGGCGTTGCAGTCATCAAGGCCGGTGCCGCAACCGAGGTTGAGCTCAAGGAACGCAAGCACCGCATTGAGGACGCTGTCCGCAATGCAAAGGCTGCCGTTGAAGAAGGCATCGTCGCCGGTGGTGGCGTTGCACTGATCCAGGCTGGCGCCAAGGCGTTCGCGAACCTGAACCTGACCGGTGACGAAGCAACGGGCGCGAACATCGTCCGCGTTGCCATCGATGCCCCGCTGAAGCAGATTGCCTTCAACGCCGGCCTTGAGCCGGGCGTTGTTGTGGACAAGGTCCGCGGCCTGCCCGCAGGCCATGGCCTGAACGCCGCAACCGGCGAATACGTCGACCTGCTTGCTGCCGGCATCAATGACCCCGTCAAGGTGACGCGCTCTGCCCTGCAGAACGCGGCCTCCATCGCCGGCCTGTTCCTCACCACTGAGGCTGTCGTGGCCGACAAGCCGGAGAAGAACGCTCCGGCCATGGGTGGCGGCGACGACATGGGCGGCATGGGCGGCTTCTAGTCTCCAAGCGCCCGGAATACGTTCCGCGCAAACAGTGCGGCCCCCTCCGTTTGGAGGGGGCCGCATTTTTGTGCGTCTTGGCAGGCTCTGCGGCCGCCGGGCTCAGCTACTTCCGTGCCGTTGCCAGCATCCCTTCGACTTCTTTCTTGAAGGCTTCGGCTGCTGCCTGCGGAGTCAGGCGGTCGTACAGGACCTCGTCGGTGAACCGCTTGATGACGTTCTGGACGCTGCCCGCGCCTACCGGCGGGACGGGTGGAGCGTCGGCGATGTCCGGCGCGATGTCCTTCAGGAAGGCCACAACGGTTGTGTCTGCGGGTTTGAGGGTGGACGTGATGCTCTCGACGATCTCAGAGTTGCTGGGGACGCCGCGGTCAGTCATGAGGATGGCACCGGCAGCCGGGCTGTTTGCCAGGTAATTAATGAAGGTTGCGGCCGCCTCAGGATGCTTGGAGCGAGAAGACGCAGACCAGAACATCGTGGGCTTGTAGTACATGCCGTTGTCTGCGGACTTACCGTCCAGGCTGGGGGCGCGGAGCATTTTGATGCTGCTGCCTGTAGTGGTTTCCAGCGAGCCGAGCTGGTTGGTCCACCACCACGCCATGCCGACCCGGTTGGTGCCGAACAGGCTCTCCTCCAAGCCTGCGCCGGAGTCCTCGGTGGCCACGGTGGCGGGCGGGCTTGCCTGGGAGTCACGCTGTTCCTTGAGCCGTTCCCAGAAGGAAGCAGCGGTGGCTGTGTCGAAGTCCAGCTTTCCGTCCTGGGAGTAGAGGTTCTCGCCGTGCTGCCGAAGCCAGATGATGAGGTCTGCTTCGTTGCTGCCATAGGCCGCACCGTAGCTCTTCCCGTTACCTGCCGCGCTGAGCTTCGCGGCAGTGTCCATGAAGTCACTCCATGTCCACGTGGTGTCGTCGGGTAAAGGGACGTTGGCTGCTTCGAAGACCTTGGTGTTGGCCATGATGACGTACGCATTCTTCCCGGTGCTCAGGCCATACTGTGCGTCGTCGTATTGGCCGGAGGCCAATGATTCCTTGTCCAGCTTGGAGGTGTCGACCCCGCTTTGCTTGGACAGGTCCAGCAGTGCTCCGCGGCCGCCGTACTCGGCAATGTACTTTTGGTCCATCTGGATGACATCCGGTGCATCGTTGGCGGCGGTCTTAGTGGCCAGTTTGTCCCAATAGCTGGCCCATTCGCCGGGCTCGGATTCGATCCGGATGTTGGGATGCTCAGCCTCGAACGCGTCGATGACCTTTTCGGTCTGGGCGTTGAGGTACTCGTTGCCCCACCAGGCGAAACGCAGGGTGACGTGGTCATTGCTGCTGGATCCTGCGGGTGCGCCGCAGCCGGTGGCGAGCAGCGACACCGCGACGGCGACTGCGCCGAGCTGGAATCTCCTGCGGCTGATGGCCTGAATCTTCATTGATGTGCCTTCCTCGAAGGGTGGGGTCCACCCCGCCTGTGTTCCCTTGCCGCGTCGATGCCGGTGGGAGAGCGTCGAATGAGAAAGCGTTTTCTCACTCAGGTTTCCGATTCTGCCCCGCATCGACTTCAGCGTCAAGGGTTGTCGGTAAGCGGTTTCCCTGCAGTCGCCGAATTCCATGTCGGCGTCGTCTGGCAGGATGGTTCCGTGACGATTACTGCAGCGGCCGACGGTTCGGCTCTAGGAAATCCAGGTCCGGCTGGCTGGGCATGGTACGTGAACGACGACTGCTGGCGGGCCGGAGGGTGGCCTCACGGCACCAATAACCAGGGCGAGCTGATGGCCGTGCTGGACCTGTTCCGTGCCACAGCCCACGTTCCCCACGAAGACCTGAGAGTTTTGTGCGACAGCCAGTACGTGATCAACTCGATTACCAAATGGATGCCTGGATGGAAGCGCAAGGGGTGGCGGAAAGCGGACGGAAAGCCAGTCCTGAACGTTGAATTGTTCAAGGAGTTGGACCGGGAACTTGCCGGGCGGAAGTACACGTTTGAATGGGTCAAGGGGCATGCGGGCCACGACCTCAATGAGGCCGCTGACGAACGGGCCAGGGCCGCGGCCACCGCATACCAGCAGGGCGTTGCGGCCCGCTCCGGTCCGGGATTCGCCGGCGCGCCGGGCCACGTGGGCGCCAAGGCTCCTGCCGCGGCCGGTGCGGCGGCGGGTATGGGCGGATCTGTTGGTTCCAATAATGCTGCCCTGTCCAATCACCAGGAGCTGCTGAGCGAGCCAGATCTGTTCAGCGAGCTGGAGGAAGATCCGTTGGCCACCCCTGGCGCCCCAGGGAAGTCGCCGGAGGAAATCGTTGAGGCCCTCGAACGGGAGCTGCTGGGCCCCGACGTTCGGGGCGACATCGGCCGCACGGGTGTCCTGCTGCATCCCGACTTCATGGAGATTGGAAGCTCGGGGAGGGCGTGGACCCGCGAGGCGATGATGCTCGCGCTGGAGGAAGATCCCGGTGAGCGGACGGAGCTGGAAATACTGGGCGCGGACCGCATCGGAACCGGCGCGGTCCTGCTGACCTACCGCAGCTACGCGCGTTCAGGGACAACGCTCCGCAGCTCCTTGTGGGTCCTCGACAACGGCCGCTGGCGGCTCCGCTTTCATCAGGGAACGCCCGAAGCCTGAAAGCAGGCATCGCCGTGGCGGCGGGGCCTCTACGGGCACCGCGCGTTGCCTCCACATCCGGCCGCCGTTCTCAGCTAAAACGCTGGGTGTTGCCCTGCTCGGCCTGGGCATAGGTGGCCGCGGCCGAGGCCAGTGCAAGGTTGATTGACGCAAGCGAGGCCTCCACCTTGCCCTGGGTCAGGGTCCACTCCGATACCAGCGCCTGGAAGTTGGTGGCGGCCGAGCCCCGCCAGGTGGACTGTAGCTCGTCCAGGCCGCGCTTCATGGCCTGGACGTCGGCGCTGATCCGGTCCACTGTCGCTCTGACGTTGGCGGACTTGAGCTGGAGGAGTTCGGTGTCAACGGAAATGATGCTCATGGCTGCTGCCTTTCAGGTGGTGGACAGTCAGGCTGTCCGGTCCGGCGGCTCCGGACCACTGCCATGAGCCTATGGAGCCGGACGCAGCCAGGGCCACGGGCAGTTGCTATATGTGGATAACGCGGCCGTCGTTGGCGCTTCCGCCGTCGCCATGATCCTGCCCACCGGTGTCCTGGACTTCGCGAATCCGTCCCTGGCCGGGTTCGCCTTGCGGGTCCTGTCCTTCGTCCTCGTCCCGTGTGGGAAGGCTGACCACCAGCGTGGCGCCGCCGCCGTCCGTGGCCTGGACCCTGACGCTGCCGCCATGTGAGCCGACGATTGCCGCGACGATGGCCAACCCCAGACCGCTGCCGCCCGTATCTCTGGTCCGCGACGTATCCGCGCGGTAGAAGCGCTCGAACACCCTGGAGGCGTCGTCGTCGGAAATTCCGGGGCCATGGTCCCTGACCTCGATCACGGAGGCCGGCTGGCCGCCGTCGGACGTCCTGACGCCCACCGCCAGCTCGATCGGGCTGCCATCCGGCGTGTAGCGCAGGGCGTTACCGACCAGGTTGCCTACCACCTGGCGCAGTTTTGCTTCGTCCCCGAGGACGGGGGCGGGCGCCGCACTGCCGCCGTCGAGCCCAACCAGTGAAATGGTGCGCGTACGGTCACTGGCCTGGGTGTCCACCACGGCGTCATGGGCGATCAGCTGGAGGTCAACCGGCTTCTGCTGAAGGGGCCGCTGTTCGTCCAGGCGGGCCAGGAGAAGGAGGTCTTCCACCATGGAACCCATCCGCTTGGCTTCACTTTCGATGCGGCCCATCGCGGTGGCGACGTCGGCATCCGTAGCTAGGGCGCCATGACGGTACAGCTCCGAGAAGCCCCGGATGGTCACCAGCGGTGTGCGGAGTTCGTGCGAGGCATCGGCTGCAAAGCGGCGCATCCGGCCCTCGGAGGCTGTCCTGGCGGCAAACGCCGTTTCGATGTGCGCCAACATGGCGTTCAGCGAACTGGCCAGCCTGCCCACCTCCGTACCGGGATTTTCGACTTCCACGCGCCGGGACAGGTCGCCGGCGGCGATGGCGGCAGCGGTCTTCTCCACCCGGGCCAGTGGACGGAAGGACCGCGACACGGTCCAGCTGGCAATCAGCGAGGCGAGCAGGAGCGTCAGCAGTCCCACGCCTGTGACCACCAGCGTGGCGTGCTTGAGGACGTCGTCCACGCTCTGCAGCGGCAGGCCGATGACAACCACAGCGCTGCGTCCGTTGTTCAGGACGGGCACGGCCACCACCCGCCAATTCTGGCCGTCGGTGCCGCGGACCTGGTAGGGGCGGGTTCCCAGATCCTGCGCTTGATCCGCGGTGATGTTGCTGATGTCCGGGCGGTTCACGGCATCACCGCCGAACGGGTAGGGATCCTCGCCCGGGGTGTAGAGAATCAGGGAGTAGTCGGTGGGTACCGGATTGGGTGCCTGCAATTGTGTGAAGGACCGCTGTCTGTGGGCCAGTTCGACGGCGGCATTGAGTTTGTCATCCACCTGGCCTTGGAGGTAGCTATGGAGCAGCGTCAGGGTGCCCGCGCCGGTCACCGTCAGCGCAACGATCAGCAACGCCATGATGATGGCGACGAGCTGGGACCTCAGGGAGGCCGATTTCCACCGCTCCAGCAAGGTCAGCGCTTCTCTGCCGTCCGGAGCACGTAGCCCACCCCGCGCTTGGTCTGGATCAGGGCCGGCGCCTCCGGGTCAATGTCCACCTTGCGGCGGAGATAGGAGATATAGGACTCCACGATGGAGGCGTCCCCGTTGAAGTCGTACTCCCAGACATGGTCCAGGATCTGGGACTTTGAGAGCACCCGGTTGGGGTTCAACATGAGGTAGCGGAGGAGCTTGAACTCTGTGGGGGAGAGCTCGATGACGGTGCCGCCACGCCGGACTTCGTGGGCGTCGTCGTCGAGCTCCAGGTCATCAACGCGAATGACGGCGTCGTCGTCGAGCAGCGGCTGGGTACGGCGGAGGACGGCGCGGATCCGCGCCACCACCTCGTCCAGGCTGAATGGCTTGGTGACGTAGTCGTCGCCGCCCACAGTGAGGCCGGTGACCTTGTCCTCGGTGTCATCCTTGGCAGTCAGGAACAGGACGGGAAAGTGCTTCCCGGAGGCACGGAGCCGGCGCGTGACCGTGAAGCCATCCATGTCCGGAAGCATCACGTCCAGGACAGCCAGGTCAGGGGTGTGGAGTTCAGCGGCGGCCAGGGCATCGCGCCCGTTGCCCGCGGAGACGACCTCGAAACCTGCGAACCGGAGGGAGGTGGACAGCAGTTCGCGGATGTTGGGTTCGTCATCAACAACAAGGAGCTTCGCCTCTGGGCCGTTCTTCTTCATACTCCCATGATGCTCCCAGAGTCTGGGAGTTTTCTGGATGGATGGTGGGTGTTCTTCGTGAAAGGCAAAACAGGGCCCCTGCCATCGCATGCAGGGACCCTGGTTAGGTGCCGACAGGCACCCCGTAAGACCTATCCGGCCTGCTCTACATCCTTGGCATCCATGATCCGGTAGGCGTAGCCCTGCTCGGCCAAAAACCGCTGGCGCTTGGCCGCGAAATCCTGGTCCAGGGTGTCCCTTGCAACCAGCGAGTAGAAGCGGGCTGCCCGACCGTCTTTCTTGGGACGCAACAGGCGGCCCAGCCGCTGCGCTTCCTCCTGGCGGGATCCGAAGGAGCCGGAAACCTGGATTGCTACCGAAGCCTCGGGCAGGTCGATGGAAAAGTTGGCCACTTTGGACACCACCAGTGTCTGCACGTCACCGGCTCGGAACGCGTCGAAGAGCTTCTGCCGTTCCTTGACGGACGTATCGCCCTTGATGACCGGAGCGTTGAGGCGCTCGCCGATCTCGTCCAGCTGGTCGATGTACTGCCCGATCACCAGCAGCGGCTCGCCCACATGCTTGGCTACGAGCTGTTCCACGATCTGCGTCTTGGTCTCGGATGTGGAGCACAGCCGGTACTTGTCGGCGTCCTCTGCCATCGCGTAGGCGACGCGCTCGTCGCGGGGGAGGTCCACCCGGACTTCGACACAGTCGGCCGGGGCGATGTACCCCTGCGATTCGATGTCCTTCCAAGGCGCGTCGTACCGCTTGGGCCCGATCAGGCTGAAGACTTCGCCTTCGCGCCCGTCCTCCCTGACGAGGGTAGCGGTGAGGCCCAGCCGGCGTCGTGCCTGCAGGTCTGCCGTCATGCGGAAGATCGGGGCGGGAAGCAGGTGCACTTCGTCGTAGATGATCAGGCCCCAGTCGTTGCCGTCCACGAGCTCCAAATGCGGATACAGTCCGCCGCGTTTGGTGGTGAGGACCTGGTACGTGGCGATGGTGACAGGCCGGACTTCCTTGACCGCCCCGGAGTACTCACCTATTTCGTCCTCGGTCAGCGAAGTGCGTTTGAGCAACTCGTCCTTCCACTGCCGGGCAGCCACCGTGTTGGTCACCAGGATGAGGGTGGTTGTGGAACTGACGGCCATGGCCGCTGCCCCCACCAGAGTCTTACCCGCACCGCACGGAAGGACCACCACCCCGCTGCCCCCGGCCCAAAAGTTTTCCGTGGCCAGCCGTTGGTAGGGGCGCAGCTTCCAGCCGTCCTCATTCAAAGCGATCAGGTGCGGCGTGCCGTCCACATAGCCGGCGAGGTCCTCCGCCGGCCAGCCGATTTTCAGCAGCAACTGCTTGAGCTGGCCCCGCTGCGAGGAATGGACCACGATGGTTTCGCCGTCGATCCGTGGCCCCAACAGGGGCTGGATTTTCTTGGCCCGGATGACCTCTTCCAGCACGGGGTAGTCGTCAGTGCGCATGACCAGGCCGTGCTGCGGATCCTTTTCCAGCCTCAGCCGCCCGTACCGGGACATGGTCTCTTCGACGTCGATCAGCAGCGAATGCGGCACCGGGAAGCGTGAGTACTTCAGCAGCGTGTCCAGGACCTTTTCCGCGTCCAGTCCCGCGGCCCGCGCGTTCCACAGGCCCAGCGGCGTCAGCCGGTAACTGTGCATGTGTTCCGGGGCGCGCTCGAGCTCGGCGAACGGGGCAATGGCGTGGCGGGCTTCGGTGGCCAATTCATGGTCCACCTCAAGCAGTATGGTCTTATCGCTCTGGACAATCAGCGGTCCGTCGTTCACGCGGTGGCGTCCTTTACTGGCGCAGTTCCCCTGCGGCCTCGATATCAATGATCCGGTGGATGGAAACCACCCGTTCGGTCTCCCGCGCCGGATCGAAGACCCTGACCCGTCCACCACTTACCGATAAGGGAACAACCGTCTCCAGACTCGCATTCCCCCCACCGTCCACGACATTCATGCTCACAGTCTGCTTGAGCCGGATGGCCCGCTGCAGGGTCTCCAGCCCAAGCTGGGTTGCGGTTTCCCCGGACCCGGACTGGGGTGGGGACACGGACGACGGCGGGACGCCGGCCCCCGGTCCTCCCACCGCTTCCTGGCCATCGTGGATGCCGGAGGGTGAGGTTTTGTGATGGCGCAGGACAGACAGCTGGGCATCCATCTCCGCTTCGGCCGGCGCGGTCCGCGGGGCGGTGTATACCGGACGGGTGCTCCCCGGTGCCTGCGTGGTGCGGCGCAGCCGGACCACCGACGGTTCGGATTCCTCCACTGACGGCGAGAGCCCCATGCTGCGCAGGACCTGTGCCGTTTCGCGTGGGGGCGCCTTGGATATGAGCACTGTGGGCGCGATTCTCACGAGGCCAAGGCCGGAGGCCTTTGATTCGGAGGCCAGCTCCAGCACGGCGGTCTCGTCGTCGCTCTGGACAAAGCTCGCGGCCATCCCCACTCGCAGCCGTCCGTGGCGCGAGGCCGTGTCCTCTACCAGGTATTCCAGGGGTTGCGGCACAGCGGTGGCGGAGTGCTCCCTCAGGAAGCCCAGCAGGCTCGCCGCATCCTGCCCTGCCTCCAAGGCGCGGCGCACGGACGCAGCAGAAAACCGGTAGATCGTTGCCGGACCCTGCCCTTCGGCGTCGGCCATCAAAAGCAGTTTTTCGCTGAGCTCGGGACTGAGGTACCCCGGGGCAACGGCCGTGAGATCGGCCTGGAGCAGCACGTGGTTCAGGGCAGCGGGAAGGTGCTCACCGAGGATCCCCAGCGCTTCATCGGGCTTGTCCTCGGCGATCGCGCTTCCCAGCTGGCTGAGCGCCCCCGAACCGGTCAGGCCAAGCATGTCGGCCTCCGCCAGCACGCCGCGGATCAGCGAACTGAAGCGCCGCGCCATCCGGGGCTGTTCCCATTCAGCCCGCTGCAGCACAGCCGCCGCGTCCAGGACGGGGGCGTGGGCGTCGGGAGCTGTGGCCTCATTGGTGAGTTGGTTCAGGATTTCCAGGATCCTTTTCCGGACAACGGGAGCATCAGGCCGTTGCGCTTCGGCCGAGAGCGCGTTGATGGTGGTGCCGGCTGCGCCGCGATGGGCAACTGCCGGTGCGTTCGGCTGCCCACTGACGGGCTGGCCCACCAGAGACGGGACGCGTTCACTTGCCAGCCACGCATTCACCAGCCACAGCCATTGCTCCTGCCGCGGCAGGAGCAGCCATTCCAGTTCCGGAGGCTGCACCCAGGCAGAGGAATCCACATCAAGGCGGATCAGGCCGGATAGGGCACAGAGCTCCACCAGCAAGCCCGCACGATGCTGCTCAACCCGCAGCGTTTCCGCGACCCGCCTCATCTCCCGTACCCCCACGCCGCCGGTGCGCAATGTTGCCAGTGGCTGTTCCCTGACTGCGTAAAGAAGCTCGCCCACCAGCCGAAGCGTTTCCGCAATGGCACCCAGCGCGGCGTTCCGGCGGAGTGCAGCTGTCGTGTGGCCAAGTTCAGGAACGGGCGGCGAAAGGGTGAAGTCGTTGATAATCGCACCGCCCCGGAGGGACACGCCCACGCTGTGCGGCAGTTCCACGTGGGCCGCGTCCAAGGGGACCAGCAGGCCGCGGGCCAGCAGCCAGTCAACGGGCCCGACGTCGGCGGTTTCGTTGGTCACGGATGCTTTACGTTGCGCTTGGGGGACAGCACCCATGGCCCAGTTTCCGAATCGGGCCAGTAACGCCGTGGTACGTTCCGGTGCATCCGCCAGGATCTGCTGCAGCGACTCCGGCGACGACGTCCAGTGCTGCAGGGCAAGCGCTGCTTCCATAGGCGTGGTGGCCTCCTGGACGGGCACGCCGCTGCGGTGCAACTCGGCAACCAGCTGTACCACGCGCTGGGCGAACGCCGGCTGCAGGCGGACCAGTTCCGTGTAGCTGCGGCCCAGCCCGGCCGGGTAGATGCCCACGACATCCCGAAGGGACCCCACCGGGAGGTAGAAGCGCTGACGGTGTCCGGTAGGGGTTGTTCCGTGCGGGGGATCCGCCCGGTGCACGAGCGCGAGGTCCTGAAGGGAGGCCAGGATCCGGTCAACGGCGGCCACGGAAGCACCGGGAATGAACTTCCGCAGCCCGGCGGCGCACGCGCTGTGGGCCGTGTCCGTATTGGTGCAGAGATGGAGGGTCTCCAGGACCTGCATCTGCGGTTTATTCAGGCGTTCCAGCGCCCGCTGGACACTTACCCTGGCGCTGGCACGCGCCGCGAGGGCGGAAAAGTCGGGAACGGCAGGCGAGATAAGGTCCGGCCGCGCGGCGAACAGTGCCCGCAACGACTCGTCGCTGCGTGCCTCCAGCTCTTTGCTCAACGCGCGGATAAGGGACATCAGTCCAACGTTACCGTCCGCCGGACTTTCCTGCCCGGCGCCGTCCCGCCACGCTGTCCAGGATCAGGAATAGCATCAGCAGGAAGGCCAGCGGCAGGCCGTAGAGGGCCGTGGAGGTGACCCACACGGGGGCTGCCGAGCCGGCAAAGGCCAGCGCCATCACCGCGCCCACTGCCATCAGTGAGAGCAAGGCGACCGCTGCCGCACAGATCATCAGGGGACGCCGGTAACGCGAGGGTGTCATGGACGTAACGCTAACAGTACTTCGGCAGGCGATGGTGTGAAGGAGGGAAAGCAGGATTCGGGCGTGCGGCAGGATAACCTTGAAGTAACAGACCAACTCGGCCCGGGCAGTCATACCCTGAACCCGCATATCAATGCGGATGCGGTGACTGCCGGTCGTGTCTCAAGACGTCAGAACGAAGAAGGTTGATTACGTGCCTACCGGCAAGGTCAAGTGGTATGACAAGGAAAAGGGTTTCGGATTCCTCGCGGGCGAGGACGGCCAGGAAGTGTTCCTGCCCAAATCATCGCTGCCTGAGGGCATTACTGAGCTGAAGGCTGGAACCCGGGTGGAGTTCGGCGTCGCCGACGGCCGCAAGGGTGCCCAGGCCCTGGGCCTGCGCGTCCTGGATAAGACGCCGTCCATCGCCAAAGCCAAGCGGCCCAGCGCCAAGGACCTGGCACCATTGGTGCAGGACCTCGTCAGCGTGCTGGACAACCTCTCCGGCACCCTGTCCGCCGGCAAGTACCCGGAAGGCAACAAGGGCAAGGCCATCGCCGCAGCCCTGCGTAAGGTTGCCGACGAGCTGGACGTTTAGGCCTGCTGATGAACCCGGAAGCTGAACAGCCGGACCCCGCGGCAGCGGATCAGGCAGGCGCCGCCGTCGAACCGTCAGCGGGAGCCGCGGCGAAGGCCGCCCCCGCCGCCACCGAAACCAAGCGCCGTGCGGGTGTCCCCGTCTGGCGTATCGGAAAACCGGACGCCTTCCTCGCAGCCGCAGTTGACGTAGCCCGGACCGCCGTTGAAGGCATCACTGCGGCCTCGACAATAGGCGCCCACCTCGGTGCCAAGAGTGAGGGCGACCGCCTGGTGACGCACCTTTTTGAGTCGCGCCTGCCCGGATACCAGGGGTGGCAGTGGTTTGCCGTCCTGACGCGTAACTCGCGGTCCAAGGTGGTCACGGTCAGTGAACTTGGACTTTTGCCATCAGAGGACTCCATCCTTGCCCCCGAGTGGGTGCCTTGGGCAGAACGCGTGCGCCCGGAGGACGCCCAGGACGCCGAAGCCCTGGAGGTGGTTGGGGCACCGGACATCGAGGAAGGTCCGGACACCAATGTGCCTGGCCCGGAAGCGCTGGATGGCGAAGGGACTCTCGCGGAGGACGCGGACGCTGAAGACGCCGAAGAGCCTGACTCTGATGAGCCTGACGCCGAAGAGCCTGACGCTGACGAGCGTGACGCCGATGAGCGTGACGCCGAATAACCGGCGAGCAGACACGCGACTCACACTAAACGCAGACGGCGCCGTCCGGGACCAAAGTCCGGACGGCGCCGTCGAGCGTTAAGAGCCCAATATTGCCCCAGGCATCCTGACGCCTCCTTACCCATCGATTGCTCCGTAGGCGCCCTTTAGGACCCCCAAAAGGGCGTTGCTGGAGCAATCGATGAGTGGGTGGGGGACTACTTGCGCAGTTCGCCCACCACAAAGTCGATGCAGGCCAGCAGCGCAGAGACATCTGCCGGTTCGATTGCCACGAAAGTGGCGATCCTGAGCTGGTTGCGGCCCAGCTTGCGGTAGGGCTCCGTGTCCACAATGCCGTTGGCCCGCAGCACCTTGGCAACTGCAGTGGCGTCAATGGAGTCGTCAAAGTCGATCGTCGCGATAACGTTTGAGCGCTCCTCTGCCTTGGCCACGAAAGGCGTGGCAAACTCGGAAGCCTCAGCCCAGCTGTAAATCCGGCCGGCAGAGTCCGCTGTACGGGCCGACGCGAAGTCCAGGCCGCCGTTGCTGTTCAGCCACTGCACCTGGGCATCCAGGGTCACCAGGGTGGAGAGCGACGGCGTGTTGTAGGTCTGGTTCAGGCGGGAGTTCTCGATGGCAGTCTGGAGGTCCAGGAAGTCGGGGATCCATCGGTCGCTGGCCTTGATCCTGGCGGCACGCTCCAGCGCTGCCGGGGAAAAGAGGCCCAGCCACAGGCCGCCGTCGGACGCGAAGTTCTTCTGCGGTGCGAAGTAGTACACGTCTGCCTCGGCAACATCAACGTCCAGGCCACCTGCGGCGGACGTGGCGTCCACCAGGACGAGCGCGCCCTCATCCACACCGGACACGCGCTTCACGGGCGCCGAAACACCGGTGGAGGTCTCGTTCTGCGGCCAGGCGTAGACGTCAACGCCGGCCTCGGCCTGGGCAACCGGCCGCGTACCGGGCTCGGACTTGATGATCGAGGAGGCGTCCAGGAACGGTGCCTTGTTGGTGGCTGAGGCAAACTTGGAGCCGAATTCGCCGAAGGACAGGTGCTGGGCCTTCTTCTCAACGAGGCCAAAGCTGGCAATATCCCAGAATGCTGTGGAACCGCCCACGCCCAGTACTACCTCGTACCCGTCAGGGGCACGGAAGAACTGGCTCAGGCCTTCGCGGACCGAACCGACAAGGTTCTTGACCGGAGCCTGGCGGTGGGAGGTGCCCAGAATGGTCGTGGACGCCGCCGAGAGCGCTTCAATCTGTTCCGGCCTGACCTTGGAAGGTCCTGCGCCGAACCGTCCGTCCTTTGGCAGGAGGTCGGCAGGAATAGTGATGCTGTTTTCGCTCACAAGGGCTCCAATTTCGGCGTGGACGTGACACATGTCCGGGACGGTGGGGTGGCCGGCAGTCGTCAGTGACCGCAACGAGGACCTCCTATATTCTGCCTGAACCGCTGATTCGGCGGGAACCGGCTACGTCATAGTCCAGCCATTGAGACAGGCCGGAGGGGCCGTAGGAATTATCCGGACAAATTCAAAATAGGCTAAGCTTTTCAACGGACTACGTCGCTGTCGGTACGCGATACGGTGGGACAACGCAAGGTAATGCGCTCGAGGAGCTGAGCTGGATGACGGATCTGATCGATACTACGGAGATGTATCTTCGGACCATTTTGGAGCTTGAGGAAGAGAACATCGTTGCTCTTCGCGCCCGCATTGCCGAACGGCTGCGGCACTCCGGACCCACGGTGTCCCAAACGATTGGCCGGATGGAACGCGACGGCCTGGTGGTGGTCTCCGGAGACCGTCATCTGGAACTGACGGAAACCGGGCGTAAACGGGCCACCGAGGTCATGCGCAAGCACCGGCTCGCGGAGCGCCTCCTGGCGGATGTGATCGGCCTGGACTGGGCGTACGTCCATGACGAAGCGTGCCGCTGGGAGCACGTGATGAGTGAGCGCGTCGAGCGGCGCATCTACGAAATGCTGAACCACCCCACTGAATCGCCCTATGGCAATCCCATCCCTGGCCTGGCGGCATTGGGAGGCCAGGCATCGTCGCCCTTCACGGACGGTGTGATTAATCTCCTGGAAGCCATGAAGGGCTATGGCCCCGGATCCACCGTGGTTGTCAGCAGGCTGGCAGAACCCATCCAAGTGGATCCTGAGCTGCTGACCCAGCTGGACGAGGGCGGGATCCGGCCGGGCGCCCCGATTTCGCTGGAGCGCGTGGGAGACTACATTTCGGTCCGGGTCCCCGGGATCGAAGGGGCACTGGAGCTTCCCCCCGAAGTGGCGGCGCACGTATTCGTATCCGTCCGCTGACCGCTGGCGGAGCGCCCGGGTCCGGCGGGCGGGTTACCCCAATGAATAGGCTTTAAGCAAAGATAACGGAATTGTTACTGTCCGGCTTAATCGCCTATAGTTAACGCCAAGCGTCGATACAAAAGCGTTACCTGATCTGGAGCCGAGCTCTGCCAGCAGATCAGTAGTACGAGTCACCAACTGGCAGAGGCGGGGGAACCACAACCGGCAGTCGCAAGGCTGCCTTGGGGTGAAGTCCGTCAGCAGCAAGCCTCTTCCAGCGAAGGATCCTCACGGGATATCTCTGCGCCGAAGCTTGCTTACGGCGGACCGGGTCTATGAACTCTCTGACCCGAATCCGACAGCTAACTTCGCAGGCTTTCCAGAGAGGAACCGTTCTTGACCATGCAGAATTCCAGGGGCCGCCGCCGCGCAGCGGGCCCCGCAGCAGCGCCCCGCGTTGCTGCAGCTGTGGCCGCGGACAGGCCCCGGGATCCACAGCGCGATGCGCGCCGCCGCCGGGGACCCTTCCGGCAAATCACTGACTTCGCAGCGGCCAGTGGGGTGGGCCAAAAGGCCGGCATCGCCCTCGCGGCCACCGGCCTGGTGCTCACAGTCACCGTCCCTGCCACCAGTCCCGTCCTGGCCACGCCGGACGCCGGTCAGCAGACATCGGCTGTTTCCGCAGCTCCGCAGCCTGAAATCTCCGCCGAAGCAGCCGCAAAAATCGACTTCAGCCGCTCATCCGTAGTCACCATGGGTGATCCGGACGGCAAGCTCAAGCAACTCTTGAGCGCCCAGTCGGCGGGGTCCATCACCCGGGCCGCCTCCGCCGGCAGCCTCGGTGCTCCGCTGGCGAGCCTGGTTACGGCCTCCCCATTCGGCTATCGCGTGAGCCCTATCACTGGCGGCTCCGGTGACTTCCACCGCGGCCAGGACTACGTGGCACAGTGCGGCACGTCTGTCCTGGCGGCCGCCAGCGGCACTGTGACCTTTGCGGGATGGCACCAGTTTGGCGGAGGTAACCGCGTGGTCGTGGACCACGGCAACGGCCTTGAAACGACGTACAACCACCTGTCTTCCTTCAACGTCAAGGTTGGCCAAACGGTCAGCCGAGGCGAGGTAGTGGCGCTCAGCGGCACCACCGGCGCCTCCACAGGCTGCCACCTCCATTTCGAGGTCCAGGTCAATGGCGAAGTCGTTGACCCCACCGGCTGGCTCTAGCCCAACTGATGGAAAGCTCTCACATTTGCGTGACATGCCGTGACCTGAATGTGACATTCGCTCTGAACTGCTGTACCGTCTAACTTGCGTCAACTTTTCCGAAGTTGACGTTCTTGAGTGGATTGCCTAGCTCTGCCACCGCTCAAGGTCCGTTCGCATGACATCGTCTGGCAGGGGCGGGGGAACCAATTTTGGTCTTTGAAGTTCGAAGGCCTTGGGGTTAAGTCGCAAAGCTTCCTGTGGAAGCGGCGTGGCCGGGTGAACTCCCATCCGAATCCGACAGCTCACCTCGTAGGCATTGGGAGAGGCTACCTTCGTGTCTTCACGCCATAATTCTGCGCGTCACCGCGCACAAACGGTTCGCACCAACCCGTTGGGCCCCGTGTCCAAGGCTGTCAGTGCAAATGCCGGGACCGTCGGTCGCCAAGCTGCTGTCATCGCAGCTGCATCAGGTCTGATCCTGAGCATGGGGCTTCCGGCCAACGCAGCGGACACCACCGCTGGCGTTTCCGCCTCCACCGAGTCCGGCTCGCAGACGGCGCTTGCCGTCACCGCTGCCCCCACCGCCACCGTCTCCTTCGAACGCCCCGTGGTCAAGACCACGCCGGCCCCGAAGGTCGAAACGGTCCGTGCACAGTCCACTGACACGGAACGGGCAGCAGGCGCAAAGGCCCCCGCAGCCAGCAAGCTGACGGACGCGGTATCTTCCGCGGCCGCCTCTGGCCTGGCCGCAATCGCCTACACCGGAATCGGCCACCCCTACGTCTGGGGCGGCACTTCACCCAACGGCTGGGACTGCTCCGGGTTCACCCAGTGGGTGTACGCCCAGGCAGGCATCAGCATTCCCCGTGTAAACGCGTGGACGGCAATGACCCCCACGTCAACACCGTCTCCCGGTGACCTTGTTATGCAGAATGGCGGCGCACACGTAGGCATCTACGTTGGCAACGGCATGATGATCAGCGCCCTGAACCCGTCACAGGGAACGCTGCTGCACTCCGTGGCCTCCACGGGCGGCGGATCCTTCTACACCCTGAAGTAGAAGAACCGCGCCCGCTAGAACACTTTTCGCTAAATCCCCGTTCGGGGTGTGCCGGCGTACCCCCAAGATGCCGGCGCACCCAAAGCCCTTGGCCTGCCTGTGCGGTCCTGAGGAAAACGAAAGAGAGAAATAATGACTACACGTGCAATTGCTGCACGGCACCGCGCGGAGGTCACCACGACCAACTCGCTGGCTGTCATTGCCAAGGCCCTCGGCGACAACGCCGGTGGCATGGGTCGCCAGGCCGCGGTTATCGCTGCTGCCTCCGGCCTGGTCCTGACCAGTGGTATCGCCGCCAACGCTGCAGACACCAACGTTCAGCGCGAATCGGCTTCCGCTTCCAACGTTGAGGTTGAGGTTGCCGCTCCCGCGGTCATTTCGGCCGCTTCCACCATTGCCATTTCCTACGAGAAGCCCGCGGTGACCACCACGCCGGCTCCCGTGGTTGAAGCGCCGGAACCTGAGCCTGAGGTTGAGGTTGAGGCTCCCGCACCCGCCGCTCAGGCTGTTTCCACCGTCAAGGTAGCGGCTGCAGCTCCGAAGGCACCTGTGGCCGCCAGCAGCAAGGGCCAGGCCATCCTGTCGGCAGCCTACGCCCAGCTGGGCGTCAACCAGGACTGCACCATGCTGGTCACCAACTCCCTGGCCGCTGTGGGCATCAACTTCCACGACTGGCCTGCAGGTTACCTGTCCCTGGGCCAGACCGTAAGTGCCGCCGAGGCCCAGCCCGGCGACCTGATCTACTACGCCGATGGCGGTGCGGGCGTTGCCCACGTAGCTGTCTACGCCGGCAACGGCCAGGCCGTACACGGTGGCTACAACGGCAACCAGACCGTTGTTTTCAGCGCCAACGTTGGCTCCGGCCCGGTTTTCATCCGCGTCAGCTAATTTCCGTAGCAACGCTTGGCAAGGACCCCCGCCCTACGGCGGGGGTCCTTGCGCTTTAACGGCGCAGCCGGGCCCAGACCCGGTAAGAGGCGATCGACACGGGCGCACCCCGAAACCATGGATTAGTTGATCCCGGGTTTCTTTGTTTACTCTTGTGGTGTCGATCCATAGCCCGGACATGCCGAGGGCAGCCGGCCCTCGCGCCCCTGACGGGTGCGGCCGTGAAGAGGTACGTGCATGCGCACTCTCGTTCTGAATGCTGGATATGAACCGCTGGCGGTAATCACCTTCCGCCGGGCGCTGGTCCTTGTGCTCACGGGGAAGGCAAGCGTTGTAGCCGAAGGCGAGGACCCTGTAGTGGGGCCACAGGAGATTCTGGGCCGCCCGTCCGTGATCCTCCTGAACCGCTACATCCGCCCCCGGTACAACCAGACCACCGCCGTGAGCCGCCGTGGCGTGCTGCGCCGGGACGGACACCGGTGCGCCTACTGCGGAAAAGCAGCCCACACCATTGACCACGTCCAGCCCAAGTCCCGCGGCGGTGCAGATTCCTGGGAAAACCTCGTGGCCGCCTGCCTGCGCTGCAACAACGTCAAAGGCGACCACACGCCGGGGGAGATGGGGTGGAAGCTCCGGTTCACCCCGGAACCACCGCATGGGACCATCTGGCAAATCAAGGAGCTGGAGAAACCCACACCGGCGTGGGATCCGTTCCTGTTGCCTGAACGGGCTGCCTGACCCGGCTGAAAGCACGGACAACACCCGCCCCGCTAGGCTGGAGTGGTGGCTCCTGATGCATACGAATTTGACGCGGTAATCCTTGCGGGCGGCCGTTCGTCCCGTCTGGGTGGCGTCCCCAAGCAGTCATTGATTTACGACGGCGCCACCCTCCTGCAGCGGTCCCTCGCAGCAGCCGGGGGTGCCCGGAGGGTCGTGGTGGTCGGCCCGGACCCGGGCCCCCTGCCCGAGGGGGTCCTCAGGTGCCGGGAAGAACCGCCGTTTGCCGGTCCGGCGTCGGCCATTGCAGCAGGCTTGGCCGCGCTCGATGGAACCGCGGGGCCGCGTCCTCCCTTCACGCTCTTGCTGGCCTGCGACATGCCCAGGGTGGGCCAGGCCATTGATGCCCTTCGGCGGTCGCTTGGTCCTGGCGACGGCGCCATGGCCATCTCGCCGGATGGCCACCGCCAACCCCTGGTGGGCTTTTACAGCACTCCCGCACTCCACCGTTCAGTACAGGACCTTGACTCCCGCGGGGCCTTAATGAACGGTTCAGTATCCGCTCTCCTTGCTAGGCTGGACGTGCAGCTTGTCACCGTCCCGGCGGGCTCTACGGATGACGTAGACACCTGGGATGATGCCGCCGCGCTTGGAGTGGCCGGCCGGGAACCACGATGAGGTACCGGACCTGCATGGCCGCAGTTGAATGGGAGGCATACAGTGAAGAGCCAGGATGAGACGCTGGAAGAATGGTGCAGGGCGCTCCTTCAGGCCTACGAACTCGAAGACGTCCAGATAGACGTCAATGCCATCCTCTCGCTCGCCGGAGTGGCTGCACATTCGGTAGTGCGGCCCGCAGCGCCCCTGACCACCTTTATCGCAGGCTTCGCCGCCGGCCTGGCCTCAGGCTCGGGGAAGGCGCCGGACACCGCGTCAATGTCCGCTGCCATGGACGTGGCACGGTCCCTGGCCGTGGACTACGATTCTGAATCCGCCGGGACTCCGCGCGAATGACGGCTGCCCCCGGCGACAACGACGACGCACCCAGGCAGGACACTCACGACGAAAAAACCAGGCATCTGGCCCACACCTGGGAAGAGGCCCGACAGGCTGCGTTCGATTGCGCCGTGCCGATACCCCCGGGACGTGTTCCGTTGCAGCAGGCCCTTGGCCGGACGCTTGCCGAGGACATCACAGCCCTCCAGGAGATGCCGCACTACGCCTCGTCCGCCATGGATGGCTGGGCGGTCAACGGCAGCGGCCCCTGGATCCTGGCCGAGGCCGGGCAGCGGCTGGCGCCGCACCAGGCCAGCCCCATTGTCACAGGTGGCCTGATCCCGGCCGGTGCCAAGGCCGTGCTCCGCAGCGAAAGCGCAGTGCTGGGCACTGACGACGACGGCCTCCCGGTCCTGATGGTTGGCGGCGGCGCCCGCCCCGGCGAACCGAAGAACGGCCAGCACATCAGGAAAGCCGGGGAGGAAGCGGCCGTGGGTGACGTGCTTGTCAAGGCAGGAGTTACCCTCAATCCCGCCCACCTTGCCGTGGCGGCCCTTTCCGGCCATGACGACCTCCTGGTGCAAGGCAAGCCGGTGGTCAAACTCCTGCTGACCGGCTCCGAAGTGGTGACCCATGGACTGCCGGCGCCCGGGCAGGTCCGTGACACATTTGGCCCCCAGCTGGCTGCAGTCGTGGAAATGCTGGGGGGCATTCCCGCCGGGCAGGAAAAGATCGGCGACTCCTACGAAGACTGGCTCACTGCCTTGGAAGACGTCGCCGAGCCCGGCGGTGAGGTTCCCGCCGTCGTGCCTGCCGACGTCGTCATCACCACCGGCGGTACCGGCAGATCGGGAACCGACCACCTGCGCCAGGCCGTCGCCGAGCTGGGTGGACGGCTAGTCATCGACGGGATCGCCATGCGGCCCGGCCATCCCGCTGTCCTCGCGGAGCTGCCCGACGGACGGTTTGTCCTCGGGCTGCCCGGAAACCCCCTGGCCGCCATGATGGCATTGTCCACCGTAGGCGCGCCGTTGCTCGCGGCACTTGGTCACGGGTCCATGCCGGAAATACAGGAAGTCCCCTCCGGAACCACCATCGAGCCTGATCCCGGCCGTACCCGGCTGATGCCGTTCCGGCTGCTGTACGGCATGGCGTCGCCGGCCCAGCACACCGGCCCCGGCATGATGCGGGGGTTGGCGTCCGCCCACGGTGTTATGGTGGTGCCGCCCCACGGGGTGCAGCTCGGTGAAGCAGTCCCGGCGTTCGCGCTGCCGTGGGGGCCGCCGCTCGCCACCGGAGAAAAACCCGGAACCAAGGCCAAGACGCCTGCACGGGCTGCCCGGAAGGTCGGCTCCAAGCCCGCGGCACCGGCAGGCCCGGTGGACTGGAGCGCGCTGCTGGGCTGACCGTGGCGCCGCTGGCTTAGTGCCCTTGCCCTTGCAATGATGGAGTCATGAACAGGCACCCTGGCCATCGACGGCAGCAACGGGACATACTGCAGGGCCTCCGCCGGCAGGACGGGGCACAGCTATGGGCCGTGTGACGCAGCGCCGCAAGGTCCACCGGTACGTGCTGGACGGGTCCCCCCAGGCCCTCGAGTTCCCCATACGGCACAGGGAAGACACCCTGGCCGTCGAGGAACCCTTGGAGATCCGGTTGGGCTCCCTGTCCTTCTCGGTCACGATGCGCACTCCAGGCGACGACTTTGACCTCGTTGCCGGGTTCCTGGTGTCCGAGGGGATCATCTGGACTCCTGAGCAGCTGGTGTCGTTGCGGTTCTGTGCCGGGGAGGACGAAAACGGCGTGCAGACGTTCAATGTCGTGGAGGCACAGCTGCGTCCGGACGTGGACGTCCCGACGATCGGCCGTAACGTCTATACGTCCAGTTCGTGCGGCATCTGCGGCACCGATTCGATCGAAGCCGTGCGGAAGTCATCGCACTACAGCCCTGCCGCGGACCCGGTCTCGGTGCCCGCGGAAGTCCTCGCGTCGCTGCCGGACCGTCTCCGCGAGGCGCAGGCGGTGTTCGACGTCACCGGGGGAGTGCACGCCGCCGGGCTGTTCAGGGTAGAGGACGACGGCGGGGTGCAGCTTTTGTGCCTGCGCGAGGATGTTGGCCGGCACAACGCCGTGGATAAGGTGGTGGGCTGGGCGTTGCGGGAACGGATGCTTCCGCTGTCCGGACTGGTGCTCCAGGTCTCCGGGCGGGCGTCCTTCGAGCTCGTCCAGAAGGCGGCCCTGGCTGGCATCCCGGTGCTGGCTGCCGTGAGCGCCCCCTCCAGCCTGGCGGTAGAACTCGCCGAGGCGTCCGGAATGACGTTGGCGGGGTTCAGCCGGGGGACAAGCCTGAACGTTTACGCCGGGCAGCACAGGATCACCGTCCCTGTTCCGGCCGAGGATCCGGCGGAACTTCGAGGATAAGCAACTGGCACGCAGCGGGACCCGCGGAGGCTTGGTTATTAAGCTACGACGCAGTAGATTTTATCCATCGAATGGACACTTTGATCCAGTTTCAAGCGTTAAAGAGGGCTTACATTGCATGACGACCGCCGGATCACGGAAGTCCGCCTGGACCGTTTCGTGCGCGAACGGATCATCCCCGCTGTCTACACACGCACCGTCCCACTGAACCTCAGCACCTGGGACGTGCCGGACGAGCCCGTGACCGTGATGGAGGCGCTGCGGCACGACTTCGTGCCCCAGGAGCCGGGTGCCGCGTGGGGCAAACCTTGGGGGACGAAGTGGCTGAGGCTGCAGGGCGACGTCCCGCAATCCTGGGGAACCGATCCTGACACCACAGTGGAAATCGTGGTGGACCTTGGTTTCACCACCGAGGCGCCAGGCTTCCAGTGTGAGGGGATCGCTTGGCGCCCGGATGGCACCATCATCAAGGCCATCTCGCCGCGGAACCAGTACATCCCGCTCAAACTTCTTGGCAGCGGCATGGCCGTGGACTTCTACGTTGAGGCTGCGGCCAACCCCGACGTCGCGCAGGGCTGGACCTTCGCGGCCACTCCTTACGGAGACAAGGCGACAGCAGGCACTGCGCCGCAGTACCGCCTTGGCCACATCGCCATCGCGGAACTCAACCAGACGGTGTGGGAGCTCCAGCAGGACATCTGGACCCTTTCAGGGCTGATGCATGAGCTGCCCATGGAGCAGCCGAGGCGCCACGAAATCCTCCGTGCGCTCGAGCGGATGATGGATGCCATGGACCCGGACAACATTGCCGGAACGGCCGCAGCCGGGCGCCAGGTGCTCGTAGAGGTGCTTTCCAGGCCGGCCTATGCCTCGGCGCACCAGCTGGTGGCCACCGGACACGCCCACATCGACTCCGCCTGGCTCTGGCCCGTGCGGGAAACCATCCGCAAATGTGCCCGGACATTTTCCAACGTCGTGGCGCTGATGGACGAGGACCCGGACTTTGTGTTCTCCTGCTCCTCAGCCCAGCAGCTTGCCTGGATGAAAGAGTTTTACCCGGAGCTGTTTGGCCGCATCCGGGAGAAGGTCAAGGCCGGCCAGTTCGTGCCGGTGGGCGGAATGTGGGTGGAATCGGATACCAATATGCCCGGCGGCGAAGCCATGGCCCGGCAGTTCGTCGAAGGCAAGAGCTTCTTCCTCAACGAGTTCGGAATTGAATGCCGTGAGGCCTGGCTGCCCGATTCCTTCGGCTACTCAGCCGCGCTGCCGCAGATCGTCAAGTCGGCAGGCAGCCGTTGGTTCCTCACGCAAAAGATCTCCTGGAACCAGATCAACCGGATGCCGCACCACACGTTCAACTGGGAAGGGATCGACGGGACGCGGCTCTTTACGCACTTCCCGCCAGTGGACACCTACAACTCCGAGCTCAGCGCACGGGATTTGGCGCATGCCGAACGCAACTACCGCGACCACGGGCGCGGCACCACTTCCCTTGTTCCGTTCGGCTATGGCGACGGCGGCGGCGGACCTACGCGCGAGATGCTGGCCGCCGCCCACCGCACCGCTGACCTTGAAGGATCGCCCAAGGTCCGGGTGGGCTCCGCCGAAAGCTTCTTTGCCAAGGCCGAGGAGGAGTACAGCGCCCTTCCCGTGTGGGTGGGAGAAATGTACCTTGAACTCCACCGCGGCACGTACACCAGTCAGGCCCAGACCAAGCGCGGCAACCGCCGCAGCGAGCACCTGCTTCGCGAGGCCGAACTCTGGTGCGCTACCGCAACCGTCCGCACGGGCGGGTCATTCACCTACCCGGCAGCGGAACTCAAGCGGCTCTGGCGCCTGGTGCTGCTCCAGCAGTTCCACGACATCCTGCCCGGCAGCTCCATCGCCTGGGTCCACCAGGATGCCGAAAGGAACTATGCTGCCATCAGCGCCGGCCTCGAAGCCCTGATCGCGGAGGCAGCGGCCGCCTTGCTGGGCGAAGGCCCCCATGATTTCCTGCTCAACGCCGCCCCCCACGCCCGTGACGGCGTCCCCGCGCTGGGTGCCGCCGAGCGGCTGGCAGCCGGACAACCAGCGACGGTATCGGAGCAGGACGGCGGGTACGTGCTGGACAACGGCGTCATCCGCGCAGTCCTGGATGCTGACGGCCTGATCGCGTCCCTCTCGGATTATGCCAGCGGACGGGAAGCCATAGCGCCCGGCCAGCGCGGCAACTTGCTGGAACTGCACCGGGACACCCCCAACGAGTGGGACGCGTGGGACATCGACGCGTTCTACCGGCGTAACGTCACGCGGCTGGACCAGGCCCAGGCTGTTCGGGTGGAGACCCACGGCCAGTCCGCCGTCGTCGTGGTGGAGCGTGTCGCCGGGTCCTCGCCGGTCACCCAGCGGATTGTTCTGGCACCAGGCAGCGATTCACTGGAAATCACTACAGCCGTCGATTGGCAGGAGAGCGAGAAGCTCCTCAAGCTCGGATTCGCACTGGATATTCGGGCGGACCGCTCGGCCTCCGAAACGCAGTTCGGCCACGTCTTCCGGCCCACGCACGTGAATACCTCGTGGGAAGCTGCCAAGTTCGAGATCTGCGCCCACCGATGGATCCATGTGGCTGAGCCGGGCTACGGCGTGGCGGTGTCCAACTCGTCCACCTATGGGCATGACGTCACCAGGAACATCAGGGAGGACGACGGCGGGACCACCACTACCGTCCGGCTATCACTCCTGCGGGCCCCCAAGTTTCCCGATCCCGCTGCTGACCGCGGACGTCACGAACTGACGGTCACCATCCGCCCGGGTGCCGGTATCGCCGAGGCCGTGGAGGAAGGGTATCGAACTAACCTGGCACCGCGGATGGTGCGCGGCGCCAAACCGGCGGAACCGCTGTTCACCGTGGGCAACGCCGCGCTGGTTATCGAGGCCGTGAAGCTGGCCGAGGACGGCTCGGGGGATGTCATCGTCCGGCTTTACGAGTCCCTGGGCCAGCGTTCGGCCGGGCTACTTACGGCGAATTTCCCGGTCGCCAAGGCGTATGCCACTGACCTGCTGGAACGGCCCGTCGAAGCGCCAGGCGTGGCACCGGCCGGGGAGGGCGGCGTCACGCTGGCCCTGCGCCCCTTCCAACTGGTCACGTTGAGGTTCGTCCGTTGACGCCACCAGCCGGCTTTACGCCCGCTCCTGGCTGAGGATCCGTCCCCCTGATTCCGCCTGCGGGAATATGCAAATGCATCTATTGCTTGGATAAGGCATGGAACTAGGAATCTTCACCTTCGGCGATATCCACCGCGATCCCGTACGCGGCACTGTGGTCTCTCCTGAACAGAACACCCAGGATCTCCTGGAGAGGGCCCGCCTCGCCGACGAGGTAGGACTTCACTACTTTGGGGTCGGGGAGCACCACCGCGCCGACTACTCCGTCACGTCGCCGTCCACGGTGCTGGCGGCCGTTGCGGCGCAGACCCGGCAAATCAAAGTGGGAAGCGCAGTCACGGTCCTCAGTACCGAGGACCCGGTGCGGGTTTTTCAGCAGTTCGCCACGATCGACCTGATCAGCCAGGGCCGTGCGGAACTTACGGCGGGCCGCGGCAGCTTCATCGAGTCGTATCCACTGTTCGGGGCGCGCCTGGAGGACTATGACGCCCTCTACGAGGAGAAGTTGGAGTTGCTGCTCCGGCTCAATGCGCAGGAGCGGATTACCTGGAGCGGCAAGTTCCGTTCCGGCCTGCATGAGGCGCAGATCCTGCCGCGCCCCTTCCCGGCGGAGGACGGCCGCCGTGAGCTGGACATCTGGATCGCCACTGGTGGAACACCTCAGTCGACAGTGCGTGCCGCAGCCCTGGGCAAGAACGTGATGTACGCCTTGTTGGGTGGATCGGTACGGAACTTCGAGCGCCATGCGGCGCTCTACCGGCAGACCGCCGTCGAGCATGGACATGGAGCCGCCGGACTCAAGGTGGGCGTCGGTGCCCCCGGGCTGGTGCTGCGGGACACACCAGCTGCAACAGGCAGGGCCAAGGAGGCCTTCCGGCCGTACTGGATGGACACCATGCGCCGGATCTCGGCAGAACGGGGATTTCCCACCCCCAGCGGAGTCACCTACAACATGGAGACGGCGCCCGGCGGCGCATTGTTCGTAGGTAACCCGGAGCAGGTGGCCGAAAAAATCGTCAGGATGCACGGCCATCTGCAGCACGACCGGCAGATCTTCCAACTGGACCTGTCCTCAGTCCCGCAGGCAACCGTGCTCGAAGCGATCGAATTGCTGGGTACCGAGGTACTTCCACTGGTGCAGCGTGAACTGGGGCGGGCTGCCGGGACCGGAGGGCAGGCCGTGAGCCACGCCGCGCCTTAAATAGGCTGAGTGGGGGCGGTCCCCAACGGCCGCCACCACTCATCCCCCCAATGCGCGTGAAGACATCCGAGGCGCAACGTCTAAGAATTTATCCCCGTTCGTAAACGCCCTGCGCCTCGCCTTCACACATTCATGATTGTTTCATATTCTAATGATTTTGTGAATTTGTCGAGGTTACTTTTCAGTAAAAGTCCTCTGTTTTGCCGCGTTGCGACCATAACCGACCTTGGCCGCCCAGATGATCGCCAGTCCCACAACGAAGCACAGCACTGCCGTGTAGTTGATCATGAATTTGGCCGGCCCCCAGCCGGACGGCATAAGAGGGAAGAACAGCGTTAAGGCGATGGCCACTGCTCCGACGGCCAGCAGGAAGGCCGCGGTGCGGATGGGTAGCGGCAGCGAACCGCGGACTGCCCGCACCATTGCAGGCAACAGCACCAGGGACACGTACGTGGGGTACGCCCTGCCAGCCGCACCGTAGTATTCCACCAGCACGGCATCCGGACCGCCCTTGCGCGAGATTCCGGCCAACCCCGCGGACGAACCCTGTGAGTCGATCATGATGAACGAACCAATAACGGCCAGCGACACCAGGGCCAGCGCCATCATTCCGACAGGGCCGGTCAACAGCCGGTAGCCATCGGTGGCGCCGAAACCCCGGGTGACACGGATGCCCACGCAGAGGATGGCGGCGAAGATGACAAAGCGCAGGATGAGGTTTGCCACATTGAATCCGCCCAGCGCCTGGTCTATGGCCACGTAGGGCGCCTCGATGCTGAGGATGATGGCCAGGGTCATGAGCGCAAAGATCCAGAACAGCGTCCGGTTTTCACCTCTCAGCATGCTTGGAACTCTGGCGATGGCAACCAGGGCGCAGATGGCCAGGGTGGACCACTGAAGGATCTCGATCATCCGAGGTTCTCCCAGATCTTGTCGGTTTGTTGTTGGTCGTGTTCCTGGCGCTTCAAGGTTTTGCCCAAGGCCTGCAGCCGGTCGCCGGCCAACGTGGTCAGTTCGCCGTCGGGCAGGCTGTCCAAGGCGGCCTGGCGGGCGTCCGCCGACCAGCCAGCTTCTGCCTCGGTGATCAGGCCCGTGGCCACCAGCCCGCCTGCCGCGCCCACGCTTGCGGCGACGGAAGTTGCGATGGCCAGCTCGGGGGAGAGCCGGTTCGCGCTCAGTTGGGCCGAGTAGTTTTGGGGTGCGACGCCGGTGGCGGCCGAGACGCGGTGCCTCAGCTCGCCGTCGTCGATTGCCTCAACCCAGTTCTTGACGGAGGTGGCATGCGGTGCCGGGCTCAGCGGGGGCGGCTCGGCCGAGGTCTGGCCGGCTGGATCCACCGCCGAGCGGGCCAGCACTGCGCGCAGGAGGTCAGGCGTGGAGATCTGGCTGACCAGTTCACACCTCGTGGGTGGGACTGTCGCAGCCAGGTCGCGGTAGGCATCGAAGCCGGCGAGGGCCGAGACCGGATTGACGCCATAGGCGCGGCTGATGCTCACCACGGTGGCCTCGGCGACCTTGCCGCGGACCAACTGCTGGGCCAAAGTGGTCCGTTTGATCCCGGAGATCCGGCAGACATCGGCCGTGCTGGCGTTGGGCGCAATGCCTTGCAGCCAGCGCTGGAACGCCTTGGCGGGGAGGGGCATGAAGTGCTCTCTTCAGAACGGACGGATGCCTCAATTTTAGCCTGCAGAACCCTTGGCGATTTTACGCGGAGTGTCGATTCGACTATGCTCGATGGTCGAGCCCGTTGGTCCGTACACCCCCCAAGTCCGGACCAGCGGGTTCTTTTATGCCCCCGTCACGAGCAGGGCGGTAGCACCCGGATTTCCCGCGGTTTCCCGCGGTTTTCTGGCGGAGTCCCGGGCGTCATTCCGCGCCAGCGCCCCAGCGGGGTCCCGCCGTCCGGCAGCATCGAGAGGATCGACCCCATGACTGCAACCCTGGTTGCCAAAGACCTTTCCGGCGGCCACGACCACCGGACGCTCTTCTCCAAGCTTTCCCTGACCGTATCCCCTGGTGACGTTGTGGGGGTAGTGGGAGCCAACGGCGCCGGTAAGTCCACCCTGCTGCGGCTGCTGGCTGGAGTTGACCAGCCGCAGGGCGGATCCGTCAGCCTGGCCCCTGCCGATGCCTTCGTGGGATGGCTGCCGCAGGAGCACGAACGCCTGGCGGGCGAAACGGTTGCAGCCTACATCGCACGCCGGACCGGGTGCGCCCAGGCGACGGCGGAGATGGAATCCACCGCCGAGGCCCTGGGTTCCGGTGCCGTCGGGGCCGACGACGCCTACTCCCTGGCCTTTGACCGCTGGATGGCCTCCGGGGCAGCCGATCTGGACGAGCGCATCCCCCCAGTGCTTGCAGACCTTGGGCTGGAGACCGGCACTGACGCTCCCATGACAGGCCTCTCCGGCGGCCAGGCCGCCCGTGTTGCCCTTGCCGCCCTGCTGCTCAGCCGCTTCGACATTGTGCTGTTGGACGAGCCCACCAACGACCTTGACCTCGCGGGCCTGGCGAAACTCGAGGCTTTTGTGCAAGGACTGCGGGGCGGTGTGGTGCTGGTGTCCCACGACCGCGAATTCCTGGCCCGCTGCGTCACCACCATTGTGGAACTGGATCTGGCCCAGAACTCGGTGGCGGTCTACGACGGCGGTTACGAGGCCTTCCTGGAGGAACGGGCCGTGGCCCGCCGCCACGCACGGGAACGCTTCGAGGAATTCGCCTCCACGAAGGCGGATCTCGTCTCGCGCGCCCGGACACAGCGTGAGTGGAGTTCCCAGGGTGTGCGGAACGCCATGAAGAAAAGCCCCGACAACGACAAGATCCGCCGGGCCGCGAGCACCGAGTCCTCCGAGAAGCAGGCCCAGAAGGTCCGGCAGATGGAGTCCCGCATCGCCCGGCTGGACGTGGTGGAGGAACCGCGGAAGGAATGGCAGTTGCAATTCACCATCGGCCAGGCGCCCCGCTCCAGCGCTGTGGTGGCAACGCTGCGGGACGCAGTGGTCACGCAGGGCGACTTCACGCTGGGCCCGGTCAACCTCCAGCTCAACGCAGGGGAGCGGATCGGCATCACCGGACCCAATGGAGCGGGCAAGTCGACGTTGCTGCGGCTGCTCCTGGGCGTCCAGGCACCCGACTCCGGCAACGCAGCCATGGGTGCCTCGGTGGCCATCGGAGAAATTGACCAGGCCCGCGGACTTTTGGCTGGCCACCTCACCCTGGCAGACGCCGTCGAGGCCGTCCTCACGAACCTGACGGCGGCGGAGGTCCGCACACTGCTGGCCAAATTCGGGCTGAAGGCGGACCATACGGCCCGCCCCGTGAATTCCCTCTCACCCGGGGAACGGACGAGGGCCGCACTGGCCCTGCTGCAGGCCCGCGGCGTCAACCTGCTGGTACTGGACGAGCCCACCAACCACCTTGACCTCCCGGCCATCGAACAGTTGGAGGAGGCCCTGGGAAGTTATGAGGGCGCTTTGTTGTTGGTAACCCATGACCGGAGGCTGCTCGAAAACGTTCAGCTCGACGTCCGGTGGAATGTGGAAGATGGAATGGTAACTGAATTGATGACCGGCGCGACGGGGCAGCAGCTATGAGCATGGATGGCGCCGCCTGGCACACCTTGTACAGCATCACCCGCGCAAAGAGCGGCTCCAAGCCCTTCTCCAAGGAAACCCTGAAACGGGTTCTGGGCTTTGCCCGCCCGCACCGCGGAAAGCTGATCGCCTTCGTGACGCTTTCGGTTGTGATGGCCTTCCTGGCAGTAGCCACGCCTGTCCTGGCTGGCCAGGTGGTTGACGCCATCGTGGCCCAGGCAGGCACGGACCAAGTCATCCGGCTGGCCGTGCTGATCGCCGTCGTGGCCGTGGCCGAAGCCGGCCTGGGGCTGGTCAGCCGCTGGCTGTCCTCCACGATCGGCGAAGGCGTCATTGTTGACCTGCGCACCAAGGTCTTCGACCACGTGCAGAAGATGCCCATTGCGTTCTTCACCCGCACCCGGACCGGCGCCCTGGTCAGCCGCCTCAATAACGACGTCATCGGCGCGCAGTCCGCCTTCGCCGGGACCCTGTCCGGGGTGGTCAGCAACGTCGTGGCGCTGGTCCTGACGCTGATCGTTATGCTCGGCACGTCCTGGCAGGTCACCGTGCTGGCCATGGTCCTGCTGCCGATCTTCCTGATCCCCGCACGCCGCATGGGTTCCCGCCTTGCTGACCTCCGCCGCGAAGCCGCCGAACATAACGCCGCCATGGGCACCCAGATGACAGAGCGCTTCTCCGCCCCTGGCGCCACGCTGGTCAAGCTGTTCGGCCGGCCGGACGAGGAATCACATGAGTTCGCGGTCCGGGCCGGCCGGGTCCGTGACATCGGCGTCCGCACGGCCATGCTGCAGTTCACCTTCGTCACGGCGCTGACCCTGGTTTCGGCCCTCGCCCTTGCCCTCGTCTACGGACTGGGCGGTGTGCTGGCCATATCCGGCCAGCTTGCTCCGGGCGACGTGGTGGTGCTCGCGCTGCTGCTGACGCGCCTGTACGCACCGCTGACTGCGCTGTCCAATGCCCGGGTGGAAATCATGAGTGCCCTGGTCAGCTTCGAGCGGGTCTTCGAAATCCTGGACCTGAAGCCACTGATCCAGCAGAAGCCCGACGCCGTCGAGGTACCGAAGGGACCCGTCTCCGTGGAATTCCACGACGTCCGTTTCGCCTACCCTTCGGCGGACAAGGTGTCACTGGCCTCCCTCGAAGAAGTGTCCACCCTTGACACGCGCGGCGGCGAAGAGGTGTTGCACGGCGTCAGCTTCAGGGTGGAACCGGGGCAGACCGTGGCCCTAGTGGGCTCCTCCGGTGCTGGAAAGTCCACCATTGCCCAGCTGCTTTCAAGGCTGTACGACGTCGACTCCGGCGCCGTGCGGCTCGGCGGCACCATTCCGGGGACGGGGCTGGACGTCCGCGACGCCACCTTCGATTCCCTGCGTGACACCCTGGGCATGGTGACCCAGGACGGGCACCTCTTCCACGAGAGCATCGCCTCCAACCTCCGGCTCGCCAAGCCGGACGCCACCGACGACGACATGTGGGAAGCCATCCGGCAGGCCCGCCTCGAGACGATGATCCGGTCCCTTCCCGACGGCCTGGACACCGTGGTGGGGGAGCGGGGATACCGTCTTTCCGGCGGTGAACGCCAGCGGCTCACCATCGCCCGGCTGCTCATTTCCCAGCCCAGGGTGGTCATCCTCGATGAGGCGACTGCCGCACTCGATTCCACCAACGAAGCTGCCGTACAGGCGGCCTTGAGTGCGGCGCTCGAGGGGCGCACCGCCGTCGTGATTGCCCACAGGCTGTCCACCATCCGCGCTGCCGACGTGATCCTGGTAGTCGAGGACGGCCAGATCGTGGAGCGCGGAACGCACACGGAGCTGCTGGCGGCCGAGGGTCGCTATGCGGAGCTGTACCGGACGCAGTTCGCGGAGGCCACTGCGGTGGCCGCGGAAGCCGTTCCGGAGTTCTAGCGGCGTTGCCCAACTAGGTAGCAGCAGATGTCGTTTTGAGCCGTCAAAAAGACACTTACTGCTACCTACTTGGGCCGGGGCGCAGTGTGGCCAGTTCTGGCAGGATGTGGTCCGTCAGGAGCGGCGCGAGGTCCGTGGGCAGCCGGGCACCCTGATCCAAGGCAGCCAGGTCTAGCCAGCGGATCTCGTCGATCTCGGCCGAGGGGTGCGCCGTCCACGTCCCCGGAGCGGTGAACACGGTTGCCTCAATGTCGGTGGAGGCCTCGTTGGCGGCGTCCGCGATCCACACGCCCATCAGCTGTAGCTGGTCCGGATCCACGATGATCCCCACTTCCTCCTGGAGCTCCCGGGATGCAGCGTGGGCGGCGGTTTCGCCCGGTTCGGGCTTGCCGCCGGGGTGCATGAACATGCTGGTGCCGCGTTTGCGGACGGTCAGGAGCCGCCCGGCGGCGTCGAAGACACAGACGGCGGACACAACGATGCGGGCTTTCACGGTTTCGAGCCTAGCCGGTTCAACGTGGACGATAGCAGCAGGTCCTTGCTGGGCCCGCGGACGTCCCAGGTGTAGCTAAACCGGTCCGGGCCCTCCAGGGCATAGGCCACCCGGTAGGTGTCGGGATCGCACCAGTGGTTGTCCAGGTTCGCTTCCGGCGTGAAGCTCATCCGGTGGAAGGGCCGCCCGTCGGCGAAAAACACGTCCATCGCATCACGCTGTTCAGCGGGCTTGAGAAGGTACTCGCGGGAGGCCGGGCCCGTGAAGGTAGGCCAGCGCATGGTGCCCTCTTCGCGAAGGTGCAAACCGCCGTCGTCCGTGGAGGAAAAAAGTACGACGCCGGAAAAGGTTCCGCGGGTGCCTGCCGTCCGGTCCAGCAGCTGCCGTTCAACGGCCCAGCGTTCAGCCTGCGACGGACCGAGCAGGTAGGCGCGGAGGTCAAAATCCGCCCCCCTCTGCCCGGGAGCCTGGGGTTCAGGAAGGTTCAAGTGCCCTCGATTGGAATCGAACCAACGACACCGGCTTTAGGAGAGCCGTGCTCTATCCACTGAGCTACGAGGGCGCGCATCCGCTGTACCGGCAGGGCCGGTCCGTCCGGACACGGATATAAGCATACAAGGTGGGAGGCCGTACTACGCTCTTGGCATGAGATCAGGCCCGACGTCCGCTCCAGCCGCCGTTTACATCCCGGACACGGCCTCCACCCGCCAGTACGTCGGTGCCTGGTCCGTCCTGAGCGTCCTGCAGTATTTTGCCGCGGAAACAGCGGTGATCGGGGCGTGGGCCGGACCGCAGCCCTATGACCGACGGACTGGCTACATCAGTGACCTGGGCGCGGTTCATTGTGGGATCTACGACGGCCGGGACGTGTGCTCGCCGCTGCATTGGCTCATGAACGCCTCGTTCGTCGTCCAGGGGCTGGGCATGCTCCTCGGGGCGCTGCTGCTGAGCTCCGGGCTGTTGTGCATCGCCGCCCGGGCGGGTGTGCGCGTCCATCCGGGGCGCAGGAAACCCTGGTTGGCGGCCCTCTGGATGCGGGCACTGACCGGGATCGCGGGAGCAGGCACGGTCATCGTGGGGCTGGTTCCCGAGGACGTGGGCTCAGCCTGGCATTTTGCCGGTGCAGTGATGTATTTCATCGCCGGGGCCGCGGCACTGCTTGTGCTGGGCATACTGTGGCTGAACCAGACACCGTTGGGATGGTTCATCCTGGCGTGCGGCGTGGTGTCCGCCGCCGCGCTGGTTACTGGTGGACTGACAAGGATGGACGTTCCCGAACCCGGCACCCTGGAGCGGCTGATGGGCTATCCCGTCACCGTGGGAATGGCGGCCGCCGGGCTGGTGGTCGCGCAACGGGTGCACAGGCACCGGCAGGAGCGCCGCCTTCACCCATCCGTTGCTCCGTAAACGCCGTTTAGGGAGCTCAAAAGGGCTGTTACGGAGCAGTCGATGGGGAGTTGGCTTTCTGCCGCGGCCGCTTGCCCAGGAACACTGCCGCCGCCCCGGCCAGCAGGCTGAGGACGAACAGCACCCACCCCGCGACGGTGAGGCTGGAAGCCAAGGCGACCTGGCCGGCGTCGGGCGTTCCTGCGGCCAGCGCCGTGTCGATGGCGACGTTGCCCCACAACCGGACTACCACGAACAGCAGCGGGACTGCCCAGAGGGCCCACCGGAGGGCCTTCCTGGCCACGTTCGTGCCGATCAACAAGAGCCAGGTGAAACCAAAAATGAGCGGGAACAGGGTGCCCGCGGTTTTGTGCACGTAGTTGAGCTGGCCGCGGGCGTCGTCGTTCATGGCAGTATGCAGCTCGCCGACGTAAGCGGTGTCGAAGCCACCTACCAGCGAATCCGGCATAGCCAGCCCGCTGGCGAGCTGCCGCAGCTGGTCCAGGGTCAGCAGGTGGACGTACCAGAACAGGAACAGGCTGGCCACGACCCCGGCAATGACGATCAGGTTGCTGTTGTTCCGGGCTGTCTGCGGGGACCGGTCAGTGGTGGGATTGATCACCGGCGGGAGGTGGTGCTGCGGAACAGCCGCCTTGGAGCCGTGCTTCTTGATCCGCTGCGCAGGTGTCTTGGCCATGCCACCATTATCCCGCCCCATAAACTGGGTGCATGACCATAGGCCGGCATAGCGCTGTTGAACTTGACCCCTCACTGGACGACTACCAGCTGGCATCCGCGCTGGTCCGGGAGGCGGGGCAGTTGGCGCTGCTGATGCGTATGGCCGGCCTCCAGTCCCAGCAGAAAACCTCGGTTTCTGACGTGGTAACGGCCGCGGACCATGCGGCTGAGGCGTACGTCCTCGAACAGCTCCGCCGCTGCCGCCCCGAGGACGGCATCCTGGGTGAAGAAGGCGCCTCGGTGCGGGGAACCAGCGGGCGGACCTGGGTCATCGACCCCGTGGACGGCACGTACAACTTCCTGCACGGCTCCACCTACTGGTGCTCGGCCATCGCGCTTAAGGACTCATCGGACGTGCTGCTCGGAGCTATTTTCCAGCCGGAAGAGGACAAGCTCTGGCTGGGCGGCAGCACGCGGCAGGCGACCCTGAACGGCGAGAGCCTTGGGGTCTTCCGCGACAATAACGGATCCCGCAACGGCACCCCGGTGGCGGAGCTCGGCGCCGCAACGTATATCCACCCCACGTGGCTGATGGATCCGCTGTGCGCCATGCCCTGGCACGCCGCCGCAACCTCCGCAGCAGCTCTGCGCATGCTCGGCTCCGGGTCCTGCGACCTGGGGCGGGTGGCCGACGGCCAGCTGGGGTGCTGGTTCCAGCACAGCTGCCCCGAGTGGGACTGGCTCCCCGGCAAGGCGATCGTCCGCGCCGCCGGCGGTGCCACGGACACGGTCCGGATCAACGGCCTGGAATGGTTCATGGCTGGAGGCACGACGGCGGTACGCGAGTTGCGTGCGGCCCTTGAGTCCGGCTCGGTGGCCTGAGCCCCGCTGCCCTGGGAGATGTTGGTGTCGCGCGGGCTTGCTCGCAGTAATCCACAGGCCGGAAGTGAGTGTCGGCCCCACCGCCTAGACTTGTAGGCACCATGGATATGTTGTTTGACCCGTACTCTGACGGACCGTTCAAGGCCGCCCCGGCGGCCGCTGCCCGCACCAAGTCGCGCCCTGAGGGCTTGGCGACGGCCGCCGAAATGGGAGGCGGCGGGGGAGGCCGGAGCGCGGAAACCCACCAGGCCGCGCACCACCGGCCGGACGCCGCGGAGCTCCTGCAGGGACTCAACCCCCAGCAGGAAGAAGCCGTCAAACATGCCGGCAGCGCCCTGCTGATTGTGGCGGGCGCAGGTTCGGGCAAAACCCGTGTCCTCAGTAACAGGATCGCCTACCTGATCGCCACCCGCCGGGCACACCATGGCGAGATCCTGGCCATCACGTTCACCAACAAGGCGGCCGCGGAAATGCGGGAGCGCATCGAGGCGCTGGTGGGCGGCCGGGCGAAGATTATGTGGATCTCCACTTTCCACTCCTCCTGCGTACGCATCCTGCGGCAGGAAGCGGCCAATATCGGCCTGAAGTCCAACTTCTCCATCTACGACTCAGCGGACTCGCTCCGGCTGGTCACCCAGGTGTCCAAGAGCCTTGACCTTGATCCCAAGAAGTTCGCGCCCAAGGCCATCCAGCACAAGATCTCGGCGCTCAAGAATGAGCTCATCGATGCCGATTCCTACGCTTTGTCCGCCAACCACAACGACCCCTTCGAGTCCGCCGTGGCGGACGTCTTCAAGGGCTACACCCAGCGGCTGCGCCAGGCCAACGCCATGGACTTTGACGACCTCATCGCGGAGACCGTCTACATGTTCCGGGCATTTCCCGCGCTCGCGGATTCCTACCGGCGGCGGTTCCGGCACGTCCTGGTGGACGAGTACCAGGACACCAACCACGCCCAGTACGCGCTGGTGCGCGAAATCGTCGGCGAAGGGCCCGGCGCGTCCGAGCTCACTGTGGTGGGCGACTCCGACCAATCGATCTACGCCTTCCGCGGCGCCGACATCCGCAACATCGTGGAGTTCGAAAACGACTACCCCGAGGCGCGCACCATCAAGCTGGAGCAAAACTACCGCTCCACCCAGAACATCCTCAGCGCCGCCAACTCCGTCATCTCGCGGAACCCCAACCGCCCCGAGAAGCGGCTGTGGACGGCCGAGGGCGAGGGCCACAAGATCATCGGCTATGTGGGCGAAAACGAGCACGACGAAGCCCAGTTCATTGCCAAGGAAATCGACCGGCTCCAGGACGAGGACAACCTGCGCCCCGGCGACGTCGCCATTTTCTACCGCACTAACGCCCAGTCCCGCTCCATCGAGGATGTCCTGGTGCGCGTCGGCTTGCCGTACAAGGTGGTGGGCGGCACGCGATTCTACGAGCGCAAGGAAATCAAGGACGCCCTCGCGTACCTCCGCGTCCTGGTTAACCCGGACGACGACGTCAACCTGCGCCGCGTTCTGAACGAACCCAAGCGCGGAATCGGCGACCGCGCCGAGGGCGCCGTGGCTGCGCTGGCACAGCGGGAGCGGATGTCCTTCATGGCTGCGGCCCGCCGTGCCGAGGAAGCCCCGGGCATGGCCACCCGTTCCGTCAACGCGGTGCTGGGCTTCGTGAAACTTCTCGACGACCTCGCCGAGGTAGCGGCAGGCTCAGGCGCTGCCGCGGCCCTCGAGGCGGTATTGGAGCAGACCGGTTACCTCGCAGGCCTGCGTTCGAGCACCGACCCCCAGGACGAGTCCCGCGTGGAAAACCTGGCGGAACTGGTCGCCGTCGTCCGCGAGTACGAGCAGGAGAATCCGGAGGGGACGCTGGGCGCCTTCCTCGAACAGGTCTCGCTGGTGGCTGATGCTGACCAGATCCCGGACGCGCCGGGTGCTGATATCGATGCCGCGGTGGCGGAAGCGAAGCGGCTGGGAGTGGTCACCCTGATGACCCTCCACACAGCCAAAGGACTCGAATTCCCGGTGGTGTTCCTGACCGGGATGGAGCACGGGCTTTTCCCTCACCAGCGATCCGCCACGGATCCGAAGGAACTTGCCGAGGAGCGGCGGCTGGCCTATGTGGGCCTGACCCGCGCCCGCAAACGGCTATATGTCACCCGCTCCGAGGTCCGCAGCATGTGGGGCCAGAGCCAGTACAACCCCGCCAGCCAGTTCCTGGAGGAAATCCCGGCCGAGCTGATGGAGTGGAAGCGGGAAGGCACCAGCCGGCAGTCCAGCGGCGGCTGGGGCGGTGGATCCATTGGGTCCAACCGGTACAGCGGATCCTTCTGGGGTGCGGGCACGGCACGAGGGGCGGCGGCCGACTCTTCGGCCGGTTTCAACGCGGACGTTCCCGCGGCCATCGCGAAGAACCGCGTGCAGCCGCAGAAGGAAATTGTGGCAGTCAGCGTGGGGGATAAGGTCAACCACACGAGCTTCGGCAATGGGACGGTGCTGGCACTGGAAGGGGCCGGCGACAAGACCGTGGCAAAGGTCAAATTCGATGTGGGGGAGAAGCGGCTCCTCCTGCGGTACGCGCCGTTGACCAAGCTCGACGCCTAGGCTGCCTGCCCTTGTCCAAGGACTAGGTCTGTCATACAGTTCAGGAACGCGCGGGCAGCCACGGAACCGGGCTGGGGCGTCTCCATAACGGCAGATTCGGGGCACTACCGTGAAGATCCTGTTCGCAAGCCAGGCAATCGACGGCCACTTCAACCCGATGACAGGGGTGGCGATGCGGCTTAAGGACCGCGGCCACGAGGTTGCCTGGTACACGGGTCCCTCTTTCGCTGACCGGCTCCAGAGCCTGGGAATCCGGCATTTCCCCTTCCACCGGGCCATCGAGCACCGGGCTGACAACCTGAACGAGCTGTATCCGGAACGGGCTAAGCTCAAGGGCCCATTGGCGATCGGTTTCGACGGCGAAAAGATCTTTGCCAGCAACGTCAGCAATTTTTTCGAGGACATCCGGGAGTTGGAAGCGGACTTTCCCTTCGATGTTGCGGTGGTGGACAGTTCCATGTTCATTCACCGGCTGGTTTCCCACTTGATGGGCAAGCCCCTGGTGAATTTTGTAGCTATCCCGAACATGGAGAGCGACCCTTTGGTGCCGCCGCTGTTCTTTGGGTTCAAGCCGCCCCGCAATCCCGTGGAACGGGTGGTGCAGGCTGCGGCAGGCCTTCTTTCCGACAAGGTCATCCTGAGGCCTGCCAGTCAAAGCTACCGCAGGCAGCATGATGCCTACGGCCAAGTGGTACCCCGCCGCGGGCGGTTGACCGACGAGCCCTACCGGTGTTCTGAAGCCATCATCCAGACAGGCCCGGAGTCGTTCGACTTTCCGCGCAGGCACGTCAACCCGAAAGTCCACTACGTGGGAGCCCTCCTGCCCTATCGGCCCACAACTCCCGCCGGTCCGGAGGCCGGCGACGGCGAGGCATGGCCCGCCTATCCTGCCACTTTGGTGGTGACGCAAGGGACAGTGGACAACCTGGATCAGGACAAACTGATCATTCCCGCCCTCGAAGCCGTGAAGGACATGGACGCCCTGGTGATCGTTGCGACCGGCGGCCGTGGAACGGAGGCGCTCAAGGCCAAATACCCACAGCCCAACATCCTCGTCCGGGATTTTGTCGATTTCGCCCGCGTCTTCGAGTTCACCGATGTGTTCATCACCAACGGTGGCTTCGGAGGTGTGCAACTGAGCCTGTCGATGGGTGTTCCGTTGGTGGTTTCGGGCATCAACGAGGGAAAGAGCGACGTCAACGCCCGGGTGGAATATGCCGGTGTAGGCATAAACCTCCACTCGGACTCACCAAAGCCAGCGGCCATTGCCAAAGCCGTGGAGAATATTCTGGCCAATCCCAGCTGGAAAGAGCGCGCGCGGAAGATGCAGGAGCAGTTCGACCGGACGGATCCAGCTGAGGCTGCTGCCGCCGTCGTCGAGGGTGTGCGGAAGCCGACCGGCGGATAAGGTCACCGGACCGGCATAATGGAGCCCATGCGACGGACTGTCTTGGGGATCCTGACCGCCTTCTTCCTGCTGGCTGGCACGGCGTGCACCATCACCACTGAGGACCCCGGCTACGTGGCTCCGCCGCCGCTGCCCGCACTGGAACAACTGGAACAGGCGGCCCTGGTGGATACTGCCCCGTTCAGGGCCGGCGAAGACATCCTGTCCTTCGTGACCGAGGACCGCAGCGTCGTTTGTTCGCTGACCTCGGCCCGGGGTGAACACGTCAACCTCCCCTATGAGCAGAACAACTTCAGTGACGGCGCGAACAACAAACTGCCCACCGTTCCCGTGGCGCACTGCGAGCTCGCGAAGTTTCCCACGCCGGCAGCCGATGACGTGAAGGACGATTGCGCCGGCACGGGCCTGGGGTATCTCGGCGGAACCGCGCTTCTGACCCCGGAATCTGCCACGTATGGCGGGTGCCGTTCCGGCGTCACACAGATGGAGGCAGCTTATGGGCCGAAGGGAAACAAAACCGGCCCGATCACCCAGCTGCCGGTGCTTGCCGAGGGGCAGAACCTGGAGCGGAACGGGCTGCGTTGTTCGGCCTACAACGGCGGCGTGGCGTGCGGAAACGTGTCCGCCGGCGTCGGGTTTTTTGTTACCAGGGACCGCTACGAACTTATTTCCGAGGCTTCAAAAACTGCCTCCCCGGCCCCGTCAGAGGCCGCAAAAACCCCGTAATCTAGGGCTTTTTCTACGTCCCATAGAATAGTGTCCTTACTCACATAAGCGGTAGTCTGGGACGGGCCGGTCCCCACAAAGGACTAGAGTTCCCCATGGAGCATCACGCCGCGTGGCTCGTTTCCAACAGGCCGCCGGTGCGTGCAATTCCGCAGCCCGGTCACCGTCTTCGACGGTGTCCGACTGTACAGAAACTACTTCGACGTAGAAGGACACTAAACCGTGGACCTGTTTGAATACCAGGCGCGCGATATGTTCGAGGCGCACGGTGTACCCGTGCTTGCTGGCATCGTGGCGTACACCCCAGAAGAAGCAAAGGCAGCTGCCGAGAAGATCGGCGGCGTAACTGTCGTTAAGGCCCAGGTTAAGGCCGGTGGCCGCGGTAAGGCCGGCGGCGTCAAGGTTGCCAAGACCGCCGATGAGGCACTTGAGCACTCCACAAACATCCTGGGCATGGACATCAAGGGCCACACCGTCAACAAGGTGATGATCGCCCAGGGTGCGGACATCGCCGAGGAATACTACTTCTCCGTCCTGCTCGACCGGGCAAACCGCAACTACCTGGCCATGTGCTCGGTTGAGGGCGGCATGGAGATCGAGCAGCTGGCCGTCGAACGTCCGGAAGCGCTGGCCAAGATCGCCATCGACCCCGCCGTCGGCATCGACCAGGCCAAGGCTGACGAAATCGTTGCAGCTGCAGGCTTCGCTGAGGAACTGCGCGGCAAGGTCGCCGCCGTGATCCTCAAGCTCTGGGATGTCTTCAAGAAGGAAGACGCCACCCTCGTTGAGGTCAACCCGCTGGTCAAGACCGGCGCAGGTGACATCGTGGCACTGGACGGCAAGGTCTCGCTGGACGAGAACGCCGACTTCCGCCACGCCAAGCACGCCCTCCTTGAAGACAAGGACGCTGCCGATCCGCTCGAGGCCAAGGCCAAGGCGCAGGACCTGAACTACGTCAAGCTGGACGGCTCCGTAGGCATCATCGGTAACGGTGCGGGCCTGGTCATGTCCACCCTGGACGTGGTTGCCTACGCCGGCGAAAACCACGGCAACGTCAAGCCCGCCAACTTCCTGGACATCGGAGGTGGAGCTTCTGCCGAGGTCATGGCAGCCGGCCTTGACGTCATCCTCGGTGACGAGCAGGTCAAGTCCGTGTTCGTGAACGTCTTCGGTGGCATCACCGCGTGTGACGCCGTCGCCAAGGGCATCGTTGGTGCGCTGGCCGAGCTGGGCCACTCCGCGAACAAGCCGCTGGTAGTCCGCCTCGACGGCAACAACGTTGAGGAAGGCCGCCGCATCCTGGCCGAGGCCAACCACCCGCTGGTTACCCTGGCCGCCACCATGGACGAGGGCGCCGACAAGGCCGCCGAGCTCGCCAACGCAGCTAAGTAAAGGGACGCACCATGTCTATCTATCTGAACAAGGACTCCAAGGTCATCGTCCAGGGCATCACCGGCGGCGAAGGCACCAAGCACACCGCCCTGATGCTCAAGGCCGGCACCAACATTGTTGGCGGCGTCAACGCCCGTAAGGCCGGCACCACGGTCCTGCACGGCGAAACCGAAATCACCGTTTTCGGCACCGTCAAGGAAGCCATGGCCGAAACCGGCGCCGACGTCTCCATCGTCTTCGTGCCCCCGGCCTTCACCAAGAACGCCGTTGTTGAAGCCATCGAGGCAGGCATCGGCCTGGTCGTTGTCATCACCGAAGGCGTTCCGGTCCAGGATTCCGCCGAATTCTGGGCGCTGGCCCAGTCCAAGGTTGACGCAGACGGCAACCAGGTCACCCGCATCATCGGCCCGAACTGCCCCGGGATCATCACTCCGGGCGAGGCACTCGTGGGCATCACCCCGGCCAACATCACGGGCAAGGGCCCCATTGGCTTGGTTTCCAAGTCGGGCACCCTGACCTACCAGATGATGTACGAACTGCGCGACCTTGGCTTCTCCACCGCCATCGGCATCGGCGGCGACCCCGTCATCGGTACCACCCACATCGACGCCCTGGCCGCGTTCGAGGCCGACCCCGAGACCAAGGCGATCGTCATGATCGGCGAAATCGGTGGCGACGCTGAAGAGCGTGCGGCTGACTTCATCAAGGCCAACGTCACGAAGCCGGTTGTTGGCTACGTGGCCGGCTTCACCGCTCCCGAGGGCAAGACCATGGGCCACGCCGGCGCCATCGTCTCCGGTTCCGCCGGAACCGCCCAGGCCAAGAAGGAAGCCCTTGAGGCTGCAGGCGTCAAGGTTGGCAAGACGCCTTCCGAGACCGCCAAACTGCTTCGCGAAGTTTACGCGGCGCTCTAGGCTCCACAGCTCCACACAGCAGCGCGGGGTCACCCGCCGTCCCTCGGGACGGTGCGGTGACCCCGCGTTTCTTGCTTAACGCACGACGTCGGACGGTCACCTTCACGGGAAAGGTGACCGTCCGACGTCGTACTTTTGTGTTTTGGATTTCAGACTTTGGCGCCGCTGAGCAGTTCATCCAGCCGCTCGTAGCCTTCCGTCATTCCACCCTCCATGCCGGACTGCGCCATGCCGTCCCGTGCCTCCTGCGTGGGGTAGACCGAGTGGCCCTTCAGGCGGGTGCGGCCGTTGCCGAGGTCCTCGAAGGTCATGAACTCGAGGCTGACAATGTCCGGGTAGCCGCCGAATTCGAAGGTCTGGATGGCGAACTCGTTTTCACGGACGGTGTGAAAGATTCCCTTGAACTCGTAGGCGACGCCGTCCGGCCCCGTGTGTATGTAGCTGTAGCCGCCGCCGGTGCGGAAATCGTAGTGGTTGATTTCCATCTTGAGTCCCCGCGGACCGAGCCACTGGACGATCAGGTCCGGGTCCTTGTGGGCGCGGAACACGTCCGCGACCGGGAAGTCGAACTCCCGCTCGTAGTCGATAAAGGGGAGTCCCTCGGGGATGCTGAGTTTCAGTTCGTTGCTCATGATGGGTCCTTTGCCTGTGTGCCGCTCGCGGCGGCGCTGGATTGGTGCAGCACGGCATCGAGGCTGCGGAACTGCCCCTCGCGGACCAACCGGTACTGGTCAATCCATGCGGTGAGCGCCTCCAGCCGTGCGGGGTTCAGGTGGACGGGCCGGCGTTGCGCGTCGCGGGTCCTGGTGACCAGCTGTGCCTGCTCGAGTACCTGGATGTGCTTCGAGACCGCCTGCTTGGTGATCGCGAATGGTTCCGCCAATTCGTTTACCGTGGCCGGGCCCCGGCTGAGCCGGGCGATGATGAGGCGGCGCACGGGGTCGGCCAGGGCCATAAAAGCCGAGTCCAGTGAGGCGTCGTCGGTGGGCTTCATCGTGATGCGGGGCCTTCCTGAATCAAAATCAACCAAATCGTTGATCAACTAATTGGTTGATTACAAATCTATGCCTGATGTGGCCGCCGGTCAAGAAGTTTTTGTCCAGCTAATGCCGCGCGTGAGGTTCCGGGGGTTACCTCGATAAAAACGCGATGCGGCAGCGCGGCTAGACCGGGGCGTGGAGGCCGGGGAGGGCGTCCACCAGGGCGGCCAGTTCGGGAACCTCATGGGCCTCGGCCAGGGCGCGTTCCAGGGTGGCATCGTGTACCGGCCGGGCCTCCTCCAGCAGCTTGATCCCACCGGCCGTGAGCTCGGTGTAGATTCCGCGGCGGTCGTCCGCGCAGAGGATCCGGGTCAGGAGGCCCCTTTCCTCGAGCCGGTTTACCAGGCGGGTGGTGGCGCTGGCGCTGAGGGCGGTGGCGCGGGCCAGTTGCTGCATTCGCATGTGCCAGCCGTCCTGCCGGCTGAGCGCGTCCAGCACGGTGTACTCCACTACTGATAGCTGTGATTCGGCCTGGAGCGAGCGTTCCAGCTCACCTTCGATCATCCCGTGCAGCGCCGCCAGGGTGCGCCAACCCTGCGCCCGGACCTCCATGGCGTCGTCCTTGATGCCCATTTCTTTATCCTCTTCCGATGCTGTCCAGCGGCCCAATGGGATGCGTGCGGACACGACCAATAATAGTTGCTTGCGCGTTGTATTTGCGTGTGCAACAATAAATAACGCGTCTGCAACTACTAGCTTACGCGTCCTATCTCATTCCGTACAGTTTTTGAAGGAGCATCCCATGCCCATTGGCCTGATAGCCCTCGCCCTTGGCGGGTTCGGCATCGGACTCACCGAGTTCGTCATCATGGGCCTGCTGCCCGAGGTTGCCGCCGATTTCCAGGTCAGCGAGGCCACGGCAGGCTGGCTGATCTCCGGTTACGCCCTCGCCGTCGTTGTCGGCGCCCTGCTGCTCACCGCGGCCGTCACCCGGTTCGAACGCAAGCCCGTCCTGGCGGTGCTGCTGGTGCTGTTCATCGCCGGCAACCTGATCTCCGCGATCGCCCCCGGCTACGGGATGATGATGGTCGGACGCATCATCGCCGCCCTGGCCCACGGCGCCTTCTTTGGCATCGGTGCCGTGGTGGCCGCGGACATGGTGGCTCCCACCAAGAAGGCCGGGGCCATCGCCATCATGTTCACCGGGCTCACCGCGGCCAATGTCCTGGGCGTGCCCTTCGGCACAATGCTGGGACAGGCGGCAGGCTGGCGCTCCACCTTCTGGGCCATCACCGTCATTGGCGTCATCGCCCTGGCCGGGATTCTCACCCTGGTGCCCAAAACCGGTCACGGGGACACTACTCCGGGAACCCTGCGCAGCGAACTGCGTGCCTTCCGATCCGGCCAGGTGTGGCTCTCCATCCTGGTTACGATCCTCGGCTACGGCGGCATGTTCGGCGCCTTCACATATATCGCCTTCACGCTCACCGAGGTCTCCGGCTTCGCGGCGACCACTGTGCCGTGGCTGCTGATCGTCTTCGGCGTGGGGCTCTTCATCGGCAACACCCTGGGCGGCAAAGCGGCGGACCGGAACGTGGACCGCACCCTCATGGTGGTACTCGCCGTCCTGGTGGTTGTCCTCGTCGGCTTTGCCCTGACCGCCGGCAATCAGGTCCTTACGGTCGCCTCGATAATCCTGATGGGCGGCTTCGGATTCGCCACCGTCCCAGGCCTGCAGATGCGCGTCATGAAATATGCCAGCAGCGCCCCCACCCTGGCCTCGGGCGCCAACATTGGTGCCTTCAACGTAGGCAACGCCCTCGGAGCCTGGCTCGGCGGCGTGACCATCACCGCCGGGCTCGGCTACACCTCGCCCATCTGGGCCGGCGCCGCCATCACCCTCCTCGGACTCGGCGTGATGATCATCGCCGCCGCCCGGGCCAAGCGGACTGCCGCGCAGCAGGTACCCACCGGCGGCCCCGTTGCCGCCGAGCCTGTCACCGTCCTTTCCTAGGCTGTGCTTTCTTATCCCATCCAAGAGCAGGACCCAAAAGCCTGGATGTCTTCGGCTTCGAGCTGACCGCCGACGAGTTGTCAGTGATCGATGGCCTCGAAAAGGACGGCCGCACCGGCCCGCACCCCGCGGAGTTCAATGGCTAAGCATCTCCGGGACCCTGGTTCCGGCCGCGTGTCTGCGGAACCGCACAACTGCATAAGTACGACGACGGACGGTCACCATCGCTGCGACGGTGACCGTCCGTCGTTGTACTGGTTTCCTGTCTGTCCTCGGGGAGTGGGTGGCGCTTGGTCCACCAGCGTGGCCGGGACTCTTGCTTGCCGAGCGTAAAGTTTGTTAGTATGTCAGGACAAACTTGAGGAGAAAAAATGCCACTCGTTCGCATCGACGTCAACCAGGGACGCAGTGCCGAAGACCTGCGCCGTCTTAGCCAGGGGATCCATGACGCGATCCTCGCGGAATACAAGATCCCGGAGCGGGACTACTTCCATATCCTGACCGAGCACCCTGCCGGGCAGATTTTTGCCCAGGACGCGGGCCTCGGATTTGAGCGCACGAGCGAAGTGGTGATGATCCAGATCTTCACGCAGGGCGGACGCTCGCAGGAGGCAAAACAGCGACTCTTTGCAGCTGTAGCGGAAAAGCTTGCCGACGCAGGCGTTGCCGGCGAGGACGTGTTTATTGGATATGTGGAGAACACTGCGGGCGATTGGTCTTTTGGTTTCGGGCGGGCTCAATATGTCACGGGCGAGCTGGCTGTTCCTCGGAAGTAGCCCCTCCCTGGCATCGTCCGGCGTCGTGCGGCGAGCCTCGCTTCATGGTCGTAAACCCTGTTGTAAGTATGTCAGTACAAACCTTTGACAGGACATGTTTTCTAGGGCAAAGTAGTGGTTGTGGCCCCGCTCACGGGGGTCGGAACCGGAGCTCTAGCTGCTCAGAGGTACAGAGTTCAAACGAGAAAGGTCCGCGATTACCGTGACCCACGAACTGCTCACGATCGGGCGCATCAGCGTTGATATCTACCCGAACGACATTGGTGTGGACCTCGAGGACGTGACGTCCTTCGGGAAGTACCTCGGCGGATCGCCGTCGAACGTTGCCGTAGCAGCTGCCCGGCACGGCCGCCGGACCGGTGTGATCACCCGCACCGGTGATGACGCGTTCGGGACGTACCTGCACCGGGAACTGAAGAAGTTCAATGTGGATGATTCCTTTGTTACGCCGGTGAAGGAGTGGCCCACCGCCGTGACGTTCTGTGCGATCAAACCGCCGGAGGACTTCCCGCTCTACTTCTACGGCCGGTTCCCCACCGCCCCTGATCTTCAGATCAAGGCCGAAGAGCTGGACCTGGCCGCCATCCGGAACGCCGGGATCTTCTGGTCCACTGTCACCGGCCTGTGCCAGGAACCCAGCCGCGAAGCACACATCAAGGCGCACGAGGCCCGCCCGCAGTCCGGCTTGGAACAGGGCCAGTTCACTGTCCTGGACCTGGACTACCGGCCCATGTTCTGGGCATCGGAAGAGGAAGCCCGGGCCCAGGTCGCGAAGATCCTGCCGCACGTCACGGTGGCGATCGGCAATGACAAGGAATGCGCCGTCGCGGTAGGCGAGGGGACCCCTGATGAGCAGGCGGACCGGCTGCTGGCTGCGGGTGTGGAGATCGCCGTTGTCAAGCTCGGACCTGAAGGGGTCATGGCCAAGACCCGCACCGAACGGGTCGTCTCGGCCCCGGTCCCGGTGGAGACCGTGAATGGCCTGGGCGCCGGAGACTCCTTTGGCGGAGCGTTCTGCCACGGGCTGCTGTCCGGATGGCCGCTGGCGCAGGTCCTGGACTACGCGAATGCCGCCGGTGCGATTGTTGCCTCCCGTTTGTCCTGTGCCGATGCGATGCCGACGCCGGACGAGGTCACCTCGCTGCTGGCGGAACGCGGCCGCCTTGTCCCTGGACAGTTCGCTACTGAAGGAGCAGCGCTGTGACACTCACGCCCCTTGCCTCGAACAATGCCGTGGACGATGATCCCCGCCGCTATGCGCACCTGAGCACCATCCGGCTCGAGGATCCGGACGCCATTGCCCGGGCAGCCGGGGCGCGGCGCCGGCACCCTGGCCTGAAGTACGGCCGGCAGAATTTCATCGTTGCCGCCGACCACCCCGCCCGCGGTGCACTCGCCGTCGGGAATGATCCGGTGGCCATGGCCGACCGCCGCCAGTTGCTGGACCGGCTGCAGATTGCGCTGGCCAATCCGGACGTGGACGGCGTGCTCGCCTCGCCGGACATCATGGACGACCTGCTCCTGCTGGGGGCGTTGGAAGGAAAGCTGGTCTTCGGGTCCATGAACCGCGGCGGCCTCGCCGGCCTGGTCAACGAGTTCGACGACCGCTTCACCGGCCACACGGCCGCTGCACTGGAGGCGCTGGGGGCCGACGGAGGCAAGATGCTGACCCGTATCTGCCTCGGCGACCCGGACACTGTGTCCATGCTGGAAGCGACCGCGAAGGCCATCGACTCCCTCGCTGAGCGGAAGCTGATCGCCATGGTGGAACCGTTCCTGTCCGTCCGCGAACACGGCAAGGTCCGTAACGACCTGTCCACCAACGCCGTTATCAAGTCGATCGCGATTGCCGAGGGCCTGGGTTCAACGAGTGCGTACACGTGGATGAAGCTGCCCGTCGTGGCGGAGATGGAGCGTGTCATGGCTGCGACCACCATGCCCACGGTTTTGTTGGGCGGGGATCCGGACGGTACGCAGGACGAAGTCTTCGCCAGTTGGGAAGCCGCCCTGGCGCTTCCCGGCGTGCAGGGCCTCACTGTCGGGCGGACGTTGTTGTATCCGGCCGACGGCGATGTTGCCGGCGCCGTGGCCACCGCAGCTTCCCTCCTTAACCACACCGCATCAGCAGAAGTATCGGAGTAACTTCCCATGGGGACGAGAACAGCATCAGGGACCCGTCGAATGACCGTGGCCCAGGCCGTCGTCGAGTATCTTTCCAAGCAGTACACCGTCGATTCCGTCGGCGGAGTGGACTTCCGGGAACGCCTGATTCCGGGCACGTTCGGGATCTTCGGGCACGGCAACGTCGCCGGTGTCGGACAGGCTTTGAAGCAATACCAGCAGCTTGACCCACAGATCATGCCCTACTACCAGGGACGGAATGAGCAGGCGCAGGCGCACCAAGCTGTCGGGTACGCCCGGCACACCCGTCGGCGCCAGACGTTCGCGATCAGCACTTCGATCGGGCCGGGTTCCTCGAACCTGCTCACCGGTGCGGCCTTGGCGACGACGAACCGGCTCCCGGTACTGCTGCTGCCGTCAGATACGTTCGCCACCCGCGCCGCGGACCCGGTCCTGCAGCAGCTCGAACAGCCCTATGCCTACGACATCACAGTCAACGACGCGTTCAGGCCGTTGTCTAAATTCTTTGACCGGGTTTCCCGGCCGGAGCAGCTGTTCTCGGCGTTCCACCATGGCCTGCGGGTCCTGACGGATCCGGCGGAGACCGGTGCTGTGACGATTTCGCTGCCGCAGGATGTCCAGGCCGAGGCTTTTGATGTGCCGGAGGAGTTCCTGGCCGAGCGGGAGTGGCGGATCCGCCGCCCCGACGCCGACGACGACGACATCGCCCGAGCCGCCGAGGCGATCCGTGCCGCGAAGCGGCCGCTGATCATCGCCGGCGGCGGTGTCCTCTACGCCTACGCCAACGACGAACTCGCCAGGTTCGCGGAGCTGACCGGCATCCCGGTGGGGAACACGCAGGCCGGTGTGGGCGTCCTGCCCTGGGACCACGCCCAGTCCCTCGGCGCGATTGGTTCGACGGGTACGACGGCGGCGAACGCCATTGCTGCCGAAGCGGACCTGATCATCGGGATCGGCACCCGCTACGAGGACTTCACCACCGCGTCCCGCACGGCGTTCCAGAACCCGGACGTGCGCTTCATCAACATCAACGTCGCCGCGATTGATGCGTACAAGCACGGCAGTACGCTGCCGATTGTGGCCGACGCGCGCAAGGCCCTGGTCAAGCTCAATGCAGCCCTGGGCGGGTACCGCGTCGGTGCGGACCTCGAAGCGGCCATCGCGGCGCAGAAGCAGCGCTGGGACGCCACCGTGGACGAGGCGTTCGATACCCGGTTCACGCCGCTGCCGGCACAGAACGAGATCATCGGCGCCACGTCCCGGGCCATGGACGCGCCCGATGTCGTCATCTGCGCGGCCGGTTCCCTTCCAGGTGACCTGCACAAGATGTGGCGCGTCCGTGACCCGTTCGGCTACCACGTCGAATACGCCTACTCCTGCATGGGCTACGAAATCCCCGGCGGCCTGGGCGTCAAGCGCGCAGCCCTCGCCGAGGCCGCCCGCGGCGGAACCCAGCGCGACGTCGTGGTGATGGTGGGGGACGGCTCCTACCTGATGATGCACACCGAACTGGTCACCGCCGTCGCCGAACGGATCAAACTTATCGTGGTCCTGATCCAGAACCACGGCTACGCCTCCATCGGCTCCCTCTCCGAAATGCTGGGTTCGCAGCGGTTCGGCACCCAATACCGGGCCCTGGACGAAGAACAGCACAGCTTCGACGAGGGCGAAACCCTGCCGGTGGACCTGGCCCTGAACGCCGAATCCCTGGGCGTGAAGGTGGTCCGGATCGAGCCCGGCGAGAAGGTCATCGCTGAACTCGAACAGGCCATCCGCGACGCCAAAGCAGCCCCGGAACGCGGCGGGCCCATCCTGATCCACGTCGAATCCGACCCGCTGCTGGATGCCCCATCCTCCGAGTCCTGGTGGGACGTTCCGGTCTCCCAGGTCTCCGAGCTCGACTCCACAAAGCAGGCCTTCCAGACCTACACCGACCACAAGTCCCGCCAGCGCAAACTGCTCGGCTAGAAACCCCTGAACTTCATCCCCCTTCGACTACTCAAGGAAGAGTCCCATGACTGTCACCACTGAGACCACCACCATCAGCCACTTCATCAACGGTGCCGAGACTGTCGGCGAGGGCGATCGCACGCAGCCGGTTTATAACCCGGCCACCGGTGCCGTGTCCGGGGAGTTGCGGCTGGCTAGCCGGGCGGACCTGGACGCCGCCGTCGCTGCAGCCCGCGCCGCCGCCGATACTTGGGGTGACATTTCGTTGGCGAAGCGGACCGCGGTGTTGTTTAAGTTCCGTGAACTGGTCGCGGCGCACGTGGATGAGTTGGCTGAGCTGATTACGGCCGAGCACGGGAAGGTCCTTTCGGATGCGAAGGGTGAGATCGGCCGCGGCCTGGAAGTCATTGAATACGCTTGCGGGATCCCGACCCTGGTTAAGGGCGATTACTCGGACCAGGTTTCCACGGGCATCGATGTGTTCTCTTTCCGTGAGCCGCTCGGTGTGGTCGCGGGGATCACGCCGTTCAACTTCCCGGTGATGGTGCCGTTGTGGATGGCGCCGATGGCGATCGCTACGGGTAACGCGTTCATCCTCAAGCCCTCCGAGCGTGACCCGTCTGCCTCGATGCTGCTGGCCAGGTTGTGGAAGGACGCCGGGCTGCCCGACGGGGTGTTCCAGGTCCTGCACGGTGGCAAGGAGACCGTGGACGGGCTCCTGACCCACCCGGACGTGGACGGGATCTCCTTCGTCGGGTCCACCCCGATCGCCCAATACGTCCATGAGACCGCCACCAAGCATGGCAAGCGGGTCCAGGCCCTGGGCGGGGCGAAGAACCACGCGATCGTGCTGCCCGACGCAGATTTGGACAACGCGGCGGACCACCTGGCGGCCGCCGCGTTCGGCTCCGCGGGGGAGCGGTGCATGGCGATTTCCGTGGCCGTCGCGGTCGGGGACGCCGCGGACCTGCTCGTCAAGAAGGTCGAAGAGCGTGCCTTGGCCGTGAAGGTGGATAACGGCACCGCGCCCGGCGCGGAAATGGGCCCGGTCATCACCCCGGCCTCCAAGGAGAGGATTGTCCGGATCGTCACCGAGGCAGAAGCCGCCGGAGCTGCGATGGTGGTGGACGGCCGCGACCTGGTGGTCCCCGGACATGAGGACGGCTTCTGGGTCGGCCCCACGGTCATTGACCACGTGAAGACCGGGATGAGCGCGTACACCGAGGAAATCTTCGGACCTGTCCTCGTGGTGGTCCGCGTGGACACCCTGGAGGACGGCATCGCGCTGATCAACGCCAACCCGTACGGGAACGGCACCGCGATCTTTACCTCCTCCGGCGCGGCCGCCCGCAAGTTCCAGCGCTCCGTGACCGTGGGCATGATCGGTATCAACGTGCCCCTGCCCGTGCCGGTGGCGTACCACTCCTTCGGCGGCTGGAAAGCCTCCCTGTTCGGCGACAAACACATCTACGGCCCCGAAGGCGTCTCCTTCTACACCCGCGGCAAGGTCATCACGTCCCGCTGGCCCGAACCCACCCACGCCTCCGGCGCCTCCTACAACTTCCCCTCCAACTGACGCCCCCACCCGCCACCGATCGATTGCTCCCCGGCACCCTCGCAGTTTTGAACCTCCAAAAGGGCCCTTGCAGAGCAACCGATGAGAAGGATTGAGAAATGACTGAGAACAAGCTGATCATCGGCACAGCGCCGGACTCCTGGGGCGTCTGGTTCGCGGATGACCCCAAGCAGACCCCCTGGGAGCGGTTCCTCGACGAAGTGGCCGAATCCGGCTACAAGTGGATCGAACTCGGACCCTACGGCTACCTCCCGAACGACCCCGCCCGGCTCGCCGAAGAGCTTAAGCAGCGTGACCTGAAAGTCACCGCGGGAACTGTCTTCACGGCGTTCCACCGCGGACTGGACCAGTGGGAGACCGCCTGGGAGCCGGCCCGAAAGGTCGCAGAACTCACCGCAGCCATGGGCGGCGAGCACATGGTGGTCATCCCCGCGATGTGGCGCGATGACGTCACCGGCGAGGCCGTGGAAAGCGGCCAACTCACCGAAAAGGCCTGGAGTGACCTGTTCGTCGGCCACAACCGCCTGGGCAAGACCCTGCTCGAAGACTTTGGCCTGAAGCAGCAGTTCCACTCGCACGCAGACTCACACGTGGGCGCCCAGGAAGACATCGAACACCTCCTCGCTGCCACGGATCCGAAGTACCTGAATCTGTGCCTGGACACCGGCCACGCCGAATACTGCGGAGCTTCCAGCCTTGAGCTCATCAAGAACTACCCGGACCGGATCGGCTACCTACACCTGAAGCAGATCAACCCGGACATCCTGAAAAAGGTCAACGAGGAAAACATGACCTGGGCCGCGGCCAACCTGGCCGGCGTCATGACCGAGCCACCGAACGGGCTGCCGGACCTGCGTGCAGTCATCGAAGCCGTCGAGGCACTGAACCGCCCCATCTTCGGAATTGTGGAGCAGGACATGTACCCGGTAGCGTTCGACGTCCCCATGCCGATCGCCAAGCGCACCCGCAACTACCTGCTGTCCTGCGGTTCCCGTACCGCCGTCAACTGACGCCGCCCAGGCACACCAAACGTAAGGAAGAACCATGACTGAAACCCTTCGCGTCGCCGTCATCGGCGCCGGCCGCATGGGCGCGGACCACATCCAGCGCCTCAACAGCCGCATTCACGGCGCTGAAGTAGCCGCCGTCGTCGACGTTGACCTGTCCCGTGCCCAGGCAGCCATCGAAGGCATTCCCGGCGCCGTCGCCTTGGCCGATGCCAACGAGGCGCTGAACAACGGCGACGTTAACGCCGTCCTCATTGCCACCCCGGGTTTCCTGCACGAGGACATCCTGCTCAAGGCGATCGCCAAAGACATCCCCATCCTCTGCGAAAAGCCGCTGACTCCGGGCGCCGAGTCTTCCTGGAAGATTGTCCAGGCCGAAGTGAAGCTGGGCCGCAAGCGCATTCAGGTGGGCTTCATGCGCAGGTTCGACGCCGAATACGCCGCCTTGGGCGGCATCATCCGCAGTGGTGAACTTGGCGAGCTGCTGATGCTCCACCACCAGCACCGCAACCCCACCACCCCGCCCGGTTTCACCAACGAGATGCTGATCAACGACTCCGTGGTGCACGAATTCGACGCCATCCGCTTCTTCACCGGCGAGGAAATCACTTCCGTGCAGGTCCGCCTGGGCAAGGCAACAAAGAATGCGCCCGCCGGCCAGCACGACCCCCAACACGTCCTGATCGAAACCGAATCAGGCGTCCTGGCCGACGTTGAAATCTACGTCAACGCCAAGTTTGGCTACGAAGTGGCCACACAGGCCACCTTCGAGGACGGCATCGTCAACATCGGCGGCGACGGCGGCCCGTACATCCGCACCTCGGGCCGTTGGGGCGGCAAGATCACCCACGGATTCGAGGACCGCTTTGGTGCCGCGTACGACGTCGAAGTCCAGGCCTGGGCAGACGCCGCCCGCCGCGGCGAGATCGGTGGCCCCACCGCCTGGGACGGCTACGCCACCGCGGCGTGCTGCGAGGCCGGCGTCGAGGCCCAGAAATCCGGCGAAAAGGTAGAGGTCCGGCTCAACACCAAGCCTGACCTCTACAGCTAGCCCCCTCCCGACTGAACCACAACGGAGTGTCCCACGTGAAAATTGCCCTCGACCCCACCCCGTACCATCACAGCCACAGCCTGCTGGAATTTCCGCGCGTGGCAGCTGATCTCGGTTACAAGTACCTGCAACTGACGCCGCATGCAGACATGATCCCTTTCTACAACCACCCCAAGGCCGACGACGAGCTCGTGGCTCAGATGAACAAGGCCTGCAAGGACGCCGGCGTCGAAATCGCCTCAGTGCTTCCCGTGCTGCGTTGGTCCGGCCCCGATGAGGATGCCCGCGAGGCGGCCGTTCGCTACTGGAAACGCGCTATCCGCATCGCCGTGGACCTCGGCGTCAGCACCATGAACACCGAATTCAGCGGCCGCCCGGAAAAAGCCGAGGAATCCGAACGCGCCTTCTACCGGTCCATGGAGGAACTGCTGCCGATCATCGAACGCGAGGGACTGGATGTGCTGATCGACCCGCACCCGGACGACTTCGTCGAAGACGGCCTGGCCGCCATCCGCGTCATCCGCGGTGTTAATTCGCCCAACATCGGCATGGTCTACGTGGCCTCACACACCTTCCACATGGGCAACAAACCCCTTGACATCATGCGCGCAGCGGGGGACAAGCTGCGCTTGGTCCACGTCTCGGACACGATGGACCACCACGCCTCCCACGGCCTGCGGTACATCACCAACCCACCCGGAAACGCCGTGCGCGTGCACCAGCACCTGAAGATCGGCGACGGCGACGTCAACTGGGACGAGTTCTTCGGCGGGCTCAAGGAAATCGGCTTCCTGGCCAAGGACAACACCGTGATGGTGTCCAGCGTCTTCGCCGAGGATGAAAACGCCGACGACGTGTCCCGCTACCAACTGGAGACCATGCGCAACTACGTCGCGAAGGCCAACTGATGGCAGGGACGGAACTAGACAAAGGAACCATGACAAAATCCGCGACAGTCCAGGCCGCTGCCACCGACGCCGCCCGGGCCGTCGGTGCGACCAACCCGAACCCGAAGAAGTTCATGCGGAAGGTAGCGTTGTTCTCCACCTTCGGCGGGTTGCTGTTCGGCTACGACACCGGCGTCATCAACGGCGCCCTTCCGTTTATGCAGAGGGACCTGGGGCTGACCCCGCTGACGGAAGGGCTTGTCACCTCCACCCTCCTGTTCGGTGCGGCCTTCGGCGCCATCAGCGCGGGACGGCTCTCGGACCGCTTCGGCCGCCGAAAGACCATCATGGGGCTGGCCTTGATCTTCGTGGTGGCCACCATCGCCTGCACCCTCTCACCCAGCACTGAACTGCTCATTGCGGCGCGGACCCTGCTGGGCCTGGCCGTGGGCGGTGCCTCCGTGATTGTCCCGGTGTACCTCGCCGAGATGTCGCCGGCAGCCCAACGCGGCCGCATCGTCACGCAAAACGAACTGATGATCGTTACCGGCCAGTTCCTGGCCTTCACGTTCAACGCCGTCCTCGGCAACGCCTTCCCCGAAGAAACGCATGTGTGGCGCTGGATGCTGGTTATCGCCACGCTCCCGGCCGTGGTCCTGTGGTTTGGGATGCTGGTCCTGCCGGAGAGCCCTCGCTGGCTGGCGTCCGCCGGCCGTTTTGGGGCCGTCCTTGACGTGCTGCGGTCCACCCGGGCCGCCGGCGACGTTTCGGCGGAGTTCGACGAGGTCCGGCAAGCGGCCAGGGAGGACTACAAGGCCAACCTCGGGACCTTCAGGGACCTCACCGTGCCCTGGATCCGCAGGATCTTCGTGGTGGGCCTGGGAATGGCCATCATCAACCAGATCAGCGGCGTCAACGCCATTATGTACTACGGGACGTCCATCCTGTCCTCGTCCGGATTCGGCGATCAGGGCGCTTTGATCGCCAACGTCCTGAACGGCGTGACGTCCGTTGTGGCCGTGATCATCGGCATGTACCTGATGGCGCGCGTACCCCGCAAACCCATGCTGATCGTGGGACTGTGCGGCACCGCTTCTTCCCTGACGGCCATTGCGCTCGTCTCCATGCTCCTGCCGGAGAGCACGTTACGCGGCTATCTTGTGCTGCTGTTTATGGTGACGTTCCTGGCTTCCATGCAGGGCTGCATCGGTACCGTCACATGGTTGACCATGTCCGAGATCTTCCCCATGCACGTCCGCGGCATCGCGATGGGCATCTGCGTCTTTGTGCTGTGGATGATCAACTTCCTGATCGGGTTCTCGTTTCCGCAGATGGTCTCGTGGATCGGTGTTTCGGCGACGTTCTTCATCTTCGTGGCACTGCAGCTGTCCGCCATTGTCTGGGTCAAGCGCGTCGTTCCGGAGACAAAGGATAAATCGCTGGAGGAGCTGGAGCACCTGTTCAAGCAACGCTCGGGCGTGCCCGTCTAGGGCGCCAAAAATGAGGCAGCAACAAACGCCCGACGCCGGCCGGCGTCGGGCGTTTATTCCTGCACCTCGCGGTGCGGGCCGGCGGGTGCGTTGTGGGTGCTAGAGCGCGATCACCACTTTCTCCTTCGCGCTGCGGCGGGCCGCGTCCAGGACCTCCAATGTCTGAATCCCCTCGGCTGCGGGAACGGGTTCCGGCCCGTCGCCGCGGACCGCGAGGGCGAACTCGGCATAAAAGCCGGCATAATTTCCCTGCGCAGAGGCAATGACCCTGCGGGCCTCCCTTGTGGCCAGGGTTCCCCAATTTTTGGCCGCATCGATGCCCCACGTTGCGGGTTCGTTCGCAGGCCTGCGCCCGGCAAACACGGCGTCCGCCTGGACGTCGGCACCTGAGGCCACGTAACTGCCCTTGCTGCCGTATGCGCGCAACTCCCGGGTGGCGGAATGGTTCAGTTTGCTGGCGGACACTGTGGAGACGACACCGGATGCATGCGTCAAGGTGACAACAAAGCCGCAGTCAGTCCGCTCCCCGAAGCGGTCCGTCCAGTCCAGTGTTGCGTGCACGTGGGTCGCCGGTCCCAGGAGCCACAGCATCTGGTCAACCAAATGGCTGCCGAGATCCCGAAGGAGGCCGCCGCTGGCCCCAAGTTCAAGGCTGTCCGCGTTGTCCTGGTCCATGGTCGAATGGACCCGCCACAACTCACCAAGTTCCCCGGCTGCCAAGACGTTCGCCAGCGTGAGGATGTCCGCGTCGCGGCGCCGGTTGTGGTAGACGTTCAGGACAACACCTGCATGGTCCGCGGCCACGGCCAGTTCCCGCGCAGCGTCCGCATTGGCGGCGAAGGGCTTGTCTGCCACAACGTGCACACCCGCTTTGATGGCTTCCAGGACAAGCTCCTGGCGGGTGTGTGGTGGCGTGGTGATGGTCACCGCATCCACGCCGGCGTCCAGCAGCTCGGCGAGGCTCGCGTAGACCGGCAGTCCGGGGAAGTCTGCTTCGACCTGGGCTCTTTTCGTGCCTGAACGCGCTACGACGCCAACGAGTTCCACTCCGGCGGCGGCTTCAATGAACGGTGCATGGAAGTATCTGCCGCCTGCTCCGTAGCCGACTATGCCAATGCGCATCTGCAGTGGTCCTATTCTCCGAAGGCTGTTCGGGGGTACTAGGGGTGTTCCGGGCGTGCCCCGATGCCGAGTTCGCCGGAAGCGCGCCAGCTCGCCCGGAAATCTCCGGCGAGCTGGCGGTGTTCCGGCGACCTCGTGGGTGCCAGGAGGCTAGGCCGTCAGGTTCAGCGATGCGGAGAGCGCCGCGTCAGCGTCCCGCAGGACCTTGGCCGCGACCTCGAGGCCCTCGATCCGGCCCAAGGACACATCCTCATGCTCGATGTTGACCAGCATGTCCGGGTCCACCTCGTGCAACGCCCGCAGGAATTCGGTCCAGAAGGCGGTGTCGTGCCCGCGGCCCAGAGCCACGAAGTCCCAGGCCGAGTTCTTGGGCCACTCGTTTGCCCACTCGTCGCCGCCGAGGTTGGTGCGGTTTTCGTCCGGGGCAAGCCTGCGGAAGCTGTTGTCCAGGACGCCGTATAGCGCGGCGTTTTCAGTGTTGACCCTGACATCCTTCGCGGCTGCCTGGAAGATCAGGGGGCCGAGTTCGCGGACAACGGCCACAGGGTCCATCTGCTGCCAGAAGAGGTGGGAAGCATCGAGTTCGACGCCGACATGCGTTGCGCCGGTGAGCTCGATGAGTTTACGGACATCGGCGGTGTTGAAGACGATGTTCTGCGGGTGCAGCTCGAGGGCGACTTTGACGCCATGGTCGGCGGCGAGGCGATCGGTTTCCTTCCAGAACCGGGCAGCTACGTCCCACTGGTAGTCCAGCACGTCCAGTGCCGCTGAATTCCAGGCGTTGACCACCCAGTTGACCGTGGTGGCGCCGGGTTCTCCGCCGGGCAGGCCGGACATGGTCACTACCCGGTTCTGGCCGAGGCGGTGCGCCAGCCTGATGGAGCGGCGGATGTCCTCGGCATGCTTCTCGCCGATCTCACGTTTCGGGTGCAACGGATTGCCGTTGCAGTTCAGTCCGGCGATGGAGACACCGGTGCCTTCGAAAATCGCGAGGTAGTCGTCCCGGGCGGCGTCGCTTTCGAGGATCTGATCCATGGTGGGTACATGGACGGCGGGCAGGAAACCGCCGGTGTTGATCTCGATGCCGGTAAGGCCAAGGTCTGCGATGACCTTCAGTGCCTCGGGAAGCGGCCGGTCGTGCAGGATCGCGTTGTACACGCCGAGCTTCATAGCGTGATCTTCTTTCCGTTGTTGAGGGCGGATTCGGTTACTGCGCCGAGCAGTTCCATGTTGCGCACACCTTCGTCGAAGCTGGCGCAGCGGGGCAGGGATTCCTCTTCATTGATGCCGGCAACTTCCTCGAGGAATGCCCGGGCCTGGTAGCCGAAGGCGTCGTTCTGGCCGAAACCGACCTCGGGAGCATCCATGGCGAGGCCGCCGGCGATGTAGGGGTGGCCCGGGCCGAGGATGACCTGGCGGTAGCCGTTCTGATTGCCTGAGCCGTCGTTGAGGAACAGCTGGATTTCAGCGGGGCGGCGCTGGTCGAACTTTGCGGCACCGTTTTCGCAGAACACCTCGAACTGCAGGCTGTTCGCGTGCCCGGCTGCGACGCGGGAGACTTCAAAGCTGCCGGCGCCGTTTTCAAACTCCGCGTTGAACGCGGCGAAGTCGTCATTCTCGACGGCTTCGAAGGTATCGCTGACGGCAACATGGTCGTGGCCCATCACGGCGGCGAGCGGCAGCGGGCGCTTCCCTATGACGGTGCTCAATTGCCCGCCCGTGACGGACTTGATGTCGCCGCACAGGAATTCCGAGATGTACGTCAGGTGGCTTCCTACGTCGGCGAGGGCACCGGAGCCGGGGCCGCCCTTGTAGCGCCAGCTCATGGGGGCGGCGGGGCTGAAGCCGTAGTCGGTCCAGTAGCGGCCGCTGAAGTGCAGGACGTTGCCGAGGACACCGTTGCGGATGAGGTCCCGAATGTAGGCGATGCCGGGGGTACGGCGGAACGTGAAACCGATCCGGGCAATGCTGCCGGCGTTCCGGGCCGCATCTGCCATGGCGCGGGCATCTGCCAAGGAGTCGCTCAGCGGCTTCTCGCACAGGACATGCTTGCCCGCGGCCAGCAGGCCTTCGACAACCTCGCGGTGGAGGGAGTTGGCGATGACGACGCTGACAACGTCGATGTCGTCGGCTTCGGCGATTGCCTGCCAGGACGTGTCGTTGCGCTCGTAGCCGAAGCGGCGGGCGGCCAACGAACCGAACTCGGCGTTGACGTCGCCGATTGAGACCAGCCGCACCGGCGGCAGCACAGGGCTGTACAGGGCAGATGCTGTGCGGTAAGCGGCAGCGTGGGCCTTGCCGGCCATGCCTGCACCGATGACGGCGACGCCTAGGCTTTCAGCCATTGATTTCTCCTTCGAAATTTCGCCGCGGCGGGACACTCTACGGCATTTTGTAGCGCTACAATTTGTAAGCTGGATTCGAGCGTAACTATGTTCATATGTCCTGTCAATCCTTCGGCGGATATCCTCGAAGCCAGAGAAGAGAGGCACTTCCGATGACATTGAATCGCCCCAAGACGCGACGCCCCACGATCTACGACGTAGCCAGGCAGGCCGGCGTCTCACCGTCTTTGGTTTCGCTGGTGCTGCAGAATCCCGTGCGCGTGAGCGAGAAGCGGCGCGAAGCCGTCCAAGCGGCCATATCGGACCTTGGGTACCGCCCCAGCCGGGCCGCGACGACGCTTGCCAGCAGCCGGACCAAAAGCATTGGACTGGTCATTGACGATTACCGGAACCTCTGGTTCGTCGACCTGCTCCGGGGTATGGAATCCGCGCTCACCGAGCATGGCTATCAGGTCATGCTGGCGGACTCCCGGCCGGGGGAGAATCGCATCAAGGAAGCCGTTGACGGGCTGCTTGCCATGCACGTTGACGGGCTGGTGATCGCTGCGGAGCCCAGCCCGTCCATGCTGGGCGGGGTGGGGGTGCCCACGGTGGTGGCCGGCTGGCGCGACGGCGTGCCGGCCGGCGCCGATCTCATAACCAATGACGACGACGGCGGCGGCGCGATGGCGGCGGATCACCTTCTGGGGCTCGGTCATAGGCGGATCGGCCACCTCACCGGGTCGGGCGGCGCCGCTGCCCATCGGCGGGAAGGCTTCCGCGCGCGGCTGCAGGAGTCCGGCGCTGAACAACGGATCGTGGGGGATTCGGGTGGCACGTCCGAGGAGGACGGCTACGCCTCGGCGTGTTGGCTGCTGGACAACCATCCGGACACCACCGCCATCTTTGCCGCCAACGACACGATGGCACTGGGGGCCTTCGGCGCGATCAAGGCGCGCGGCCTGGCTGTCCCGGCCGACATCTCCGTGATCGGCTACGACAACTCAACCTTGGCAAAGTCGCGATATCTGGATCTGACGTCGGTGGACAACCGTAGCGACCTCGTGGGAGTGGATGTGGCGAACGCGCTGCTGGCGCGCATTCGGGAGCCCGCCATTGGCCCGCAACGCAGGCTGATCGAGCCCGCCCTGGTGGTTCGGGGTACTACGGCGCGGCGTGTGCACCAGGCGTAGGAGGACGTCTCACGTTAAAACATCCTAATGTCAGGACAAACTATTGACATTGGTGAGCCGGGTCACCATGATCGAGGTAGACAGTGCTCCGAGGGCTGCAGAGTGGCGGCCCGGAGCCTGAGAGATCAAAGGAGATTTAGGTGGCTAATTTTTCTTGGCGCAAGGCTGCACTGGTGGCGGCAGTAGTACCGATGATGGCGTTGAGCGCATGTTCGAGCACTGGCGGACGGACCCCAGAAACTGCGAACGGCGGTGGTGGCGGCCAGGTTGCCACGACGGAGCGGATGAAGATCGCTTTGATCGCCCATGCTCCCGCGGGCGACACATTCTGGGACACGGTTCGCAAGGGTGCCGAGGAGGCAGCCGCGAAGGACAACGTTGAACTGCTTTACACCTCCGATCCGGAGGCCGGACGGCAGGCACAGCTGATCGAGCAGGCCATTGACCAGAAGGTGGACGGCATTGCGGTTACCCTGGCCACGCCCGACGCCTTAAAGGAGGCGCTGAAGAAAGCCACTGATGCAGGCATTCCGATTGTCAGCTTCAACGCCGGCGAATCGGCCTCCGCGCAGTTGGGAGCGTTCACCCACTTCGGCTCCAACGAGCAGCTTGCCGGCCAGGCAGTGGGCACAAGGCTTGCAGAGGGTGGCTACAAGCACCCGGTATGTGTCATTCAGGCGCAGGGCCACGTGGGCCTCGAAGCCCGGTGCGCCGGCGTGAAGGCCAAAGTGCCCGGCACGGAAATCCTTTACGTCAACGGAGCGGACATGACGTCCGTTGAATCGACGGCAACCGCGAAGCTGCAGGCATCCAAGGATGCTGATGTCATCATCGGCCTGGGTGCTCCCATTACCCTGACGCTCCTGAAGTCTGTGGCTACCGCCGGAAGCTCGGCCAAGGTTGCCAGCTTCGACCTGAACAAGGAACTGGCCCAAAAAGTTTCCGACGGCAGCGTGCTGTTCACGGTGGACCAGCAGCCATGGCTGCAGGGCTACGGTGCAGTAGACGCGCTGTGGCAGAACAAGCGGGGCGGGTTCAAGCTCGGCGGCGGACAGTCGGTCCTGACCGGCCCGGCCATCGTCGACCAGTCCAACGCCGCTGATGTCCTGAAGTTCGCCGAACAGGGTATCCGCTAACAGCCCGCTGGCCGGGCCGGTGAACGCCGGCCCGGCAGCAAGGAGAGTTCTCATGACCATTACCCAGACAAAAACAACCACAAAGTCGGCAGTGTCCGACGAACGTGTGGCCACGCGCAGTGCGTTCCAGAAGCTGTTGGGCCGGCCTGAGGTCGGTGCCCTCGTGGGTGCGATCGTCCTCTTTATCTTTTTTGCGTTGGTGTCCTCTACCTTTACGCAGCCCAATGCGCTGGCGACCATTCTTTATGGCAGTTCCACGATCGGGATCATGGCGGTGGGGGTGTCGCTGCTGATGATCGGCGGGGAGTTTGACCTTTCCACCGGCGTGGCGGTGATCTCCTCGGCGCTGACGGCGTCGATGTTCAGCTGGTACTTCAGCACCAACGTGTGGGTCGGTGTTGGCTTGGCCCTGGTGGTCTCGGTGGGCATCGGTTACATCAACGGCTGGATCCTGATGAAGACCAAACTGCCCAGCTTCATCGTGACCCTTGCGACGTTCCTGATGCTGACGGGCCTGAACCTGGGCCTCACCCGTTTGATCGGCGGGTCCGTGTCCTCACCCTCGATCTCCACGATGGATGGTTTCGCCTCTGCCCGGGCCGTGTTCGCGTCCTCCGTGACCATCGCCGGGGTTGATGTGAAGATCACGGTGTTCATCTGGATCGCGTTGGTCGCGGTCGCTACGTGGGTGCTGATGCGGACCCGCGTGGGGAACTGGATCTTCGCCGTTGGCGGGGATGAGAACGCGGCCCGCGCCGTGGGTGTCCCGGTCAAGGCGACCAAGATCGGTTTGTTCATGGGCGTGGGGTTCTGCGGCTGGGTGCTGGGAATGCACAACCTATTCGCGTTCGATACCGTGCAGTCCGGTGAGGGCGTGGGCAACGAATTCCTCTACATCATCGCCGCGGTGATCGGCGGGTGCCTGCTGACCGGCGGCTACGGCTCGGCTGTGGGCGGGGCGATCGGCGCGTTCATCTTTGGCATGGCCAACAAGGGCATCGTTTATGCCCAGTGGAATCCGGACTGGTTCAAGTTCTTCCTGGGCCTGATGTTGCTGCTGGCCACCATCGTCAACCTCATCGTCAAACGCCGCGCGGAACTCAAGTAAAGGGGCCGGGAATGAATGCCAACCAGATTGACCAGCAAACCCTGCTCCAGAATGAACGGGACCCGCTCACGCACACCCCGGTGCACCTGCTCTCCCTGGACGGGGTGGGCAAGCACTACGGCAACATCATCGCCTTGTCCGATGTGACGATGGCCGTGGACAACGGCCGCGTCACCTGTGTCCTGGGTGACAACGGCGCGGGCAAGTCCACCCTGATCAAGATCATCGCCGGCCTGCACCAGCACGACGCCGGGGTCCTGAACATCATGGGCGAGGAACGCAAATTCAGTTCCCCCAGGGACGCCTTGGACGCCGGCATCGCTACCGTCTACCAGGACCTCGCGGTGGTGCCGCTGATGCCGATCTGGCGGAACTTCTTCCTCGGCTCGGAACTGACCTCGGGCTGGGGGCCGTTCAAGAGCATGGACGTCGAGAAGATGAAAGCGATCACGCTCAAGGAACTCGCCGAAATGGGCATCGACCTGCGCGACGTCGAGCAGCCCATCGGCCAGCTCTCCGGCGGTGAACGCCAGTGCGTCGCGATCGCCCGCGCCGTGTACTTCGGTGCCAAGGTCCTGATCCTGGACGAACCGACGGCGGCCCTGGGCGTGAAGCAGTCCGGCGTGGTCCTGCGCTACATCCTGCAGGCCCGCGACCGCGGACTCGGGGTCATCTTCATCACCCACAACCCGCACCACGCCTTCCCCGTCGGGGACCGGTTCCTGCTGCTCAAGCGTGGCAAATCGATCGGCTACTACGACAAAAAAGACATCACCCTCGACGAACTCACTGCCCAGATGGCCGGAGGCGCCGAACTCGCCGAACTCGCCCACGAACTCGAACAACTCGGCGGGCACGGAGACGTCGTCAAGGAGGTACAGGCCGAAGTCGCCGAAGTCACGGACACAGCCAAGGCCGGCGCCCCAAAGCACGCCTAGCGGCAGCACCCGGCGGGGTGCTCCGGATATCCCTCCGGAGGACCCCGCCATGCCTGTGCGCACCGGCCCGGGACCACGCACACACGAACACACACGAAGGGAACACCATGCCGATCCGGGTAGGCGTCATCGGCGCCGGAATCATGGGCGCGGACCACATCAGGAACCTCTCTACCACCATCGGGGGTGCCGAAGTCACCTTTGTGGCAGATCTCGACGCCGACCGAGCCGCCGCGGCAGCGCCGCCGTCCGCACGCATCACCACTGACCCTGCCGAGCTGATCAACTCCAGCGACGTGGACGCCGTCGTGGTTGCCTCGCACGATGCCACGCACGCCGGACTGGTCCTGCAGTGCTTCGAAGCGATGACGCCGGTCCTGTGCGAAAAGCCGCTGGCCCCTACTGTCCTGGAAAGCCTGGAGGTGGTGGCCGCCGATGCCGACATGGTTGCTGCAACGGGAGCGTCCCTGCTCTCGCTGGGCTTCATGCGGCGCTTCGACCCGGGCTACGTCGCACTGCGGCAGGCCGTGCAGGACCGGGTGCAGGGCGAGCCCCTGATGGTCCATTGCATCAGCCGTAATGCCTCTGCGGCTCCCGGTGCAACCTCAGAATCGGCCATCACCAATTCAGCCATCCACGAGCTGGACATCATCCCCTGGCTGCTGGACTCTCCCATCACGGAAGTGTCGTGGCAGGCCGGAAAAAGTACTCGAAACGCCGCGGCCGGACTGCGGGATCCCGCGTTCATGACGCTCCGCACCGCTGATGGGACCCTCACCACCCTGGAGCTGTACCTGAATGCGCAGTACGGCTACGCCACCCGCTGCGAGGTCGTTTCCGAGCGTGGCACCACTGCCCTGCAGAATTCGGCGCTGCTGGGCTTTGAGCAGCAGGGAACCAGGCAGGCGCAGATCCCAGCGGACTGGCGCCCCAGGTTCGCCGACGCGTACCGGCTGCAGCTGCAGGCCTGGATTTCCGCGCTCGCCGCAGGAGAGAAGCCCACCCTCGCCGGCGCGCAGGACGGACTCAACGCCTCTGTTGTTGCCCAAGCCATGATCCAGTCGCTGCAAAGCGACGGCGCATCTACGAAAGTGAGCTATGCATGAGCGCTGCAACCCTCCCGCAGTCCCGGGTGCCCGGATCCCGGGATGCCCCCGTACTGCGGTGGGGCATCATGGGCCCGGGCTGGATTGCCGAACGCTTCACCGAATCCATCCAGACGAACACCGGGCAGGTGATCGCGGCCGTCGGATCCCGTTCGCTGAGCCGCGCCAAGGCCTTCGCGGAAACGTACGACGTGGCTGCGGCATACGGCAGCTATGAGGAACTGGCCGCCGCCCCGGACATCGACATCGTTTACGTCTGCACACCGCACACGGGCCACCACGCGGCCGCTGCGCTGGCTATCGACGCCGGCAAGCACGTCCTGATCGAAAAGCCGATCGGGCTCAACGCAGACCAGGCGCGGGACATCGCCGCCCGGGCAGAGGCGGCCGGAGTATTCGCCGCCGAGGCGATGTGGACCTTCTTCCTGCCGAAGTTCGATGTGATCAGGCAGATTCTCGACGCCGGGACGCTGGGTACCATCACCACGGTCGTCGCGGAGTACGGCGAGCACTTCGACCGCACGCACCGCATCTTCAGTCCGGAACTGGCCGGCGGCCCGCTGCTTGACCTGGGCACCTACCCGCTGGCGCTTGTCACGGAGGTGCTTGGCAGCCCACAGCGGCTGCTCGCCGTCGGGCAACCCCACGAATCCGGGGTTAATGCCCAGCTGTCTGCCGTCATGGAATTCGACGGCGGCGCCCAAGCCGTGGTGAACACACACGTGCACAATTTCACGCCCACGGCCGCCATTGTGGTCGGTTCCGAGGCCACCCTGACCATCGAGGGGCCGTTCAATATGCCCGGCGGCTTTGAGGTCCGTTTCCCTGACGGAACACGCTTGCGCCACGACGAACCCTCCGGCGGCCACTTCGAAGGCCTGCACTATGAGGCGGCGGCGGTGGCGCGCGCCATTGCCGCAGGCAGCACGCAATCCGGCCAGCGGACCCTCGCAGCCTCTATCCGCACCCTGGAAGTGGCCGACGAGATCCGCCGGCAGCTTGGCGTGGTGTTCCCCGGCGAAGCTGGCATTGCGGCGTCGCCGTGATCCCCGGCGAGACCACTCACTCCGGAAACACCCTCCGGCACTGATCCACCCCCACGTTATGACCAGCGAAAGGACCAGCCATGGCCTATCTCACCCACAACCCCGCTCCAGTCCAGGCACCCGTACGGATCGGACTCATCGGTTCCGGCTGGATGGGGGCATTCCATGCCGAAAGCATCGCCCGCCGCGTCCCCGGCGCCGTCCTGGCGGCCATTGCGGACCCTAATCTGGAATCCGCGCAGACCCTCGCCCGCGCGCTGGGCACCACACAGGTGACGGCCAACGCAGCAGACATCCTGGCGGACCCGGAGATCCATGCTGTGGTGATCGCCAGTCCCGCACGCTTCCACTCGTCACTGATCGCCCAGGCCGCTGCCGCCGGAAAGCACGTCTTCTGCGAGAAACCGGCCGGTCAGGGGCTCGATGAGCTCGACGCCGCCCTCGCAGCCGTGGAAGAAGCCGGCGTGCACTTCCAGGTGGGCTTCAACCGGCGGTACGCGGATGACTTTCGGGCCGCCAAGAAGGATCTGGTCGCCGGCATCGCCGGAACACCGCAGCTCCTGCGCTCACTTACCCGCGATCCAGGGAACGGAAGCATCCCCAACGCTGCCAAGGTCCCGGCCTGGACCATCTTCCTGGAAACACTCATCCACGACTTCGACACCCTCAACTGGTTCAACGAAGGTGCCGAGCCCGTGGAGGTCTACGCCGTGGCGGACGCGCTCGTAGAGCCTGACCTGCGCGACGCGGGTTTCCTGGACACAGCAGTGGTGACCATCCGCTACAGCAACGGTGCGGTGGCCGTCGCCGAGGCAAACTTCAGCGCGCTGTATGGGTACGACATCCGCGGCGAGGTCTTCGGCTCCAAGGGCATGGTCCAGGCCGGCCGCGTCACGGAAACAGCGGCCCGGCGCTACACGGCGGAGGGACTCTCCGCGGACACTCCGAGGCTCAATGTTGAGCTTTTCCGCCAGGCCTACACGGACGAACTCGCCGACTTCGCCGATGCGGTGCGTGCCCGGCTCGACGGCATGCCGCCCTCGTCGTCCGGCTCTACGGTCACCCCGGGTGGCGCAGATGCCCGCCGTGCGCTGGCCATGGCACTGGCGTGCATCGAATCGGTCAAGAGCGGCGCCCCGGTCTCGGTCGACCAGACGGCGGCCGTCTGATGCGCCTTGCAGTCTGCGCTGAGATGGTCTTTACGGACCTTCCGTTTGTGGAACGCGTCCGCCGGATCCACGAGTCCGGCTTCGATGTGGAGCTGTGGGATTCGCGGACCAAGGACATCAGCGCGCTCAAGGCCACCGGCGCCGTGTTTTCCTCCATGACGGGGTACACCTCCGGCAGCGTGGTGGACCCCGACACTGCCGATGACGTGGTGCGGACGGCGGAATCGCTGATCCCCACCGCCCTGGAACTCGGCGTCGGCCGCATGGTGGTGCACCCGGCAGAACTCATCGACGGCCACGCGGCCCGCCCTGCATACCGTTCCACCGGCCGGATGTGGAGCACCGGTGCCCGGACCCTGGAACGCCTCGGCAAGCTGGGCGAAAAATACGGCGTGACGTTCTGCCTAGAGAACCTCAACACCATCCTTGACCACCCCGGCATCCCGCTGGCACGCGCCAAGGACACGCTGGCACTCGTTGAGGCCGCCGGGCACCCCCACGCCAAGCTGATGCTGGACCTTTACCACGCGCAACTCGGGGAGGGGAACCTCATTGAGCTCGTGCGGACGGCCCTGCCCTTCATCGGCGAGATCCAGGTGGCCGACGTCCCGGGGCGCTGCGAACCCGGGACAGGGGAAATCAACTACGCGGCCGTCGCCAGGGCGCTCGCCGAGGTCGGTTATGACGGCACGGTGGGCATGGAAGCCTGGGCGCAGAGCGACAGCGACGCGGCCCTGGACGCGTTCCGGGCCGCCTTCAACGTTTATTCGGAGGAAAAACTATGAAAGACGTCGTTCTGGGCCTTGTGGGAGTGGGCCGGATCGGTGTGATGCACGCGAACAACATCGCCGCACTGAACGGGGTGCTCAATCCGGAGGGCATCAACGTCCGGCTGCGGCTGACCGACGTCGCCGCAGAGCACGCCAGGAACGTCGCGGGCGGTCTGGGCGCGGAGTTCTTCCCGTCAGTGGAAGCGCTGCTTGCCTCCGGGCTGGACGGCCTGGTGGTGGCCACCGGGACGGGTACCCACCCCGAGCTGATCAAGGCGGGGGTAGACGCCGGAATCCCGGTCTTCTGCGAAAAACCGGTGGCCATGAACGTGGCGGATGCGCTCCCGGTACTGGACTACATCAAGGACCGGCACGGCGTGGTCCAGATCGGCCACCAGCGCCGCTTCGATGCCGGCTATCTTGAGGCCCGGCGCGCCTACCAGGCCGGCGAGCTGGGCTGGATCCACTCGCTGCGGGCAGTCACGTGCGACATGGCGCCGCCACCGGTGGAATTCCTGGCCAGCTCCGGTGGCCTGTTCCGGGACTGCTCGGTCCACGATTTTGATATCCTCCGGTGGCTCACGGGCCGCGAAATCGTTGAGGTATATGCGAAGGGCTCCAACAACGGAGACCCGGCCATCGGCGCCGTGGGGGATGTGGACACCGCGCTCGCGCTGTTGACGTTCGACGACGGGACTGTGGGTACAGTCTCCGCCACCCGCTACAACGGGGCGGGCCATGATGTCCGCCTGGAAATCCAAGGGTCCCTGCGGTCGCTGATGGTGGGGCTGGATGACAAAACCGCGTTGGCCTCGGCGGAACCCGGCATTGGATTTCCTGCAGGTGAGCCGCACCGGACCTTTGCCGAGAGGTTCGATGCAGCCTACCGCGACGAAATGGCGGCCTTTGTGGAACTCACCCTGGGCCGGCGGGACAACCCCTGCACACCGGAGGACGCGGTGGCGGCGTCCCGGGTGGCGGACGCTGCCCAGGAGTCCCTCGCCACTGGCGTTGCGGTGAAAGTGGCTATCAGCGTAGCCAGGTGAGCGTGCAGCTGCGATGCAAAATGCCCCTCCGGAATCCGTTCCGGAGGGGCATTTTGTTGATCCCTAAGCTGTGAAAGGCAGCCGTGGATCGATGTCCACGCCGTCCCAGCTCTGGCGCACCCAGCCATGATGCGGGTCGTCACTGATGAGCCATTCACGGACGGGGCCGGGGCCGGCCATCACGTTCAGGTAGTACAGGTCGTAGCCGGGGGCCGCCATCGCGGGGCCGTGCCAGCCGTAGGGCACCAGCACAACGTCGCCCGTGCGGACCTCCGCCGAGACATCGATGGGCCGCTCGTCCGAGGCATAAACCCGCTGATAACCGATGGCATCAGCGTCGGCAGGCGCCGCGGAACCGGCGGCCACCTGCGTTTCGAAGTAGTAGATCTCCTCGAGGTTCGTCTCGCCGTCCTTTTCCTCATCGTGTTTGTGGGGCGGGTAGGAAGACCAGTTTCCGGCCGGGGTGAGCACCTCGCACACTATAAACCGGTCGGCCTCAAGGGCTGCCGGCGTGCCGAAGTTGTGAACCTGGCGGGAGCAGTTGCCCGCTCCGCGCAGCTCGACGGGTGTCTCCGCCCCGGTGACCAGGCGGGTGGGATAGGAGGCTTTGGCCGGGGCCGTTGCAACGGCGAACCTGCCGCCGTTGTCGGAGCTGACGGTGACGGCGCGGCCAGTTCCCGAATACAGGACATCGCTGGGGCCGTGGAACACGGAAGCGCGCCCCTGCAGCACATAGTCTTCACCGTCGACCGTGACCGTGAAGGAACCGTTGAGCGGAACCACTATCCGCTCCTCTCCGGCAGCCGGGAGTTTGAGGGCGGCACCGGCCGCGAGGGTCGCGACTTTCAGCCCTGTGTGGGCCCAGCCCTCCACTGCCAGGGGTGAATCAGAAGTTCCGAGCGAGACGTCCCAACCGCCGTCGGCGGCGCTGCCAAGAGGGTAGACCCAGTTAGTCATAGATAAGTATTCCTTGCGCTATCGCTGTACGAGTGTCATTTCAAAGCTGTACGAATCCGCCCGGTACACGTGGTGTCCGGTCTCCACATTGCGGCCTGTATCGTCCACGGCGGTCCGCTCCATGGTGACCAGGGCCGAGCCTGGAGCCGCGTCGAGCTGCGTGGCCTGGTACTCGTTGGCCACCACGGCGCCGATTCGCTGCGTGGCGAGCCGGAAATTCACTCCGCCGTTCCGCAGGACGGAGTACAGGCCCTGGCTGGCCAGGAGTTCCTCGGTCAGGGGGGTGATGTCGTCGCGGACCCAGTTTTCCATCAGAGCCAGCGGTTTCCCGGCCACTTTCCGCAACCGGGTGAAGTGGTACACCGTGGCGCCTGGGGGGAGATGGAGCGCCTCGCGCGTAGCGTCGTCGGCCTCGTCATGGCTGAAGGTCAGTACGTCGGTGGTGGGTTTGGCGCCGTTGTTGCTTAGATCGTCAAAGAGGCTGGAGAGTTCCAGTGGCCTCCGTACCTGGCTGGAAACCACTTGGGTACCTACGCCGCGCTTACGCACCAGCAGGCCGGAGCGCACCAGCTCATCCATGGCTTTGCGCATGGTTGGCCGGGAGAGGTTGAGCTGCGCTGCAAGGTCGATCTCGTTGTCCAGCCGGCTGCCGGGCGGAAGCAGGCCCGTATGGATGGCGGCCTCGATGCCCTGCACCACTTGGTGGTAGAGGGGCACCGGCGAAGAGCGGTCGATGCTGAGGTTTAGTTGATTCGCCATTGAGATGCATCCTTCGCGCCGCTAGGGTTGCTGCGAAGCAACTCCCCTTTGTCCTGCCTATGTCCGCTTGATAGGACATACTGCCTTTATTGTTGATAATAACAGGGCGTTGGCAGGCGGCAAAGAAGCCGTCCCGGCCCGCCGTGGAGGCCTGACTAGGCTGGGGAGATGAACAACCGATACCGGGCACAGCCGGGGTCTCGAACCAGGCCGCCGGCATGAACCCCTCCGGCAGCGTGCACCCCAGCCCGCGGACCCTCGAAGTCGAGAGTCTTGCCAGCTTCGACCGGCTGGTGGCGGCCGGAGCTGTGGCCATGCACGGCTGGCACGCCCAGTCTTTGGACCTGCGCGGCCGGAGGGCAGCGCTGGAGACCCTTGATGTGGAAGGCGCTATCTTCCTTGGGTGCACGTTTGACGAGGGTGTTGAGGACGGCCTGCGGCGCCGTGGCGCGCTGATTTTCCCCAAGCTTGTTGGTGTGCCCTTCGACCCCTACCGGGCGAGGCTCTACACCCCCCAGGAGCTTTATGCCGGGCTGGACCACGCCCCCTATGAAGAACTGCCCGACGCCCTCGTCTACCAGTGGAGCATCCGGCCCGGGCAGCGGCACCGCCTGGACGCCACCCTGGCTTCGGCCCTGCACGACCACGCCATCGGTGACGCCCTGGACGAGATGATTCGCTCCGATGCCGTAGCCGGGCTGACCGTGGTGGGCGTGATGGGAGGCCATAATGTCCAGCGAGGTACTCCGGAGTTCGCGCAGGCTGCCTCGTTGGGCCGGCTGTTGGCTGGAAGCGGGAAGCTCGTAGCCACCGGAGGCGGTCCAGGGGCCATGGAGGCCGCCAACCTGGGCGCCTACCTCAGCGGGATCCCCGTAGATGAGTTCGAGGCGGCCCTGGTGTCACTGGGGGCCGTCCCTGGCTTCCGTCCCTCGGTGTCAGCGTGGGTGCGCGCGGCGGCCGCCGTCGTCGCACGTTTTCCGGCGGGAACGCCGTCGCTGGGTATCCCCACCTGGTTCTACGGGCATGAGCCGCCGAACTACTTTGCCACGCACATTGCCAAATACTTCGCCAACGCCGTACGCGAGGCGATCCTGCTCGAAGTCTGCAACGGCGGCATTATCTTCCTGCCGGGAGCAGCCGGAACTGTCCAGGAAATGTTCCAGGACGCGTGCGAGAACTATTACAGCGCCCGTGAGGCCGTGACGCCGATGGTCCTGGTGGGCAGCCGTTACTGGCAGCACGAATACCCTGCCTGGCCGATGCTCCAGAGGCTGGCAGCCGGGCGGGCCATGGCGGACCGGATCTTCCTGGTCGACACAGTTGACGAGGCGCTCGCCGTGATCGGCGGGTAGCTTCGGCGCCAGGTCCGGGGATGGCGGAGATTGCCGGGTCTAGAGATCCTTACGGCACAGGGCGCCGGCCAGTTTGTACAGGCCGTTGAGATCGCCCGCGGCAAGGCCTTCCGGGGTGCCGATTTCCGGAAACATCAGCTGCCGGTGGTCATCCACGTGTTCGAGTCCCATCACATGGCTGAGCTCGTGCAGGATGACGGCCGTGGCGTACAGCGCCCCGTCGGGCTGTTCCAGCTCTTCGGCAATCTGCGGGGCGTCCAGCTCCAGGCTGCCAGTGACGAAGGTCTTGGGACCGTTCTCGTAGCTGAAGTGGGTGCTTCCCCCGGTGCCGATCACTTTACCCTTGAGCTGGGGAGCCACCTCGGGAGTGGTCCAGGAAACCAGCAGCGGCGCCCAGCGGTCACCGTACGAATCCGGCTGGTACGGAGCGCGCTTGGCAGAAGGCTCTTCGGTGGTGGCGCCGTCGTAAATGAACCGGATCCCGGTGGCCCGCGACATGGTGTCGATTGCTTCCGGGATAAGGGCCTGCGCGCCGGCCGGGACCAGGTCCGCGTTCACCACGTAGTGCAGCGGCCGGCACGGCGAATATCCCACCGGTGTGCCGTCGTCGTTGGTGGCCAGGAATTGGTAGGAACTGCTCGCGTACGGGGGCGGTTCGGGCCTTCCCAGCGGCGCGTCCTCCTCCTCAAGCCCGGGCGGGGGAGCCTCGGGCCGACCCTCGGCAGCGGGCCGGACGCCACCCGATTCGCCCGGCTGAACGGCTCCGGGCCCGAGCCGAACATCCAGTAGTTCACCAACACGTGGGCCGCCGTAAAAGACTCCGCCGACCACCAGTGCCGTGGTGCCGGCGGTAATACCCAGCAGGGCGTTCCGCATGGAACGCCCCGCAGAACGCCTCCCGCTGCTGTGCGGGCGGTCCGGGGGAACGCTGTCCATCAACCCACCACGGTGCCGAAGGCCAAGCCAAGCACATACGTGACGGCTGCGGCGCCCAGGCCGATGGCCAGCTGCCGCAGCCCGCGAGTCAGCGGCGACGTGCCTGAGAGCAGGCCAACGACGCCGCCAGTCATCAGCAGTGCCACACCCACCAGGACTCCGGCTACCACCAGCGCGGCCACGCCTGTCATGCCGAACAGGAAGGGAAGGATGGGCACGATGGCACCGGAGGCAAAGAAGCAGAAGCTGGATAGTGATGCGCCCCAGGCGGTGCCTACGGCTTCGTGCTGGTCTTCAGTTTCGGGGAGTTCGGGCTGGAGGGACAGGCTGGGATCGCAGTCGCAGGAGAGCAGCCCCATGCGTTCGGCCACGCGGTGTTCGGCTGCTTCGTGGGACATGCCGCGTGCCAGATACACGAGCAGCAGCTCGTTATGTTCGATGTCCAGCTTGGGGGCCGCCGCCAGGGTGACCTGGGTGGGCCGTGTGGCCGCGAGGAGTTCACGCTGCGAGCGGACGGAGACGAATTCGCCGGCGCCCATCGACAGTGCGCCGGCCAAGAGCCCGGCAATACCACTCAGGAGTACTACGCTGCTTGCCACGCCGGACGCTGCCATGCCCATAACCAAGGATAGATTGCTGACCAGGCCGTCGTTGGCTCCGAACACGGCGGCGCGGAATGTTCCGGCGAGCCGGTTGCGGCCCCGTGTTGCCAGGCCGCGCACTACTTCCTCATGGATCTGTTCGTCGGCGGCCATGGCGGGCGTGGCGGACGGGTCCTTGGCGTACGGGGAGCGACCTTCGGCGCGCTGGGCCAGCGCGAGGACAAAGACCGAGCCGAAGTGGCGGGCCAGGAAGCCCAGCAGCTGGCTGCGCAGCGACGCTTGGCGGGACTTCCCGGCGTGATCGCCCAGGAGCCGGAGCCAGTGGGCCTCGTGCCGGCCTTCGGCTTCTGCAAGGGCGAGAAGGATGTCTCGCTCCTCGCCCAGCCGGTTCTGCGCGAGGTCCCGGTAGACAGCGGCCTCGGCGCGTTCATCGGCCAGGTATTGGCGCCAGCGCCGGATGTCCGCAGGAGTGGGCTCGGCATTTGTCGGCTGGCCTGCCGGGCGGCGTTCAGTCGGAGCAGAATTCGACGGAACAGAATCGGAGGACGCGGGAATGGCTTGGGCAGAATCCGACGGAACAGAATCCGAGGGCGCGGGAACGGGCTGGGCAGAATCCCGGGCGGCGCGGTGTTGGCCGGGATTGGCGTGCTGAGACACAGAAGCTCCTGAGCTTGATGGGGCATGGTTCGGCCCCATTGCAAGGCCCAGCTTACCGCGGAATTTCGCGGATTTTCGGCTGGCCAACCTCACTTCGGGGTTTCGGGTACCCTCAAAATCCCCGGCTCCGGATGGCTTTTGCACTCCTGTCTGCGGACCCTTGACCGGGGCCACCGGCGGTGCTGTGATGAAAGTGTGGCGCCCGCCAGCGCCCAGCCGAAAGAGCACGTCAGTGGCGAACAAACGGAGGTTGCACAATGAACACCACCGGACAGCACCCGGACATGCCGCACCTTGATGCCGTAGAAGCAGATCCCGCTTATGACTACGCCGAGGATGCGCCGGTTGACGCGAACGACTGGGATGCAGAGGACGAGTTCCTGGACGCTGAAGACGTAGTCATTCCGACCCCTCCGGTCGAAATTGACGCCGAGGAGCGCGTGGTTCCGCTGGACCCCGAGGAGTTCCGCGAACCAGAACCTGAGTAGGACGGACGACGGCGGCGCCTCCCGTTCGCTGATGAGCGAAAGGAGGCGCCGCCGTCGTGCTTTGTACTGCTCGAGTCTGTCCCTGGGGTGATTCGAGCCCTGTCGAAATCCTTACGGCGCAGTCACGGTGACAGGAACTTCGTTTTCCTTGCCGGCTACGCGCCGCGCCCAATTCCGCATGACCTGCGGGTCCGTGGGCTTGGTGAGCAGCGAGACCGCCACGTAAACCACGGCTGAGCTGATGAGGCCGAAGTAGATCGGTTCGTTGGCGAAGACGCCGTCCAGCGGGGCCTTGGCGTTGACCTCCAGCACGATCATGGTGCCGAGCGTGACAACCGAACCCACCGCCATGGAGGCCGCGGCAGCCAGGCCGGTTCCGCGCTTCCACACCAGGCCGCCCAGGATGGCGACCAGGAGCCCGCCCACGAGGATGTCGTAGGCGATTGTCAGCGCGGCCACGACGTCCTTGGTGATGATGGCGATCAGGATGGCCACGATGCCGAGCGAGAGGACCCACATGCGGTTAGCCTTGACGTCGTGCTCCGGGTTGTCGGTGTCGTCGGTGTTGATGTCCTTGCCGAACCAGCTGGCAACGAACGGCAGGACGTCGGCGCGGGCAACCGTGGCAGCGGCGATCAGGGCGCCGGAAGCGGTGGACATCATGGCGGCCACAGCTGCGGCAAGTACCAGTCCGCCGATACCAACAGGGAGGATTGTCTGGGCAACCTCGGCGTAGACGTCGTCCTTCGCCGCAATGTCGATCCCGGACAGGGCCACGCTGGCAGCCATGCCGATCAGGGCGCCGGCAACACCGTAGAGGATGCAGTAGATGCCGGCGGTGGCGCCGCCCCAGCGAGCTACGCCCGGGGTCTTGGCGGTGAACACGCGCTGCCAGATATCCTGGCCGATCAGCAGGCCCAGGGTGTAGACGACGAAGTAGGTGATGATGGTCTGCACGCCGATGCCATCCATCTGGAAGAAGCTTTCATCCACACGGCTGCGGATGCCGTCGAGGCCGCCCGCTGCATTGAGGGTGAAGGGAAGCATCAGGGCGAAGATGCCCACGGTTTTGATGACGAACTGCACCTGGTCCGCCAGAGTGATGGACCACATGCCGCCGATGGTTGAGTAGACCAGCACGATCGCTCCGCCGATGGCGATGGCGAGCCAGCGGTCCCAGCCGAAGAGGACCACGAAGATGGTGGCGTAAGCGCTGGTGGAGGTGGCGCACAGCATCAGTGTGTACGCCAGCATGACGATGCCCGAGGTCTGCGTTGCCTTGCTTCCATAGCGAAGGGTGAGCATCTGGGAGACCGTGTAGATCTTGAGCTTCTGGATAGTACCGGCGAAGAGGAGGCTCAGCAGCAGCACGCCGGCGCCGATGGCCACCACCAGCCACATGCCGGAGATGCCGAACTTGTAGCCGAGGCCAACGCCGCCGACGGTGGAGGCGCCGCCCAGGACAACGGCGGCCATAGTGCCTGTGTAGAGGAACGGGCCGAGCCGGCGGCCGGCCACGAGGAAGTCGCTGTTGTTCTTGGTGCGGGACTTACCCCACCAGCCGAAGGCAAGCATTGCGATGAGGTACACCACCACAATGGCGATGTTGACGAAGTTAGCGTCCATGTTGGGGCTCCTTGGAGCTGATCTGCAGCGTGGCTCGAACCCGGCGGCGCTGCTGGGGAGGCCGGTGTTCCGCTGCTCTTACGAGGTGGGGATGAGGGGAATCCTCGGATGTTGCCTGTCTGCAATATTGCATAGGAGACAACACTTGTTGCCTAAAAGAGTAGGCTGTGACCGTGGTAACAGTCAAGGGCCCGCCGTAACGTCCCCTGGCTGTGGCGTAGCGGCGTCACATGGGTACGTGGCCATTAGGATTGCTCCAGAGATGGGGCCGGGGTTGCCGGCCATGAAAGGTCTGCACATGAAGGCACTGCCAGTAGAACCGAGCAACGTTCCGGTTGCCATCGGGTCCCGTATCCGGGCTGCCCGGCAGTCCCAGCGACTCACCATCGAGCAGGTTGCCGACGCCACCGGGCTGACCAAGGGCTTCCTGAGCCGTGTGGAGCGGGACCTCACATCACCCTCTGTCGCTTCGCTGGTGACCCTCTGCCAGGTGTTGTCCATTTCCATTGGGGACCTGTTCGCCGCTCCCGAAACCCACCTGACCAAGCGCAACGACGGGCCCCGAATTTCACTGGGCGGCGAAGGGATCGTGGAGCGGCTGCTGACGGCCCGCTCGGAGCGGCGGATCCAGATTATCCAGGCTGTTATCGAGCCCCATGGCCGCGGTGAGTCCGAGCTCTACGCCGTGGACTGCGACGTAGATGTGCTGCACGTGATCAAGGGCAGCATCAAGCTGATCCTCACCAACGAAGAATACGAGCTCAGCACCGGGGACACCGTCACGTTCCCCGGACGCGAACCCCACACCTGGATCAACCCCACCGGCGAGGCCGTTGAGGTCCTCTGGGTGCTGGTCCCCGCCGCCAGTCGGTAGCGCGCGCTTTTCGGCTGGAGTTGTGCGTTCCTGCCCGGTTTGTGGCCGGGCTTCCGCGGGCGTGCCCTGTGCGGGCGCGGGCTGCCGCCCAGGCAAAGCGATCTGGGCCGGAGTAACTGGGAAGGAGCGCTCGCCTTACCTGGCCGAGCGTTCCTGGCATCGAGCACCGCCCTGATTTCCGCTACCACCTGCTCCGGGTTGAACCAGATGTGTTCGGGCATGTAGCGGAGGACGGCGAAGCCCTTGACCGTTGAGGTGTTGTTCCTGTGGCGGTCCCTGAGCATGTCCGCGCGCTTTGAATGAAAGGCGAATCCGTCGATTTCCACGATCAGGAAACCGTCCAGCAGGAAATCCACCCGCCCGATGCCGGGCAGCGGCACCTGGGCCTCGAAATCGATCCCATTGCTCCGAAAGAGATGCTGTGCGTCGACTTCCACTATCGATTCTGCCCGCAGGTCAAGCTCCTGCATCGCGCGTCGAATGGGCCCCGAGCGGTCACCGTGTACCTCGGCCCTGAGTAGCTCCAGTGGTACGCCGTGCAGCCGGACCGCCGACGTCGCGATGGCAGTGGACGACGGCGGCGCCAGGCACCCAAGTGCGTGCAGGACCACGTCTTCCACCGCCGCCACCGGCAGTTCCGGGTGGCCCTCGAATCGCACCGTCCGGTGCCGGACGAATCCTTTGCCATGGCCGTGGTTGCAGGCCAGGTGCAGCCGGGACGGAGGGTTCCGGAGCCATAACCCGTGGCGTGCGGCTGCGCTGGCGCAGGTCAGCCGGCCGTTGTGGTGGATTGCGGCGGCGAGGTCCGCGTCGCAGTTAGGTGCGAGGAAAACTCCCCGCCTGGGTTGCGTGGCACCCAGCCCGGTCAGGCGCCCTAAGTCCCGTCTGGAGAATCCGGCGCTGAGGAGTTGGGCGGTGCGGGCAACCCCGCCGGCCTGTACAAGGTATTCGAAGATATCCATGGAGCCCATTGCAGGCTGCTGGAGCGGGATCTGACAGAGGAAGCAGGCCCTATGTGGGCAACGCACGCCCCTTGCTGTGCGTTCCTGCCCAGTTGCTTCCGCCGACGTCGCCTCCTGGCAGGAGATGTTCCCGGGATTCCGCGGCGCGAGATGGGCGCCGGCCGTGGACCGGGACAGTAACTGGGCAGGAGCGCCCGGGACACCTGCGCCCACGAACGCTTGTAAACACTTGATGCGCATAAGGAAACTTCAAGGTATGATGGCTGTCACACCCGCCGACCAATCCTCGAAGGAGAGGCTCACTGTGAAAGAGCTGCGCATCGAAGCCAACGGCAACCTTGGCCCGATCGATTCATCCCGCATCCCGCGTTATGCGGGCGCTGCCACCTACGCCCGACTGCCGCGCCTGGACCAGGTGGCGAAGGCTGACGTGACGGTGGTGGGCGTGCCCTTCGACTCCGGCGTGTCCTACCGCCCGGGTGCCCGTTTCGGCTCCAACCACATCCGTGAGGCCAGCCGCCTGCTCCGTCCGTACAACCCCGCGTGGGACGTCAGCCCGTTCGAAAACATCCAGGTGGCTGACGCCGGCGACATGGCGGTCAACCCGTTCAACATCAATGAAGCCATCGAAACCATCCAGCAGAACGCCCTGGACCTCACCTCGGCCGGCAGCAAACTGGTAACCCTCGGCGGTGACCACACCATCGCCCTTCCGCTGCTCCGGGCAGCGGCCGAGCGCGCCGGCGGACCCATCGCCATGCTGCACTTTGACGCCCACCTCGACACCTGGGACACCTATTTCGGCGCCGAATACACGCACGGAACCCCGTTCCGCCGGGCCGTTGAAGAAGGCATCCTGGATACCGAAGCCATCAGCCACATCGGCACACGCGGCCCCCTCTACGGCAAGAAGGACCTCGACGACGACCACCGCTTCGGGTTTGGCATTGTCACCTCCGCCGACGTCTACTACCAGGGCGTCCTGGAAACTGTGGCCAAGGTCCGTGACCGGATCGGGAACCGCCCGCTCTACATCTCGGTGGACATCGACGTCTTGGACCCCGCCCACGCCCCGGGCACCGGAACGCCCGAGGCCGGCGGCATCACCAGCCGCGAACTCCTGGAGATCATCCGCGGCTTCCGCGGCATGAACCTGGTGGGTGCCGACGTCGTGGAGGTCGCCCCTGCCTATGACCACGCCGAAATCACTGGCGTGGCCGCCAGCCACGTGGCCTATGAACTCATCACCCTGATGGCGGACAATGCTGTTGAAGGTGACCGCTTCGGGGCAGCCAACGGTTACGCCGCCCAAGCCCTTGGCCAGGAAGTCCGCCAGCCTGCCGGGTTCGCGGCCAGCATCCCCGCCGGAATCAAGGAGTAGCCAATATGATCGATTTCGATCCCGGCACAGCAGCCCCCACGAAGGGTACCGATGTGCGCAACGGCGGGGATCTCGTCGTCGAAACCCTAGAAGCCCTGGGCGCCAAAACAGTCTTTGGGATTCCCGGCCAGCATGCACTGGGCTTGTTCGACGCCATGGGCCGCGGCAACCTGCACTTTGTCTCCTCGCGCGTGGAGAACAACTCAGCCTTCGCCGCGGACGGCTACTCCCGCGCCACGGGCGAAGTGGGCGTGCTGTTCCTTTCCACCGGACCCGGCGCGCTGACCTCGCTCGCCGGGCTGCAGGAGGCTTACGCCACTGGTGTGCCAATGGTGGTGGTGGCCAGCCAGATCCCGCTCGAAGGACTCGGTGCCCGCCGCAAGGGCATGCTCCACCAGCTCGATGACCAGAAGGCCTCGGCCGCGAACGTCACCAAGAGCCAGCGGCTGATCCAGCATGCCTCCGGGATCCCGTCGGCCATCCAGGATGCCTGGACCGAGGCCATCTCCTCCCCGCAGGGGCCGGTCTGGCTGGAAATCCCGCAGAACGTCCTGCTGGATCCCATCATGGTCCCGCCGGTGGAGGACGCCCTCGCGGAGGCTGCGGACAACCCGCCGCGCGTGGAACTGGTCCGCGAAGCCGTGAAGTGGTTGTCGACGGCGGAACGTCCTGCCATCATCGCAGGCGGCGGGACGCGTCGGGGCCGGGCCGAGAAGTCCCTGCTCTCGATTGCCGAAAAGCTGCGGGCACCGGTGATCTGCACTCCCGGCGGTAACGGGGCATTCCCGTGGAACCACGAACTGTCGCTGCAGTCCTGGATCGAGGACCGCCACATGACCGACGTCCTGGAGGACGCGGACGTCCTGATCGTGATCGGCTCCTCCTTGGGCGAGGTCACCTCCAATTACTTCACTTTCGAACCCCGCGGGCGGATCATCCAGATCGATGCCGAACCCCGCGTGCTCGAGTCCAATCGTCCCGGCCTGGGCATCCGCGCCGACGCCGGCCAGGCGCTCGCCGCCCTCGATGAAGCCCTGGTTGTTCCGGTCGACGCCACGCGCAACTGGCACGGCGTCAGGCCCGAGGACCTGGTGAAGGAGTCCCTTGCCAAGGTCAAGGCCCGGCTGGAGTCCCAGGACCTGGCCAAGGAACTGAAGTTCATGGCGGACATCCGCGAAGCCGTTCCGGCCGATATGCAGACCTTCTGGGACATGACCATCTCCGCATACTGGGGCTGGAGCTGCTGGGATGCCCGGCAAGGCCAGTTCCACTCCGCCCAGGGCGCCGGCGGCCTCGGCTATGGTTTCCCTGCTGCGATCGGCGGCGCTGTCGGTCTGGAAACGGTGGGCAAGCCAAGTCGCGTCCTGGCTGTATCCGGTGACGGTTCGTCCATGTACTCCATCTCGGAACTGGCCACGGCCAAGCAGCACAACATCCCGGTCACGTGGCTGATCGTGGACGACGGCGGCTATGGCATCCTGCGCGAATACATGGTGGGTGCCTTCGGCAAGGCCACCGCCACCGAGCTGGCGCGCCCGGACTTCGTCAAACTGGCCGAAGCCTTCGGTGTGCCGGCCACCCGGGTGGCCCCGGAGGACGTGGGGGACGCGCTCAAAGCTGGTTTCGCCGCTGATGGCCCCAACGTCGTCGTCGTTGAGACCCTGCTCAAAATGTTCGGCCCCACCCACCTGGACTACTGAGCACCTCTTCCACAGCCGCGCGAGCTGGCAGCTATTAGCTGCCAGCTCGCGCTTTGTGGTTAAAAGGACCGTCCGGCGCGATTAGTTTCCTAAAGCAACCTTTTGGGTATATAGTTGCCTGAGGCAAACAATCGAGGAGCGTCCAGACCCATGTCAGTTGCGCCGGATACCGCGGCAGACCTCGTCTACCAAATATTTGACCTCCAGCGTGCGGTGCGATGCGTCGCCACGGCCAGCCTTCGCGGACAGGAAACCGGTGTGGCGCTACAGGGCGTACTCCGGTTTGTGGGGGAGGGGGAGACCCGCGCCACGCGGCTGGCCGAGCGGCTTGGCGTCAGCGCCCCGGTCCTCAGCCGCCATATCGCCGAGCTGGAGGAACAGGGCTATGTCACCCGCCGGCAGGATCCCGACGACGGACGGGCCCAGCTGGTTGCCCTGACCTCCGAAGGTGCGGGCAAGCTGCGCCATATCGAGGAGCAGCGCACGGCGGCGCTGCAGGACTACCTCCGCGAATGGAGCCAGGAGGACGCCGAAGACACGGCAAAGATCCTTCGGAAACTCACCGAATCCCTCAAACATTCAGCCCGGGCAAAGGCGGCCGGACCCAGTACAACTAACCACTAGGAGCAGATTTATGGCCAGCCACGCCGCCGCCCCCGCATCATCGTCCACCCTGTCCCAACAGCCGCCGGCCCCGCTGGCACCCGCACCGGGTCCGGAAGCGCAACCGGCGATGTCGCACCGCCAGATCATGGAAGCCCTGACCGGGCTCCTGGCCGCCTTCTTCACCGCCATCCTGAGCAGCACCATCGTGGCGAATGCCCTGCCCACCATCATGTCCGAACTCAAAGGCACCCAGACCGACTTCGCCTGGGTCATCACAGCAGCCCTGCTGGCCAACGCTGCCACCACCCCCATCTGGGGCAAACTCGCTGACCTGTTCGACAAGAAGCTGTTGGTCCAGCTCAGCATCGTGGTGTTCGTGGCCGGCTCCGTGATGGCCGGGCTGTCCGAGACCATCCCGCTGCTGCTGACCGCCCGCGTGATCCAGGGAGTGGCGATGGGCGGGCTGACAGCGCTGGCCCAGGCCATCATCGGATCCATGATCCCGCCCCGGGACCGCGGCAAGTACTCCGGCTACATGGGCGGCGTCATGGCCGTGGGCACGGCCGGCGGGCCGCTCCTGGGCGGATTCATCGTGGACAGCCCGCTCGGCTGGCGCTGGACGTTCTTCGTCTGCGTGCCGCTCGCCGTCGTCGCCCTCATCCTGCTGCAGGTCACGCTCAAAATCCCGCACGTCAAGCGCCCGGCCAAGATCGACTGGCTCGGCTCCATCCTCCTCACGTCAGGGGTCAGCCTGCTCCTGATCTGGGTATCCTTCGCCGGCAACCCGGACTACTACGACTGGTGGTCCTGGCAGTCAGGGCTGATGGTGGGTGGCGGAGTCCTGCTGCTCGCGCTGCTGGTGCTGGTGGAGTCCAAGGTGGAGCAGCCCATCATTCCGCTCAAGATCATCTCCGAGCGGACCACCGCCCTGGCCATCCTCGCCTCGGTGGCAGTGGGCGTGGCCATGTTCGGCTCGTCAACCTTCCTGGGCCAGTACTTCCAGGTGGCCCGCGGCGCCACCCCCACCGAAGCGGGCCTGCTGACCCTGCCCATGATCGCCGGTAACCTCATCGGTTCCGTGGTGTCGGGCCAGCTGATCAGCCGCACCGGCAAATGGAAGCGCTACCTCGTGGGTGGGTCCATCCTGCTGATCGCCGGCCTCGGCCTGGCCGGCACCGTGGACCACACCACCGAGCTGTGGCTGACCGGCGTCTACACTGCCATCCTGGGCCTAGGGCTGGGCATGGTGATGCAGAACCTGGTCCTTGCCGTGCAGAACACGGTCAAGGCCACGGATATCGGCACCGCCAGCGCTTCGGTTGCCTTTTTCCGCTCCGTTGGCGGCGCAATCGGCGTATCGGTCCTGGGCGCGGTACTGGGCACCCGCGTCACCCAACTCGCCAACGAAGGGCTTGCCGCCGCCAACATCCCCGTGCAGGGCGACGGTGCCGGCGCCAGCATGGATCTTGTGGACCTTCCCGAACCCGTCCGCGAAATCATGCGTGCCGCTTACGGTGACGCCACGGCACAAATCTTCCTGATCTCCGCCGTTATCGGCGTGATCGCCTTGGTGGCGGTCCTCTTCATCAAGGAGAAGCCGCTCCGCCGCACGGTAGACGTCCGTCCGGAGGGTGATGGTGCGGAAGCCGTGGCGGCTTGGCTTCCGGCTGCACCTTCGGCCGCGGCGGGCACGACGGCGGCACCCGGGCCGGGTGCGGACGTGGACGATATAGACCGTGAGTTCGTCGAGGTGCTGAGGCGGCAGCGCAGCAGCGAAAGCGGCACCGGACGCGGAACGGAGGCAGCTGCCGTGAAGATGGTGCCGTTGATCCTGGAAACGCAGCAACTGCTCGCAGAACAGCAGCTGCAGCTTTCCGCAGCCATGTCTTCGGTGCAGCGGCAGGCGGCCCTCCAGCAGGGAATTGCCGCCGAACAGGCGAAGACGGCGTCCATGCTGAAGGCCGTGGCCAAGGAACTCGGCAAGGAACGGAAACTGCAGAAGGCGGCCGCGCATTACCTGGCCTCCGGCGGCAATCAAAAGGACCAGGGTACGCCGATTGGATGATCTTTGGGTGCAGATGTTTCGCACGGGCAACAGATTTCGTAGAGTGGGAAGGCTAAGAATGTCAGCCCCGGCTGCTAGTACTTATCCACACCATTTCGCGCTCTCTCCCTAAGGATCCGTGGGCATGCTCCTCACCCTCATACGGCGCTATTCCAAGCCGTATTTGCCGTACATCGTTGCCGTCATCGTGTTCCAACTGGCGTCCACCATCGCGGCGCTCTACCTTCCCAGCCTCAACGCCCAGATCATCGATGAAGGCGTCTCCCGCGGGGACACGGATTTCATCTGGCGTACCGGCGGCGTGATGCTGCTGGTCGCCTTTATCCAGGTCGGAACCGCGATTGCCGGTGTGTACTTCGGCTCCAAGGCGGCCATGGCCATGGGACGCGACCTGCGCCGTGGGGTCTTCCGAAAGGTCACCAGCTTCTCCGCCAAGGATGTGAACACCTTCGGCGCGCCCACCCTCATCACCCGCGGCACGAACGACGTCCAGCAGGTCCAGATGCTGGTGCTGATGGGGCTGAACTTCATGGTGGCCACGCCCATTATGTGCATCGGCGGCATCATCATGGCGCTTCGCGAGGACATCAGCCTGTCCTGGCTTGTCTGGGTCTCCGTACCCGTGCTGATCGTCGTGGTGGGCTACCTGGTAGTCCGGCTGATGCCGCTCTTCCGCTCCATGCAGAAGAAGATCGACCGCATCAACGCTGTCCTGCGTGAACAGATCATCGGCATCAGGGTGGTACGCGCCTTTGTCCGCGAACCCTATGAAACTGAACGCTTTGGCGAGGCCAACAAGGAACTGACCGACGTGTCGCTGAAGATCGGCTCACTGTTTGTCCTGATGTTCCCTGCCATCGGCATGATCCTGCACCTGTCCACCGCCGCCGTACTGTGGTTCGGCGGTCAGCGCGTTGATTCCGGTGAGATGCAGGTGGGCGCCCTGACAGCGTTCCTGCAGTACCTGCTCCAGATCCTTATCGCGGTCATGATGGGCACGTTCATGGCCATGATGATCCCGCGCGCCTCGGTGTGCGCGGACCGCATTGGTGAGGTGCTCGACGTCGAACCCTCCATCCACGACCCCCAACGGCCGGAAACTCCCGCCACCCTGGCCGGCGTGGTTGAATACCGGAACGTCACCTTCGCCTACCCCGGTGCTGAGTCGCCGGTGCTGAGTAATATCAGCTTCACCGCGAAGCCGGGGGAGACCGTGGCGATCATCGGGTCTACCGGTGCAGGAAAAACCTCGCTGCTGTCCCTGTTGCCGCGCCTCTACGACATCGCTGAGGGCGAGGTACTGCTGGACGGTGTGTCCGTGGCCAACCTGGACCGGGCCGAGATCACCAAGCGCGTGGCCCTCGTGCCGCAGCGCCCCTACCTTTTCTCCGGCACCATCGAGCACAACCTGCGCTTCGGCAAGACTGAGGCCACCGACCAGGAACTCTGGGACGCGCTGCACGTGGCCCAGGGTGAGGACTTTGTCCGCGAGAAGAAGAACGGGCTCAACGCCCGCATCGCCCAGGGCGGCACCAACGTCTCCGGCGGCCAACGGCAGCGGCTCTGTATTGCGCGGGCCCTGGTCACGAAGCCCAGGGTGTACCTCTTTGACGACTCTTTCTCGGCGCTGGACGTAGCCACCGACGCCAGGCTCCGTGCGGCCTTGAAGCGGACTACCGCCGACGCCACCGTGATCATCGTGGCCCAGCGCATCTCCACCATTACTGAGGCGGACCAGATCCTGGTCCTGGACAACGGTCGGATCGTGGACCGGGGCACCCACGAGGAACTCTTGGAAACCTCGCCCACTTACCAGGAAATTGTTGAATCCCAGCTGAGCGTGGAGGAAATGGCATGAGCGCCCCTAAGAAAGACTCCGCAGGCTCGTCCACCGAAACGCCGGATTCCGTGGCATCGCCCGAGGTCCTGGAAGACGACGAATTCTTCGAGGAGGAGTACAAACCCTCGGAGGCCGACGGCGACATGTTTGGCGGGGTGCCCGCCAAGAAAGCGGAACACTTCTGGCCCTCCGCCAAGCGCCTGATGGGGCTGTTGAAGCCCGAAGCTGCTGGCATCTACGCCGTGGTTGCCCTGGTGGTGGTCGCGGTGGTCCTGAACGTTATCGCCCCCAAGATCCTGGGCCAGGCCATGGACGTGATCTTCGGTGGAGTAGTGGGCAAGCAGCTCCCCGCCGGCGCGAGCAAGGAAGAGTTCGTGGAAGGGCTCCGCCAGCAGGGGCAGGACAACTTTGCGGACATGATCTCGAAGATGGAGCTGGTGCCCGGAAGCGGCATCGACTTCCAGAAGCTGTCCTTCCTCATTGCCATCGTGCTGCTGATGTACTTTGTGGCCAATATCTTCCTGTGGCTGCAGGGCTACGTCCTGAACCGCATTGTCATGAAGGTCATCCGTCAGCTTCGCGACGACACCGAAAAGAAGCTGAACCGGCTGCCGCTAAACTACTTCGACACCCGGCAGCGCGGCGACGTCCTGTCCCGGGTGACGAACGACGTCGACAATATCCAGCAGGCACTGCAGCAGGCCTTCGCGCAGCTGATCAACTCCCTGCTGACGGTCATCGGCATTGTGGTCATGATGTTCATCGTTTCCTGGCAGCTGGCGCTGATTGCCCTGATCGCCCTGCCGCTGTCAGGTGTCGCCGCCGGCATCATCGGATCACGCAGCCAGAAGCTCTTCGCTGCGCAGTGGAAGAACACCGGCGCTCTGAACGGTCAGATCGAAGAGTCCTTCTCCGGCCACGACCTGGTGCGTGTCTTCGGCCGCGACGCCGACATGCTGGAGCGTTTCGAGGAACGTAACGAGGCCCTGTACAAGGCAAGCTTCGGCGCCCAGTTCGTCTCCGGCATCATTTTCCCGGTGATGCAGTTCGTCTCCTACCTCAGCTACGTGGGCATCGCCGTGGTGGGCGGCCTCCGCGTAGCCTCCGGATCCATGTCCCTAGGCGATGCCACGGCGTTCATCCAGTACTCGCGTGAGTTCACCCAGCCGCTGGGTCAGATGGCCGGAATGGCCAACATGCTCCAGTCCGGCGTGGCTTCCTCGGAGCGGGTCTTTGAATTCCTGGACGCCGACGAGCAGGATGCGGAAACCGCCACCGACCACCTTCCGGCCAAGACCGACGGGCATGTGGAGTTCCAGGACGTCACGTTCAGCTACACCGAGGACAAGCCTTTGATCGAGAACCTGTCCTTTACCGCTGAGCCCGGGCACACGGTGGCCATCGTCGGGCCCACCGGCGCCGGCAAGACAACACTGGTGAACCTGGTGATGCGCTTCTACGAGCTCAACTCCGGGTCCATCACGCTGGACGGCGTGGACATCACCACCCTGAGCCGTTCCGAGCTTCGCTCGAAGGTGGGCATGGTGCTGCAGGATGCCTGGCTCTTTGGCGGTTCCATCTACGACAACATCCGGTACGGCAACCTCGACGCCACCGAGGAGCAGGTCATGGCAGCAGCCAAGGCCACCTTTGTGGACCGCTTCGTCCGCGCGCTGCCGGAGGGCTACAACACGGTGATCGACGAGGAAGGCAACAACGTCAGCGCCGGCGAAAAGCAGCTCATCACCATCGCCCGCGCGTTTGTGGCCAACCCGTCGCTGCTCATCCTCGATGAAGCCACCAGCTCTGTGGACACCCGCACGGAACTGCTGGTCCAGAAGGCCATGGCCGCGCTGCGGACTGACCGGACCAGCTTCGTGATTGCGCACCGCCTCTCCACGATTCGCGACGCCGACACCATCCTGGTGATGGAGAACGGGAAGATTGTGGAGCAGGGCAACCACAAGACGTTGCTCGCGGCCGAGGGCGCCTACTACAGGCTCTACATGTCCCAGTTCGCCGGAGCGAATGCTGAGGAATCGCCCGTGGATGACTCGACGGCGGTGCACAGCTGACCGCGCAGGAGGCCGGTACGCGGGCGACTGGTGCGCAGGCGGCCGGAGACACTGCCGCAGGAACACCGGCGGCCGGCGCGGCCGACACCGGAACGGCCGCGGCCGACAACAAGGCAGCACCCAGGCGCATCGAGGTGCTGGTCCCCATGCGCTGGGGCGACATGGACGCCTATGGGCACATCAACAACGTCCAGATAGTGCGGATGCTGGAGGAGGCGCGGATTGGTGCCTTCGGGCCGCCGCGCGGTGCCGGGCTGCCGGGCATAGAGCCTGAGGTGTCCCTCTTCAACGACGTTCCGGAAGGCGTCATGGCGCTGGTGGTGGATCACCGGATCCGCTATGTCAGGACCCTGGAATACCGCAATGTCCCGGCCGTGGTCCAGGTGTGGGTCGGAGCGATTAAGGGCGCCAGCTTCGATATCCACTACCTTGTCCAGGACCCCGTCACCGGTGAGGACTGCGTCCGTGCCAGCAGCCACCTGGCATTTGTTGACGAGGCCACTGGGCGCGTGGTCAGGCTGACGCAGGAGCAAAAAGACCGGATGGCACCGTTCGCCGCCTAAGCCGTTGCGTTGGTCCTGTCCACACCGGAAACTGAAGACCTGGGCCACTGATGGCCCGGACTAAGGAGCTTTAACCATGGCTAAGCTGAAAAAGAAGACCTGGAAAGAAATGCCCCCGGCGGCGCGGGCAGGAACTGTGCTGATCGGGATCGTCCAGATGGCGCTGATGGTGGCTGCGCAGCGGGATATCTCGAAGCGCCCGGCGGAGCTCATTAATGGGCCCAAGGCAGCCTGGCGGATGGCCGCCCTGATCAACTTCATCGGTCCCATGGGGTACTTTATCTTCGGCCGGAAGCGGACGGTGACGGGAAAGTAGGCACGTCCGGGTGCGCCGGGGTCAGGGTCCTTGGAGCGGGCGTTCAGCTTAAGCCTGTAAATTTGAACCCATGACCCCGACCGCTAAAACTGCCATGTCCCGCGCCCTCGGTATCTCCCAGGAGATTGAGGACGCGGCGTGGTTTGTGCTCGGGCCGGGCCTGCAGGGCAAGCCGTCCGCCTTGGACGGCCTGACCCTGACCTGGACATCGGAAGCAGCCACTGAACTGCACGACCGCCTGGACCGGGGCGTCCCGGATCCCAAGGCGCCCATGATGACCAACCTGCGCCAGAACCTCCAGGACTCGTCCCGTGCTGCCAAGCAACTGGCCGTTGAACTCCTGTTCCTCCAGTCCCTGCCGCTGGCACACGAGGTCAAGTCGCTCAAGGTCAAGCGTGCCCGGGTGGCGGAGGCTGCGTCCTGGCTGGAACCGCCGTTGGAACTGCCCGAGGAGCTGTACAAGGGCATGACGGACCACGGCGTCATCAGGGACCGCACAGCAGAATTCAACTGGACAATCTGGGACCACCTCAAGTGGCTCTGCCGTTTTGTGCAGCATGTGGACCAGCAAATTCCGGCCGCCATCAGCAAGGCACTCAAGGATCCGCTGAAGTTCCACGAGCTTGCGGCCGGCACCCCCGGGGACCAGCCCGCCATCCGGCGCAGCATCGAATACCTTGCGTGGCCCAGCTACTTCGAGCCGGTAGTTGCGGATGTGGAGCGGCAGGAAATCCGGGACGCCTTCGCCTCCCTGGTGGGCGGGGCGAAAGGCGACGCCGACGAGGACATCACGGCGGACATCCACCGCATCAGGCTGCACCTTGACGAGCAGGCGGGGCAGCGCATCGACTGGTATGCCCGCCAGCTGGTGAGCCAGTGGCGCAAGGTAGGCGATCCCGGCCGCCGGGCGTGGCTGCTGCGGACCCACAGCGATAACGCCGAGCTGCTTGCCGCCTGGCAGGGCGAGGAGAAGGTAACGCTCGACGTCGAACATCTCCGGCTCCTTGACGCCGGGGTGACTGCCGGGCTGGTTCAGCACGCTGTGGACGAGGACTACAAGCACCTCGGCTACGTCGAACGCGAGGACACCAAAACCGCGGTCTTTGCGATCCTCACAGTCATGAAACCGGGCGACCTTGTCCTGTACCAGAGCTCTGGAAAGGTGCGGCTTGGCGTCGTGCTGGGGGAGCCCGAGTACAACGACGACAATCGCCGGATCCGCCGCAAGGTGCGCTGGTTCGACGAAGCCCACACCACCACCGACCTTCCCCGCCATGTGCAGCGTCAGCTCGCCACACCGGGGATCGTCGTGGACGTCACCAAGGTTGTACAGGCCCTGCAGGCGCTGCTGCCGGCCGAGGCGGAACCGGAAGACGACGACGCCGGTACTGCCGCCGTCGTTCCCCACCAGGAGGGTTTCCGTCCGCTGACGCGCGAATTCGCCGATTCGCTGCACATGGACCTGGAACCGCTGCAGGAGATCGCGGAACTGCTGGAGGAGAACCGCCAGCTGGTGCTCTACGGCCCGCCCGGCACCGGCAAGACGTACTTGGCCAAGCATCTCGCCGCGGAACTCGCTGATGATAGTACGGATGAGCGCGTGAAGCTCGTGCAGTTCCACCCCTCGTACGCCTACGAGGACTTCTTCGAGGGCTACCGGCCGGACAAGACCGACGAAGGCCAGGTGTCCTTCAAACTCGTCGCTGGACCGCTGCGCCGGCTGGCCGAGGAGGCCGCCAAACCTGGGAACGAAAAGAAGCCCTACTTCCTGATTATCGACGAGATGAACCGGGCCAACCTCGCCAAGGTGTTCGGCGAGTTGTACTTCCTGCTGGAATACCGCGACGACCGGATCTACCTGCAGTACAGCCCCAACGAGCCGTTCACCCTGCCGGACAACCTCTACATCATCGGCACCATGAACACGGCCGACCGCTCCATCGCCATGATGGACGCGGCCATCCGCCGCCGCTTCGCTTTTATCGAACTGCACCCGCAGACCGAACCCGTACGGGGTTCGCTGCTGCGCTTCCTGCAGGCCCGGCAGCTGGACGCCACGCCCGCGCTGCTGCTGGACGCCCTGAACGCCGCGATCGATGAATGGGACCGGGACCTGATGATCGGGCCGTCGTACTTCATGAAGCCTGCCGCCCAGACCCCCGCCGGGCTGCGCCGGATCTGGAAGTACGAGCTGATGCCGCTCCTCGAGGAGCACTACCACGGCCAGTTGACCCGGGCGCAGCTTGAGGAGCGCTTCGGGCTGGACCAGTTGCTGGGACGCCTTGCTGCCAGCTAGGCCGGCCCAGGCCCCCTCGCTGGCGACGGGACGGGCAGCCGGAAATGCGGCCGGAGAGCCCGCAGGAGGGCCAGCCGGAAAAGCTGCCGGGCCGGCAGCCGGAGAGCCCGCCGGAGGCCCGGCCGGAAAAGCTGCCGGCCAGGCGCTCAGAACAGCAACCGTCCAGCAAGGCGCTGGACGCCGGGGACCCGGAAACCCTCCGAGGCACCTGGTCCTGGACGAACTGTCCAATGGCATAGTGGACCGGCTCGATGCTGCCAGTGCGGCTTTCCTGAATTCCAGCGGCCTCGTGAAGGCCTCGCCGATGGGCATGGGCCTCTACCGGATCGAACCGGTGGGGAAGGTAGGCTCAGTCCGCACCTCCACGGTCCAGCTGGACGTCCGTCCCAAGGACCGGCTGGGCCTTAGCCGTCTCCTGTTCCTGCTCAGCTACGCCGGCAACCAGGGCTTCCGGAACGATTCTGTCGCCGCAGCGGAGGACCGCGATCTATGGAGCGCGCTGGCCGAATCCCTGGCCCAGCTCGCCGAACGCGCACTGGGGCGCGGAGTGCTCCAGGGCTACCTCAACGTCGACGAGTCGCTCCGGACCGTGAAGGGCAGGATCCGGATTTCGGACCAGATCTCCCGCCGCCCCGGCATGCTGGTTCCGCTGGAGGTGTCCTACGACGAGTTCACGGAGGATATCGCCGAAAACCGAATACTCCGGGCCGCGCTGGAGCGCATGGGCAAGGTCCCTGGTGTCCGTCCCGAGGTCCTGAGCCGGTTGCGGCAGCTCAAGGGCAAGCTCGACGCCGTGACGCACCTTCCCTCCGGCGCGCCGCTGCCCCCGTGGTCCCCCAGCAGGATGAACGTCCGCTACCAGGCCGTGCTTCGGCTCGCCGAGCTGATCCTGCGGAACGCGTCCGCGGAGGCAGGGGAGGGGAAGCAGCAGACGGCGTCGTTCGTGGTGGACATGGCCCAGGTGTTTGAGGACTTCGTGGGAGCAGCCCTCCGTGGAGCCATGGCGGCATACCCCGGGGAGCTGCGGCTGCAGTACAACGCCCTCCTCAGCGAGGCAGTGGACGACGCCGACCGGCTCTCCGTGCGGCCGGACGCGGTGCATCTTTTGGGCGGGCGTCCCGTGGTGGTCTATGACGCCAAGTACAAAGCTGCCTCAGACCTTGGCGCGTCCCTGTCCGCTGACCACTACCAGATGCTCGCCTACTGCACGGCTCTGAGGGTGCCTACGGCCTGGCTGGTCTACGCCGGCTCGGGCGAGGTGAAGCTTCGGCGGATCCTCAACACTGACATCGACGTCGTTGAGTTTCCGCTGGACCTTTCCCGGCCGCCGTCGGAGATCCTGGCAGCGGTGGCGGACCTGGCACGGCAGTCCTGGGGCGAGGTGGTCCGGGCCTCCAGGGCGGGAGGCTAGGCACCCGTCGAGAATTGGCGGGCGTTTTAGACCGGCAGGCGGAACGTGAAAGTGGTTCCCTTTCCCAGCGAGGAATCGACCTCAATGGTCCCGCCGTGGGCTTCCACGATGGCTTTGCTGATGGGCAAGCCCAGGCCCACGCCCGGAATGGCAGTCCTGCGCACGTTGCTGGTGCGGAAGAACTTCGCGAAGACTTCGCCCTGATCGTCAGGGCTCATGCCCATCCCGGTGTCGCTGACCCGACACGTCAGGTGGCCGGCTTCCTGTTCCAGTGAGACCACTACGTTGCCGCCGTCTGGGGAGTACTTGATGGCGTTCGATACGAGGTTGTCCAGCACCTGGGAGATGCGGGGGCCGTCCACATGGGCATCGAGCCGCGCGGGCGTATCGGCTTTAAGCACTACGCGGGATGCATCAGCCTTGGGGAGGGCGGCGGACACCGTTGCGCGTACCAGCTCCGCAACGTCCACAGCGTGCGGCGACACGATCAGCTGGCCCTGCCTGCTGACCAGGAGGTCGGACACCAGGGTGAGCAGGCGTTCAGAATTGCGCCTGATGATTTCCAAGGGCCCAAGTTGGTCATCGCCGGGATCGTCCTCCAGCAGGATTTCGACGTACCCCATGATGGACGTCAAGGGCGTCCTGAATTCGTGGGACACGCTGGAGACGAACTCGTCTTTGGCGGCCAGCGCGTTCACAAGGTCGGTCACGTCGCCGAAGACAATGACGGATCCGGCAAACTGCCCGTCGGCGTCCTTCATGGCACGGGCGCTGGTGGTGATCGCGCGCTGTTCCTTGCCTGAACCCAGCCAGACCAGGTAGTCCGTGAAGGTCTCGCCCAGGACGGCCCGGCGCACCGGCCGGTCCTCCACCGGGACCGGTGTGATGCGGTCTGCCGCAAAGACCAGCAGCTGGGATTCGTTCGGGTCCTCGATGTCCTTTGGCCGGGCCAGCTCGTGGTTGGCACGCTGTTTCCGGTTCATCAGGATGTCATGGCCGTCGGCGTCCACCGCTAGGACGCCCAGATGCACGGTGTCGAGAACGGTGTTGAGCAGGGCTTCCTGCTGCTTTGTACTGCGCAGGCTCGCCTGGAGCTGCTCGTCCTTCTCCTCCAGGGTGCGCTGCTGGCGCATCATGCTCAGGGTCAGGACGCTCACTGATACGCCGATTCCCAGCATCATGACGGGCAGGAGCAGGGACCTGGACAAGCTGGGGCCTGACACGTCCCCTCGGAGCAGCAGCGGTACCCAGATGATCGCCAACGGGGCGAAGAAAGAGAGCCACAGTGAGGCCCTCGGATAATATCCTGAGGCGCAGAGCCAGATCACCGGGAATACCGCCAGGAGGCTGATGCCGGTCAGGCTCTCCTGGCCGCCCTCCCTGCCTACCGCGATGGAGACGAAATCCAGGAGCGGAATGAACAGGAAGCTGGTGTACGGCAGGCGTTCCCACGGCACCAGGTAGCACAGCGCCATGAGTACCAGTTGGGAAACCAGGAACGCCACAAAAAGCGGGTTGTCCATGGTCTCAGGGAAAAACGCCCATGTCAGGAACGCTGTGAAAAGCGTGGTGACAAACAGAGGCATCTGGCTCAGGGCAACGCGGTCCGTTAGCCGGTATTCGTGGAAGGGACGCCGGAAGAATTTCAGGCGGCCCGTGGCCCATGCAACGGGCTCACTCATGGTCAGTTGCCGGAGGCTCGATTAAGTCAAGACGCATGACAGCAGGATATCGGCAGCCAGCTATATACTTCAGACGGTGTCAAGCATGCTGAGGGGGCTGTAATGAGTGATCCACGTGTGGGCCTGGTTATTGAAGACGACCAGGACATCCGGGAACTGGTGCGCACAGTGTTGACGCAGGCAGGCTTTGACGTGACCGTAGCCGGAAGCGGAGCTGAAGGTGTCCTGGCGGCAAAGACCCTGAATCCGGACGTCATCACGCTGGACTTGGGGCTGCCGGACATTGACGGTTTTGAAGTGTCGCGCCAAATCCGGGAGTTCTCCGATGCGTACATTGTGATGCTTACGGCCCGCACCGATGAACTGGACACCCTGATCGGCCTGGAATCCGGCGCCGACGATTACCTGACCAAACCCTTCCGCCCCCGGGAGTTGCGGGCCCGTGTGGCTGCGATGATGCGCCGCCCGCGCGCCGCCGCCGAGCCGGCAGATGCCGCAAGCGCCGCCGACGCGGCCACCCGTGCCGAGCCTAATCCCAGCGGCCGGGGCAACTACACCCACAACGGGCTGGACCTGAGCTACGCGTCGCGCTCCGTGACGGTGGATGGGCAGGAGCTGAACCTGACCCGCACCGAGTTCGAACTCCTGTACGCCCTCCTGGAGGCGGGCCGGACTGTCCGGACCAAATCAGATTTGGTGAGGCGCCTCAGGGACGAGGACTACGACGTCGGCAGTTACATTAGCGAGGCCGACGAACGGTCAGTGGAAGTCCACATGGGAAACCTGCGGAAAAAACTGGGCGATTCGCCGCAGCGTCCGCGTTGGCTTCAGACGGTACGGGGTGTTGGTTACCGGCTGGCGCCAGTCGAGCGCTGAGCCTGGAGGCGGTGCAGGGTCTGCCGGCTGCACTGATTGATGGTTTTGAGGTATGCCGCCGCGAGCCGGGGAAGGACAACTGCGACGTCGCTGTGGGCTGAGTCGCTGCGGATGGCGCTCTCCAAATCCAGTGCCAGTCCGGCCAATCGCTCCGCTCCCACCATCTGGCTTGAAGTCTTGAGGCTAAGGATGGCGTCCACTGCACCGTTCAAGTCGCCCGTGGTCAAGGCCAGGCGGAGTCGGCCGATCCGATACGGGAGGTAGTCGATGAAGTTCCCGACAAAGACCGTGCAGTAGCCCTCGTCCTCGTCCAGTTCTTCCCGCAGCCTGTCCAGGACAGACTGGTCCACCAGCGGCCGCCCTGCATCATCAGACTGCGTCATGACGGTCCTTTCCGCTGGGGCCTCCCGCTCCGGAAATGCGGAGGTGGGTTGAGCCATCTTTCCTCCTTCAGATTAGGTCTGTTCCCCCGCCCTGTAAGGGTTTTGGAAAAGAATTGTGGCTTTCTTGATGAGACTGCGGATTTTCCATCTAGGATCACGCCGGTGCCGCCAGCACTGCCTGTTCGTGGCCCGGGCCACGGCTCGATTGTGGGGAATTGATCGCCTTGTTTCGAGTGTTGAAAACCGTGGCTCTCTCGCTTGGCGTGGGTGCCGCTTTGGTCGGCCTATGTGGATATCGTGGCTTTGGACGGCTACAACTGGGGACGTCCGCCGCCTGGAGCAGCTGGAGAAGGAAGCTGACTGGCGCATCAACAGCAGCGTTTCTTCCGCAGGGGCCTTCAGCTCCGCCTTGCTGGCCAGGCGCAGTTAGCCGGCTCTTCGTAGCTGGCCGGGATTTCGTAGCACGCATGGGCGGGAAAGGCACACGTTCCTTCCCCCTAGTTGATCCCTTGGCCGCACGATTGCGGCAACAGGGATTCCATCCTTGCTGCCGGTACTCAATATGGGCGGCGGCAAAGGATCAAGATCGCCTCAAGTTCCCTTCAGGCGGCTTACGGGACCGTTGGCTTATGGCATCGCCCAGGAACTGGACGAGCTGGGCCTCGAGGGCGGACCCGTCCTTCAGCTCGCATTCCCACACGGTCAATACCTCCCACCCGGCGTCTTCAAGCTGCCTGCGCTGATCGGCGTCGCGGTCCCTGGTGCGTGTGCGTTTGGCTTCCCAGAAGGTGGCGTTCGCCTTGGGGGCATGCTGGCCCACCCTGCAGTCATGGAAATGCCAAAAACAGCCGTTGACGAAGATGACCTTGCGGCGGCCCGCGAAGACCATATCGGGGTTGCCCGGCAGGCGGACCTTGCCCGCTCCGCCATGCAGGCGGTATCGGTAGCCTTTGGCATGCAGGAGGCGGCGGACCAGCAATTCGGGCTTGGTGTTCTTGCCCCTGATCCGGGACATGTTCCAGCTCCGCTGCTCGGGGGTCAGCCTGTCCGCCATACCTCCAGTCTAGGCAGCCCCTAGATGACGCGCTCCGGCTGCTCGCCAAGCTGGAAATGCCGGCCGCTCAGGGACGTGGGCACGATCTCCACGTAGAAATCCTTGAGTGTGGGGACCCAGCTCTTGAGCCCCAGTTCCTCCACTGCGGCGAGCTCCGAGGAGTTGGTCAGGACCCGGGCGGTTCCCCGCAGGACGACGGACCACGCTTCGTCGGACAGGACTCCATCCGTTTCGAACAGGACCCTGGAGTTGATGGTGAGCTGCGCCAGCTTATTTCCGGGCGCCGTCCGCAGATAGATCTTCCGGTCCGAGGTCAGGTAGTTGACCGGGAATATGTCGGGCTCGCCCGCTACTGAAACCACCAGCCGGCCGTGCTTGGTGGCGTCAAGGAGCTGCCAGGACTGCTCGTCGTCGAGTTCCAGGACGGGGTTGCCGTCGGTGTGGTTAAACATCATGGTTCCTATTCTTCTACGTTGCGTAGAAAATGGCTAGGGCTTTGGAGAATTCGCATCCTTGCCCTAACCCGGGTGACACCTTCATTCATAACTTCACAACGCAGTCAAAAGGTGTAACTGAGTGGAAACAATATCGTGACGAATCCGTCGTACTTGCTGGCTACGGTCGCAGGAGACGTTCCACCAACGTTGTCCCCGCACGGAAAGTGACGCACTCACATGAGTAATGACCTGGAGAGCACGCGACTGCTGGACCCAACCGCGCCCGGAAGTGCCGCCGTCGTCCGCGGTCCGGGGCAAACCCCGACGGCGGGCAACACGGCCGCCCTCAGCGCCACCAAAGAGAGCCTGGAGGATTACACGCTCCGGTTCGCGCCGCGTTCATACCGGAAATGGAGCGCGGGCGTAGTTGCCACGAGCGCCCTGGGCGGCATTGCGTATCTGGCCGATTTCTCGATCGGGGCGAACATCGGCATTGCATACGGCACCACGAATGCGGTCTTTGGCATCCTGGTTGCGGCGCTCATCATCTTTGCAACAGGGTTTCCGCTCGCCTACTACGCAGCCCGGTACAACATCGATCTGGACCTCATCACACGCGGTTCCGGCTTTGGCTATTACGGATCCGTGGTCACCAATGTCATTTTTGCCACATTTACGTTCATCTTCTTTGCGCTGGAGGGTTCCATCATGGCGCAGGGTCTGGAACTGGGGCTCGGCATCCCACAGTGGCTTGGGTATGCGGCTTCGACAGTGATCATCATTCCGCTGGTCATTTACGGGATGAACACCCTGGCCAAGCTGCAGGTGTGGACCACTCCGCTGTGGCTCCTGCTGATGGTGGTTCCGGTGGGATATCTGGTCATCTCCCACCCGGAAAGCGTCGACAGCTTCTTCGCCTACACCGGCGAATCCGGGGCAGAAGGACCCAGCGTTGCTTCAGTGATGCTGGCGGCAGGGGTCTGCCTGTCGCTGATGGCGCAGATCGCCGAGCAGATCGACTACCTGCGGTTCATGCCGCCGCGGACCGAGGCCAACAAAGGCGCGTGGTGGCGGGCAGTGATCCTGGCCGGGCCGGGCTGGGTGATCTTCGGGGCCATCAAACAGATTGTTGGCATGTTCATCGCCATCTACCTCATTGCCACGCTCGATCCCGCAGCATCAGTGCACGCAAACGAGCCCGTCCACCAGTTCCTGGGCGTCTACCAGGAGATGATGCCGGCGTGGCTTGCCATGACGCTGGCAGTGGTGCTGGTGGTCATCTCGCAGATCAAGATCAACGTTACGAATGCCTATTCGGGGTCCTTGGCCTGGACCAACAGCTTCACACGCATCACCAAGACCTACCCGGGCCGAATGGTCTTTGTGGTGGTCAACCTGGTCATCGCGCTGGTGCTGATGGAAGCCAATATGTTCGACTTCCTGAACACGATCCTGGGCTTTTACGCCAACTGCGCCATGGCCTGGGTGGTTACCGTGGCGTCCGATATCGCCATCAATAAGTACCTGCTCAAGATCTCTCCGAAGACGGCCGAGTTTCGGCGCGGCATGCTGTACGCGGTGAACCCGGTGGGGTTCGTCTCCATGCTGGTCTCTGCGGGGATCTCCATCGCGGTTTTCTTCGGGGCGTTCGGTGGCGCTATCCAACCTTTCTCGCCGATCTTCGCCGTGGGGCTGGCGCTGGTCCTGCCTCCGGTCCTGGCGCTGGCGACCCATGGAAAGTACTACCTCCGGCGCACGGACGACGGCATTGACCTGCCAATGTTTGACGCCGACGGGAACCCGAGCGAGGACAAGCTGCCCTGCCACGTGACCGGGCTGGAGTTTGAGCGTCCGGACATGATCCGCTCGGCCCAAGACGGGCCCGACGGCGAGCCCCAATATGTGTCCTCCCTTGCCCTTTCGACCGACAAGACAGGGAAGTTGGTTTTGCCGGCCCAGACGTAGTTTTTGACGTTTCCACGGTGGGCGGCCCGTGCTTACTGCAAAGGCCGCCCACCGTGTTCCCGATCACAACCGGAATAGTTGCAGACGCCAGTCAGTTGGGCAGGGCAGTACCACTTCATTTCTGAAAGGAACTGCGCATGCTGTTTTCCCCGTTGACCCTCGGCGAGCTCGAACTCCCCAACCGCCTGGTGATGGCACCGCTTACCCGCCTCCGCTCCGGCGCGGAAGGTGTGCCCGGCCCCCTCGTCGTCGAGCATTACCGCCAGCGCGCGTCCCTGGGCCTTATCGTCAGCGAAGGTATTTACCCGAGCCCTGCCGGCCGTTCCTACCCGGGCCAGCCCGGGCTGGTCACCGAGGAGCAGGTCGCCGCGTGGAAGCATGTCACAGACGCAGTTCACGCCGAAGGTGGCAGGATCTTTGCCCAGGTCATGCACGGCGGGCGCGTGTCCCACCAGGACATCACCGGAGGCCATCCGATCGTTGGCCCCAGCGCCGTCGCCATTGAAGGTGAAGTCCGCACCCCGTCGGGCAAGGAGCCCTACCCGGTACCGCACGCGCTCACCTCCGACGAACTGCCCGTCGTGATGGACGAGATCGTCACCGCATCCCGCAACGCCATCGAGGCCGGCTTCGACGGCGTGGAACTGCACTCAGCCAACGGCTACTTGCTGCACGAATTCCTTGCGCCGAACTCCAACGTCCGCGATGACAGCTATGGCGGATCGCCGGAGAACCGGGCGCGCTTTGTCATTGAGACCGTCAATGCCGTAGTCGCAGCACTCGGCGCCAACCGTGTGGGCATCCGCATCTCACCGGAGCACAATGTCCAGGGGATCGCCGAAACGGACCTGGCGGATGTCCGCGCAACCTACGAAGTTCTCCTGGACAGCATTTCGCCGCTCAACCTCGCGTACCTGAGCATCCTGCACCACGAGCCCACCGGCGAGTTGGTCCAGGACCTCCGCGCACGCTTTGATGGGACCTTCCTGGTGAACACCGGCTTCGGTGTTGTCACTACCCGTGACGAAGCCGTGGCCCTGGTGGCCGACGGCCACGCCGATGCCGTGGTGGTGGGCCGGCCTGCCATTGCCAACCCTGATTTGGCCCGCCGCTGGAAGGAAAGCCTCCCGCTGAACGAGCCGGATGCTTCCACTTTCTATGGCGAGGGTGCCAAGGGCTACACCGACTACCCCGCGTACCAAGGCTGACAGCCACATAACGACGACGGCGGCACCCGCTTGGGTGCCGCCGTCGCTGGCTGCACGGTGTGCTGTCCCGGCAGCGCGCGCCAAGAAGCCATCCGACGGCTTTTTGGCTCATTTTATGATTGGCCCGCCTGGATCCCTTGGGGTCCGGGCGGTGCTTACATGATATTCCACCGAATGGATTATCGCTAGGGTTTTCGCTAGAGGAATGCCTCGCGGCCCGTCCCCTCACGCATCACCAGCTTGCCGTCCTCAATGGAAACGAGCAGGCTTTTGGGTTTCCCGCTGACCTTGAGGATGCCTTTCAGGCCCCTGTTGGTGATCTCCACGCCCACCTGTGCCCCTTTCGCGGGCAACTCCACTGATGCTTCAAACGCTTCCCCGAGAAGGGGATTGGTGGAAACTCCGACGTCTCGACGGACCTCTTTGCCGTTGACCATGACGGTGATGTTGGCCTCGTCGAATCCTTCCTGAAAGACGATGAGCAGTTCCCGCATGGTGGCCTCTTCCTCGAGAATGATTACCTGTGACGGCAACTCCACTACAGCACTTCACGGCCCGTAGCGGAATACCCGGCCTGGCGCGGCCCTTGGTTGAGACTGTCGCTGGAGACCGTCAGACCCGTAGGGCAAAATGTTCTGGTGACCCAACTCCCGCACGCCCCGTCCGCCCCCGCATCCGCCCCAACACTGGACAGCGCCATCCACGCCCAGATCGCCGCCGAACTTGGTGTGAAAACCTGGCAGGTCAAGGCTGCTGTGGAACTGCTCGACGGCGGGTCCACCGTCCCGTTCATCGCCCGGTACCGCAAGGAAGCCACCGGGACGCTGGATGACACGCAGCTCCGTGACCTCGACGAACGCCTGCGCTACCTCCGGGACCTGGAAGACCGCCGTCGTACGGTCCTTGAGGCGATTGCCGCGCAGGGACAGCTGACGCCGGAACTGCAGGCGGCCATCCTTGCCGCGGACACGAAATCACGGCTGGAAGACATCTACCTTCCCTTCAAATCCAAGCGGCGCACCAAAGCGCAGATCGCGCGGGAAGCCGGATTGGAGCCGCTCGCCGACGTGCTGCTGAAGCGGCCGGAGCTGGACCCCGAACGCGAGGCCGCCAAGTACTTGAACCTAGAGCACTCCATAGACGACGCCGCTGCCGCGCTCGCCGGAGCCCGCTCCATTCTGGTTGAGCGTGTCGCCCAGGACCCGGACCTTGCCGCCACCCTGCGGGACCGGCTCTGGACTCAGGGCCGGATGGTGTCGCGGGTCAAGAAGGGCAAAGAGGCGGAGGGGCAGAAGTTCGCCGACTACTTTGAGTTCGCGCAGGCGCCTTCCGGGATGCCCTCGCACCGCGTCCTAGCCTTGCTGCGTGGCGAGAAGGACGGTGTCCTGGAACTGGATCTTGTTGAGGCAGATCCGACTAACGACGACGCGCTCGTTGCCGCCCGTGCCCGCTACGAGAATGCGGTGGCCAGGTGCCTTGGTGTCGCCGAACGGGGTCGGCCCGCCGACGCCTGGCTGATGCAGACTGCCCAGCTAGCGTGGCGCTCACGTGTACTTGCCCGGTTGACGGCCGACCTTCGCGGACGGTTGTTTACCGCCGCCGAGGACGAGGCCGTCCGGGTATTCGCCGCAAACCTGCGCGACGTTCTACTCGCGGCACCCGCCGGCAACCGCGCCACCCTTGGGCTGGACCCGGGCCTGCGGACCGGCGTGAAGGTGGCCGTGGTGGATGGCACAGGCAAAGTAGTAGCCACCGACACCGTGTATCCGCACGCACCGGCCCGGAAGTGGGACGAGGCCCTGGCCACGCTGGTCAGGCTGGCGCAGGAGCACAACGTTGAACTGGTGGCCATCGGCAATGGCACGGCGTCCCGCGAGACTGACAAGCTGGCCGCGGAACTGATCAAACTGCTGCCAGCCGCGGAGAAGAAACCGCAGAAACTGGTGGTCTCCGAGGCGGGGGCGTCCGTGTATTCGGCGTCGGCGCTGGCAGCCGCTGAACTGCCCGGGATGGATGTGTCCCTGCGGGGAGCCGTCTCCATCGCCCGGCGCCTGCAGGACCCCCTTGCCGAACTGGTCAAGATCGATCCGAAGTCCATCGGGGTAGGGCAGTACCAGCACGACGTGACGGCGTCGAAACTGGACCGCAGCCTGGACGCAGTGGTGGAGGACTGCGTGAACGCGGTGGGTGTTGACGTCAATACGGCGTCGCCCGCGCTGCTGAGCCGCGTGGCCGGCGTCGGGCCTTTGCTGAGCGAAAACATTGTGGCGTACCGGAACGAACACGGCCCGTTCGCCAAGCGCACCGACCTGAAGAAGGTGCCCCGGCTCGGCGCCAAGGCGTTCGAGCAATGCGCGGGCTTCCTGCGGATCACCGGGGGAGCGGAGCCGCTGGATGCCTCCAGCGTGCACCCGGAGGCCTACGCAGTGGCGCGGAAAATCCTGGTGGCTGCCGGTTCGGCGCCGGCGTCGTCCCTTGATCCCCGGGAGTTCGTGGACGGGACCTTCGGGTTGCCCACGGTCCAGGACATCCTGGCTGAACTGGACAAGCCCGGCAGGGACCCGCGGCCCGCGTTTGCCGCCGCAACGTTCTCCGAAGGGATCGAAAAGATTTCGGACCTCAAGCCCGGCATGGTGCTTGAGGGGACCGTCACCAATGTGGCCGCTTTCGGCGCATTCGTCGACGTCGGAGTGCACCAGGACGGGCTGGTCCATGTCTCGGCGCTGGCCAACCGCTTTGTGTCCGATCCGCGCGAAGTGGTGAAGTCCGGCCAGGTGGTGCGGGTCAAGGTCCTGGAAGCCGATCCCGAGCGGAAGCGTATCTCCCTGACACTGAGGCTCGACGACGAACCCTCACCATCCGGCGGGCGTGGGGTTGGTGGGCGTTCGGAAGCCGGTCGTGGGGCTGGTGGGCGTTCGGAAGCTGGCCGTGGGGCTGGCGGGCGGCCTGAGGCAGGCCGTCAGGATCGTGGGAAGGCCCCGCAGCCGGCAGGCGGCCGGACTGCTGCCCCAAAGTCGGCGCCGAAGCCTGCGCCGGTGAACACTGCCATGGCGGAGGCCCTTCGTAAGGCGGGACTCGGCAAGTAGCTGGTTCCGTTTCCGCTAAGGCGCTCAAGCGAGAACGGGCGGTTCAGGCGAGCGGGTTCAGGCGAGCGACAGTACAAACGCGAGGACGAAACCCGCCGCAGTGCTGATGGCCACGGCGGGCCCGCCGTGTTCGTAAGCCTCAGGCATGAGTGTGTCGGCGAGTGAAGCAATGACCGCGCCGGCGGCGAACGCCAGGGGTAGGGAGATTGCTTCGGGATCGGTACCGGATAGCGGGCCGGCTCCGATCACCACGGCGACTACCAGGAGGATTGCGCAGGCAAGCCACAGTCCAATGACGCTCAACGAGGAACGGCCTTGGCTGCGCATCGAGGCCGCACCCACCAGGGCCTCGGGCAGGTTGGAGACGAAGATGGCGGCGAGCAGGGCCAGTCCTCCCGTACCTTCTCCCAGGGAAACACCGAGGGCGACGTTTTCCGGCACGCCATCCAGGGTGACGGCTGCTAAGAGAGCCATCCCGGCCGCGCCGCGGGTGGAAACCTTGGCGGCCGGCTTGTCCTCCGCGGCAGCATCTGTGTCCAGCTTGGCGCTGCCTTGGAATTCATCGGCAGGTATCGCCTGGTCGCCGGGCTGGGCCCAGCGGTCCAGCAGTGCACTGAGGATTGTGAAGACGATGGCACCGCCCAGCAAGCCAAGTGCGGCCCGGATGATGCCACCGCGCTCATAGGCGTCCTCGAAGAGTTCAAACGTCAGGGCGGTAATCAAAGAGCCCGCTGCGAAGGCCAGAAGGATGGCCAGGAGCCGTTTGGGCAGCTCGAACCGAACACCGATGAAGGCACCCAGAACCAGTGCACTGGATGCTATGACGCCGAACAACAGCGACATCATCATCCCGTCAGTATAGGAGTGGCGGGCGGGCACGGGAACCTGTGAGTTTCTCAGCAGGAACTTTCGGCGCCGAGACGTATCTGCAAGGGTGGAACCATGACTTACTTCTTGGAGTACACGGTCCCAGCCGCTTCCGACGAGGAAGGATTCGCCTTTCCCCACGATGAAATCAGTCCCGGCACTACCGTCCCTTTGGTGCAGACAGATGCGGACATCGTTCATACCCCCGACCTTCCGGCTCGGACGGGCATCATCGGAGCGACTGTCGCAGAAGCCAAGCTCGAGGCCGAGCAGCTCATCACGCATAGCCGCGCCACCGAAGCCACGCTGTATGAGGATCCGTCGAACTCGCTCCGGGCTGGCGTCGGAACCCGGGTGGCCACCTTCAAAGAGGGGCGCGGCTGGCAGGACGCCTAGCCAGACTGAGGCGGTTGGCTCCCTTTGGTCGAGGCTCAGGGAGAGTCGAGAACGCCCAATCCGTGAAAGTGTGCAGGTCGTCTTAGGGCGCGGCAGGGCCAAAGACAGGCTCAAGTTGCTGGCCGAACGGCTGGTCTTCCGCCATGGCGGGGCTGTGTCCTTGGTCCTGGTCCGGGATCGGGCCGAGGATCTGGGGTGGCCATTGGGGTGGTTCCCAGTCCTGGTGTTCGCTTTGGTAGTGGCGGCCGGTGGGTGAGGTCCAGCCGGGTGGTTTGTCGATGCTGGCTTCGGTGGGTGTCCAGGCGGTGGTGTGTTTCAGCCGGTGATGTTTGGGGCAGGGCTGGCCGAGGTTGCTGATGCCGGTGGTGCCGCCGTCGGCCCAGGCCAGGAGGTGGTCGGCTTCGTTGTCCAGTGACTGGTTGTTGCAGCCGGGGAAGGGGCATTTGCCGTCCCGGAGCCGGAGCCATTGGCGCATCGCGGCGGGGATCCGGTAGCTTTGGCGGCCGATCTCCAGCGGCGCCCCGTTGCGGGGGTCGGTCAATACGCGGTGGAACGAGCCGGCGCCGTCGGCCACCAGGCTCCTGGCCATCGACGCCGGGATCGGCCCGTACCCGTCGAGGGTGGCTGGTTCGTCGGTGAGTCCCATCAGCGCGAACACCGGCACCGTCACCAGGACCTGCGCCGCCGGCGACGGGACCCGGCCCGTCATCAAGTCGTTGCCCGGCAGGACGTCGCTGCCCGCCACGGCTTCGTTGCCCGCCGCGGTCCCGTTGGTTTCGACATGGCCCGGCAGGACGTCGTTGCCCGCCGCGGTCCCGGTGGTTTCGACACGGCCCGCCACGGATTCGTTGCCCGCCGCGGTCCCGGTGGCCAGGACGCTTCCAGCGTCGCCATGGCTGTCGGGGGAACTACCAGCGGTAAGGTCGGGGCCCGCGGGGCAGCCTGCCGAGACGTCGCGGTCCGGGGCACGGCTGCCTGCGGCGGTCCGACGGTCCACGGCGCTGCCTGCCGTGCTGGAGGAGCCGCTGTTGCCGGCCCCGACATCATTGGTGCTGGGGCTGCCGGCTGCTGTGTCTGTGCTGCCCTCGGCCGGGCTGGCCGTGGTGCCGGTGAAGCCGGCGCTGAGGAGCAGTTTGGCGGCGATGTCGGCGCGGAGCTGGGTCATGGTGCGGGTCTCGGCCGGGCCCTGGAGGGTTCGGGCGGTGGCGGTGATGCCGTTCCAGATCCCGGCCGCCCGGTCCGCGGGCAGGTAGGCCGAAAGCCAGGCCATGCCGTCCCGGTCCGGGACGTACTCCAGCCGCCGGTCCAGCACGCTCCTGGCGTGGCGCTTTTCGATACTGACCGGATGATGCCGTTCGCGCCAGGTCCTGGCCTTGTGCCGGAACCGGGACGGGACCAGCTCCCCGGCCGGGCACTCCCGGGCCCGGTCCGGCACGTCAGGGCCCAGGAAACGGGCCTCCAACGCCGCCGCGCCGGCCGCATCCAGGCCGGTGGTTTCATCGACCATGACCTTCGCGTGCTGCCACGACAGGTCCCCGGACTGCAGGGCGGCCAGCGTCAGCGGCAGGGTAGTGGTCAGTTCATGGGCCTGCGCCAGCAGCGCCGAGGCCGAGCGTTCAGTCACCGTCAGGGCGCAGGCGACCTCGGACACGACGGCCATCTCCTGGGCCGTGTGTTCCCCAGGGCTCCTGACCGGGCCGTCCAGGGCCGCAGCCTTTCCCGCATACCCGGCGGCCAGGCGCACCCTGAACGCCGCCACCATCGCGTCCACCCGGACCGAACCGCCCAGCCCGTCCAAGCAAGCATCCGCCTGCCCCCGCAAAGGATCACCACCCCCGGAACCCATCCCGGAACCCGTCCCGGAATCCGTCTGGGAACCCCGGCCATCCAGCCCCCGGCGCACAAAGGCAGCAAACTCCGCAGCAGCAGCCTCGAAAGCCTCCACCGCCTCGTCAACACCCGGGATCCCCATAACCCCATCATCCAGCGACCCGCCAACAAAAACAGCCCAGCACATTGCCTATGTGGATAACCTCCGACCACCTGGACCGCCTTAGGTGATTGGGCTAGTCAGGGGGCAAGCTGGTGGCCGCGTGCTTAGGTGTCGGCGCGGGCCCGCTCGGAGGGCGTCTCGGAAGGTTCCTTCTGCCATGGCCAGCGTCCGGTGATCTCCAGTTCCAGCGAGAAGCTCAGGAAGGTTCGGATCAGGACGATGATCGCGAGCACGCCCACGCTTTCATATGTGGGTGTCACGGCTACCGTGCGAATGATATCGGCGGCCACCAGAAGTTCCAGGCCCAGCAGGATGGACCTCCCCAACAGTTGCCGGTAAGAACGGTACACGGTCAACTTTTCGGATCCAGCAGGGCGCTTTCGAGGCTGGTAGCCGCGCAAGGCCATGGGAATCGATACAACAGCGCCGATGACCATAACGGCCACCCCGGCGAAGTCCATGTATCTGCCCACGGCTTCGATGATGTGCTGGAAGTCCACGATGCTCCTCGGTTACGACGGGTTCTCACAGCTCAGTACGCAGCGGTGCGGCTAACGGCGGTCCGGCCCCAAGTGTACGTTCGCGCACAGGAAGCTAGGGGTGACGGGCGCCTTTACCGGCAAGGATGTCGCGGTAGCCCTCGCGGAATGACGGGTAGGCGAACTCGAATCCGGTGCTCCGGAGCAACGCATTGCTGCACCGCTTGTTGCCACCGCGGGCCTCCCCAGCAGGGCCGATCGGCGGTTCGGCATAGCCCATCTCGGAGGCCAGGAAGCCCAGCACGTCGCCGAGGTCGGCCGGCTCATTGTCCACGCCAACATATACCGGAGCAGGCATGGACTCCATGGTGCATAGATGGACGATGGCCGCCGCTGCGTCGTCCCGATGAATCCTGTTGGTGTACCGCGGCTCATCTGGAGCGACCGCCGCTCCGTTACGGACCTGGTCGATAAGCCGGGTCCGCCCGGGCCCGTAGATTCCACCGAGCCGCAGGACCACCGGTACGCATCCGGTGCCGCGCAACCGCGAAAGCAGGAGTTCCTCAGCCTCGCGGATGATGCGCCCGGAGAAACCACCAGGTGCCGCCGTCGTACTTTCATCAACCCAGCCACCGCCCGCGTCCCCATAGACGGCAGTGGAGGAAACAAAGAGGACGCGACGTGGTGTCACGCCGTCGCGGTCCAAGGCGTCCAAAACGTGGGAAAGCCCGTCCACGTACGCTGCCCGGTAGGCCGCTTCCGTGGGTGAATCGGCTGCCACTGCAATCACGACGGCGGCAATTCCGGCCGGGAAAGCGGGAAGGGCCGCGGCTGACAGGTCCGCTGCGACGCCTTCGATTTCTGCGGGAAGTTTTTCCGGCGAGCGTCGCCAACCCACTACGCGGTGTCCTGCCGCAGCGAAGCGCAGGCCCGCTTCCGTGCCCAGATCGCCGCAGCCGGCCAGGAGGATGGTCATGCGGTCAGGGAGCGGGGACCGGGAAGAAGACCCGGGGATCCTGCAGGAGTGCCGGGTAGTCGAAGGCGGAGCGGTCGATCACCTCGGTGACGCTGAAGTTCCGGCCAAAGCGGCCGTCGTCGAGCGTGATGGGCCGGCCCAGGACCTGGCCTACAGCGAACTTGGCGCCGTCCTCGAACGAGACCGCCACAACGGTTTTGCCAGGGAGGGTGGCAAACGCTTCCTCCTGGGCCTGGCGCTTCCTCGTGGGCTTCTTGATCTTCGCCTTGGGCGGAAGCTTCCGGGGCTGCTTGGAGGGACGGCGCGACCCGTCGTCCGCATAAACGGGGGAGTAATCGTCCTGCTCGGCGGCAGCAATGGCGCGGCGGACCGGCGGCAGGGCCACGGTGTTTAGTGTCTCCGGGCTGAATTCTGCATGCGGTGAGCGCAGGATCCACAGGATGTCGCCTTCGGGGTCCTCGGGCAGGAACTCATGCTTGGGCTCGGGCCAGATGTAGTCAATGTCCGGTATGGCGTCAGGGAACACAGACTTGTAGAACTTGGGTTCCTTGCGGAGGAGCTTTGACCGGTGGCTCAGGTGGAAATCCGAATTTCCCAGCCATGGCGGCATGGGGATTTTGGCGGCGTAGTCGGGGTGGGCTGCCTGCGGAGCGAACTCGGTGATGTTGGCGCGGGTGTTGTCCGGGTGGCCACGTTCAGTCCACTCGTCAACCATGGCCAAGCCGTACATGGTCAGTGCTGGAACGTAGCCCATCCACATCCGGACGGCCGGGTGGGTCTGCCAGCCGTACTCAGGGATGACCAGCGCCCGAAGGGTCTGCAGCGCTTCGACGCGCTGCTTGCCGAGCCTGGCAGTGTCCAGTGCTGCGGCGCTCTGCCGGAAATCGGGGTACGGAAGGAAGGTTTGCATCCCTTCAGTCTGACGGCATGCGGCCCAAGTGCCAATTGCAGTGCCGGCCGCCACAGGGGAAAGCCGGAGAATGTTCACATAGTGGACCGATGCATACAGCAGGTAGGCCTTACCACTAAGATCACCGAAACACCCCAGCGTCCCGGAAGCCTTTACATGACAACTACACCTGAAATAACCCCCGGAACTGCACAGCCTTTCACGCCTAAGTTCGGGCAGATGCTGAGTCCGGAGGCCAATGGCATCCTGGTCCTTGATGAGTTCATAATCGACCCCGCCACGGCCCGCAAGGACCAGCACGGCTTCCGCGCCGCCTTGGCGTCCGTGGCCCTGACCCTCCGTAAGATCGCCGCCCTTCGCGTCATCATCGCGATTGTGGCCATCGGAAACCTGCCGCTGTTCCTCCTGACCAGCGGCTGGTGGATCTACGGTGTCTCCCTTGCCCTCGTCATCGGCGTCCACGCGGCTGTGTCCTGGCTCAACAAGCACGAACCCAAAGTCCGCCAGCGCCAGAGCCTCGAACTGCACCTGCACCGCGAACGGAGCGCGAATTACCGCAAAGTCCGTGACGCTGTGAAGTACATGATCGACACGCCCAGCCGTATGAACGAGCACCTTTACCTCGAACTGCTCGCAGCCAAGCGTGTGGCACTGAACGTGGCCCACGGCACGGTGGCCCTCCTGGATACCAGCGATGACGCCGCCTGGAAAGTGCGCATCATCCGCGAAATCCCGGCCGTAGCGTAACCGCAGCAGCCGGTCCACAAGCTCAAGACACACAACGACGCCGGAGTTCCCCGCTGGGGGGAGCTCCGGCGTCGTTATTCCCGGATAGAAAGCCGGGGTTCCTGGCAGCCTAGGCTGGAAGCTGCAGGACCTGGCCCTCAAACACGAGGTCAGGATCAGCGACGGTGTCCGTGTTGGCGTCGGCCAGGCTCTGCCAACCGCCATCGATGCCCAGCTTTTCGGCTGCGATGCTGAGGGTATCGCCCGCCTCTAGTGTGTAGGTTTCGCCGCTCAACGCCACGGGCGCGACGTGCTGGGCTGCCTGCACCGTGTCAGTCGGCGCTGCCAGTGGCGCGGTCTGAACGGGGACGTTTTGGGGCGGTGCCGTCTCGACCGGCACGCTCTCGACCGGCACGCTCTGGACCGGCACGCTCTGGGGAGCAGTGGCGCCGCCTCCACCGCTCAGGCCAAGCTGGGAGGCGCAGGACGGCCACGCACCCCAGCCCTGGGATGCTTGCACTTGTTCGGCCACGGCGATCTGCTGCTCACGGCTGGCGTCTGCAGCCGAGCCTGTGCCGCCGTAGGCTGCCCACGTGCTGGCGCTGAACTGCAGGCCGCCTGTGTAGCCGTTGCCGGTGTTGGTGGACCAGTTGCCGCCGCTCTCACACTGCGCCAGGGCGTCCCATGTTGATGTGCTGGTGGCCGCGTTAGCGGCTGTTGCGGAGAGTGCAAGCCCTGCTGCTGAGACGGCGGCAAGGGTGACTCCACGGCGTGCGGCAGTACGGAAGGTGGTGTTTTTCATGTGGTGATGCTCCTGAAGGCCACCTGCGCTCGATCCGTCCCCGGAGGTCGTTGCGCCACTGCCCGCCCCTGACGAATAGAGGTCATTTTCGGTGTCTGCCGGCCGGGCAGTTCTGGTGGAGGCAGCACCGGGCATTCCTGTCGCCCGTTTGGCGGGCTTGTCTTTCACGCTAGGACATCACGGTGCCGTTATCAAACCGAGATGCCTTCTGGGAGTTGGCTGGTGGTCGGTTGGGGAAGTGCCGCGGCCAGGTAAGCGGCAGTACGGCTGTGCGGGGAACGCGCGACGTCGGCAACGGTTCCGGCGGCGACGATCCTGCCGCCGGCGTCCCCGCCGGATGGGCCCAGGTCGATGACCCAGTCCGCCCCAGCTACGACAGCCATCTCGTGTTCCACTACCACCACGGTGTTGCCGCTGTCCACCAGCCCGTGGAGTTGGGCCATGAGCAGTTGGACATCGGCGGGGTGGAGCCCGGTAGTGGGCTCGTCCAGAAGGTAGAGGGTGTGGCCCTTCTTTGCGCGCTGGAGCTCGGTGGCCAGCTTGATGCGCTGGGCCTCGCCGCCGGAGAGTTCAGTGGCCGGCTGGCCCAGGCGGAGGTAGCCCAGGCCGACGTCCCTAAGGCTCTTCAAGCTGCGGGCCGCGGCGGGAACATCGGCCAGGAACGCTGCAGCAGCGTCCACCGTCAGGCGGAGCACCTCGGCCACGTTCTTCCCCCGGTACGTCACCTCCAGGGTTTCCGGGTTGTAGCGGGAACCGCCGCACTCCGGGCACGGGCCGTAGCTGCCCGGGAGGAAGAGCAGTTCCACTGCAACAAAGCCCTCGCCCTGGCAGGTTTCGCAGCGGCCGCCGGCCACATTGAAGGAGAACCTCCCGGCGCCGAAACCGCGGGCCCGGGCCTGCTCCGTGGCGGCGAACTCTTTACGCACGGCGTCGAACAGCCCGGTATACGTGGCGAGGTTGGAGCGGGGTGTGCGCCCGATGGGCTTCTGGTCCACAGTGACCAGCCTGTCGATCCGGTCGGTGCCGCTGACAAGGCCCACCGACAACGGCGTAGCAGGTCCCTCATCGTCCGGGCCTTCCGTCTGCGTAGCTTTTGCCGGTTGTCCCGCCTGATGGGTCCTCAGTCCAGATCCCACCACCTCCCCAAGGACGTGGCTCACCAAGGTGGACTTGCCTGAACCGGATACTCCTGTGACTGCCGTCAAGACGCCCAACGGGAACCGCGCATCGAGATCCTTGAGGTTGTGCCGACTGATGCCGGCCAGCTCCAGCCAGCCATCGGGCTTCCGGCCATCGCCCGTCCGTGGCGCGCCGCCGCCGTCGGACTTGCTGCGTCCAAAAGTGCCGCCGTCGGGCGAACCGCCGCCGGACCCGCTGCGGGCCCCGCCGCCGTCGAACAGGAACGGCCGGGTAACCGATTCTTCGATGGCCGCGAGCCCGGCAACGGGACCGCTGTAAAGCACCTCGCCGCCGCCTTCCCCCGCGCGGGGTCCAACGTCCACGAGCCAGTCTGCCCGGCGGACCACGTCCATGTTGTGCTCCACCACGAAAACCGAGTTCCCGGACGCCTTGAGCTGGTCCAATACCGCCAGGAGCGGCTCCGCGTCTGCCGGATGGAGGCCGGCCGACGGCTCGTCCAGCACGTAGATCACGCCGAACAGTCCGGAACGCAGCTGCGTAGCGATCCTCAGCCGCTGCATCTCGCCGGGCGAGAGGGTGGGAGTGCCGCGGCCCAGGGCCAGGTATCCCAAGCCCAGCTCCAGCAGCACGGTGATGCGCTGCAGGAGGTCAGCGGTGATGGCTACCGCCACCTCGTTTTCCTCGCCGGAGGATTGCCGGCGGGAGGCAGTTCCGGCGTCCTTCAAAACGGCGGTCGGACGGAGGATCTCGGCCAACTCGGCCATCGGCGTTGCGTTGAATTCTGCGATGTTTCGGCCCGCGAAGGATACGGCGAGGGCTTCAGTCCGGAGCCCGGTGCCGCCGCAACGCGGACACGGCCCGGACTCCATAAACGCCAGGACGCGCTCGCGCATAGCGGTGCTCTGGGAGTCCGCCAAGGTGTGCAGGACGTAGCTTTTGGCGCTCCAGAAGCGCCCCTTGTAGGGCTTGGCCACCCGGTCCCGCTCGGGGGTGACTTCCACGACGGGCTGTTCATCGGTGAACAGTATCCAGTCGCGTTGCTTCCTGGGCATCTTCCGCCAGGGCACGTCCACGTCGTAGCCGAGATGGCTGAGGATATCGCGGAGGTTTTTTCCCTGCCACGCTCCCGGCCAAGCCGCGATGGCACCTTCCCGGATGGTCAAGGTGGAGTCCGGGACCAGGGATTCCTCGGTCACCGTATGGGCGACGCCCAGTCCGTGGCATTCGGGGCAAGCTCCGGCGGCGGTGTTCGGCGAAAAGGCGTCGGAGTCCAATGGCTCGGCGCCCGCCGGATAGGTCCCGGCCCGTGAAAAAAGCATACGGAGCGAGTTGGAGAGCGTGGTCACCGTGCCCACCGTGGAGCGGCTGCTGGGCGCGCCGCGCCGCTGTTGAAGCGCGACGGCGGGCGGCAGCCCGGAGATCATCTCCACCTTGGGATTGTGGCCCTGCTGGATAAGGCGGCGTGCGTACGGTGCCACTGATTCGAAGTAGCGCCGCTGGGCTTCGGCATATATGGTGCCAAAAGCCAGTGACGACTTACCCGAACCGGAGACCCCCGTGAACGCCACGATGGAGTCCCGCGGCACATCCACGTCCACGTTCTGCAGGTTGTTCTCGCGCGCGCCCCGGACCCGCACAAAGCCGTCCGAAAGATGGTCAGGAGTGGGAAGGGAAATATCGTCAGCCTGCTGAGGGTTCCGCATTGATCCGACTCTAGCCGCGAACCGGCCGGTGGGCGATATCCTGACCCGATGGACAATTACCGGGACACAGCCGCCACTCCTTTCGCCGAACCGGAAGTTCCGGCGTCGGACCTTCCAGACACCGAGCTGGCCGGGACCGAAGCGGTTGTGAGGATCCTGCCTGTCGCGGAACTGCACCTGCACATCGAGGGAACCCTGCAGCCGGAGCTGATCTTTGAGTTGGCGGAGCGCAACGGCATCTCCCTCCCATATTCGGGGCTTGACGAGCTTCGTGGACTGTACGAGTTCACCGACCTTCAGTCTTTCCTGGACCTGTACTACGCCAACATGGCGGTGCTGCAGACGGAACAGGACTTCGCCGATATGACCCGCGAATACCTGGCCCGGGCTGCGGCCGCCGGTGTCCGGCACGCCGAGATCATGATGGACCCGCAGGCCCACCTGTCCCGCGGCATCAGCCTGGAAACCTGTGTCAACGGAGTGGCCTCCGCCTTGGCGACCTCGGTGAAGGACTTCGGCATCTCCACCATGCTGATCGCCGCGTTCCTTCGCGACCTCTCCGAGGAATCCGCGCTTGAAGTCCTGGATGGATTGTTGGCCATGAACGCCCCGATCGGCGCGATCGGCCTGGACTCGGCCGAGGTGGGCAATCCGCCGTCGAAATTTGAACGCCTCTTCGCCAAAGCCCGGGAAGCGGGCCTGCGGCTGACCGCCCACGCGGGCGAGGAGGGACCGGCGTCGTACATCATCGAGGCGCTGGACATCCTTGGCGTGGAGCGGATCGACCATGGGATCCGGTGCATGGAGGATCCCGACCTGGTGGAGCGCCTTGTAGCAGACCGGATTCCGCTGACAGTCTGCCCACTGTCCAACGTCCGGTTGCGCGCAGTGGATACGCTGGCGGACCACCCGCTGCCCGCCATGCTGGCAGCCGGGCTCAACGTCTCAGTGAATTCGGATGATCCGGCGTATTTCGGCGGCTACGTGGACGACAACTTCGCCCAGCTCGAAACTGCCTTAGGGCTTTCCGACTTTGACCGTTCCCGGCTGGCCGCCAACTCCATCCACTCGTCCTTTGCCTCGGAGGAGCGCAAAGCGGAGCTGCTGGACGAACTGAACCGGGCGTAGCCCAAAGCCCTGAACGCAACCGGGGGTACCAGCAGCTAAACTAGTGCCGCAAAGCGTGTCTGGGCGGGGACCGGCGGAAGCCATTTCAGCGCCCCGGGGTTGAGTAAACAGCCCCAAACCCGAGACTCCCGCCTCACTTCCGGTGTTACACGCGTCATAGTCGGTCACGACACGCAGAGTTAACCAATTCAAGTCGTGCGATTTAACAGGCTATTGGCAAGATGCCTATTGACCGATCGCTTTACAAAGGGGAACCATGGCCAAGTCCACTACAGAAAACACCAACCTTCGACTCAAGTCCGTGCTGGATGTCCTGACGGAAGGCACGTGGACCGGCGATGCTCTGAACGCAGGAGGCGTGCTCGCAGAAGCCACCGCCCGCGTACCGTTCAGCCCGCACGAGGCCGAGCTTCTCAGCGGCGGGATCCCCCGCGGACACAAGACCCTCACGTCCGCTACCGCCAAGCTGGTCAAAGCCGGCTGGCTGGTCAAGGGCCGCTCCGGTTGGACCATCACCGAGGACGGGATGCGGGCCACAGTGGCTTTCCCTGACGCAGACTCGTTTGCCTCGGCGCTCGACGCCGGAACTCCCGTCCCCGCCGACACCCCGGTTCCGGTTGCGCCTGTTGCCGCCCCCGCCAAGGTTGCCGCGGCCAGGACTACCCGCAAGAGCGCCGTGGTCAAGGACTCCGCAGCCGGCGATGAGGTCGCCAAGAAGGCTCCCGCCAAGAAGGCCCCTGCCAAGAAGGCGCCGGCGAAGAAGGCTGCCGAGGCTGTCGGCAAGGCCGCCAAGATTATCGAAGAGGCCGTGGAGCCGGTGGTCAAGGCTGTCCGTACGCGGAAGGCTGCTCCCAGGACGAAGACGAAGTCGGAAGCGGCTGTGGCGGAATCGCTTGAAGGACCGGATGTGGAAACCTTCCCGCAGCCCGAGGCCGTGGCAGTGGCGGGTGACTTCAACACGCTCCTGGGCGCTCCCGAGGACTGGGCGCCGCAGTACGACGAAGCCCAGATGACGTTCGATTTCGTCGCCCAGCAGTGGGTTATCAGTGCCGAACTGCCTGCTGGCTACTACACCTTCAAGATCGCGTTGAACCGTTCCTGGGAAGAGAACTACGGCGCGTTCGGCACCTTCGATGGCCCCAACCACGAACTGCACCACAACGGCGGCACTGTCACCATCCGCTACGATCACCGCACCAGGGATATCGTCATCAACTGACTGCGCCGGGGAGTTTTTGTCCAGTAGGGGGGCGGCCTGCGGATCCTCCGTGGGCGCCCCAACTAAGTAGCAGTAAGTGTCGTTATGAGGCGCCAAAACGACATCTGCTGCTACCTAGTTGGGGTGACTCTCTCTGGACAAAAACTGCGTAGTGACGCACTGTGGGTTTTGGTCGCTGTGACCGGTTTCCACCCACCTAGGAGATGCGGAAATGACTCTTCCCTCAGGAATCACGCCGGGCGTCTGGACATTGGACATGTCCCACAGCGAGATCGGCTTTACGGTCCGCCACGCGGGCATCAGCAAAGTCCGTGGCCGCTTCACGGACGCCAGCGCCGAGGCCAGGATCGGCCAGTCCCTGGCCGACGCCTCGCTCCACGCCACCGTTAAGACAGCGAGCTTCGATTCCGGCGACCCCAATCGGGACGGCCACGTGAAGGGCCCGGATTTTTTCGACGTGGAGAACTTCCCCGAGATGACTTTCCGGGCCACCTCAGCAGAAGGCGACGGCGAGGACTACACGCTCACCGGCGACCTCACCATCCGCGGCATCACCAAACCCATCGAACTCGAAGTTGAATTTACCGGCGTGGCCGTTGATCCCTTTGGAGCCACCCGCGCCGGCTTCTCCGCAGAGGCCGAGATCAGCCGCAAGGAGTTCGGCCTGACGTGGAACGCGGTCCTGGAAACGGGCGGTCTCCTGGTGAGCGACAAAGTCAGGATCAACGTCGAAGCGGCGCTGGTCAAGCAGTCCTGACGCCATGGCAGCTTCCGAAGGGCGGCATTCCGGGAGGCACTCCGCTGGGCGGGATCCATCAGGACCGGACTGGGCAGGGCCGGAAGACGGCGACATCCGGCTTTCCGCTCGCGTCTTCGGCGCGGTGCAGGGCGTCGGATTCCGCTTTTGGACGATGGGGAAGGCGGAGGAGTTGGGCCTGACGGGGTTGGTGAAAAACCTCGACGACGGCTCGGTCTCGGTGATTGCCGAGGGACCACCAGCCCGGGTGGAGGAGTTGCTCGACTGGCTGAAGTCGGACAACACCCCCGGCAGGGTGGAAAGGGTTGAAGATACCCTGTCCGCGGCCGAGGGTGCCTTCCGGGGTTTCAAGGCCCGCTGACCGGGGCGTTTTGTTGACCGGCGCGTTTTACTTTTCGCCCGGCCGGACGACACTGGTCCTGGGGCTTAGGCCGATGAACGCTCCGAGTTGCTCCAGCACCTCTGGTTTCCGGGGCATGTAGTTGGTGAGTTCGGGGGAACGGACAATCACTGCCCGCCACTGGCCGCGGGAAACTGCCACGTTGATCCTGTTCCGGTTCAACAGGAATTCGGCGCCGCGAGGGGCTTCGGCAACAGCGGAGCAGGCCATGGACACCAGGACAACGGGAGCCTCCTGCCCTTGGAACTTGTCCACGGTTCCCACCCGAACGCCTTCCAGGCCCGCCTGTTGGAGCGTGTGGCGGATCAGCTGGACCTGGGCGTTGTAGGCGGCTACCACGAGGATGTCTTCGGCTGCCAGCGGCCGGGCAGGCTGGTCGCCGCCGGAAATCCACTTCAGCCCGATGTGCCGCCGCGCCTGCCTGGCCACTTCGGCGGCCTCTTCGGCGGACGAGGTGGTGTTGCCGCTGTGATCTACGAACACCGTTTCCACTCCGGGAGCCACCTCGGCCAGGCTCCGGAGTGTGGCCGCCGGTGCGGATTCGAGCTTGGCGTCGTAGCTCAGTACTGACACTGCGCGGCACAGTTCGGGGTGCATTCGCCAACTGTCCGCCAGGAAATAGCCCAGCTCCGCGGGGAGCGTGGCGTGCCCGGCAGCCAGCCAGCCGAGCGCAGACTCGTCCACGGGTTCCGGGTGCGAGCCCTGGGTAACCTGCGGGAGCTGTTGCGGGTCCCCCAGGAGCAGCAGGCGTTGAGCGGAACGTGCCACAGCCAAGGTGTTGGCCAGCGAGAACTGCCCTGCTTCGTCAATGACCAGCAGGTCCAGGGACCCGGCCGGAACTGTCTTGCCGGTCATGGTCCACGCGGTACCGCCCACCAGGCATCCGCCGTGCGAAGCAAGCAGGGCGGCGACATCGGCTTCCTTAGTGTGGTGCCAGGGCACGTCGTGATCCGAGGCGAGTTTCTTGGCCACCCGGTCAGGGGCAACTCCGGCGGTTTTGATGGCTGTGCAGAGCATGTTCTCCACAACAGCGTGGGACTGGGCGACAACGCCGATTTTCCAGCCCTCCTGCACCAGCCGGGCGATGACATGGGAGCCGACGTAGGTCTTGCCGGTTCCCGGAGGACCCTGGACGGCGAGGTAAGAGCGGTCAAGGTCCTGCAGCGAGGCGGTAATGGCCGTGGCATAGTCCGCCGCGCCGGAGCTGTCCTTCCCGACGGCGGCGGGGGAGGAGAGCGAGCGGAACCGCGGCGGTGCCTTGCGCAGGATGTCCACACCCGGATGCTCCGGCAACCGTGGCACCGAGGCCCCCACGGACTGGGCCAGCTCCGCCAAGGCGGCCTCTATGTTCAGTGTGGGGACGGGCTTATCCTCCGTCAGGGCCACCGGGAAGTGCGGGTACGCAGGGACCTTGCCGGTCTCCTTTTCCTCGATGGTGATGAGGGTTTTGCCCGGAATGTCCGGGTGGTCCGCTACGGCGGTGACCAGGGTGCCGAAGCTAAAGCCACGCGCCAGCAGGTTTCCCTGCGGATCCTCCAGTCCGTCTGGCACTGGTGAATCGTAGAGCCGGCACCACGTGCTGCCGGGTTTGAAGTCCGAGCCCTCACTCATGGTTCCGCAGAGCCTCAGGACACGGGTGCGCATCCGCACTGTGGGCTTGGCAAGGACCCAGTCCGCCACCACTTCGGCGGAGTCCACCACAAACACGTTGCGGTGCTCGGACCAGTGGTCGATTTCGGATTCCGTGCGGTCGAAGTGCTCCCACCAGAACTGCTTCCGTTCACGCCTGTGGTAGCCGGTGGCGGCGGCCACCATGGCGATGGCACGCTCATCGTCGGTCCAGGGCCTGGTATCGGGGAGTCCGGCCAGATACTCCCGGAGCCGGAGCTCCTCGGGCGTTGGTTCCACTTCCGGCACGTCCTCCGGAAGCTCCCGCAGCAGCGGCAGCTGCCCCCCGGAGTCGAGCGTTGCTGCCGCCGCGGGCTCCCCTGATGGGGCCCCGGAAGCCGAACTCCGCAGCTGCAGCAGCCAATCGCGGAGGCGGAGGGTGGAGAGGCAGTCGTATTCGTTGTAGTCAGAAATTGAGGCCAGGACTTCCTGGGCGCCGGCGGCATCGCCGTCGTCCCGCGCCGCGCAGTAGGCGGCGTAGGCCACCACGGAGGCACCTGCATCCTTCACGTCGCCTGAGCGAAGGTTGTCGCCCATATAGAGCGGCTCAAGTTTCTTGATGGAGTAAGAGGGCTCGGAGATCCGGAGGGAGTGCCGGGCCGTGGCGTAGAGGTCCACCAATACACCTTCCCGGAGCCAGTCGTCTACGATCTCCTCGCCCGCCAGGTGGGTCACGGACAGGTTCCGGAGCGCAGACTTTTCATACGCGGCGTAGTGGTAGACATGCATGTCCGGGTACCGGGAACGACGTTCCTCCACGTAGGCCAGGAAGTCCAGGAAAGCCTGCCGTTCTTCAGAGCGGGAATGCGCCCAGAACGGACGGAATACCGGCTTATCAGCGGTATCAGCGGCGGCATCCGGGGACTCAATCACGCCGAACAGGTACTCGAGTCCCCACTGGCTGGTGGCCGGGTCCTGCCAGAGCGGATCACCCTCGAAGTCAAAGAAGATGTCGCCAGGGCTGGGCGCGGGGATGGTGTCCAGTGCGTTCTCCGGCAGCACCTTGAACGTGACCGTGTGGTCCTCGCCGTCCTTGATGAACGTCCGCGAGCCGTGCGGAACGTCCCGGCCCAACTGCATCCTGGCTTGGTCGCGGAGCCGCGCCAGTGAACCGGTTGCCTGCTCCGGCGGAAGGTCCGCCAGGGCATCAATGGTGGTGATTCCCTCGGCACGAAGCTTCTTCCGGCGGAGGGTGGACATCCCGCCCACCATCAAGAGGTCCCGGTGAGCCTTGACCTGCTCGGCGCAATAGTTGCACCGCCCGCAACAGGTGATGCCGGGCTGCAGCCACTCCACGGGGCCGTCGCCTCCGCGGTGGGAAGCGGTCAGGGAACGGAAGCGATCGCGGCGCTCGCGGAAGACCGGCAGCAGGTCTGGCAGGGAATGGACGCTGCGCACGTAGTCGCCGTCCACCACGGCGCCCAGCACCAGGGTGACCTTGGGGGAGGGGTCCAGCCCCATCCCGATCAGCTGGTCGCCATAGGCAGCCAGTTGCAGGAGGGCGCCCACCTTGGCGTGCCGGGCCAGCTTGGTGTCCCAGACCTCGTACCGTCCCGGACTTCCGGTGCCGGCGGCCTCGTTGACGATGAAGTCCGCGTAGCCGAGGAATTCGCCGTCGAAGAAAGTTGCCTGGAAGACCACGTCCGCCCCTGCCCGCAGCGCCAGCTCGGTTTCCGCCTGCTTGGCTACGAGGTCTGCACGGGCGTTTTCGCCACGCTCGATCGAATACACACCGGCACCGCGGCTGGCATCCCACTGGCCGTACTGCGCGATCAGGCCCGCCAACACCTTCGCCTCGTGCTTGTCGCCCAGGGCGCCGGCGCGGCGTTGCATCTCGTCGTCGGGAAATTCGGCCTTGGGGGAGCGGCCCAGTTTCTCGTCCAGGACCCGGAGCGTCCGGTACTCACACTCGCTGGCGGCCACGAGGTCGCTGGCGGAAAACACCAGGTCAGGCGCCGCGCCGGGATCAAGGGTGGCAGGATCGAGCAGGAACATGGGGCCTCCCCATTGACTGGCCTGGCCTGAGGACGGTTCCCCTGGCCTTTATTTGAATCTAGCAAGAGGGACTGACAATTTGGTCCGGACGGCAAGGAAGGGGGTGGCGGGGTCTCCGGTCAGCCCTCGGCGTCCGCCCGGACCTGGGCCTTGTCGTGCTCGGTGTGGGCGTTGCGCAACAGCGTTAGGAACTCGGTCTCGTTGCGGATGAGCCGCTTGTACTTCTCGGGAAGCTTGCGGATCTGGTCTTCCTCGCGGACCATCCGGGCGAAGATCTTGTCCCGCTCCGCCATGTCCGTTTCGTAGGTGAGGTCCAGGTATTCGGTGGCGTGCCGCTTGGCGCCGGACACCGCGTTCTTGGCTTTGCCCTTGGGACTGAAGATGGACGCGAGGATGGTGACCACCAGGACGCCCAGGATCACCGTGAGGGAAACTGCCGTGCTGACTTCCACCACATTGACGTGCTGGCCGTCGTTGACGAAGGGCAGGGTGTTCTCATGCAAGGCGTGCAGGATCAGTTTCACGCCGATGAAGCCCAGGATGGCTGCCAACCCGTAGGAGAGGAAAATCAGGCGGTCCAGCAGGCCGTCAATAAGGAAGAACAGCTGGCGCAGGCCCATCAGTGAGAACGCAGTGGCAGTAAAGACGATGTACACATTCTGGGTCAGGCCGAAAATTGCGGGGATGGAGTCCAGGGCGAACAGGATGTCGGTGCCGCCAATGGCCACCATCACCAGGAGCATCGGTGTCAGGACGCGTTTGCCGTCCTCCATGGTGAACAGTTTGTCGCCGTCGTAATGTGCCGACGCCGGGAGGTACTTCTTGGCGAGCCTGACCACCAGGCCTTCGGATTCTTCGTCGTGGACATTGGGCCTGAGCAGGTTGCCGGCGGTGATCAGGAGGATGAGCCCGAAGATGTAGAACACCCACGCGAAGCTGTTGATCAGGGCGGCGCCGAGGAAGATGAAGGCCGTGCGGGCAATGAGCGAAAAGACGATGCCGAACAACAGCACCTTTTGCTGGTCCGCCCGGGGCACCCGGAAGCTGGCCATGATGATGAGGAACACAAAGAGGTTGTCCACGGACAGCGCCTTCTCCGTGACATAGCCCGCGAAGTATTCGGTGCCCATGGTGGTGCCGCCAAACATCAGCACGCCAAGGCCAAAGAGGAGCGCGATTCCCACGTAGATGGAGGACCAGATGGCCGATTCCTTCAACGACGGGGTGTGGGCCTTTCGGACATGGAAGAAGAAATCGAAGGCCAGAAGGCCAACAATTCCTGCGATGGTCAGGGTCCAGACAATGGAGGGAACTTCCACGTGGCGGGCCTTTCGTCGGAGTCTCCCTCCAGCCTACCTAAGCAGGCTTCAGCAGTTTCCGCTTCAGGACAGCCTTCCGTGAAAGCGTCTTGTAGCCCTCCCGCTCAAACAGGACCGTGATCACATCGTCCTCATAGCGCATCACCAGGCCAGGCCCCCAGGACTTGTGGGTGACTGTGGACTGGAGCGGGAACGGAACAGCCTGCTCTTGGCCGGCAGGGCCGCCGTCGTGGTCCACGCCCGGGTGCTCCTGCCCAGCCGGGGCGGACTGCCGTGCTGCCTCCGCACAGGCATCGCAGTTGCCGCACGGCTGCGGAAGGTGCTCGCCGAAGTAGCCCAGCAGGAATTGCCGGCGGCAGCCGTCCGTTTCGGCGTAGGCGCGCATCATGTTGAGCCGTGACTGGTCCACGCGTTGGCGGGCTTCGGCGAGCCCGACGGCGTCCCGCACCAGCGCGGACAGCTTGGCTTTCGAGGTGAGGCGCACACCCCGTTTGCCTGAAGTCACCGCCCCGGCCTCGTGCAGCAGGTTCAGCAGGCCCCTCACGCGCCGGGGCAACAGGTCCGTGAGTTCTGCCAGGGACGACGCAAAAACAGGGCCGTCCGCCGACCGGAGCACCTTGAGCAGGGCCAACAGCGAATCCGGGTCCGGGGAGTGCGTGCCGAAGAACTTCCGCAGGCCCAGGTCCTCGGCCCGGTAGTGCAGGACAGCAACCGCAGGCTCGCCGTCCCGCCCGGAACGCCCCACCTCCTGGTAGTAGGCATCGAGCGATTCGGGAATGTCGGCGTGGATGACGAACCGGACGTTGGGCTTATCAATCCCCATCCCGAACGCGGTAGTGGCCACCACAGTGTCCAGCCGGTCGTCCATGAACAGCCCAAGGATACGCTCGCGGTCGGCGGCGGAGCGGCCGGCATGATAGGCCTCGGCGCGGAGTCCGCGCGAAGTCAGCTCGGCCGCATACTTCTCTGTGTCCTTGCGTTTGGCGGCGTACAGCAGCCCCCTCCGGACGGCACCGCCGTTTCCCTCGGCCAGCGCGCAGACCTGCTCCACTACAGCGCGGCGCTTTTCCTTTGCCTCATGGTGCCGGACCACTTCCAGGCTGATGTTGGGCCGGTCAAAGCCGTGGACCAGGACCAGCGGATCCTTCATCCCCAGCCGCTCCACAACTTCCTCCCGCACCGGCGGCGAAGCCGTGGCTGTCAGTGCGGCAACCGGCGGGTTGCCCAGCTGCTCCCTGACCGTGCCCAGGGTGAGGTAATCGGGACGGAAATCGTGGCCCCAGGAGGAGACACAATGTGCCTCGTCCACCACCAGCAGAGTGGGGTGCAGGGCGGCGAGCCGCTCCACCGTTTCCTTTTTTGCCAGCTGCTCCGGGGCCAGGAACAGGAAGATTGCAGTGCCTGCCTCCACTTTTTGCCAGGCATCTTCCAGTTCCGCCCCGGAATGGGCGGAATTGATGGCGACGGCGGCGTCCGGTCCCAGCACCTCGGCGAGACCATCGATCTGGTCCTCCTGGAGGGCTATCAGGGGTGAAACCACGACGGCGGGGCGTCCCGTCCGGCGGTGCAAGTGGACGGCTCCAACCTGGTAAATGGCGGACTTGCCATAGCCGGTGGGCATCACGGCGAGGACATCACGGCCGTCAGCCAGTGCGGCCATACCCGCGAGTTGGCCGTCGCGCAGTTGGGGCAGTGAAAAAACAGAGGAGGCGAGCGCACGCAGCGCAGGATTCTCGGACATGTTGCAGCTCCGGAAGGTGGGTCCTGCGGCCGGTTGCTTCAGCCGTGGTGACCAGCCTACGCGAGGTGGGCGCCGCCGTCGTCCGTGCTTGTACTTGAGCCGGTTGCCGCCCGGCCCTGAACCGGCCACCGTCCTTGACTTCCGGGGGCCCCTGAACAACTGTGGAAAGTGACCGTTCCGCTGATGCAGCCGGCGCGTTTCGGTCTCCGCAGGAACAAGGAGAGTGCAGCGTGACGCGCAAGAACCCCAAGGTGGAAGAGGCCGACGAGTCCGAGATCGAGGTCAGCGGGCATCCTAAGACGTGGGCGGCGGGCGTTCCAGGCGTGTACCACTCCATGCAGCCGGCCTTGAAGCACATGGGCGCGGGCCGGGCAGCAAAGACGCTGCTGGCGCTGAACCAGAAAGACGGCTTCGACTGCATGAGCTGCGCCTGGCCGGACCCCGGGCACCGCAAGACCTTTGAGTTCTGCGAGAACGGCGCCAAGGCCGTCACCTGGGAAGCGACGCCCGTGGTGATCGGTTCCGATTTCTGGGCGGAGCACCCCGTCAGCGAGCTCCGCGAACGCTCCGAATACTGGTTGGGGATGCAGGGGCGCCTCACGGAACCCGTCTACAAGCCCGCGGGGGAGGACCACTACCGCCCCGTCAGCTGGGAACAGGCGTTCAGCATCGTCTCGGACAAGCTCAAGGGCCTCACTTCCCCGGACCAGGCCACGTTTTACACCAGCGGCAGGACCTCCAACGAGGCCGCATTCCTCTACCAGCTGTTCGTCCGCGCCTACGGCACCAACAACCTGCCGGACTGTTCCAACATGTGCCATGAATCCTCAGGCTGGGCGATGGGCCAGACCATCGGCATCGGCAAAGCCACCATCTCCTACGATGACTTCGCCAAGGCGGACCTGATTGTCATCATGGGCCAGAATCCGGGGACCAACCACCCGCGGATGCTCACCGCGCTGGAGGAAGCCAAAGAGGCCGGGGCCAGCATCGTCGCGGTGAACCCGCTGCCGGAGGCCGGCCTGATGCGCTACAAGAACCCGCAGACGGTCAAGGGCATCGTGGGACGCGGCACAGATTTGGCGGACCAGTTTATGCAGGTCCGGATCGGCGGCGACATGGCACTCCTGCAAGCCGTTTCGAAGCGGGTGCTGGACGCCGAGGCCACAGCCCCAGGCACCATCCTCGACCATCAGTTTCTCCAGAAGCACTGCGAGGGGCTGGAGGAACTGCGGACCCATCTCGCCCACCTGGACGAAGCCGCGGTCCTTGAGGCCACCGGGCTGCGGACCGAGGAGATCGACGAGCTTGCGGACCGCTACCTGAGGGCGGACAAGGTGATCATCACCTGGGCCATGGGCATCACGCAGCACAAAAAGGGCGTGGCCACCATCAAGGAGATCATCAACCTGCTGCTGCTCCGCGGCAACATCGGCAAGCCGGGCGCCGGCGCCTCGCCCATCCGAGGCCACAGCAATGTCCAAGGCGACCGGACCATGGGCATCTGGGAGCAGATGCCGCCGGCCTTCCTGGACTCGCTGGGCAAGGAATTCAACTTCGATCCGCCCCGCGAGCACGGCGTGGACGCCGTCGAAACCATCCGGCAAATGCGCGACGGCGGCATCCGGGTTTTTGTGGGGCTCGGCGGCAACTTCGTAGGGGCCATTTCGGACACACACGCCGCGTTTGCGGCGATGGAAAACACCGAGCTTTCGGTGCAGATTTCCACCAAGCTCAACCGCTCACACACCGTTACCGGCGCCGAAGCGCTGATCCTGCCCACCTTGGGCCGCACGGAAATCGACCTCCAGGAATCCGGGCCACAGTTCGTTTCGGTGGAGGACACTGTTTGCGCCGTGCACGCCTCACACGGAACGGTGGACCCCGTAGCGCCCGGCCTGCTGTCCGAGGTGGCTATCGTCAGCAGGCTTGCCCGGCACGTAGTGGGAGATTCGGTCCACGCCGACTGGGGCGGTTTCGAAAGAAACTATGACCTCATCCGTGACCACATCTCCCACGTGGTGGTGGGCTGCGATGACTACAACCGGAAGATCCGGCAGAAAGGCGGCTTTGTGCTGCCCAACGGGCCCCGGGACTCTCGGACGTTCAACACCCCCACCGGCAAGGCGGTGCTGACGGTCAACGAACTTGAGCATGTGGAGCGGCCCGCCGGGACGCTGATCCTGCAGAGCATGCGCTCACACGACCAGTTCAACACCACCATCTATGGCCACAACGACCGCTACCGTGGCATCCGGAAGGGCCGCGAAGTGGTGTTCGTCAGCCCCGAGGACCTGGCCGAGTTGGGCCTCAGTGACGGGCAGCATGTGGATATCCACGGCGTTTACCGCGACAACGTGGAGCGAGTGCTGCGAAACTTCCGGGTGGTGTCGTACCCCACGGCCCTCGGCTGCGCTGCCGCCTACTATCCCGAAGCCAATGTCCTGGTGCCGCTGGAGAGTGTGGCGGAGGGCAGCCAGACGCCTGTGTCCAAGGCGGTCATCGTCCGGCTGGAGCCGGTGCCCGTGCTGGTTGAGGAACCCACGGCGGCGGGATAGCGGGAGCCGGTAGCCGCATAAGCGGTGCCGGCCAGCACCGGCTCATGCGGGCCACGGCAGTTGACGGGAACCCTGCTGCGGCTATTGCGCGGTGTCCGCCCAGCCCGTGGCTGCCGGGCCGCCGTCGTGCCCGTCCTCGCACAGCCGGAACGCGACGTCGGCCGCCTGCGAAACTGCCGCGGAGGACGCCTCCTTGGAACCGGCGCTGCCGTTGCCGGCTGCGAGCCCTGCCGCGTAGCCCACCAGGAACGTGGTGACCGGAGCCGCGGCGTGGATCACGGAACCGGCAGACTTCCGAGCCAGGTCAAGGAGAAGCTCCTGGTCCACGTCCAGGTCCAGGATCTGCAGCGCCTGGGCCAGCCGCTGGGTCCACTGGTCCAGAACCACTGCTTCGTCGTCGTTGACCGCCATGCTCTCTCCTAAGTCCGTGGGTCAGTTCCTTGTTCGCTTGGGCGCGATGCCCTCGACACTGCGATGCCCTCGACACTACAAGGCCGAGCGGGCTGAGTCACTGGGTACCGCACCGTCCTTGACAGTCTTTGGCGCCCTGAGGAATATCGGAGGTGCCGGTGCTGCTGGCGGTCTCTTGGGAGTCCAGCTGTTGACCGGCCCCCTTGAAGGGACATGGGATGCAGGCTGCCGTTCATGCTTTCGGGTCCTCCCGGCTTGCGTCAGCCCTGGCCGCGGCCGTGCTGGTGGCCTCCCTCGCAGGCTGCACCGGCGCCCCGGATCCCCCTGACCAGCCTTCGCCGACCGCCGCATCCCCGACAGCGACGACGACGGCCCCAGCGGAGCCAGCCTTCGCCGCCGTGCTGAAAGATTACAGCGAGAACGTGCGCGCCGGGGGAGCCACCGCCGTCATCGTCCAGCTCAAGTCGAGGGTTGGGGAGTGGTCCTCGGCCGTCGGCGTCCGAAACCTGGAAACCCGGGAACCCGTACAGTTGACCGACCAGATCCACGTTGGCGATATCACCATGACCATGGTGGCGGTGTCGGTCATGAAGCTGGTGGAGGAGGGGGAAATCGAGCTGGATGACGCCATCCAGGAGTACCTGCCGGACTTCGAAAGCATCATCAAGCCGCCCGGACCCATCACGATTCGCAGCCTCCTCAGCCACCGGTCCGGGATGCCCGACTACTGGTATGCCTTGTTTCAGATGGGTAAGGCAGGGGACCAGCCCATGAGCCTTGAAGAGCGGCTCGGTGCCGCTGCGACCGCCCGCTGGACCGGAGGGTCAGGCAGCCTCTACAGCTACTCCGGCACCAACTACTCGGCCCTTGCCCTCCTGGTGGAGAAGCTGCGGGGCCAGGACATTGGAACGGTCATCCGCGCAGACAACGTAGAGCCGCTGGGGCTGCAGGACACCCTCATGACCGGTGATGAGCCTGGCCCGCGGCAGCTGGTCCACGGCTATACACAATCGGAAAGCGGAGAGCTGGTGGACAACGCGCTCAGTCCGTTCCACCGCGGTTCCCCCGACGCCGGTTTGATTTCCACCGTCCCTGAACTCAACACGTATTTCGCTGCCCTGCAGAAAGGGACCCTGGTGACGCGGCAAACCTTGGAAGAGATGCACCATCCCAAATATCAAGAGTTCGGCCTTGGCCTGGTCAGGCGGTACGACTCCTGCTCCAATAACGACTACTTCGGCCACATAGGGGTAGTGCGGGGATATGCAGCGCTGGCACTCATCAGCGCCGACGGATCCCGCCAGGTGGCCATGGCCGTGGCACGCGCTCCCAAGCCGGACCTGATTGGCTTCGACGACCCGCAGGCCGTCGAGATGGCCAAAGCCGCCGTGGACGCGCTGAACCTGGCCTGTTAGGCGGCTAGTGAAATAACGGCGCGCGTGCCGAGGTTAGGCTGTATCAGAAACCGAACCGAGGAGACCTCCGTGAATGACGCCACCATCCGCCACAACCCTGAACGCGAGCGCTTCGAAGTGCTGGTGGCCGGAAACGTCATCGGCAAGGCGGCCTACAAGGATTACGACGGCGGCAGCTCACCGCAGAGGATTTTCTACCACACGGTGATCAATGAGGAATACGGCGGGCAGGGGCTAGCGGGCAAGCTCGCCACCGCGGCGCTGGATGAGACTGTCAGCGCCGGCTTCCGGGTCGTGCCGGTTTGCCCATTTATCAAAAAATTCATCACCAAGAACCCTGAGTATGCCAGTGACACCGCACCAATCGCTCCGGCGCACCTGGAATTCTTGAACGACGTCCTGGCTCCGCGGGCCCGCGCGTAAAGCCGGCCGTCCGGGGCTGTTCCAGTCTGTCAGGCGAGGCGGGCGTTGTCTGGCCAGGTGGGCGTTGTCTGGCCAGGTGGGCGTTGTCTGGCCAGGTGGGCGTTGTCAGGCCAGGCGGGCGTTGACCGCAGCGGGCGAGAAGACCTGGTTCACCAGCAGCGATGACATCCCCCGGATTGCTGCGTCTTCGCCCAGCGCCGCCAACCGGACGTCCAGGTGGCGTGTGGCTCGCGGGAGCGACATGGGATAAAGCGTCTCGCGGATGCCCCCGATCAACGAGGACGACGCGAGATCGCCCGCGATCAGCAGGACTGCCGGATTGAGCAGGCACACCACGGTGGCCATCACTTCACCAAGCCTCCGGCCGGCGTCGTGCGTCAGGCGCATCGTGTCCACGTTGCCGGCCAACAGTTGCTGGCGCACATCACGTCCGGACGATGCATCGATGCCCATCTCCGCGAGCTTGCGCGCGATCGCGCCTCCGCTGGCCCCTGCGGCCAGGCAGCCAAACGAGCCGCACTGGCACTGCAGTCCCGCGAAGGCAGGGTGGCGGACGTGGCCGATGTCGCCGGCGCCACCGTCGACGCCCTGATAGACCTGGCCATCGATGACCAGGCCTGTGCCGATGCCGGTGGACACCTTCACCAGGCACAGGGAAGGGACCCCGGCAAAGCCCGTGCTGTATTCGCCAACTGCCATCGCATCGGCGTCGTTCTCCACCAGGACCGGCACGGGGAAGGTGTCCTGGATGAACTCGACAATGGGGTAGGCGTCCCAGCCGGGCATGATGGGCGGCTGGCTTGGCCGCAGCGTGTGGGGATCCACCGGGCCGGGGATGGAGATGCCCATTCCTGAAACTTTTGCCATGGGCGTGCTGGACCGCTGGAGAAGCAGCAGTCCGGCTTCCGTAATGGCGTGCAAAACTTTCTCGGGGCCGTCATCGACGGCGATGTCCAAGTGCTCGTCGGCGATGATCGCTCCGCTGAGGTCCGTGAGCGCTACCCGGCTGGACGTGGTCTCCACCGAGGCGGAGATGGTGCAGGAGTGCTGGAGGTTGAAGGCCAGATCCGTTGGCCGCCGGCCTCCGGAAGGCCGTGCAGTGCCGGCTTCGCGGATCAGTTCAGCTTTGAGCAGGGCATCCACGCGCTGGGCCACCGTCATGCGGGACATGCCCGTTTCTTCCTGGATGTCCCCGCGGGTTCGGGCCTTGCCTGACCTGATCAGGTGAAGGACATCCCCTGGTCCGACGTACATCTGCGGCTCCTACGGTTGAAAAGGCACTTTTGTCATCCTAGGCGCTCGGGGAGCGCATAGGGCAGAACCTGCATCCACTCGTGTCGATTGACTCTGCAGCTAATGCTAGACAACTAGGCAACATTTGGATAGCCTTTAGGCACAAGTCCCGGGATTGTGACTGCGCTCACGGCCGGGGAGTTTTCCAGCACCTCTTCCGCTGGCCCGGCCAAAGTGGTCCAGTGCCGGTGGAACGGGGGAGCAAAGCGCGAATCCGCGGGGCCGCTCAAGGCACCGCCGAAGACAGGAGCATCGAAGTGATGAGAACCAGAAGCCGGTCCAGCATGGCCGTCTTGGCAGCTGCATCGTTGACCGTGGCAATGCTGGCGGCCTGCACGCCCAACGAAGGCACGGATGACGGCTCAAGCCCCGACGCCAGTGCCCAAGCCATCACAGTCTGGACGGCGGATACCCTCCCGGACCGGGTGGCCAAGACAGAGGCAATCATCGATAAGTTCACGGCAGCCACCGGCGTCGAAGTTGAGCTCGTGGGCGTGCCGGAAGACCAGTTCAACCAGGTCCTGACGTCCTCGGCGGCCGCCGGCGACCTCCCGGACGTGATCGGTTCCATCTCGCTGGCCCAGGTCCGGACCCTGGCTGCCAACGACCTGGTGGATGCCGACAGCAACAAGGCAATCGTTGAAAGCCTCGACGAAAGCACGTTCTCCGAACGGGCCTTGGAACTTACCCGCGATGGCGACCAGCAGCTCTCAGTGCCTGATTCCTCCTGGCAGCAGCTCCTGTACTACCGCAAGGACCTCTTCGAAAAGGCCGGCATAGCGGCGCCGAAGACCTATGACGACATCAAGGCCGCGGCGCAGAAGCTCGATACCCCCCAGCTGGCCGGGATCGCGGCTGCCAACAAGCCCGGCGAGGCCTTTACGCAGCAGACCTTCGAGCACATTGCCCAGGGCAACGGCTGCGAAATGGTCAACGACCAGGGCGACATCACCTTCGACAGCCCTGAATGCATCGGTGCCCTGGAGTTCTACCGCGACATGCTGAAGGACTACTCTGTTCCGGGCGCCCAGGACGTGGACACGGTCCGTGCTTCTTACTTCGCCGGCCAGGCCGCCATGTCCATTTGGTCAACGTTCCTCCTGGACGAGATGGCGGGCCTTCGCAACGATGCCAAGCCCACGTGCGCCGAGTGCGTGGCCGACCCGTCCTTCCTGGCCAAGAACACCGGCGTTGTAACCGGCATCCAGGGACCGGACGGCGACCAGCCGGCACAGTTCGGTGAAGTTGTCTCCTGGACAGTCACCAAGGACTCCGCCTCGGATTCTGCCCGCAAGTTCGTGGAGTACTTCATGACCGAGGGCTACGTTGACTGGCTCTCCATCGCTCCTGAAGGCCGGCTCCCGGTCAGGGCAGGCACGGTGGACAACCCCACCGAGTACGCGGACAAGTGGAAGACCATGCCTGCCGGCGTGGACAAGAAGGAACCCCTGGGCAACTTCTACTCCCAGGATGTGCTGTCCGTCCTGGAACAGGGCCCGGATGAGCTCAAGCGCTGGGGCATCACCCAGGGCCAGGGCGACCTCGTGGGCGCGGCTTTGGGCGAACTGCCTATCGCCAAGGCTGTCAGTGACGTCACCTCCGGCGGAGTGGATCCCGAAACCGCAGCCAAGCAGGCCGCTGAATCCCTTCGCTCGATTCAGGGCTCGCTGAAGTGAGTTCTGTCAAAAAGGACGTTCCTGCAGGACCGGCGGCATCGGCCGCCGGCCTGCGGGGGCGCCGCAAGCTTTCCCCCATGGCAAAGGAGGAGCAGCGGGCTGGCCTGACCTTGCTCTCGCCCACCCTGGTCCTGGTTTTAGTCATGGTGGTCCTGCCGATCCTGTGGACGTTGGTGCTTGCCTTCCAGCGGGTCCGGATCCTGAATATCCGGACGGCCGGAATCTTCGGCCCGTACACCCTTGCCAACTTCGACAACGTGTTCTCGAGCAGCTTCTTCACCTCGCTGGGGACGACGCTGGCCTACTCCATCTTCGGCACCGCCGGCGCGATCATCCTCGGGCTGATCGCGGCCCTGGCACTCCGCAAGCCCTTCAAAGGCAGGACCCTGATCCGGGCTTCCATGCTGATCCCGTACGTGTCACCCATCGTTGCCGTGACGTTTACCTGGACCACCATGCTGGATCCGCAGTTTGGGCTCATCAACTATTGGGGCAAGCGGCTGCTCGGCTGGGAGGAATCCATCCCCTTCCTCAGCGAGCGGGCCAGGGAAGTGTCCTTCCTGGGCCTGAACTTTGAGATCCCCACGGCTCTGATCGCCGTCATCGTGTTCGAAATGTGGCGGTCCTTCCCGTTCGCCTTCCTGTTCCTGACCGCCCGGATCAACGCCATTCCGGACAGCCTGGAGGAAGCGGCCAGGGTGGACGGGGCTACCCCCATCCAGCGCTTCTTCCACATCATCCTGCCGCAACTGCTCCCCACCATCGCCATGCTGTCCGTGCTGCGCTTCATCTGGACGTTCAACAGCTTCGATGACATCTACCTGCTCACCGGCGGTGGCGGCGGCACCGAAGTCGTGGCCGTGACCGTGTTCAACTTCCTGACCGCCCGCGGTGACATCGGAGCGGCATCCGCCCAGGCGCTGGTGCTGGCAGTCATCCTCGGCCTGATGGTGGGCATCTACATTAAATTCTTCGGCAAGAAAGAGGAGGTCTCCTGATGGCGATTCCCGTCGAAACGAGACGCCCGGCCTCCCCGTCCCGGCCCCCGGAGGGTTCGCGCTGGACGCGGGACGTGATCGAAACCAAAGTTTTCGGTGTGCTGCGCTGGGTGGTGATCGTCGGCCTGGTGCTGGTGACGCTGTTCCCGTTCTATTACATGTTCGTCCTGTCCATCCGGCCGCTGGATGCGCTGCTGCGTGATCCGGGTTCATTGGTCATTCCATTCGGCGAACTGGACTGGGGCTCCTACCGGAGCATCCTGACCCCTCAGGAGGACGGCGGGCAGGGCTTCCTGAAGTTCATGGGCAACTCGGCCATGGTGGCGCTGGGCACCGTGCTCATCTCGCTGCTCGTGGCTATTCCAGGTTCCTACGCCATTAGCCGGCTGAACTTTTTCGGCCGCCGCCAGGTCAGCGCCCTGTTCCTTGCGGTGTACCTTTTCCCAAGCATCCTGCTGGCCATTCCGCTGTTCACGTTCTTCACGAGGCTGGGCCTTCGCGGCCAGCTGGTGGCGCTGCTCATCGTGTACGTGGCCCAGGTCATCCCTGTCACCATCTACATGCTGCGCAACTACTTCGACACCATCCCCACCAGCCTGGAGGAAGCTGCGGCCCTGGACGGCTGCAGCAGGCTCGGCGTGCTGCGCCGGATCAGCCTGCCGCTGGCCATGCCGGCCATCATTTCCAACGGCCTGTTCGTGTTCATGATCGCGTGGAACGAATTCCTCTTCGCCCTGCTGTTCCTGGTCAACACCAGGCCAAGCTGGACCGTTTCGCTGGGCCTGTCCCAGCTGGCCGGCAGCATCGAGGTGCCCACCACCGTCCTGATGGCCGGCTCGGTCATCCTGACGCTGCCCATCATCATCATCTTCTTTGCCGCCGAGCGGCTCCTGACCGAAGGCCTGACCGCAGGCGCGGAGAAAGGGTGATGGGCCGCACCACTGACGCCGGTCTTGCAGGCACGGTGCGCACCCTTATGGACGCGCACTGGCGCCCGGAACACGGCTATTCCGTGCCGAACCCCGGGACCTACCCGCATCTGTGGCTGTGGGACTCATGCTTCCACGCCATCATCTGGGCCAAACTGGGTGATCCACGTGCGGTCCAGGAGCTCGACGCCGTCCTGGCGGGGCAGCTGGACAACGGCATGGTGCCGCACATGCGTTACGGCGGCGCCGGCCCGGACACTTGGCTGGGCCCGCTCACCGGGACGTCGTCGCTGACGCAGCCGCCCATGTTCGGGCACGCCGCACGGGTGCTGTCCGACGCCGGCATTCCACTCTCAGAGGAAACGCTTGCAAACGCGCGGGCGGGGCTGGACTGGCTGTGGGAGAACCGGCGGAGTCCCGAGGGGCTTATCTACGTGGTGCACCCGTGGGAAGCAGGCAACGACCACGCCCCGCGCTGGGACGACTGGGGCGCCCCGGGCCGGACCAAGGAAGGGTACAGCCGCCCGGCCCGTACGGCGTGGAACAAGGAACGCATGAACGAGGTCTCCTTCTCCGACGACGGCGCCGCCAACTGGTCCACCAGCTTCGTAGCGTGCCCCGCGGCATTCAACGCCTACACCGCGTTCAACCTCCGCGAACTCGCTGCCGTCACGGGTGACGCGACGCTCGAGGCGCGGGCAACCGAACTCGCGGCCGCTATGGACGAACGCCTGTGGGACGACGGCGAGCAGCTCTGGTCCGATCTCGCGGTGGTGGGCGGAGGGCCGTCGGTTCGAATCCCCATCAGCGACGGCGTCATGGGCGCCTTGGTCACCGGGGACGAAGCCAAGGCGCGGGCGGCCCTGAAACAGCTTGAGGATCCGGCCCGGTTCGGCGCGGAGTTCGGCCCTGCCAACGTGGCCCGCGAGCACCCCGCCTACGATCCGGACACGTACTGGCGCGGACCGGCGTGGCCCCCTCTGAACTACCTCTTCGCCCAGGCCTACAGGAGGCTGGGCATGGAGCAGGAGAGCGCTGCGCTCGCGGAGCTTACGGCCAAAGGCGCCACTACCAGCGGGTGGGCGGAGTACTGGAATCCCGACAACGGGCGCGGACTGGGTGCCGTTCCCCAAAGCTGGGCCGGCCTTGTTATTGCCATGCAGCAGTAGCAGCGCGGACGGCGGCGCGGGCCAGGCAGCTATGGCCCGCGTCGTTGGGGTGGACCGTGTCCACGTCCAGCATGGTGGCAGCGTTCCAGCCTGCGGCCTCGGCCACCACCACCTGCGGAAACTCCGCCGCAACCCGCCGCAGTTCTTCGTTGTACGTGGCCACCAGGGCGTTGGACCCCAGATTGTGCGGGGCGTGCAGGCTGAAGTCCAGCAGGGGCGGCTGTGCGAGGGCCACTACCAGCGCGTCGGGGGCTGCCTGGCCGAAGGCGGCAAGGATGCTCCGGAGCGCGGCGGTGTACTGCTCAAGGGACGACGGCGCGTCCCCGCCCAGGCGAAGATCGTTCAGTCCCGTCATCAGCAGGTACAGCGTGGCGGGTGGGGGAGGCGTGTCCTGGACGAGGGCCGCAGTTCCGGTGCTGCTGGAGCCGCCCACACCGCGGTTGTCCAGCTCCAGGCCCAGCCGGGCAGCCACCCGCGCGGCCAGGCAGGAGGCCGGCCCGGACGCGCCGTCGCCGTCAACCCACGAGTGTCCATAGGAAACCATCGTCCGCCGCATTGCGGCACCTGCCCTTCGGTATCAGCCCGCCCCGAGCGGGCCAGTGCAATGCTGGTAACGTTATCAAGAAACATTCCCGGATCGGAAGACCATGAGCCACACACCACCCCTCTACGACAAATTCCCCACCGTGACCGTCCCCGGCAACCCGCGGACCTGGACCGGAACGGATGCCTGGCAGGAGATCGCCGGCGACGGCCGGCCCGTTGTGGTGGACGCCTATCCCGGGGTGAAACTGGACGAACTCGTGGCCTTCATCGGCGAGGCACTGCCGGAGCACCGGATCATGAACGTGGAAGATCTCGCTGCCAGGCCCATCACGGAGATCGATTCGCTGATCGCCGCCAACCTCACCGATGACCGCGTCTTCGGAGTCATGAGCCACCACACCCTGGCCGACTTCTACGACGCCGAAAGGCTGGCTGACCTCGGCCGCCAAGTGGCGTCGTCGGACGTTCCGGTTGTCCTGGTGGGCTGGGGTGCCGCGCTGGTGCCGCTGCCCGAGCGCACCTTGGTCCTGGCTGACATGGCACGCTGGGAGCTGCAGCAACGCCAGCGTGCCGGCGCCCCCAACTGGCGCTGCCACAACACCAACGAAGACAACCTGCGCAAGTACAAGCGGAGCTTTTTCGTGGAGTGGCGGGTGGCCGACAGGCACAAGCGGCAGCTGTTTCCCGCCGTCGACTACGTTTTGGACACCAACCGGAGCGTCTCCGAAGCCAAGCTGATCACTGGCGACACCTTCCACCGGGGAATGGCGGCTGCGGCCGCTGCGCCGTTCCGGGTGGTGCCGTTCTTTGACCCTGGGGTGTGGGGCGGGCAGTGGATGAAGAAGGTCATCGGCCTGGACTCCGAAGCGGACAACTACGCCTGGTGCTTCGACTGCGTGCCGGAGGAGAACAGCATCCTACTGGATGTCGGCGGAGAAATCGTGGAGCTGCCCTCGGTCAACGTGGTCTTTACCCAGCCCTCGGCGCTCCTCGGCCAGCAGACCTACGCCCGCTTCGGCGCCGAGTTCCCCATCCGCTTCGACTTCCTGGACACCATGGGCGGCGGCAACCTGTCCCTGCAGGTCCACCCGCTGACGGACTACATCCAGGACCGCTTCGGCATGCACTACACGCAGGATGAGAGCTATTACATCCTGGACTGCGACGACGACGCCGTGGTCTACCTCGGCCTCAAGACTGGCACGGACCCGGAGGCCATGGTGACGGCCCTGAAAAAAGCGTCCGACGGCGGCACACACTTCCCCGCGGAGGATTACGTTAACGCCTTCCCGGCCAAAAAGCACGACCACTTTTCCATCCCGGCAGGGACCGTGCACTGTTCAGGGGCCAACTCGATGGTGCTGGAGATCTCTGCGACGCCGTACATCTTCACGTTCAAGATGTGGGACTGGGACCGCGTGGGCCTGGATGGCCGGCCGCGTCCCATCCACGTTGACCATGCCAGCCGGAACATCCAGTGGGACCGCAACACCGAGTGGGCGCGCGAGCAGCTCCTGGACCAGGTGGAGGAACTGGGCTCCGGTCCGGGCTGGACCGAGGAGCGCACCGGCCTGCACGAACTGGAATTCATCGAGGTCAGGCGGCATTGGTTCACGGACACCGTGGAGCACCACACCAATGGCACCGTGAACGTCCTGAACCTTGTCGAGGGCGCGCAGGCGGTGGTGGAAAGTCCTGACGGAGCGTTCGAACCGTTTGTGGTGAGCTACGCCGAAACGTTCATCGTCCCGGCTGCCGTGGGCCGCTACACCATTAGCCCGCATGGCCCCGGAATGGGTCAGAAGCTGGCCACCGTGAAGGCTTCGGTCCGAGGGACGGAGACGGCACTGCCCGCCCGCGTTGCTGCCGGCGGACTTGTGAACTAAGCGCCTTCGGCGCTGTGCCCTGCCCAATAGGCAGCGCCCACCAAGCCGGCCTCTTCGGAGCGCTCTGCCTTCCGAAGGGGCAACGCTGCCAGGCCGGGTTCCACGGCTGCCATGCCCTTCCGGATGGCGGGTTCCACAATGTCCCAGGAGCCCGTCATCGAGCCGCCCACAATCAGTACTTCGGTGCCGAAACTCGAAAGATACGGCGCGGCAGCCTCGCCGACTGCGGAGAATGCACGCTCCAGGACCATGGCGGCCACGGCGTCGCCCGCACGGGCCGCCTCGGCGATGTCGCGCACATCCGGTGTACCGGCGTCGGGATCTCCGGGGGCGCCAGCGGCACCAGCACCCGGGGCGCCAGCGGAACCGGAAGCACCCGCGGCCGCCGCGTAGGCCCGCCGGATCGCCCGGCGGGAAACGGTATCCTCGAGCGGCCGTCCCCGGTATTCCAGCAGGTAGCAGCTGCCATCCGGCGGAACATCAGTCCCAGTTTTGACGGGCATGCCGTCGGCCAGGAAAGACGAACCCACCCCGGTGCCCAGCGTGATGCAAACGGCCCGCCGACTGCGGCCCGCGGCGCCGAGCGCCACCTCGCCGATCCCAAAAGCATCGGCGTCGTTCAGGAACGTGACTGTCCCAAGTGCCATACCCAGCCGTTCCGCCAGCCCGGCACGGACATCCACGTCCTGGAGCCCGTCGAATTTGCCCACATGCTCGTAGCGCGCGATTCCGCTCGCGTAGTCGAAAGGTCCGGGCAGCGCCACGCCCCACCGGCCGTTGTGGCCGGTGCCGAGTGAGTTGGCTGCTGCCGCCAGGGTGTCGAGGAGTTGGCTGGCGGGAGCATGCGCGTCAAGGTCCTGGCGGACAACACTGTCCGCCGCGACAGTCCAGGAGCCCCGCGCGTGCCGGACCAGCGCCGCCGTAACATGGGTGCCACCAATTTCCAGCACCGGGGTGGGCAGTTCAAGTTCATTCATGTGCGTCTCTCCTGGCAGTTGGTAACGTTGACACAGCCCGGCAGGAAGCCGCCGGGCGGATAGTCCGAACTGAAAGCACGGCATGGCCATGGCCCGCAGCAATGCATCTTCCGTCCCTACTGTCAGGGACGTCGCCGCGCTGGCCGGTGTCAGCCCGATGACCGTTTCCCGGACCATGTCCGGCGGCCTGAACGTGCGGCCGGAAGTCCAGGAACGGGTCCGGGAAGCCGTGGAAAAACTCGGCTACCGGCCCAACCAGAGCGCTCGCAACACACGGCTGAGCAAACCTACGGGGCTGATCGGCGTGGCAGTTACGAATCTGGGCAACCCCTACTACGGTCAGTTCGCACTCGGCGTCGAGGACGTTGCCGCCGCGCACGGACGGCACATCGTGGTGGGCAACAGCGGTGAAGATCCCGGCCGGGAGGGCAGCCTTCTCGCCGACTTTGCCGCGCGCCAGCTGGAGGGAGTGATCCTGGTGCCGGCCGGCAAAGGCGGAAACCCGTTGGGCCCACGGCAGTTGGGAGGCGTTCCGCTGGTCCTCGCCACCCGGACCGTCGAAGGCCTGGAGCGCGACGCCGTCCTCGTGGACGACGCCAACGGCGCTGCTGCCGGAACAGCGGCACTCCTGGCCGACGGTCACCGGCGCATCGCCTTCCTCGGGGATGTTGCGGGAATTTCCACCGCTCAGAGCCGCTTTGACGGCTTCACGCAGGCGCTGGCTGGGGCCGGCATCAGCCTGGCTCCGGATCATCTTGTGGTTGTCCGGGAAACCGACGCCGCCGCTGGCGCCGTTCGGCGGCTGCTTGCCGGTCCGAATCCGCCCACCGCGTTTTTCTCCGCCAACAACCGAACCACCGTAGGTGCCCTGCGGGCAATCTGCGAATGGCGCGACGGCGTGCCACAGCGGCCAGCGCGCCCGCCGGTGCCGGCGCTGGCAAGCTTCGATGATGTTGAGCTGGCAGACCTGTTGGGCATTCCGCTCACGGTGATGTCCCATGATGCGCGGGCCCTCGGGGCTGCGGCGGCGCGCCTGCTGTTCGACCGGCTGGACGGAACAACGGCTCCGGCCGAAGCTTCGCCGTCGCCGCGCCTGGTCCTGATGCCCGTCACCGTACGGCGTTATTGAAGCCGCCGCTGAGTTCGGATTGTCCGGGCCACGCATCGTCAACCGTTCTGCAGGATCTCGGCCACGGCCACCATGCGCCGCTCCCGGGCAGAGAGCGCTGCCGCCTCAACCAGCGCCTGGACATGCAGGGCCCGCTCCACATCCACGGTGACCGCGCTGCCCAGCCGGACGGCGTCGGCGAATTCCCGCCGCAGGGCTGGCCAGCATTCGGAGTGGTCCATCCCGTCGGTGGTGTAATCCAGGCTTCCGGCCGCTGAATAGACGCTGATGGTGGTCCTGGCCTGGGGCAGCCGGACGGAGCCGGACAGGCACGCCTGGCCGGTGGCGCCGTCACGGTGGAACGTGGTGATGGTGACGTAGTCCTTGCTGCCCTCGGCCCGCACGGCCTCAATCGGTCCTGCGGTGAGCTCCATCAGGTCCAGCAGGTGGGGGCCAAGGTCGTGGAGCGCGCCGAACTCATCGCGCCAGCCCTTGTTGGCGTTGCCGGCCCGGGAGGCGGTGTCCAGGAACCCGCCATCGAGGAATCCGCCGTGAAGATAAGTGCCGGTGACGCCGAGCACGGCCGCTTCGCTCCGCAGTTCCGTCGCGGCGGCGAGGAAGCTGCGCGTTCGCTGGTGGTAGCGCTTGGTAAGGACGACGGCGTTCGCCACCTTGTTGCGGCGCACGGCATCCGCCACGGCTGCTGCCTGTTGCAGGGATGCCCCGAGCGGCTTCTCCAGCAGGAGGGCAAGCCCGGCATCGGCCGCACGGGGTGCAAGTTCGGCCTGCACGGGCGGCGGCACGGCAAAGTCCACGGCCTCGCAGGAAGCAAGAAGTTCCTCGAACGTTGCGAAGGCACGCACTCCGTGCTTCCCGGCAAGCGCCGCGGCGGTGCCGCCGCTTGCAGACCAGACCCCGGCGAGCTCTGTCTCGGCGCCGGCACTGTGCAGCGGGGCGTGCATGGTCGCGGCCCATTGCCCGGCACCCACAAGTCCAATCCTGACGGGGGGATAAGTGGCAGGGGAGTGCCCCGGGGAGGCGTCCGAATTCATGTGATGAACTTACTGCAATTTCTGCCTAACGTCTATACACAAGTTGGCTAGTGATTGTGCTAATGTCGTTTGCATCACATTCGGTTGCATCGCTTCCAGATGCCCGCTCAGCCAACCTAAGGACCGATCCGAAGTGTCCCGCTTCCTCCGTATTGCGGCGCCCCGCAGCGTCGCCATCATTGACCAGCCGTCCGTTCCGCTCCAAGCCGGCCAGGCGCGGGTCCGGACCATCTATTCCGGAATCTCGGCGGGCACCGAACTCACGGCCTACCGCGGCACCAACCCGTACCTGACGTCCACCTGGGACGCAGAGTCACGGCTGTTCCAGCCCGGGCAGGAGGCCCTTGGCTATCCACTCGACGGCTGGGGATACTCCGAGGTCGGCGAAGTTGTGGAGCTGGCACCGCCGGAAGGGCCGCTGGCCGGAGCTGCCGGCAACGATGCTCCCGTCCAGGTGGGGGACATTGTGTGGGGCATCTGGGGCCACCGCGACGAGGGCGTCCTCGCCGCGGAAGCACTCCGCGGACACGTGCTCCCCGCCGGCATGGATCCGCTGGCCGGTGCCTTCGTTCGCGTCGGCGCCATCGCCTTGAGCGCCGTCCTGGCCGCAGACCTCGGGCCCGGCTCCACCGTTGCCATCTTCGGCCAAGGTGTCATCGGCCTGCTGGCCACCCGCTTTGCCGTCCTGAACGGGGCGAAGGTCATTGCCGTGGACGGCATCGACGCCCGCCGCAACCGGGCCCTGGGATGGGGAGCCGTCAATGCACTTCCCCCGAGCCCTGCACTGGCAGGAGAGATCCGCAAATTTACCGGAGGCGCCGGCGTCGACGTGGCCATTGAGCTCAGTGGCAACTACCGCGCGCTGCATGAGGCAACCCGCGCCGTGGGCGCCGACGGCACCGTTATCGCCGCCGGTTTCTACCAAGGCGAGGCCGCCGGCGTCCGCTTCGGCGAGGAGTTCCACCACAACAGGGTGCAGCTCCTGGCCTCCCAAATCGGCTCCGTCCCCAACCGCCTCCGGTCCCGCTGGACCGTCCCGCGCTTGCAGCAGACCGTGGTGGACCACCTCGCCAACGGGCTGGTGGACGCCCCATCCCTGGTCACCCACACCTTTCCCCTGGCCGATTCCGCCAAAGCCTATGAACTCCTGGACACGGACGCGCAGTCCGCGCTCCAGGTTGTATTGGAGTTCTCATGACCCTCATCACCGTCCAGGAACAACACCTCCCCGGCCGCAGCCTCGAAGAGAAATTCGACCATGCCCTGGCCTGGGGCTTCGACGGCATTGAACTGCGGTCCGTTGGCGAACTGCAGTTCAAGGCCCGGCTGCCCGAGCTGCTCCGGGCCAGGAACGCCGGCGTGGTGATGCCCACCGCCTGCGTGGAGATGTCCCACTTCGTGGGTGCCTTCGACGACGAACTGCGCAAGGACGCCGTCGTCCAGCTGAAGTCGCAGCTGAGCGTGATGGCGGAGATCGGCGGCCGGGGCGTCATGACTCCAGCGTCCTATGGCATGTTCTCCAAGCGCTTGCCCCCGTTTGTCCCGCCCCGCACGGAGGAGGAGGACACTGCCGTGCTCGTGGAGTCCTTCACTGCCTTGGGGGAGCACGCGGCGTCCGAGGGTGTGGAGATCTACCTCGAACCCTTGAACCGCTACGAGGACCACATGATCAACCGGCTTTCCGACGGCGTCCGGCTGCTGAAGATCGTGGGCCTGGACTCCGTGCGGCTGGCTCCGGATACGTACCACATGAACATCGAAGAAAGTGATCCAGCTGCTGCCCTCCAGGACGCTGCCGGATTCATCGGCCATATCCAGGCCAGCGACTCGAACCGGCTCGAGCCGGGGGCAGGAAACATCGACTGGGCGTTATTCGGCGCCACCCTCAAATCCATCGGCTACCACGGCACAGTGGCCTTGGAGTCGCGGCTGTCCGGACCCGCGGAAGAAGTGCTTCCGCGGGTGCCCTCCCTGTTGGGGCGGTACCTGTGATGCCGGGTAATGTCCGGGCGGAGGCCGACCAGGCGGAGCTGGATGCGCGGATCGCTGCCCGTTCCATCGCCGTGCTCGAGGCCAACTGGCGGAAAACCCATACTGTTCCTGCCGCTGGCTTGTATCCGCACCAGTGGAGCTGGGACTCGTCCTTCATCGCCGTCGGACTGAGCCGGGTCTCGCCCCGCCGCGCCGGCCAGGAAATGGACGCGCTCTTCGCCGGACAATGGGAAGACGGCCGGCTGCCGCAGATCATCTTCGATCCGCACCGGGACCAGGACTACGCGCCCGGCGCCTCGTTCTGGCAGTCCCGGAAGATTCCCGGGTCCCCGAAGCAAGTGGACACCGCAGGCCTGGTCCAGCCGCCCAACCACGCCTGGGCCGTCTGGAAAATCCACCAGGCTGACCCCGCAGAGTCCCGCCGCCGGTCCTTCCTGGAGCGGAACTATCCCAGGCTGGTGCATTGGCACGAATACCTGTCCGGCCGCCGGGACCGCGGCGGCTCGGGACTGGCCTGCATTGTGCACCCCTGGGAGTCCGGGACCGACAATTCGCCCCTGTGGGACACCGTGATGACACGGATTCCGGCGGACTGCAAGACAACCCTGGACCGTCCCGACCTACAGCACGCCGACGCCGGGGAACGGCCAAGCCAGAAGGAGTACGGCAAGTATTTCTGGATGGCTGAGCGCTACCGGGACCACGGCTGCGACGACGCCGATCCGGACTATCCCTTCCTGATGGAGGATCCGCTCTTCAACACTCTGCTGGCGGTCTCGGAGCTGGCCCTGGCGGACATTGCCACCGAGCTGGGCCTGCCCGGGGAAGCACATCGCGACCGGGCACAACGCATCACCACCGCGTTGGAGGAGCTGTATGTCGCGGAACTGGGCTGCTACTCAGCCCGCGATGCCACCGACGGGTCAGTGGTCCATAAGGCGACCATCAACGGCCTGATCCCGTTGCTGCTGCCGGACCAGGTCCACACCCAGGCCCTGCTGGAAACCCTGAACGGTCCGCGCTTCATGAACGGGAATGCCCTCATGGTGCCCAGTTACGATGCCACCGCCGAGGACCACAACCCCGCGTTGTACTGGCGCGGTCCGGCCTGGTTCAACATGTCCTGGATGGTTGCCGAGGCCCTGGAAAGGCTGGGACTTACGGAGGAAGCGGCCTTCCTGCGCGGCAACATCGGCAGGCTGGCCCTTGAACACGATTTCCCTGAATACGTCGACCCCTGGACCGGGGCGGCCCACGGTACGCGAAGCTTCAGCTGGACCGCCGCCCTGGCCCTCGAAACCACCTACGTCCGGAGCACGCCATGACCGCCCTTGCACCCCCGTCAGCAGTTTCGGTCCTCGTGGCCCACGGCGCCATGATGCGCGGCGCAGCGGATGGCAGCGTCGGCCGCGCTGACGCACCCGCCCAGGGTACCGAGGGCCTGTACGTGGCGGACACGCGGCTCCTGTCCCGCTGGATACTGGAGATCAATGACTCCACGTTCTGGGATGTGGGCAACGTCCGCGAACCCGGCATCCGCACCACAGCGCTCAGCCCTGCCGCACGGCGGAACCAGACCCACGACCTCTTCGTCTTCCGGACCCAGGAATTGGATGCCGCAGGCCTGCGTGAAACCCTTCGCATCCGGAATCTCGGCAGGGAGCCCATCACCGCCCGGTTGGTCCTGCGGGCGGGCACCGATTTCGCTGACCAATTCACTGTGCGCACTGACGGCAGGACTTTCGACCTCAGTGGCGCCGCGAGCAGCCTGACGGTGGTCGACGGCGGCGCCCTGACTTTCGATTACACCCATACTTTCCGGGGCCGGACCTTCACGGCCGGCGTCGAGCTGACGGCGAGCATCGCTCCGGCGGTCCGCAGGGAGCCGGTGGACGGGCGCTTCGTCGGCGTCGTATTGTCCTGGGACCTGGCACTGGCAGCGGGGGAGACGCAGGCCCTGGTGATCTCGGCCGCTTCCACCGGCGGGCAGGCGGACCCAGCGGTGCCAGCCGCCGTCGTGCGTTCCACGGAGGGGCTGACCGCGTTGGCGAGGCAGAGCCTCAAGGACCTTGACTCGCTGTTGATGCCGTGCCCGGTCAAGCCGGAGTTGACCATCCCCGCAGCGGGGTTGCCCTGGTTCCTGACGCTGTTCGGCCGGGACTCCCTGCTGACATCCATGCTGACGCGGGCAGAATCACCGCAGCTGTTGGGCGACGTGCTGCGTGCCCTTGCCGCAACCCAGGGGACCGTGGATGATCCCGCACGTGTGGAGCAGCCCGGGAAAATGGTGCACGAAGTGCGCGTCAGCGAGCTGGCCCAGCTGGGCGCGGTTCCCTACGGCCGCTACTACGGCACAGTTGATTCCACTCCGCTGTTCCTGATGGCGCTGGGGCACGTGGACGACGCCGCCCTCATCCGCGAACTCGAACAGCCGGCGCGGGCGGCCGTGGAATGGATCCTCGGCGACGGCGGCCTGAAGGACACCGGGTTTGTCCGCTACACGCCGGACCCCAACGGGCTGCTCCACCAGGGCTGGAAAGACTCGTTCGACGCTGTGGCCGGAGCCGACGGCAGCGAACCGACGGGCGCGATCGCCCTCGCCGAAGTCCAGGGTTACACCTGGCGCGGGCTGCGGGAATGTGCCCGGCTGGCGGCCGAATATTGGGGCGACCAGGCCTGGGCGGAGACTTTGAACGGGCTGGCCGACGGGTTGAAGGCGCGTTTTCGGAAAGCGTTCTGGATGGATTCGCAGAACTTCCCGGCACTGGCCGTGGACGGGGAAGGCCACCACGTGGACGCGCTCGCCTCCAACGCGGGCCACCTGCTCTGGTCTGGCATCCTCAACGCTGAGGATGCCCGTGCGGTGACCTCGCGCCTGCTGCAGCCCGACTTCTTCACCGGCTGGGGCATCCGGACGCTTGCTGAAGGCCAGCACTACTACCACCCGATGTCCTACCACAATGGTTCTGTTTGGCCCCACGACACCATGCTGGCCGCCGAAGGGATGGCCGCCTACGGCTTCCTGGACGACGCCCGGACTGTGGCAACCGGAATCCGTGAGGCGGCCGGGCATTTCGGCAACAGCCTCCCGGAACTGTTCGGCGGGTTCTCGCGGACGGACTTCCCCGTGCCGGTCAGGTATCACCATGCGGGCTCGCCCCAGGCGTGGGCGGCTGCGGCCGGGCTGGCTGCGGTCCGGCTGACTGCGGGCCCACTGACTGCCGTCCAGTTGACGGACGACGGCGGAACCCGGGTCCCGGACTTGGCCTCCGCCGGGCAAAAAGGCCAGTGATGCCAGAGAGCAGGAGCGCCGGAGCCGTGGAAGTCCGGGCGGGCCAGTCAGACGACGTAGGCCGGGTTCTGGACGACGCCGTCCGTGCCGTGGGTGAGGCCGCGGACCGGCACGGGACAGGGATCATGATCACCGACGTCGGGGAAGGGTGTTACGTGGTGCGCGCCCATCCGGCGGTGCCGCACGGCCTGGTGCGGGAGCAGTGGAAGTGATTCGCGCTGCCGGACCGGATGACGCCGTCGGAATCCCCGGAACGGTGCCCGGACGCCGGGGGTTTTCTGCCCCTTAGTTGGCGGGCTCTGCCAGCAGCCAGGCCATAGCATCGTCCCGGGAGGTGAAGAACCGGGTGGGGCATGGCGGGACGTGCAGGCTGAGGAAAAAGTTGGCGAGCACCCGATCCACCGGGCTTGAGCCCAGCAGGGCGATCCTGGACGCCGCGCACGGAATCGAGAAGACGGCCCGGGCCTGGCGGCTCACGGACTCGGTGGTGGCCATGTCAACGAGCATCGGATACTCATGGCCGTCGGCGACAACGTTAACTGCTGCCATGGCCTCCTGGGCATCCACTTCCTCGATCCGGACACTGCGGTTCCAGACCAGGTGGATGTACCTGCCATCCTCCAGATCTACCGTGCCCTTGCCGCCTTTGACCGTGATCGGTTCCATACTGCCCCCAGAAGTGTCAGTTGACCACATCCTAGTCCCAGCCGCGGCGGCGGTCACAAAATCGCGGATGTAAAGGCCTGTGCGCCAGACTGTTTCCGTGAGCAACAAACCCCGAACCGGTCTGGCGGTGGCAGGCCTGAGCCTGGGCACCGCGCTGAACCCTCTGAATTCCTCCATGATCGCCGTGGCGCTGGTGGTCCTGCGCGCGGATTTCGGGCTCGACGTCGCTACCGTCACCTGGGTGATCACGTCCTTCTACCTCGCTTCCGCCGCCGGGCAGCCGCTGATGGGCAGGCTGGCGGACCGGTTCGGGCCGCGGCGCATGTTCATGCTGGGCATGGGCACCGTGGCCATCACGTGCGCGCTCGCTCCCTTTTCACCCAACTTCGCCCTGCTGTGCGTGGCCCGCGCCGTCATGGCGTTGGGCACCGCCACGGCCTATCCCAGCGCCGTAGTCATGGTCGGTGCCATCGCGCAGCGTGCAGGAACGGAATCGTCACGGCCGCTCGGCAGGATCCAGATGGCAAACACCTCCGCGGCGGCGGTGGGACCGGTGGCCGGCGGCCTGCTCGTAGGCCAGGTGGGCTGGGAGGCACTCTTCCTGGTTAACGTCCCGCTGGCATTGGCAACCCTTCTTATCGTGCGGAAGGTGGCCCCGGCGGACGGGGTCCGGGAGCGGGGGAGTCTTGCCCGGCTGGCCAAGGATTCGGACATCCCCGGGATCGCAGCTTTTGTTGGTTCCCTTCTGCTGGTCATGATGGCGCTGCTGGATGTGGCCCCTGGCTACCGCTGGTGGATGCTTGGCGCCGGAACCGCCATCGCCGCACTGTTTGTGTGGCGCGAACTCCGCTTCAGCCCGCCGTTCCTGGACCTGAGGCTGCTGGGCCGGAACCGGCCGCTGATGCTGGTCTACCTGGGGTTCGCGGTCTTCAGCAGCGTGTACTACTTTGTCTTTTTTGGCCTGCCTCAACTGCTGCAGGAAGCCGGTGGCTATGACCCCGGGCTGGTGGGGCTCCTTATGCTGCCGCTTGCCGCGATGTCTGTGCTGGCCACGCCCTGGGCTGTCCGGGCCATGGGAAAATTCGGCGTACGGCGCGTGCTGATTGCCGGCGTCGTACTTTTGACCATGGTGGCAGCGCTGATGTGGCTGCTGACCGGATCACTGGCCATTCCCCTGGTGCTGGCGCTCACCACGCTGATGGGCATTCCCTACGGGACGGTGGGCATTGCCACGAACCAGGGCATGTTCCTCTCGGTCAGGCCGCAAGAGCGGGGGGTGGCAGCCGGAATCTACCAGACCTGCCGATATGTGGGAGCCATTACCGCCACAGTGCTGATCGGTGTCTTCGCCGGCGGCGGTGTGGACCAGGCAAGCTGGGGCCTGATGGTGCTGGCCATGCTGGTGCTCAGCGCCGTGGCGTTCGGTGTGACCCTGCTGTGGCGGGCGCCAAAAGCCTAGGCGCCGCGCTGCGGTGGCCCGCTGGATTCGCGCGGAATCAGGGTGGGCATGGCCTTACGGATCCGGGGTTCCCTGCCGGGGTTCACGATCAGGTCGATCGCGTTGCCCGCAATCTGGTCCAGCGGGACGCGTACGGAGGACAGAGGAGTGGCGAGCCGCGACGAGAGGGGAATGTCGTTGTAGCCCACCAGTGCGAGATCCCGTCCCACGATCGCCTGGCAGCGGTGCGCCGCCGCGATAATGCCCATGGCGAGGTTGTCGTTGGCGGCGAAAATAGCAGTGGGGCGCGGGCCGCTACCCAGCAGCGTCTCCCCGGCCGCGAAGCCGTTTTCGATGCCATAGCCAGCCGCCAGCAGCCACTCTTCCCGCGGGGTGACGCCAGCCTCCTCCATGGCCCGGCGTGCACCGGCCAGGCGGGCCGTCCCCGTGGAAGTGAAGGACGGACCCGTGACCACCGCGATGTCACGGTGGCCCAGGTCGATGAGGTGCCGCGTGGCAAGGTACCCGCCCACCTCGTCGTCGCCGAGGGCTGACGGGCTCACGCCGTCGGTACGCAGCACCAGGGCGTGTGCCACTTTCCGCTGGCGCAACAGTTTGGGAAGTTCGTCGTCGAGCCTGGCCGTCGCAAGGATCAGCCCGTCAACATTGCGGTCCAGCAGCGTCTCCGCAGCGCGGCGCTCATCGTCCGGGTCATCCCCGCTGGTGGCCACCATGGCGAAATAGCCGCGGTCCGAGGCGGCGCGCTCCAGTTCTTCGAACATCAGGGCCATCACGGTGTCGCTGAGGCGCGGGACCAGTACCCCCAGGGTCCGGGTTTCGCCGCGGCGCAGGCTGGACGCGAAGGAGTTCCGGCGATAGCCAAGTTCCTCGGCAACCTTCCGGACGTGTTCCGCCGCGGCGGAGCGGGAGGCGGTTCCGCGTTCATCCAGGGCCCGGCTGGCCGTGGAAAGGCTCACCCCACTGGCGGCGGCAACGTCCCGCAGGGTAACGGTGGTGCCGGGTGCGACCGGTTCCATGTGGGGTCTCCTCTTCACGATTGTCCTAGAAGACACTCTATTTCCTCCTTCTTTCACAGTTGGCCCTTGACAGTGAGCTGGAACACACCGCACAATGAAAACGTTCCCGCAAACGTTCTCACATTAGCGGAAACCACCGACTACAAGACAGAGGAAGCTCTCATGACCATCGATCTCCGCGGGCTGGTTCCCGCTCCCGTAACCCCGTTCACCCGCGACGGAGCCGTCGACGTCGACGCGATCCACCGCCTGGGCGGCTGGCTGGCCAGTGTTGAAGGCGTCAAGGGCCTGGTGGTCCTCGGCCACGCCGGCGAAGGAACCTTCCTGACCCAGGACGAGCAGGCCCTCGTCATCCGTGAATTCAAGAACGCCGTCAATGGCGGGATCCCGATCATCGCCGGCATCACCGGTGAGGGCAACACGGTCGCTGCCCTCGAAGCCAAGCGTGCAGTGGAAGCCGGCGCCGAGGCCGGCCTGGTCTACCCCTCCCACGGCTGGCTCCGCTTCGGCTACCAGAAGGGCGCACCCCAGACCCGGTACAAGGAAATCTACGAAACGTCCGGCCTGCCGCTGATCCTGTTCCAGTACCCGGATGCCACCAAGGCAACCTACGACCTCGAGACCCAGCTGGAAATCGCCGGCCAGGAAGGCGTCTTCGCCACGAAGAACGGCGTCCGGAACATGAAGCGCTGGGACACCGAAATCCCCGTCCTGCGGGCAACCTACCCGGACCTGCAGATCCTGACCTGCCACGACGAGTACCTGCTCCACACCATGTTCGACGTCGACGGCGCGCTGGTGGGCTACGGCGGACTCGCGCCGGAGCCGCTGGTTGAGCTCATCGCCGCCGGTAAGGCCAAGGACTATGCCGCCGCCCGCGCCATCCACGACCGCCTCCTGCCGGTCACTAAGAACGTCTACCACCGCGGTTCGCACATGGAAGGCACCGTCGCGCTCAAGGAAGGCCTCGTAGCCCGCGGCATCCTGGACCACGCCACTGTCCGCCCGCCGCTGCTTCCCCTCGCCGAAGGCGCCGGCGAGGAAATCGCTTTGGCCCTCAAGTCCGCCAACCTCGGCAGCGTCACCGTCCCTGCCTGACCAGCGCTGCTGATCCAGCACGGTCTGACCAGCGCTGCCTGATCCAGCACGGCCTGATCCCAGGATCTATCGGGATGGCGGGCACCGCCCGCCATCCCGGCCCCAACTTTCACTCTCCACCCTGGTCAACGACGACCCCCAGCACTGAAGCTGGAGAAGGAGGACTCGCAATGCGCGAGCAGAATAGGACCATCCATACCCTGGACGAACAGCGAGGTCAGATGGTCACCCCCGAAAGCCCTTCCCTTTCCAAACCACCCGCCAAACGCAGAACTTTCCTCGGCTACCTGGCACTCATGGGCCCGGCCTTTGTGGTGGGGGCCTGGCAGTTCGGTCCAGGAAACCTCACTACCGCCGTCCAGGCCGGCAGCCGGTTCGACTACACCCTCGTCTGGGTCATTGCCGTCTCCACCATCCTCATGATCTTCTTCACGGACATGAGCGTCCGGCTCGGCATTTCCACTCCGACATCGTTGATCACCTCCATCAAGGACAGCCTCGGGAAGTGGGTGGGGGTCCTCGCCGGCTTCGGCGTCTTCGGTATCACCCTGATGTTCTCGGTCGGGAACGCAGTGGGTTCGGGCCTGGGATTGTCCCTGGTCTTCGGTGGCTCACCTGTCCTCTGGACGGTTGTCTGTACCGCCGCCGTCGCCTTCGTCCTGGCGTTCAAAAACGTCTATGGCATCGTCGAAAAAGCCCTCTTGGCCATCGTTGTCCTGATGGGTATCGCCTTCATCGCCAGCACCATCGTTGCCCAGCCCGACTGGTACAGGTCCCTGGAGGGGATGGTCCCGCAGTTGCCTCCGGGAAGCGAGATCCTCATCGTGGCACTGGTCGGCACAAACTTCTCCATCAATGCAGCTTTCTACACGTCCTACGGCATCAAGGAAAACCGCCGTACGCGGGCGGACTACCGGGACATCACCCTCGTTGACACCATCCCGGGCATCGTAGCCCCTGGCATCATGACCGCCCTCGTCATCATGGTTGCCGCGGCCGTACTCGGCAAGACCGGCGCCGAGGCCGGAACGATCAACGCCCTCGCCTCGGTCTTCGCCCCGCTGGCCGGGCCTGTGGGTTCCATGCTGTTCGCCCTGGGCTTGTCCGGTGCAGCGTTCTCCTCCATGATCGCCAACGCAACGGCCGGCGGCACCATGCTCTCCGACGCCCTCGGACGCGGCGCCAAGGCTGGATCAGCTGCCGCCCGCATTGTCACCGGCATCATCCTGGCTTTCGGGCTGATCATTACCTTGTCGTTCCAAGCATCGCCGGTAGGCCTGATTGTCATAGCGCAGTCCCTGACGGTCCTCATCGCACCGCTTCTGGGCATCCTGATCGTCATCATGGCCAACAAGCGCTCTGTCATGGGTGACCTGCGGAATAAGTGGTGGCATAACCTCTTCGGGGCGATCGGACTCATCGCGATCATCGCCTCTTCGGTCAGGCTGATCACTACCCTGCTGGGGTAGTGCCAACACAGCCAACGTCCAACACGTCCGGCAAGGCAGAGTGGCGATGCCCCCAGGGCATCGCCACTTTGCTTTTGCATCAGCCGGGCAGCGGCCCATCCCATAAATTGTGAGCGGGTCCATCACACGTGTCGGCAGGGGCATATCGTGGAGGTATGGAGTTCCTGAGAGGACCTTTGTATCTGGACATAGCTGCAAAGGGCCTGTGCTTTGTGGGCGTCGTGTTGATGATCTTCGGCCGGGACGGGTGGTTCACGGCTGGGGTGGTTGCCGTGGTCCTGGGTGTGCTCTTTGGTGCTTGGGAAATGGTTGTTGTCCGCAAAATACGGCCCCGCGGCTGGGACGGCTTCCTCCGTACAGGACAAAGCGGTGATCAGGGTCCCCAGCCGCGCGGCTAGTCTTGACTAAGCCTCCGGGGGAGGCTGTCAGTGGCCGGCCAAGCAAGCCCCTAGCGAAGCATGGTCAGGTGAGTCCGGCGAGGCGGGAGCACGCGTTCCAGAGCCTCTGGCGGGCTTCCGGGTCCGAGCCCATGCCCGGCGTCGGAAGTTCTTTGCGCTTCGTCCATAGCTTTCCGGTGACCGCCGCTGTTTCGTTGGCCGTGGCGAGCCAAAGTGGTGTGTCGGCCGCTTTTTCGGCGGGGGCACCGAACGTGTTCGTGATCCAGCGGAACGGCCCGCCGACGTCCTGCAGCAGCGCCGTGTTCTTGACCAATCCCGGATGGGCGGCGTTTGCCACAACGCCGGAGCCGCGGAGTTGCTCGGCGAATTCCTGGGTCAAGAGGACGCGTGCCAGCATGGTGGGTGGTGTCGAGCGAAGGTAGCTGTACTTGCCCTTCGCGGTTTGAAGGTCGTCAAAGTCGAGCTTGGCGTTGCCGTATCTGGACGCGATGTTCACGATGCGGGACGTGCGCGGCCCCGCAGCAGGCCGTGCGGCTGTTCCTGTGTTCTCCCGTCCAGCCACGGCAGCGTTCCTGAGTGCGTCCAGCAGAAGCCGGGTCAGGAGGAAGTAAGCCATCACGTTGGTAGCGAAGGTCAGTTCGAGCCCGTCGGGGGTGAGATGGCGTTCCTTGCGGAACACGCCCGCCGCGTTGACCAGCACGTCGAGCCGGTCATGGCGGGACAGGAAGTCAGTGGTCGCCGCATGGATCGAGGATTGAAGGGAGAGGTCGCATACCAGCGGCTCAAGCTGGGCGTCCTGAACGCGCGAGCGAATGCCCTTCATTGCCTCTTCGGCCCGCGAAGCGGAGCGCCCCACCACCACAACCAGCGCCCCTTCGCGGGCAAGCCCGGTTGCCACGGCTTGTCCCAGGCCGCCCGCCGCACCTGTCACCAGCGCCACGGTTCCCTCCATGGAAGCCATTGCCTCCGCCTCCTGACGCCCAGTGTTGGTTCCGGCCCCAGTGTTGGTTCCGGCCGGCAATCGTGTGGCTCGGGACTGCCGGGTGCTTTCAGGCTATGCCTCGTGACGGCAATATCACAGGAGTTTTTGTCCAGACACCGCGACCAAGAAGGCCGTGAAGTCGCCGTCTCTGGACAAAAACCCCAGGGGCGGATTAGGTGTACATCAGCGAACCCGGCGTGGTGAGTTTCTCTCCCGTCTCAAGCCACGTCTTAAGGCCGGAGAGGATCATTGGCCAGCCACCGTAGAGCTGTTCGTTGGCGCCTTCACGCAGGTCGCTGTGGGTGACGGTGAGGTGGCAGGAATCGCCTACAGGTTCGATTTCCCAGGTGATGGTGGACCAGCCTTCGGCCTTGACGTCCTCGCCCCACAGGGCGCGCATGGTCTGGACGAGCTTCCGCGGAGGGTCCACCTCCTTGTTCTCGCCTTCGCCCAGGAGGTCCCCGCCGTTGGGTGACATCTCGAACCGGGACCCCGGAGTCCAGTCTGAGCTGATGTTCATTCCAAACTGGTATTTGCTGCGGATCTCGCTGTTGGTGATGGCCTCCCAGAGCCGTTCCGGGGTGGTTTTGATGTAGATTTCGAAGATTTTTTCCATGGGACTTTCCAATCTGGATTTGAGGTCGCTGAGGGCAGCGGCCCATGGTTCGGCGTACTTGCTCACCCAGCGGTCGTGGATGAGGCGGATGGGCACCGGATTCAGGAAGTGCAGTTTCTGGCGGCCCCGACGGCGGGTCACCACCAGCCCGGCTTCCTCCAACAGCCTGAGGTGCTTGGCGATCCCGAAGCGGGACATCTCGAAGCGGGCCCCAAGCGCACCCAGTGACTGGCCGTCCTCCCGGAAAAGCTCATCGAGCAGGTCCCGGCGGGTGGAGTCGGAGAGTGCCTTGAAGACGGCGTCCATACAACCCAGAATAGGTGACCATATGGTCACCTATCAAGGGGTTTGCGGGGTGTTAATAGCGGTTATCTGCGGGACCCAAGAACACGGGGGACCGCGGGTTCCCCGTGTTACCCGGTCGCAGTAAGCCGGGCGTCCAGCAGGCCCGCCGCGACTGCTGGAGCAAGCCCGGGTGCCAGTGGAAGGCGCGGGACCACCAGGCAGTGCCAGAGGTGGTAAATGTCCGCCTTGCCGGACCACACTGTCGAGGTGACATTGCCGTTCTCGTCGAGTTCCTGCTTCCAGGACCCGTGCTCGTAGTCGATGAACCAGTCGCGGGCGTGGTCCCAGATTCGCTCGTACCAGTCTGCATACTTCGTGTCGCCGGTGGCGATGTAGAGGGCTGCCGCACCCCCGATTGCCTCGGCGGGAACCCAGCGAATGCGGGTGGTGACAACCGGCTTGCCTTCCCAGTCGACGGTGTACACAAATCCCGGATGACCGTCCGGCTCCCAGGCGTCGCGGATGGCGGCGTCGAAGAGGCCCCGCGCGTCTTCCAGCAGCCAGGCCGGGATCTCCATGCTGCGGGCTTCGAGCCCTGCGCGGACGTGCAGGAGCAGGCGTGCCCACTCAACCCAGTGGCCGGGGGTTCCGCCGTACGCGCGGAACTGGCTGGCCCGGTCATCGGTGTTGTACTCCGGCATGGGGTTCCACTCCGGGTCGAAGTGCTCGAAAACCCGGTAGTTGTTGTTGCGCGCAAAGTCGTGGATGAGCACCTCGGCGATATGGAGGGCCCGTTCGAGCCAGCGGTTCTCCCCGGTCACATCGGCGACGATGAGGTACGCCTCGACCGAGTGCATGCTCGCGTTCCCGCCACGGTATGCTTCGGTTTCCGTGAAATCCCGGTTCCACGAGTCGAAGCACATGCCGGCGTCGTGGTCCCAGAACCTCGTGTCAGCGATCCGCAGCGCCTCATCGAGTAATTCCCTGGCGCCCGGGCGCTTGGCCGCGACGGCGCTGGCAGCAGCGAGGAGCACGAAGGAGTGCTGGTAGCCGGACTTGGTGTCGTTTACCGGTCCGCTCCCGTCCACCTCGGCATACCAACCACCGAACTCATCATCGTGGAAGACTCCGTTGAGCGCAGCGATGCCGTGGTCGACGAGTGTCGCAGCGCCTGGCCGGCCCATCAGGGCAGCGACGGCGAAACTATGAACCATCCGCGCGGTAATCCAGAGGTGGGTCGGCTTATCGGTGAACACCGCACCGTTGTTGTCGAGCCAGCCGAACCCGGTGGGCACCTTTGAACCCGCGGCGAAATTGATCAGCCGATCGGTTTCGGCCTCGAGCCATCGCGCGTGAGAGGCACTGTTCAGCCACGTCATGTTATTTCCTTTCATGTTGCGGGTGAAGATTGAGAATGATGCCTGATTAGTGAGTGCCGAAGTCGGTATTTGTGTATGCACCAGCAACACTGGCAGTGCCCCCGCAGTCGCACAGCCCTCCAACATCAAGCTGGATGGTCACCGGAGCGCTCGCATCAATCGTCAGGGTGACGGTCTCGCCCTTGCTGGTGGACACACGCAGTAAGTTTTCTTGTGGGGAAACGACAGTCATGGCAGCCCTTTCGTTGGTCGTTGGGTGGATGGGATAGGTGCAGCAGCGGCTGTTAGCCGACGACGTCGATCACGCCGCGGATGATGGTGGCAGCCGCCCCCAGGTACGCCAGGACGATCAGCAGGACCTGGGCTGCCCGGGCCGGAACGAACCGGGCAGCGACGTCGCCCAGTACCAGGCCCGCGAGGCAGGCCACCGCGACGGCCACCCACATTCCCCATGGCAACGCGGGGAATGTGGCCGGGGCAGTGAGGGCCTTGGAGATCAGGGAGAACACGCCGATGGTGAAGAAGTACGGTTGCATGGTCGCAGCGAAGGACTTGTGCTGCCACCGGGTGGCGATGGAGTACATGCTGACCGCAGGCCCGCCCACCCCGGCCGCCGTGTTCATGAACCCGCTCAGGCCGCCGGCCGTGAATAGGTAGCGGCGGCGTGGAGGCAGCGTGGCGGACTTGAGGCCAAGCAGAACGGTGAGCCCGACGGCGAGGAGCACCCCGATGGAGATCTCCAACACCGCCGGCGGGATGAGCCGGATCAGGAAGGCTGCCGGGATGATTCCCAGCAGCGCCGACGCCGCCAATGCCGCGTACCGCTTCCAGTCGATGTCCCGCACCACCCGGAAGATGATGGCCCCCGCCGTCACGGCGCCGCAGACGTTCACCAGCACCACCCCCTCCACCGGGCCCAGGAGCAGGACCAGGAAAGGAGCAGCCACCAGCGCGAAGCCCATGCCGGTGATGCGCTGCATCCCGGCTCCCACGACGACGGCGCCCAGCACCAGCCCGGTGGTCAGCATTTATGGCCTCCAGGCCACGTACTGGACCTCCTCGAACTCCTCGAGGCCAAGGCTTGATCCTTCGCGGCCCAGGCCGGACTGCTTGGCGCCGCCCATGGGGGCGAAGGCCACGGAGGGGAGGGGATCGTTGACCCCCACGATGCCCGCTTCCAGGCGTTCGGGGATGTCCCAAGCGCGCTTGGGATCGCGGCTCCAGACGTACGCGGCGAGGCCCATCTCAGTTGCGTTCGCCTTGCGGATGGCGTCCTCGTCGGACGAGAAGGTCACGATGCCGGCCGCCGGGCCGAACACTTCTTCACTCACCAGGGGTGCGTCGTCGGGGACGTCCGTCAGCAGTGTTGGGGCCATGAAGGCACCCTGCCCGGGGACATCGGTTCGCTGCGTGACGCGGCGGGAGCCGCGGGCGAGTGCGTCATCCACCAGGGCCTGCACGGCGGAAACCCGCTCGGCGTCGATCATGGGGCCGAGGTCCGGGACTGGAGCGCCGCCGTCGGGGACGCCATGCCCGAGGCTCATCGCATCGAACCGCGCGCCTAGCTTACGGGCAAACTCGTCGGCGATGCTGTCTTGGACCAGGAAGCGGTTCGCTGCCACGCACGACTGGCCGGTGTTGCGGAGCCTCCCCAGGATGGCCCCGTCCACGGCAGCGTCCATGTCCGCGTCCTCGAACACGATGAACGGAGCGTTGCCGCCCAGTTCCAGGAGCGGGCGGACCACGCGTTCCGCGGCGGAGGCCATGATCTGGCGGCCCACGCCGGTGGATCCGGTGAAGCTGACGGCCCGCACAGCAGGGTGTTGGAGCAGAGCGGCAGTGATGTCGCGCGAGGGTCCGTGAACCAGGTTGACGACGCCGGCGGGGAACCCGGCGTCGTGGAGCACCTCGAACAGGCCGGTGGCGGCGAGCGGCGCCTTTTCAGAGACGCGGCCCACCACCGTGCAGCCTGCGGCCAGCATTGCGGCGAGTTTGCGTGCCTGGATAGAGACGGGGAAGTTCCATGGCGTGAGGCTGAGTGCCACGCCGATGGGCTTGCGGAGGCTGAGGTGGCGCCGGCCGTGAAGCTCGGGCGGGCTGACGGTGCCGGTGGAGCGACGGACTTCCTCGGCGAACCAGCGGAAGTACTCCACCGAGAAGTCCACCTCGCCCTGGGCTTCCGGGAGCCGTTTGCCGGCTTCCAGGGCCAGGGTGTGGGCCAGCTCGTCGCGGCGTTCAGCCAAGAGGTCCGCTGCGTTCCGGAGCAGGTCCGCCCGGATGCGGGCCGTGGTGCGGGACCAGGCACCGAAGGCTTCGGCAGCGGCGTCTGCGGCCGAAGTGGCGTCGTGGGCGGTGCCCCACGCGACTTCGCCAATGGTGCTGCCGTTTCCGGGGTCGGTCACGTCCTTGGAACTGCCGGCCGTGTGCCAGGTTCCATTCACCAGGTGTCGGGCTGATTTCAGGTTCACGTGTGTTGCCTTTCGTTGGGCTGGTGGAGGTCCGGGTTCCTTATCCCTTGCTGGCACCCGCGGTGATCCCGGCGACGAAGTAGCGCTGCAGGAAGACGTAGGCCACCACCACGGGCAGGGAGGCCAGGATGACGCCGGCGAACAGGAGCGGGTAGTTGGTCTGGAATTCGCCTTGGAAACTGAGCAGTGCCAGCGGCAAAGTCCGGTTGCCCGGTGACTGGATGAACAGCAGCGGGTAGAGCAGCTCGTTCCAATGGATCACGAACAGGAAGATGGCCGCGGCAGCAACGGACGGGGCCGAGAGCGGCAGCGCGATGGACACGTACGTCCGCCACGGGCCGGTGCCGTCAATGGAGGATGCCTCGTACAGCTCCTTGGGCAGGGTCCTCATAAACCCGCCGAGGATAAAGACGGCGATGGGCAGCGTGGACACCACGTTGGCCAGCACCAGGCCTGCAAGGCTGTCGAGCAGGCCGAGCCGGCCGAACAGGACGTACAGCGGCACCATGTTGGCCTGCGCCGGGATGGCCATGCCCAGGACCAGGAAGCCGAAGATGGCCCAGGCCATAAACCCCTTGAGCCGGGAGATGGCGTACCCGGCGAGGCTGGCCAGGAACAGGGTGAGCGGCACGGAGATGGCGGTGACAATCACGCTGTTGGTGAAAGACGAGCCCAGGTCCTGGCCGCCGATCACTTCGGCGTAGTTAGCAGGGGAGAGGGACTGCGGCAGGCTGAACGGTCCGGCGAAGAGTTCCTGTGTGGACTTGAAGCTGCCGAACCCCACCACGGTCAGCGGAACGATGATGATGACCGCGTAGATTCCAAGAATTGCGCGGCGGCTTAGTGAAGCGAGCATGCTGTCATTCCCCCTTCGGGGTCAGCCGGAGCAACCGGCGCTGGAGCCAGGTGACCAGGGCGATCATCGCCATAAAGATGATCGACTGGGCGGCGGCGTAGCCGAACTCCGAGTTGGCAAAGGTGCTGTAGATGCGAGTGGAGAGGATGTCCAGGGACTGCTTGGGCGGGTTGCCCGCGATGCCCAGGATCAGGTCGAAGGCCTTGAACGACTGGACGGTGGTGTAGGCCACCACGATCGACGTGGCAGGGGCGACGAACGGCCAGGTGATGGACTTGAACTGCTGCCACCTGCTGGCGCCGTCCATCGCGGCTGCTTCGTAGAGTTCCCGCGGGATGGCCTGCAGGCCGGCGATGTACACCACCATCATCTGCCCGGCGTGGAACCAGACCTGCGTCACGGCCACCCAGTACAGGGCCTGGGCGTTGTTGCCGAGGTAGGAACCCTGCAGGGCTTCGAGGCCCACGCCGCCCAGGACCGCGTTGGCGAGGCCGAAGTTAGGGTCGTAGATGAACTTCCAGATGAAGGCCACGGACACGGAGGACAGGATGGTGGGGAAGAAGAACAGGGCCCGGAGCAGGATGCTGCCGCGCGAGTTCTTCGTCAGGAGCAGGGCCAGCACCAGCGAGAACGCCGTCTGCGCGATCACCACCATCAGCACAAACTTCAGGTTGTTGGTCAGCGCGTTGGTGAAGAGTGAGTCCTTGGTGAAGGCCCGGACGAAGTTGTCCAGCCCCACGTAATTGAACGCCGCCGAGAAGCCGTTCCAGTCCGTGATGGCGTACTGGAACGCCTGCAGCGTAGGCATCACCAGGAAGAACGCAATGATGGCGACGGCGGGAAGCGGGAAGAGGTACAGTGCCGGATTCACCCGCGTGGGGGAGCGGCGGCGCCCCTTCGCGGCGTCGGTTTGGGTTCGGCTGTCCGGGGCCTTCCGTTTGGCAGCCATGTTGGTATGGGTACTCATAGCCGTTCGTCAACAATCTTCTGGGCGGCTTCGGCGGCCTGCTCGGGGCTGGTGCCCGAGATGACAGCCGTGGCGCTGGCCTCCACCGCGTTGCGGACATCGAGGTTCTGGAACTGGAAGCGGGCGGCCAGCGCCGTTTTCTTGTCCAGCCAGGGGCTCAGGCGCTTCAGGTCCGCGTTGGTGTACTCCACGTTGTTCACGGCCACGTGCTGGGCTGTCTGGTTGGCGTAGTAGCCGGCATTCTCGGGCTCGGAGAGGAAGTCGATCCACGCCGCGGAGGCGGCCTGGTTCTTGCTCGCGGAGTTGACGCCCAAGATGAACGTGGCGTTGTAGGCTCCTTCGAACTTGCCGCTGCCGTCTGAGGTGTTGGGGAAGACCAGTTCGATGGGGAACGCGGCTCCGAGCCCGCGGACTGCCGCAAGGTGGTACGAGCCGGTGGCCAGCATGGCGGCCTTCCCCTGGGAGAACAGGTTCTGTGCCGGCTCCACGGCGGTGCCGGTGGCGTTCGGCTGCAGGTATGGGACCAGTTCCTTGTACTGGCCCAGCATCTTCAGGAACCAGTCGTCGGTGCACTTGAGCTTGCCCTGCTCGATTTGGGCGCACATGTCGTCCACGGGGGCGTTGTTGGCGATCATGCAGTTGAACAGCTGGCCGCCGTTTCCGACGTCGCCGCCCGGCCAGGAGATGGGGATGACCCCGGAGGCCGCGAGCTTTTCGCACATGGCCAGGAAGCCGTCCCAGTCCTTCGGGGCGATCTCCGCGCCGGCCTTATCAAACAGGTCGGCGTTGGCCATGGGCATGGGGAAGACCACCTGGTAGGGCAGGCCCAGCTGGCTGTCGCCTGACTGTCCGGCGGTCAGCAGGCCCGGCTGGTAGTTGGCTGCTGCCTTGCTGCCCTTGAGCTCGGCGTAGATTCCCGCCTCGGTGAAGTTCTTGAACTGGGCGCCGCGGAAGGTGGCGAACGCGTCGCCGATGGCTGCACCGCGGACCTTCTGCAGGCCCTGGGCGTTGTAGTCGTTGGAGGTGGAGATGTCCTGGACCACCTCCACGCCGTCGTGCAATGCCGCGAAGCGCTTGATCAGTTCGTCGAACACCGCTTTGTCCTCACCGCGCCAGTGGGCGAACGAGACCTTGCCTGTGACGGCGCCGGTGGCGGGTGCGGCCGGTCCCGTGGCGCCGCCTGGTGCGGTGGTGCCGCCCGGTCCGGCGCATGCTGCTGCAGTTGCACCGAATCCCAGGGCTCCGAGAATCGCGATGGCCTGCCTACGTGAAATCTGACTCACAATATTCTCCTCGTTGAGTGTTTTGCTGTGCCTTGCTTGTTGCCTACGGAATAGCTGTCACCAGGAAGCGCTTTGGCGCGCGTCGGGACGGCTCATGCACTGGTCTTTTGCGATGAGACGACGTCGTCCACCACGGCGCAGAGGCGCTGCAGCCGCCGGACGGCATCCGTTGAGAGGGATTCGACGACGTCGGGGGCGCCGATGCAGGACGCCCACACGGCGCGTCCAGACAGGAAGCCGCTGGCGCCTTCGAGGCAGGCCCACCGGACGGCGTCGGGGAACACGTCCTCCGGGACGCCGGAGGAGAGGACCACCCACGGGCCGTCGATGGCCCGGGTCAGGTCGGCGCAGGCCGCGCGTACCTCCGCTTCGGGGGCCTGGCCGTGGAAAGGGACCTCTGCCTTGTAGAGGTCCGCGCCCAGGTTGCCGAGTTCCTTGGCGGCGGCCAGGATGCCGGCGTTCCAGTCGAAGTCGTCCCCGGAGAGGGGCTTGCGGGAGACGGGTTCGATGATGCTGATAAGCCCGGCGGACTGACAGATCTCGACGAATTCGCGGACCATGGCCACGCGTCCGTCGGCGGGCTCGTCCGGGCGGTACAGTACCAGCAGCTTGAGGGCCTTGACGCCCAGTGCAGCGTATTTATGCGGGTCCACGAGCCGGTCGATGGTCACTTCGCCCACCAGCTCGCCGTGCGCGGATTCAAAGTGGTCGGCCGAGGCGATGAGTCCGCAGCCGGGGTCGACGACGCCGTCCTCGATGGCCTGGTCGAGGGCGAACTGCCGGTCGATGAGGACGCCGGAGGCGTAGGGAGTGAGGATTTTCGCGGTCTGGAGCTTGAAGTCCTGAAGGTCCTGGTCCGTGACGGGGGCTTCCTGGTGTTCGGCGATCATGTTGCGCATCGCCTCGCGCTGGTCCACGGCCAGCATCGCGAATGCGCCAGACGGGCGCTGGAGGGGGGAGAGGTCTGTGAGGATCATGTGCTGCTTCTTTCAGCTAGGCGAGGTTGTTGGTGGCTAGGGCGGGAGTGATGGTCTGGTGCGGGATCTTGGAGCGGCCATCCAGTCCTGCGCAGGAGGCGGAGGCGGTTCGGCCGGCGAAAGCGGCAGCTTCCACCAGCGGGACGCCGGCGGCAACAGCGGCGAGGAGTGCGCCGTGGTACACGTCGCCGGCGCCGAGGGTGGACAGGATGGTGGCCGGCGTGGCCGGAACATGGATCGCCGGGCCGGTTCCTGATTTCACCCAGGCGCCTTCGGCGCCTGCCGTCGCGACGACGGCGGAGGCGCCGTCGTCGATGGCTTTCTGGAGCAGCTCCTCAACGGCCAACTCCTCGCCGTACTCGGCGCGGAGCCGTTCGATGGTGGGCACGTACAGGGCCACGCCGCGCGGGCTGAAGGACGGGATGGGGTTGCCGGCGTCCACACTGATGGTCAGGTCGCCGGGGTTCAGCCCCGGGATGCCAGCGACGGCGTTCCAACCCAGGTGGTCCACGTGGACCCAAGCGGCGGACTTCAGCAGTTCACGGAAGCGGCCCTCCGCAGGGAAGCTGACCGGCGGCACCGGACGCGTGACGATGGCCCGGCTTTCGGACGCCGTGCTGACCACGATCACGCTGGCGCCTGTCTTGACGGCTGGGTCGCGGATCACCGCTGAGGTGTCTACGCCCTCTGCCTGCAGGCCGCTGATGATGCGGTCGCCTTCCTCGTCCGTTCCCAGGACCCCGGCGAACGCTGTGTTTGCGCCGGCCCGGGCTGCGGCAACTGCTGCGGTTGCCGCGGGTCCGCCTCCTGCAGTGGCGAAATCGGTGGCGACGGTACGGCTGTCTGCGGCAGGGTAATCCTGGACGAGGGCAATGGAGTCAAGAGTTGCGCAGCCTATGAAGAGCAGGGTTCCTGATGACGGTTGGTACACGTTCCACCTCGTTGTAGTCACGGCTTGTACTGAAGAAATATACACACGCTATGTTGGAATAACAACACTTTCGGTATAGTTCTGTTTGGGATGCAACGCCGCGGTCCCATACTCAACGTAGAGAAACGGAGCAGCTCATGTCATTGCCTTCTGCGGAAGCGGTCCGGACCATTCGGTACGGACTCATCGGTGCCGGCCATATGGCCCGCGAACACGTGCGGAACCTCGCCCTGATCCCTGGGAGCCAAATCACAGCAGTTTCCGACCCCCAGGCGTCGTCCCTCGCGGAGACAGTTGCCGAGATCGGCTACGAGGTCCAGACGTTCAGCCGCCACCAAGACCTCCTTGAGTCCGGCCTGGTGGATGCGCTGGTTATCGCCAGCCCCAACGACACACATCTGGCCATCCTCAAGGACATCTTCGCCAGCGGCACCAACCTGCCCGTGCTGGTGGAAAAGCCCGTGTGCACCACGGCGGAACAGGCCGACGAACTTGAATCGCTGGCAGCCGGCTACACCGCGCCGGTGTGGGTTGCCATGGAATACCGGTACATGCCGCCGGTGCAGGAGATCATCCAGGCAGCGCACGGCGGCAAACTAGGCAACATCTACATGCTGTCCATCGTGGAGCACCGCTTCCCGTTCCTTCATAAGGTGGATGCCTGGAACCGCTTTGCCGAGCGGACCGGCGGAACCCTCGTGGAGAAGTGCTGCCACTTCTTTGACCTGATGCGGCTGATCCTGCAGGACGAACCGGTGCGCGTCTACGCCAGCGGCGGCCACGACGTCAACCACATGGACGAGGTGTACAACGGCAGGGTGTCGGACATGATCGATAACGCCTTCGTGATTGTGGACTTCAAGGGCGGGCGCCGGGCCATGCTGGAACTGTCCATGTTCGCCGAAGGCTCCAAGTTCCAGGAGCGCATCTCCATCGTGGGCGATGCCGCCAAGATCGAGACCCTTATTCCGGTGGCGGCGAACCACTGGATTGAGGGCGACGAAGCCGAGGCCACGGTGGAGTTCAGCCCGCGGTCGCCGCTGGGTCCGGAGCTGCACGAGGTTCCGGTTGATGAAGCTGTGCTCGCGGCGGGGGCACACCACGGTTCCACTTACTACGAGCACCTTGGTTACCGGAAGGCCATCCTGGGCGAAGGCCCGGTGGAAGTCACCGTCGCGGACGGCCTCCAGTCCGTCCGCATGGGCCTCGCGGCCGAGCGCTCCATCATCGAAGGACGCCCCGTGGAACTGCTGAATGCGGGCGCAGGGGCCAGGCATTAAGTAGATTTGTGTTGGAATTGCAACACGCTGCCAGGTTAGCGCGTCCGGCTAAGGGAAGCAGGAGAAGGGGATATGAGCAGCTCACATGAAGAGGCGCCGCTGACGCCCCGCCAGCGCACCATCCTGGACCAGCTCGAACGGCGGGGGTTCATTTCCACGATGGACCTCGCCGAATCGTTCGCGGTATCGGACATGACGGTCCGGCGGGACACCCGCGTGCTGTCCCAAAAGGGGCTGGTGCGGGTGGTGCACGGCGGAGTCAGCGCGGTCAACGCCAGCGGGCAGAACGCGGACTTCGCGGCCAGGGTCCGGGAGGACTCCGACGCGAAGCAGCGGGTAGCACAGGCCTGTGTTTCGATGATCAGCGAGCGGGACGCCATCATCCTCGACGCCGGAACCACCACGTACCAGATCGCACAGGAGTTGCCGGCGTCGTTCGCGGGCACCATCATCACGCACTCGGCCCCCGCCATCCAGCGTTGCCTGCAGCTGACATCGGCGCGGACCATCTGCCTCGGCGGTGAGCTGCTCCTGGACAGCCAGGCTTTCAACGGACCCATGACCGTCTCCGCCGCAGCGGGCCTTCGCGCGAAGACCGCCTTTATCGGGGTCAGCGGGATCCATGACGAGGCGTTCTACATCGAACGGGATGTGGAACGGGCCACCAAGATTGCGCTGATGAACTCTGCGGAACAGGTGGTGGTGGTGGCCACGCACCAAAAAATGCTCCGGTATGCGCTGGCCCGGCTTGCGGCGTTTGATGCGGCCGACGTCCTGGTCACGGATGCTCAGCCACCGCGGGAAATCGAGGCTGCGCTCCGGGCCGCCAACGTCAAACTGGTGGTGGCGCGGTGACGGCCCGCCTCCGGGTGAGCCTGCCCGACCCGAGGCTGCTGGATGCAGTTGGGCCCTCCGACGATGTCGACTTTGTGCTGTGGGACCTTGCCGGGCCGGCGCCGTCGCCGTCGGAAAAGTTTGACCTCCTGGTGCCGCCCTATATGGGCAAGCCGGGGGCACTGGCCGCACTGGACGGTGTTGAGGTTGGGCTCGTGCAGAGCCAGTCCATTGGGTACGACGGCGTCGCGGCCGTTTTGCCCGCGGGTTGCCTTTTCGCCAATGCGGCAGGGGTCCACGAGACGTCCACCGCCGAGCTCGCCCTGGGAATGATGATTGCCAGCCAGCGCGGGATTCCGGATTTTGTGCGGAACCAGGCGACGGGGACCTGGGACACCAGTCAGCGTCCCAGCCTGGCGGACCGCCGTGTCCTGTTGGTGGGTTACGGCGGCGTGGGCAAGGCCATCGAGGCCAGGCTCCTGCCGTTTGAAACCCGTGTGACGCGGATGGCCAGCCGTGAACGGGACGATGAGCGCGGCCGCATCTACGGGATCGATTCGCTGTATGGGCAGCTGCCGCTGCACGACATCGTGGTGGTGAGCGTGCCCCTGTCCGAGCGGACCACGCACTTGGTGGATGGTCGGTTTCTTGAAGCGATGGCCGACGGGGCGCTCCTGGTGAACGTGGCGCGCGGCCCTGTGGCCGATACCGGAGCGTTGCTTCGTGAAACGGCCTCAGGGAGGCTGCGGGCCGCGCTGGACGTGACCGACCCCGAGCCGTTGCCGGCGGGCCATGCGCTGTGGACAGTCCCGGGAGTGCTGATCACGCCCCATGTGGGCGGGGCCAGCTCGGCCATGCTGCCGCGGATGGCCAGGCTGGTCCGGAAGCAGATCTCCTTGCTGCTTGACGGTCAGGAGCCGGTGAACGTGGTGCTGGGCCGGGATTCTGGAGCCCGGTAACCCGCTCCTAGCGCCTGATCTGTTCCAGCACCGCGTCCCGCACCTGCTCCATGGTGGCCGCGTCCGAGGCTTCGACGTTGAGCCTCAGCAACTCCTCCGTGTTGGACGGCCGCAGGTTGAACCACCAGTTTCCGGTCTCGTCGATCACGCTGAGCCCGTCGAGTTCGTCAATGGTGCCCGCGTTTTCGTAGCTGGCCCTGACCTGAGCAACCGTGGCTGCCACCCCCTCCACGGAGGAGTTGATTTCCCCGCTGGCGGCGTACGGCTCGAATTCACGGGCCAGTCCGGACAGCGGACCGTGTTGTTCGCCCAGGGCCGCCAGGACGTGCATGGCGGCCAGCATGCCTGTGTCCGCGTTGTAGAAGTCGCGGAAGTAGTAGTGCGCGGAATGCTCGCCGCCGAACACGGCCCCTTCCTCGGCCATCCTTGCCTTGATGAAGGAGTGCCCCACACGGGTCCGTACGGGCCGTCCGCCGGCTTCGGCAACAATTTCCGGCACGGCGCGTGACGTAATCAGGTTATGGATGATGACCGGCTCCGCTTCCCCGGCGGCCTGCGCGCGCCGGATCTCGCGGACGGCGATCAGCGCGGTGATGGCCGACGGCGTCAGCGGCTGTCCGGTCTCGTCCACCACAAAGCAGCGGTCGGCGTCGCCGTCGAACGCAAGCCCCAGATCCGCATTGTGGGCAACGACGGCGGCCTGCAGGTCACGGAGGTTGTCAGGTTCCAGCGGGTTGGCGGGGTGGTTCGGGAACGTTCCGTCGAGTTCGAAGTAGAGCGGAACCACCGTGAGCGGCAGGGCCGGGAGGAGCTGGTCGCCGAGGACTGCGGGTACTGTCAGGCCTGCCATGCCGTTGCCCGCATCCACCACCACTTTGAGTGGCCGGATTCCGTCCAGGGGTACCAGCGAGCGCAGTCTTTCGGCGTAGCCGGCCAGGACGTCCTGCCTTGAGATGTTGCCCTCGGTCCGGGCCGCGGGGATCCCGTTGTCAAGGTATTGCTGAGCTAGGTCCCTGATGGCGTCGAGACCGGTTTCGGAGGAAACCGGCACGGCGCCGGCTTTGGCCATCTTGATGCCGTTGTACTCGGCGGGGTTGTGGCTTGCGGTGAAGATGGCCCCTGCCATCTCCAGGAAGCCGCACGCGTAGTAGAGCTCGTCAGTGGAGATCAGGCCGAGTTCCAGGACGGACGCCCCGCGCCGCGCCGCGCCCAATGCGAAGGCGCGGCTGAATTCGGGCGAGGACGGACGCATGTCGCCGCCGCAGGCGATGGTCTGGCCGAACAGGCCCAGGACGTCAACAAAGGCTGCGCCCACAGCTTCGGCGCTTTCTGCAGTGATGGAGACGCCGACCAGGCCCCTCACGTCGTAGGCCTTGAAAGAGGGTGACAGGTCCATGATGCTCCCCGGGGCAGTAGTGGCAATGCAAACAAGTTATGTTGGAAATCCAACACTACTTTAGCAGGCGGAAGGCTTTGGTGGTTCGGTCTTTCGCAGCCGTTGCCACTTTCCGCACACTGAGCCTCTCCGATAGTTTCCATAGTTCCTCGGAAACAACAAGTGTCCGGGTCTTGCGGCGATTGTCTCCAAGCGGCCGAAAGTGTGTCAAAGATGCGCCATCAAGCCCATATCCCCACCGGGTCTAGCCAAAGTGGTAGTGGAATACGCTATCCAAGGTGTTGTTATTGCGTAAAGTTTACGATACTTTCTACGTGTGATGCAGGTCGCAGGGTTGGAACCACGCGGCCGACGTGCCAACCAAAGGACAATGATGACCAGCGAGCCACACAGCACGGCCGAAGACCGCCTGAAACACCTGCACGAACGCCTCGGCGGCATTGCCTACGGCGGCGACTACAACCCGGAACAGTGGCCGCGCGAGGTCTGGCAAGAGGACGTCCGCCTCATGAAGGAAGCTGGCGTCAACCTGGTCACGCTGGCCGTCTTCTCCTGGAGCCGGCTCGAAACCGCCGACTGCGTGTACGACTTCGGCTGGCTGGACGAGGTCATGGACCTTATGCATTCCAACGGCATCGGCGTAGACCTGGCCACCCCGGATGCCGTACCGCCGGCCTGGCTGATCGCCCAGCACCCGGACATCCTTCCGGTCCTGGCGGACGGCACCACCTTCGGTTTCGGCTCGCGCCAGCACTTCGACGTCTCCCACCCCGCCTACCGCGAAAAGTCCTTGGCCATGGCGGAAAAGTTGGGGGAGCGGTACGCCCAGCACCCGGCCCTCTGCATGTGGCACGTGAACAACGAATACGGCCCCGTTTCCTACGGCCCGCACGCAGACCGCGCGTTCCGGGAATGGCTGCAGCGCAAGTACACCGACCTGACCGAACTTAACCAGGCCTGGAGCACCGACGTGTGGGGCCAGGTTTACTCGGACTGGAGCCAGGTCAACGCCCCCGCCCAGCCCCGCACCTGGTCCAACCCCTCCCGCCGCTTGGACTACCACCGCTTCACTTCGGACTCCATGCTGGAGCACTACAAGGCGGAGCGGGACATCCTGCGCCGGCACACCCCGGACCTGCCAATCGTCACGAACTTCATGCGCTTCTACAAAAACAACGACTACTGGGCCTGGGCCGCGGAAGAGGACGCTGCCGCGCTGGACATCTACCCGGACCCGCGCGAAGCCGACGCCCACGTGGCCGCCGCATTGAACTTCGACCTCATGCGGTCGCTCCGAAAAGGCCAGCCCTGGCTGGTCATGGAACAGGCCACCGCGGCGGTCAGCCAGTGGTCCGTCAACGTCTCCAAGCTCCCTGGCAAGATGCGGCTGGGCTCGTACCAGGCCATTGCGCAGGGCGCGGATTCCATCCTCTTTTTCCAGTGGCGCCAAGCCAAGGGCGGCACCGAACGCTACCACTCGGGCATGGTCAACCATGCCGGCCCCAACACCCGCGTCTTCCGCGAAGTCTGCCAACTCGGCCAGGAACTCAAAGGCCTCGGCGGCATTACGGGCACCCGCTCCGCCGCCAAGGTGGCAATCGTCTTCGACTGGGACTGTTGGTGGGCACTGGAACTGGGCAACTCGCCGCGCTCGGACCTGAGCTATACGCAGGAGGTCCTCCGCCTCTACCGGCCCTTCTTCGATGCCAACATTCCGGTGGACTTCGTCAACACCGCATCAGACCTTAGCCAATACGGCTTGGTGGTCCTCCCGGCGTCGTACCTGCTTTCGGACCAGGCGGCGCAGCGCGTCGAGGACTACGTGTCCGACGGCGGCCGGCTGGTGGCCAGCTACCTTTCCGGCATTGTGGACCCGGACAACACCATCCGCCTCGGCGGCTACCCGGGCGCCCTCCGGAACGTGCTCGGCGCGTGGAGCGAGGAACTGCATCCGCTCGCCGGAGAGGGTGAGGAGGTCAAGCTTTCAACGGCCGACGGCGGCACCGCCTCCGCCAGTTACTGGACTGAGCACCTGCACACCGAAACAGCCGAGGTCCTCGCCACCTATGCGTCTGGAAGGCTTTCCGGCTCACCGGCCGTCACCCGCAACACCTTCGGCCAGGGCACCGCCGTCTACTTGTCCGCCCGGGTGGACAGCACCTTCCTGGAGGAGTTGCTCGCCGTCGAACGTGCGGCTGCCGGGATCCGTGCGGAACTGGACGCTCCGCTGGGAGTCCAGGTCCGCCGTCGAACCGGCAACCGGGGCAGCTACTTGCTTGTCCTGAACCACAACGACGCCCCCGTCAGCGTGGATGTGAAGGCTGGCGGCACCGACCGCATCACTGGCACACGGCTCCAGGGAACCGTGGAGCTCGCCGCCAACGGCGTCCTCGTCCTGGAAGAAATCCCCACAGAAACCGTGCCCGCAGAAACCATCCGATAGGAGGAAATACCATGGCCATTCAACTGGAAGTACCTCCCGAGGCGGTCACCGCGGACCCGCCCGGCACCAAGCCGCGGAACAAGCCCAACGGCTGGAAGCTGGCCCTCAAGCGGGACTGGCGGCTGTACACCCTGGTGGCGCTGCCGCTGCTTTACTTCGCGGTGTTCCGCTACCTGCCGATGGCCGGCAACGTGATCGCGTTCCGGCAGTTCCAGCCCGGCGGCAGCATCTTCGGCGAGAAATGGGTGGGGCTGAAGTACGTCACCCTGTTCATCAACGATCCCAGCTTCTGGCAAGCGTTCCAGAACACCATTGTGCTGGGTGTGCTGACGCTGCTGTTCTGCTTCCCGATGCCCATCATCTTCGCGCTGATGCTCAATGAGCTTCGGTCACAGAAATTCAAGAAGTTCGTCCAGACCGTCGCGTACCTGCCGCACTTTATGTCCGTAGTGATCATCGCCGGCATGATCCTGCAGAACTTCTCGATGACCGGCACGGTGAACCAGATCGCGGAATCCCTGTTTGGCACCACGGTGAACTTCACCCAGGACGCATCCTGGTTCCGGCCTATGTACATCAGCTCCGAGGTCTGGCAGACCATGGGCTGGGGCGCCATCCTCTACCTGGCCGCCCTGACCCGGGTGGACGAGTCGCTGTATGAGGCGGCACGGATCGATGGCGCCAACCGCTGGCAGCAGACCTGGCACGTGACGCTGCCGGCCATCCGGCCCACCATCATCACGTTGCTGATCCTGAACATCGGTACGTTCATGGCCGTGGGCTTCGAAAAGATCCTGCTGATCTACAACCCGCTGAACTACGAAACCTCCGATGTCATCTCCACCTACCTGTACCGGGTGGGCCTGGAATCGTCCAACTTCAGCTACGCGGCCGCGATCGGAATGTTCGAATCCGTCATCGGCCTCACGCTGATCCTCTCCGCGAACGCCATCTCCAAGCGACTCGCCGGAACGAGCCTGTGGTGAAAGGGGCAGTCATGAAGGAAGCACTCCTTAACAGGGCGGGTTCGAAGGCAGCGAGGAAGGAAACCGGCGTGCTGGTCAAGGACATGAAAATCTCCCGCGGCATGCGGGTGTTCCGGGTGGTCAACCTGGCCTTCCTGCTGCTGGTGGTGTTCCTGACGGTATATCCGTTCCTGAACATCGTGGCCCAGTCGTTCTCCAGCGAAGGGTTCATCAACGCCGGGCAGGTGAACCTGTTCCCGCTGGGCTTCAACGTGGAGACGTACAAGCTGATCCTGGCCGACTCCACCTTCTGGAACAACTATGGCAATACGGTCCTGTACACGGTGGTGGCCACGGCCATCTCGATGGTGCTGACCACGTCCTTCGCCTACGCCATCGCCAAGAGGGACCTGAAGGGCCGCAGCGTGTTCATCGGCATCGCGGTGTTCACCATGTTCTTCAACGGCGGCCTGATCCCCAACTACGTGCTGATCAGCTCGCTCGGCATGCGGGACTCCATCTGGGCGGTGGTGCTGCCGAACGCCATCAGCGTCTTCAACCTGCTGATCATGAAGTCGTTCTTCGAAAACATGCCCCGCGAACTGGAGGAAGCCGCCGCCATCGACGGCCTCACCCAGTACGGCGTGCTGTTCAAGGTGGTGCTGCCGCTGAGTAAGGCGATCGTGGCCACCATGGTGCTGTTCTACGCCGTGGCCAACTGGAACTCCTGGTTCCAGGCGTTCCTGTACCTGGACAAGCCGGAGCTGTTCCCGGTGACCATCTACCTTCGCAACATGATCGCCGGCGTCACCACGGCCGGTTCCGCCGGCGGCACCGCGGAAAACGTGGGCCAGATTGCCGCCAACATCCAGTCGGTCACCATCGTCCTGACCGTCATCCCCATCCTGTGCATCTACCCGTTCGTCCAGAAGTACTTCTTTTCGGGCGTCATGCTCGGCTCCGTCAAGGAATAACCCTTATGAAAGGAAAGCCCATGATTGCAAAACCAGAGTTTCGCAGACGAGACTTCCTCGGCCTGTCAGCGCTCGCAGCCTTCGGCCTGGTGGTTGCCGGTTGTGATTCAGATTCCGGCAGCAAAATTGATACCTCCAAGGCCCGCACCGGCGCCATGGACAGCTTCGGGGTGGGGGATACGTTCAAGGCGACGGCGCCGCTGACGTTCAGCTTCCTCTTCAGCGACCAGCCCACGTACCCGTTCAAGAAGGACTGGCTGCTGTTCACCAAGATGGCCTCGGACAACAACGTCACACTGGAGACCACCATCGTGCCCAGCAGCGACTATGAGCAGAAGCGCAGCCTGCTCATCAGCTCCGGCAACGCCCCGGAGATCATCGCCAAGACCTACCCGGGCCAGGAATCGGCCTACGTTTCCTCCGGCGCAGTGCTGCCGGTCAGCGACTACGTGGACCTGATGCCGCACTTCCAGGACAAGGTCAAGAAGTGGAAGCTGGAGCCCGAGATCGCCGGGCTCACCCAGGAGGACGGCAAATACTACGTGCTGCCGGGCCTGCATGAGGAGCTGTGGCCGGACTACACGGTGGCGTTCCGCAAGGACATCCTGGAAAAGGAAGGCATCGCCGAGCCGAAGACCTGGGATGAGTTCCGCGAGGTGCTGCGGTCGCTCAAAAAGGCTTATCCCGACGTCGTGCCCTTCTCCGACCGCTTCAAGGGTGACAGCGTGCTGAACATTGCGGGCAATGCCTTCGGTACCGTGGCCGGCTGGGGCCTGGTGGACGGGCTGAACTTCGCCGAGTCGGAGAAAAAGTTCGAGTTCGGCGCCGGCACCAAGCAGTTCAAGGAGCTTCTGGAGTACTTCAACTCGCTGGTGGCCGAAGGGCTGATGGACCCGGAGAGCTTTACCCAGACCGACGATTCGGCCATCCAGAAGTTCGTCTCCGGCAAGTCGTTCGTGATCAGCGCGAACTCCCAGAACATCATCACGTACCGCACCTCCATGGAGCAGTCCCTGGGCAAGGGCAACTTCAAGGTGGGCAAGATTACGGTGCCCGGCGGGCCGGCCGGCGACATCATCGGCGGCTCGCGGCTGGAGAACGGCATCATGCTGAACTCGTCAGTGAAGGACAAGGACAGCTTTGTGGCGCTGATCCAGTTCATCGACTGGCTGTTCTACAGCGACGCCGGGCAGGAGTTCTCCAAGTGGGGCGTGGAAGGCACCACCTTCACTAAGGAGGGAGGCAAGCGCGTCCTGGCCAAGGACATCAACTTCCAGGGCCTGAACCCGGCGGGCACCAAGGACCTGCGCATGGAGTACGGCTTCTCCGGCGGCAACTTCGCCTACGGCGGCACCACCGACCTGCTGCACTCCACCTTCAACGAGGAGGAACTGGCGTTCCAGAAGGCCATGAAGTCCAAGAAGCCCAAGCCCGTGGCGCCGCCCGTGCCGTTCAGTGACGTGGACCGCGAGCAGGCCACCCTGGTGCTCACCCCGCTGAAGGACCACGTCAAGCAGAACACCCTGAAGTTCATCACCGGCCAGCGGCCCCTGAGCGAGTTCGACGCCTACGTGAAGGAACTCGACGCGAAGGGCCAGTCCAAGTACGTAGAGTTGGCGAACAAGGCTTACAAGGCTTACGCAGACAAGAAGTAAGGCGGCTCGTGGCACAGAAGAAGGCGGAGTACGGCTCCGGTCCGCTGTTCAGGGCGGCCGGAGTGGTCTACGGCGTTATGGTGGCCGATGTGCTGCTGGTGCTTGCCAACATCCTGCTGGTGCTGGCCCCTGTTCTCGCCAGCCTGGCGGGTGGCTCCGCCCTGCTGGCGGCGGTCCTGGTGGTGGCGTTTGTCCCGGTGGGACCGTCGCTGGTGGCCGCGGCCTACGCGTTCAACCGCCTGCTGGCGGGGGAGGAGACGGGAGTGTTCCGGGACTTCGTGCGCGGCTACCGGACCAACTTCCGCCAGGCGCTCGCGGTCTGGGTGCCGTACGTCGCGGTGCTGGCCGCCGTCGTCGTGAATCTTCTGCTGCTGCCCGGAACGTTCGACGCCGGGAACCCCGCCCCTTCAGCCGCACGGGTGGGGCTGCTGGGGCTGGGGCTCCTGGTGGCGACGGCGGGTGTGACGGCCATGCTGCTGCTGTCCCGGTTCACGTTCCGCACCCGGGACGTCTACCGTCTTTCGCTGTACTGCCTGGGCGCGCAGAAACGGGTGTCACTGGGGAACGCCGGGATCCTGTTCATCACGGCATTCCTGCTGACCGCCACCACCGCGGGGCTGCTGATCGTCATCGCCGGGCTGGCGATGTTCCTGGTCTGCCTGAACTCGCGCCCGCTGCTGACGTTCATCGAACAGAAGTTCACGGTGCAGGATTCAGCAGTGCAGGCTTCAGCGGCGCAGGACCATTCGGCAGGGCAGGATCAACCCCTCTGAGGTGCATCGACCTGTTTGCGTAACTTTTGGCCGTGCACCTACCCACGCGGCCCGGGAATCCGCGGGATCTACGCCGGCGCCCGCCCAAAAGTCACGCATTTGCGTCGCACCGTACGTGCCAGCGCCGCCGGTGACTTTCATGCCTGGAGTTCGTTGCGGACAATGGCTCCCTGGGCCACCACCACGCTGACCGTCTCCAATGCGGAGGCGTCGGCCAGCGGATCGGCGTCCACCACGATCGCGTCGGCGAACCCACCGCGGACCAGCCGGCCGCCGTCGTCGCCGAGGCCCAAAAGCCGGGCGGCGTGGACAGTGGCTGACCGCAATGCCTCCAGCGGGGAAAGGCCCGCCTCGGCGAGAAGCCGCACTTCCTTGCCGATGGGAGTGACATCGGTTCCGAAGGAATCGGTGCCGGCCACGATCGTCACGCCTGCTTCGTGCGCGGCGCGGACGGCGGCCTGCAGGATGGGTGTGTACTCCTGCCCGCGTGCGGCGAGGATGGGGTTGGCTGACGCCGCCATGGAGGTGATCGCGTCCATGGTGGGGGTGAAGTAGGTTCCACGGCGGGCCATCTCTGCGATGGTGCCTTCGCTGACGAAGACGCCGTGCTCGATGCTGCGCACTCCGGCCCGGACGGCCCCGTCGATGCCTTCCGCGCTGTAGGCATGGCAGAGGACACCGGCTCCATTCGCCGCCTTAACCACCGCCGAGAGTTGCTCCTGGTTGTAGACGAGTTCGCGGGGATCCTGCTCCGGAAGTCCGGCGCGGGGGTTGGCCCGGGTCTTGATGACCTGGGCTCCGCGGTTGAGGTTGACCCTGGTCAGGTACGCCAGGTCGGCGGGGTCCTTAACCCCGCCGGCGAGCGTGGCCAGCGGCGCGAGGTCGGGGTCGGCCAGGAGCGAATCGCCGAGGTCGGGGGAGATGAACAGGCCGGCGGGCGTCATCCGCGGGGAGACGCCCGGGGCCCAGCCCGGAAGCGCGGCGAGGGCCACGTCCTGGTAGAAACTGCTGGAGCCGCTGCGGACACTCGTGGCGCCGCCCTGCAGGATGGCGCGGGCATCGGCCAACGCGTTGGCGTGGACGTGTACGTCAATCAGGCCCGGGAGCACCCAGCGGCCCGTGGCGTTCAGGACCTGCGCGCGGCCGGCGACGGCGGCAACAGCCTTAAGGGTTGCATCGCGGCTTCCGACGGCGGCCACCTTGCCGCCGTCGAGAACCAGAACGCCGTCTTCCACAGCTTCGCCCGTCTTGGGGTCCACGATGGTGCCGCCCTCGATGATCAGGGCGGGGTGGGTCAGGGGGCTGCCGTGGTAGTTGGGGCCCGAAGGCCGATCAGCGGCGTGGGCAGCGGGAGCGCCGCCGATTTGGGCGGTGATGGTTGCTACGGAAATTCCGGCGAGGGCTGCGGCACCAGCGAGGATGCCGCGGCGGGGGAGGTTGGCTGGCAGTGCGGGCGCAGAAGTGTGGTCATGAAGGCACATCATTGTCTCCTTGGGGAAGGCCGCCTGGGGGAGTGAGCGGCTGACAAATATGGTACTTGGTATTCCAAAGTACGGCCAGCTCCAGGAGTGGTGCCAGATTGTTAGCTAACTTTTGGTCTCAAATCCCAGACGGGTGACACGTTTGGTATTCCACTTTACCGGCCAAGGATCTGTTCGCGGAGGATGTCAGCGTGGCCGCAGTGCTGAGCCAGCTCCCGCAGCATATGCAGGTAGACCCAGCGCAGCGGCAGCGGGCCCCGCCGGTTGCCGTGGACCAGATCGTCGAGCTCGAGGGAGGCGACCGCTCGCCGGGATGCTCCGCAGGCTTCGCGGTATGCCTGCTGGACGGAGGCGATGGTGTCGCCGTCGTCGAGGATAAACGACTCGTCCGGTGTCGCCGGAATACCAATCTCGGTCCGTGGCCGGCAGGTGATGGCCTCATCGAACCAGACCTTTTCGACGAATGTGGCATGCTTCACCAGGCCCAGCAGCGTGGTGCGGGAAGGGACGAGCGACCGGCGGGCCTGCTCCTCAGTCAGCCCGTTGAGGCAGTCGCTGAGCGCGGTGCGGTGCTCGTCCAGGAACACGTCGAACTGGACGCGCGCTGGTTGGTGGGTAACGGCATCGGCGGAAGTCGCAGGCTGGGAAGTCATGGTCGGAGCGTAGCAAGGGGAGCAGCCCTGGACTGCACGTGGCGGGAGGGGCCGGGTCCGGTACTAGGGTCGATTCATGCGCTCCTACAACGAACCCCTTCCGCGCCAGCCGAAGCGTGTGCTCGTGGCGGGGGTCTCGGGTGCTGGCAAGACGACGCTGGCCGGGCGGATTGCGGGGATTACGGGAGGCCCGCACCTGGAGATTGACGCGATCTTCCATGGACCGGACTGGACACCGCGCCCGGAGTTCCTCACCGACGTGCGCTCGTTCATCAGCGCGGACACGTGGACCACGGAGTGGCAGTACGACGCCGCGCGGCATTTGCTGGCGGAGCGCGCGGACCTCCTCGTCTGGCTCGACTTTCCCTTTGCCCGCCTGACATTGCCGCGCGTGCTGCGGCGAACCGTCCGCCGTCGGGTGCGCCGCGAAGAATTGTGGAACGGCAACCGTGAGGCGCCGCTAAGGACGTTCTTCACCGACCGGGACCATATCGTCCGCTGGGCGATCCGGACGCGGTGGAAGTACGTCGAGCTGATGCCGCGGTTCGTCAACGAATACCCGCATGTGGTCGTCGTCCGGCTGCGTTCGCAGCGGGAAGTCGAGGAATGGCTCCGTGGATCGCTGGTTCCCGCGGTCACTGGCTGACTTGCGCTGCGGCAGAATGGGTGCGTGACTTCGCCTAACGCAACCGTGAACAGCAAAACCAAAAGTGCCTGGGGAGCGGTGGTGAATATCGCGATTCTGGTCTTTCTATTCGCCCTTGGCCCGGTGATGATCGGTATCGGTACCCATCTGGGCAACGCTGACGCGGAGTTGGTGCGGACCGGCGAACGTGCGATGGGAACGATCGTCGACTTCAACGATGCGCGCCAAGCCTCAAAGCGAACGATCGACGTGGAGTTTCAGTCGGCCGACGGGCGCTTCCACTCGGTCGGGGTCCTGGTGGATCATGACCAGCATCCCGTTGTTGGCGAGGAGGTCACGGTGGTGTACCGGGAATCCGACCCGGAAGATGCCACCGTGCTCGGATTTGAGGGCGACGGGAACTTTCTTGCCGGCGCGGGCGGTATCCTGACTTTCATCTTCTGGGGAATCGCGCTCATCTTCCTCATCAAGAGCCTGGTGCGGGCAACAAAACGCCGAAAGAATCGGGCCAGGTAAGCCGCCTGAAAGGGGATCAACATGGCTGAAACTGCCGAGGCCGTCCTTCACGACGGGTCGATCATCCCCGTTACCATTCACGGCGAGGGGCCTGCGCTGCTGTTGCCGGCCCGGCTGGAGCCGTTCGAAGCGGCCGCTGCCGAGACCATGCGTAAGTGGGGCGGGGACCCTGACCTGGGGCCGGCTTTGGTCCGCGGCCTTTCGGGAACAAACCGGGTGATTGTGGCTGACTATGAGGGCCACAGAATGGCGCAGCCGGCCGCGGAGACACTCACACCGGACAACCTCACCGCTGACCTTTTGGCCATCGCGGATGCCGCCAGCACGGAGGTTTTCGGCTACTACGGCTACTCCTGGCTGGCGTTGAGCGGACTCCAGCTTGCCCTGCGCACCGACCGCCTCCGGGCCCTGGCCATGGGCGGATTTCCGCCGTTGGACGGTCCGTACCAAAGCATGCTGGCCGTCACCCGCGCCGCGCACGCGAAGTCCACCCAGGAACCGGACCCAGCGTGGGTTCCAGCAGACGAGGCCGAGCCGGGCGACTGGGATTCTGCCGCCGTCCAGACCACCGAGGGCCAAACGCGCCAATTCGTCACCCTTTACGAGGCACTCCAGGACTTCGACGACTCTGCCGCGGCCCTGCCCCGTGACCTGCCGCGGCTCGCGTTCGCGGGGTCCGATGACCAGATCGACTACAGCCCGCAATGGGGCGGCGTCCAGGTTCGGATCGGTGAACCCCTGGCCAGGCACGGGGAGGAACTCATTGCCGCCGGCTGGGATGTGCAGGTTCTTCCCGGGCTCGACCACCTGGGTGCGATGCACAGCTCAGTGGTCCTGCCGGTTCTCACCGGCTGGCTCCGGAAGGTCGGTTGGGTTAATGGCTGACGTGTCGCGGCGCGAACGGCGCCGGGCCTAGGCTGGGACGATGGACTTTCAGCTCCGCCAGGCCACACCCGACGACGCCGAAGCGGTGGTGCGGATGCACACGCTGGCCCACGAGGAGTGCTACTCGCATTTGCTGTCCCCGGAGTTCTTCCGCACACGCCGAGCCAGTATCCCCGAGCGTGTGGGACGGCGGCGGCCCCACCTGGACGTGCAGGACCCGCGGATTATTGCCCTGGATGCCGACGGAGAGGTGGTGGGATTGGCCGACGCCGGTCCGGGCCGCGACGAGGACGGACCGGTTGAGCTTGAGCTGTACTCGATTTACGCACTGAGGCGCACGCACGGCACCGGACTTGGTGCGGCCCTGCTGCGCGCAGCCATTGGAGATTCCCCGGCCTACCTCTGGGTGGCTGAGGGCAACCCCCGTGCGCTGGCGTTCTACCTCAAGCATGGATTCCGGCCCGACGGAAAACGCGGGCAGTTGCCGCCCGAATGGGAAAGCCTGCCGGAATTCCGGATGGTCCGGCCCGGACCAGCCCTCGGCTAGCTTGCGGAGCGCCGGTTGCGGGCCTGGCGGACCAGCCTCAGGAAGGCAAAGACGAAAACGGCCTCGATCGCAGCCATCAGTCCAAGCATCAGCCACAGGTTTTCGCTGATGAAGTAGATGACCCCCAGCAGGACCAGGACGGTTCCAAGGACCAGCGCGTACACGGCGAAACCAAGGGCTACCCTGGCGCTGCGCACGCCGGTCCGGAAGCCAAAGCCCACGGGCTGTCCGCCGGGGTACCCCTCCACGCGGTCGCGGCCGGCGGGTTTGAGCCTGTCGAACTCGTCCCACAGCTCATGGTCCTGGTCCGTCATACCTCCATTATCCCGCGCAGCACTAACGTCCGTGATCTATACAGCTAGCTGGACTCGGCAAGCGGCCGCCCGCCGTCGTCCGCGTTATGTGAGGCGGAGTCCTCCGGTTCCCAGCGCAGCAGGTCGCCGGGCTGGCATTCGAGCACCTCGCACAGCGCCTGGAGGGTAGTGAACCGCACCGCCTTGGCGCGGCCGTTTTTGAGAACCGCGAGGTTGGCGGGGGTGATTCCCACACGTTCGGCGAGCGTGCCCACCGGCATCTTCCGCTTGGCCAGCATCACATCGATGTCGACGACGATGGGCATTAGATCACCTCGTCGAGCTCGGACTGGAGGTGGTGCGCCTGCGCATCCAGTGCCACCGCCTGGGCCAGCAACGTGCGCATCACCAGCACCACCAGGGCAACCCCGGCGATCATGACGGACGCTCCGCAGATGAGGAGTACGATGCCCGGCGCCGTTTCGCCGGGCGCCAGGATGGCGGCGATCCCGAACATCAATAATGAGGCGAAGGCGATCGCGCCGAAGATGATGTCCACATATCGAAAGGCTCCGTGGGAGAAGACCGTCCCGCGGCGCACCATGGTGAGCAGGCGCCACACGCATACTGCGGTGACCTGGACGCACGCGATGCCCAAAACGAAGATGGTAAGCAGTGCAATGCGTGGGCCATCGGGCGCGCCCGCCTCCACGAGGTCGGTCGAGACCAACGGAATCATCCACACCTGAACGAATAGGGAACCGGCAAGCACCATCGCAATCACGATGCGCAGGGCGAGGACGGTGAGCTTTCCCATGAGGTCTCCTAGGGTGTCGATTAACAGTTAGATAGTATCGATAATCGAGAGGTCGGGCAAGGCGCGACGCTAGCGGTCCTGGGGCGTCCGGGCCTACGGTGGAGGCATGACTGATACTTTCTCCAACTTTGTGGACACGTTCAAGAACGTCGGCGTCGCCAGGGCATACGGCGATCCCGTCCAGTTGGGCGGGCAGGAGGTCATCCCGGTGGCCCTGGTTACGTTCGGGTTCGGTGGCGGCGCGGAGGGCGAGGCCGACGGCGGCGCTTCCGGCGGTGGGGGCGGCGGCATGGTGCTGCCACTGGGCGTCTACCGGAACGACGGCGGCAGCGTCACCTTCCGGCCCAATACCGTGGTCACCCTGGTGTGCCTGGTTCCGCTGATCTCTGTGCTGGGCGCGGCGGTTCGCCGGGCTATCAGGGCAGCGAAATCCTGACGCTGCCCACTTTTCGGGCGATGGCCTCGCACGCCGGCCTTGCCGACGGCACGCAGCGAGGGGACCGGAGGACTAGATGGAGGTCCTCAGCGTGGTGCTGCTGTCAGCAGTCGGCATGCTTCGTCGAGACAGGCCTGGCGTTGTTCGGATGTGATGAGTCGACGTAGCCGAAGCAGCCAGGTGGGTAAGAGCTAAGACAACGCTGATGCATCTGTTCATCACTAGGGTAGCTTTCGGTGCTTGGAAGAAACCCCGGGAACCAGGGCAAGCGGCCACCCAGAAGGATATGGCAGGTAGCCCATTGAGATTCCCGCAAGGAGACCTAGGGCTGCGAGTCCAAATACACCACAGGCCTGCTGGCTTAGTCCATCGGTGCCGGGGTGACCGCGACGGGGGTGAGCATCTCGCGCTCGAAACCCACGACGCGTCGCGGACCGTGCAGGATGACCTCGTGCGTGTGGACATCGGACGTGCTTGATGTGGACACGTGGAGCTTGACCAGTCCGGGAGCCACTACGCGTTTCAGGTCCACACCTGTGAAGGACGTCCGGTCGGCGTGCACCGTGAACTCCACCGCGGCGGAGGCGCCGGCAGCCAGGTCCACCCGCGCGTAGCCGATCAGCTCGCGGACCGGCCGCACCACCTCGCCCACGGGGTCCTCCAGGTACAGTTGCACCACTTCGGCGCCGCCCACCGCGCCGGTATTGGTCACCGTACAGGCCAACGTCACCGAGCCCGATGTCGACACCGTGGGCGCGCTCGCCACATGCTCCGAATACTCAAACGAGGTGTAGGACAGGCCGTGGCCGAACCCGAACAGTGGCGACGGGTCCAGTGCGCTCACGCCACTGGGACCGGCCAGCCGGCTGTGCAGGTACGTGCCGGGCTGCCCACCCGGGGTCCGCGGCACGGACACCGGAAGCTTCCCGGAAAAATTGACGACGCCGGTGAGAACGTCCCACAGCGCCTCGGCACCTTCCTCGCCGGGAAAGAATCCCTGCACGACGGCGTCCGCGCGGTCCGCGAAACCGCCCAGGGCGTAGGGACGGCCGCTGAGCACCACGAGGATGGTGCGCGTGCCGGCAGCGGCAGCCGCGGCGAGCACCTGGTCCAGCATCGCGGACTGGTCGCCGGGGAGGCGGAGGTCTTCGGCGTCATTGCCCTCGCCGGAAGTGCCCCGGCCGAACAGCCCGGCGTTGTCGCCCACCACCACCACACACGTGTCAACGGAGGCGGCGATCCGGCAGGCCTCGGAGATCTCCTCCGGCGTAATGGCCTCGCACGACCCTGTTGCGGCGGAAACGACTCCCTCAAAGCGGCGTTCCGCGGCTTCGGCCACGGTGGGCACGGAAATGCCCATCGGCACGTCCGGGTGCGAGGCGCCCACATGAGCGTCGAACGAGTAGCAGCCCAGCATCGCGAACGGGTCCTCCGCCAGCGGCCCCACCACACCCAGCGACCGCACGGCCGCAGCGGGCAGCGGCAGTGCCGCGCCGCCGTCGTGCGTCCCGTTTTTCAGCAGCACCAGCGACTGCGCCGCCATGGTCCGGGCCAGCGCGCGGTGCCCGGCCGGGTCCAGGTTGATGCCGTCCGTTAAGGCAGGCGGGGCAGGGTCAAAGCCGGGAGAGAGCAGCCCGGCCTGCTGCTTCTGCGTGAGCACGCGGCGGAGGGCGGTATCAACCAGTGCCTCGTCCACTGCGCCGTCGCGGACCCGCTGCAGCAGCGGCGTTCCGTAGCAGTTCACGGTGGGAAGTTCGACGTCGACTCCCGCAGTCAGTGCCAGCGCTGCGGCCTCGCCGAGGTCGGCGGCCACCCCGTGAGTGACATTGAGGAAGGCGACGCCGAAGTAGTCGGCCACCACCGTTCCCGCGAAACCCCATTCATCGCGGAGCAGCCCGGTGAGCAGGGCCTGGTTGGCGGCGGCCGGGACGCCGTCGACATCTGTGTAGGCGTGCATCACTGAGCGGGGGCCGCCGTGCTTGATGGCCATTTCGAACGGCGGCAGCATAACGTCGGCCAGCTCACGCGGACCCATGGACACCGGGGCGTGGTTGCGCCCGGCCACCGAGGCGGAGTACCCCACGAAGTGCTTGAGCGTGGCAACAATGCCCGCCTCCTCAAGCCCCTGGACATAGGCGGACGCCACGGTGCCCACCAGGAACGGGTCCTCGCCGATGGTCTCTTCCACGCGGCCCCAGCGGAGGTCGCGCACCACGTCCAGCACGGGCGCCAGGCCCTGGTGCACGCCGAGCCCGCGCATGTCCGCGCCGATCAGCCCGGCCATCTCGCGGACCAGCGCGGGATTGAATGTGGCGCCCCAGGCCAGGGGGACGGGGAAGGCGGTGGCTTTCCAGGCGGCCAGCCCGGCCAGGCACTCCTCGTGCACCTGGGCGGGGATCCCGAAGCGGGAGGCAGCCATGATTTGCTCCTGCGCGGCTGCCAGCCGGCGTGCTCCGTCCAGCGGTTCCAGCGGGGTGGTGCCGTACATCCGGGTGATCTGGCCCAGGCCGTTGGCGATCACGTCATCCCAGGAGCGGGCGTCGCCGGCCATCTGGTTCTGCAGCGGGGCCACGGAGTCGCCGTCGCTGGACGCGTTCACCCACACACCCACCAGCTGGGCGAGCTTCTCTTCCAGCGTCATCTCAGCGATGAGATGCTCAACGGTTTCCGGCCCAGCGGAACGGGGGAGTGCTTGTTTCTCGGCGGCACCGCTCACGGCGTCTCCTCACATTGGAATCAGTTTTTAAGAAACTATCAGAAATCTGCATTTAGTTTCTAGGGGACAAAAACCATTGACTTCGGCGCATCTTGCTTCCTACGGTTGAAGGGCGGCCCGAATTGGAGTCCCAAAGGTTTCGGAAACTAATGACCAAGTCATGAAAGTTTCTGATTTTCCGGGCCGCCCGTGATCAAAGTGACCGGCACCATCCAGTGAAGAACTGCAAAGGCGGAGAATTTCAAATGCGGACGTACAAAGTGGCCATCGTGGGCACCGGCGGGATAGCGGCGGTCCACGCGGACAACTTGGCCCGGACCGGCGGCCGGGCGGAAGTCGTGGCGGCCTGCGATGTGGACCAGGCCCGGCTGGACAACTTCGCAGACCAGCACGGCATCGCCGGGCGGTACCTCAGCCTCACCGAACTGCTGGCAGAAGCCAAACCGGACATCGTGCACCTCTGCACCCCGCCCATGATGCACATCGACCAGGCCCTCGAGTGCCTGGCGGCGGGCGTCCACGTGCTGTCGGAGAAGCCGCCGGCCTTGTCCCTGGCCGACTTCGACCGGTTGGAAACCGCCCAAATCCAAGGCGGTGCGCAGTTCTCCTGCGTCTTCCAGCACCGCTTCGGCGATGCCTCCGCCGCGGCGCAGTCGCTCATCGGCGGCGGCGAGTTCGGCCGTCCGCTAGTGGCCCGGTGTGACACGCTCTGGTACCGGCCGGACACCTACTGGGACCTGCCGTGGCGCGGCACTTGGAACGCCGAGGGCGGCGGCCCCACCATGGGCCACGGCATCCACCAGTTCGATCTCCTGCTCCACCTGCTCGGCCCGTGGCAGGAGGTCACCGCCATCGCCTCCCGGCAGGCCCGCGCCACCTCCACGGAGGACCTGTCCGCCGCGCTGGTCCGGTTCCAAAACGGCACCGTGGCCACCATCATCAACTCGTTGCTCTCACCGCGCGAAACTTCGGACATCCGGATCGACTGCGAGTTCGCCACCGTTGAACTGAGCCACCTGTACGGCTACGCCACGGACAACTGGACCATCACCCCGGCGCCGGGCCACGAGGACACAGTCACGGGAGCGTGGGACACGCAGCCGCTGGAACGGGGAAGCGGACACTCGGCCCAGTTCCTGGCCATGTATGACGCGCTCGACGCCGGCCGGCCGCTCCCAGCCGGCGCGGACTCCGCGCGGCAAACTCTGGAGCTCGCTGCCGCGATCTATGCCTCCGCCTTCACCGGCGCACCCGTCCGCCGGGGCGAGATCGTGCCCGGCCACCCCTTCTACGCCGGTATGGACGGCGAGGGCCTGGGCACCCGGGTCCTCGATTCCACCGCGCCCGCCGCCACGTCCGCCGCCTGACCAAACACCCTTGAACCTTTCGGAGACTCCCATGACCAGCCCTGCATTTACCACTCCTACGACCACGCAGCTCAGCTATTCCGACGACGGCGCAGCCCTCACCTTCACCGCCGGAAGCCAGCAGATCGCCACGTACACCTACAGGGCCACGGATGACCAGTACGAAAGCCCGCGCCCCTACTTCCACCCGCTCAGGACCCTCGGCGGCGACGAGGTGACCATCTTCCGGCCGTGGGACCACGTCTGGCACAAGGGCCTCTCACTCGCCCTGCCCAACGTGGGCAAGGACAACTTCTGGGGCGGCGCCACTTATACCCGCGCCACCGGCTACGCGAACCTGGACAACAACGGCGCCATGACCCACGAGGCCTTCACCGCCATCGACGACTCCGGAACCGGGATCACCGCGGCCGAGGAACTCGTGTGGAGTTCACAGGACGGGACGCCGGTCATCGCCGAGAAGCGCCGCTTCAGCGTCCAGGTCCTCGATGTCCCGGCCACCCCGGCCTGGGTGCTGCTCTTCGAAACCGAACTGGCCAATATCTCGCCGGACGTCATCGAGATCGGCAGCCCCACCACCGAGGGCCGCGACAACGCCGGGTACGGCGGACTGTTCTGGCGCGGGCCTCGATCCTTCACCGGAGGCCAGTTCCGCTCCGACGCCGGCACCGGGCAGGACGAGTTCATGGGAACCCGCTCGGAATGGATCTCCTTCACCGGCCGGCACGATGACACCTGCCGGTTCTCGTCCATCACCTTCGTGGAGGACGGTACCAACCCCGGCGCCCCGAACCAGTGGTTCGCCCGCTCGTCCATGTTCGCGTGCCTGGGATCCGCGCCGTTCTTCAGCGAAGTAGTCCCGTTGAAGGCGGGTCAGCCGCTCACGTACCGCTACGCCGTCGTAATTTCCGACGGGCAGGTGGACGAGTGGTCCGCTGCCGAATTGGCCGGCGCCGCCAAGACTGCCCTGCAGGCCTGGTCCTGAATATGGCAGCCACGACGTTCCCGGGAGCCACCGCCCTGTCCGAGGTCAGCATCTACGACTGGCCCGCAGCGGACGGTGCGGCCGGCGGCACCCCGCACCTGCATACGGCGTCCGCGGAAGCGTACATGGTGCAGCAGGGGTGGGGCCGGCTGGAGACGCTGGACTCCCGCGGGTTCACCTCCACGCCGCTGGAGCCGGGGGTGGTGCTGTGGTTCACGCCCGGCACCATCCACCGTGCCATCAACGATTCGGGCGACCTGCGCGTCCTGGTAGTGATGCAGAATGCGGGCCTGCCGGAGAACGGCGACGCCGTCATGACGTTCCCGCCCGCGCACCTGGCGGACGTGGATGCATACCGGCGGGCAGCGGCACTGGTACCCAGTGATGCCGACGGCGGTGACCCGGACGCAGAAGCGGCCGCGCGCCGTCGTCGTGACCTGGCGCTGGAGGGGTACTTTGCCCTGAAGGAGGCGGTGCTGGAATCCGGTCCCGGAGCGTTGGCCGGGTTCCATGCGGCGGCGGCCCGGCTGGTTAGTTTTCGGACCTCCGAGTGGCAGGACATGCTGGCCCAGGGGGCGGAACGGCAAGCGGCGGCGACGCGGGAACAGTTGGAGTCTCTGGAAATCGCCGAAAGTTTCTATCTGCAGGATGCGCGGACTACCATGGGGAAACGGAAACCCCGCAGGATTTACGGCATGTGCGGCCGGATCCAGGCGTGGGGACTTTCCGAAAACTCATAGGGCCGGGCGAGTGCTCCGGCGGGAAGGTGGGTTACATGGTGACCAAGCAGGACACCGGGCGCGCGACAATCAGTGAGATTGCCCGGGAGGCCGGGGTCTCGGTCCCCACCGTTTCCAAAGTGCTGAACGGCCACGCCCACGTTGCGGCCGAAACACGGGCGCGGGTGGAGGAGATCATCGCGCGGCGCGACTACGCCCGCCGCCCGGCCAAGCGGAGGCAGAAGGCCGGCCTGATCGACCTGGTGTTCCCTGGTCTGGGGTCGGAGTGGGCGCTGGAGATCATCGAGGGCGTGGAGCGCGTGGCGCAGGAGGCCGGTTACGGCACAGTGGTGAGCAGCCTGAACATGGACGGCTCGCGGATCCGGCCGTGGCTGGCGAACGTGGCTGAGCGAAAGTCGGACGGGCTGCTGATGGCCGTGTACCAGCTGGATGCCAAACAGATCCAGCGGATCAAGTCGCTGGGGATCCCGGTGGTGCTGATCGATCCGGTGGGCCAGCCCGGGCCGGACCTGATGACCGTGGGCGCGGCTAACTGGGACGGCGCGCACTCGGCCACCGAGCACCTCCTGCAGTTGGGGCACCGGCGGATCGGGATGATCGGCGGCCGCGAGGACCTGCAGTGCAGCAGCGCCCGCGAGGACGGCTATGTCTCGGCACTGCGGCGGGCGGGGATCGCGGTTGATCCGGCGCTGATGGTCCCGGGCGACTTCTCCATCGAGGCCGGCGAGTCCGGGACCCGGAAGCTGCTGTCTTTGGACGACCGCCCCACCGCGATCTTCACCGGCAACGACGACCAAGCCATGGGCGCTTACCGCGCAGCCCGGACCGCCGGACTGCGGATTCCCGAGCACCTGTCCATCATCGGCTTTGACGACATCCCGGCGGCCGAGTGGATCGAGCCGGGCCTGACCACCATCCGCCAGCCCGTGGTCCAGATGGCCGAGACCGCCATGCGCGCGTTGCTCCGGCACCTGGACGGGGACGAGGAACTGCCGCAGCGGATCGAGCTGGGAACAGAGCTGGTGGTTCGAGGCTCGACGGCGCCCCCGCGGAAGTAGGGCGCCCCGCCCCGACCGGGACGCAATGGGTGAACTTAGGCCGAGGCGCGGCGTCCGGGAAACGCGGTCCGCACCTGCTGCCGGAACGTCTGAGGACTGCGGCGGTTCACGGCGATGACCGCGAACAGGCCGGTCAGCAGCACGATCGCACCTGCTGCGGCCACTGACCAGCGGGCCCCGAATTCGGTGCCGATCCAGCCCAACAGTGGCGCCCCCACGGCAGTCCCGCCCTGCAGGATGGCGAGGTACAGGGCAAGCACGCGCCCGCGGAACTGGGGCTCTACTGTGAGCTGGATGGTGGTGTTGCAGCTGTTCAGGAAGGTAATGCAGGCCAGGCCCAGCGGTATCAGCACGGCGGCGTAGAGCCAGATCGACGGCGACGCGCTGGCCAGCAGCGAAAAGACGCCAACTCCGAGGGCCCCGCCCAGGAGGAAACGCGGCCGCGGGCCTGACCTGCGGGCGGCGAGCAGGGCGCCGGCGAGTGTCCCGACGGCCATGACGGAACCGAGAAGCCCGAATTCCCCGGGGCCCGCCCGGAATTCCACGGTGGCCATCAGGGCGTTGGTGATGGCGAAGTTCATGCCGAAGGCCCCGATGACACTGACCATGACGAGGATGAGCACCAGGTCCGGCCGCTGCCGGACGTACCGCAGGCCGTCCATTACCGGATGCTTGCTGCGCGCTGCGGGGGTGGCCAGGGTCAATTCAGAGATCCGGATCCGCGACAGCGAAATGATGACGCCGGCGAAGCTCACGGCGTTGAGCAGGAAGACCGGTCCCGTTCCCACCCAGGCGATGAGCACGCCGGCGATGGCAGGTCCGGTGAGTCGGGCGGTGTTGAAGGATGCGGAGTTCAGGGACACGGCATTGGTGAGGTGTTCACGCCCCACGAGTTCGGACACAAACGCCTGGCGGGCGGGTGCATCAATGGCGCTTGCGAGGCCGAGACAGAGTGCGGCCAGATAGGCATGCCACAGCTGCGCGTTGCCCGTCACCACCAGGAGTCCGATGGCAAGCCCGGACAGGCCCATGGCCACCTGGGTCCACAGCAGGATCCTGCGCTTGCGGTACCGGTCCGCGAGGACGCCGCCGTAAGGGCCCAGAAGCAGGCTGGGCAAGAACTGCAGCGCCGTGGTGATGCCGACGGCGGTGCCGGAGTGGTCGGTGAGGACTGTCAGCACCAGCCAGTCCTGCGCGATCCGCTGCATCCAGGTGCCGACGTTGGAGACCAGCGCCCCGCCCGCCCAGATCCGGTAGTTACGGTTCTCCAGTGCCCGGAACATGGCGCTCATTTGGCGCTCATTTCCTGCATGATGTGTGCGGCCCGGCTCAGGACTCGGCGGTCCTCTTCGCTGAGCCCGGCGACACGCTGGGCCAGCCATGCGGTCCGTTGGCTGCGGGCCTCGGCAAGGACGGTTTCGCCCGCAGGAGTGATGGCTATCTGGATCTGGCGGCCGTCCTCCGGATGCGGGGACCGTGACACGAACCCCTGTTCCGTGAGCGCATTGACGATCCGGGTCATTGACGGCGCCTGTACGTGTTCGCTTTCAGCGAGTTCGCGCAGGGTCTGGGATCCGGTGCGGAGATGGGCGAGCACCGTGTACTGGCCCGGGGTAATGACATCGCCGGTTGCCTCGATGCGGAGCCGCCGCGACGTTCGCATGACGGCCGTGCGAAGGTCGATTGCCAGCATGTCCGGTTCAATGTTGTCCGCGGACTCGTGGTCCGTCGCTGTGGTGGTGGTCATGGGTCCTCGCAGATAGTTAGCACTGCTAATTAGCTCTGCTAACCATTATGCTCCCGAGGGGTTGTCGGAGACAAGTAATGTCCGGCAACTCACAGTGTCTCGCCCATCAGGCGCCGCCTCCCGCTGAGGTCCACAACGGCAAGGTGTCCGGTCCACGTGGCGAAGCGCCTCTACTGCCCGCCTTTGATCTTCCGCCAGCCGCCAGCGCGGTTGTTCGCGATGATCGCCCGGAACATCTCCACCAGCGCGTCCTCGTTCATCGGCTCGCCCTCGTGGTACGAAATCATGCGGCCGGTCTTGTTGCCGTGGCCGGCGGTGATGATGTTGTGCGGGTCAGGGGTGATGCCGCCGTCGTACAGGAAGACGTTGACGTGATCTTTCGCCGCGAGCAGGGCAATAACGTTGCCCTGCAGGACGAAGTACGGCTGGACGGTCCGTTTGATGGTTTCCTGGACCTCGGGGTCGGCGGCATGGACCAGGTCGCGGACCTTGCGGCAAATGTCCTGCTGCCATGCAGGGAGGGCGTCGATGTACTGGTCAACGCGGGGGTCTTTGACGTAATCCATAGCTTCAATTCACCTTTCGCCTGCCAGTTTCTGTGATTGAGCCTGTTTCGAAACTCTAGGCGCTCCCAGGCGCCAACAGAATGGGCAGGAATAGAATGGGCGCATGGGCACCGTTGACGATTCCCTGGCCGATTTGCCCGAGCTTGAGCGCCTCTCCCTGCAACGCGTGATCGCCGTTGCGCGGACCCTGGTGCCGGAGGCCGAGGACGGAATGAGCTACGGGATGCCTGCCTTGAAGCTGGATGGGAAGCCCCTCCTCGGCGTCGTCGCAGCAGCCAAGCACCTCTCCGTCTTTCCGTTTTCGCCTGCGGTGATTGACGCCGTCGCGGACCGGCTGGAGGGATACTCGCTGTCCAAGGGCACCATCCGCTTCACCACGGACCACCCGCTTCCCGACGACGTGCTCGAGGACATCGTCCGCCTTCGCCGGGCGGAAATCCAAAAGTAGGTCCGGGGTCCGGTCACACGGTCGCGTAAGTTGCAATCACGACGCCGGTGGTGGTCGTCACGCTGTTGGTGAGCCGGAGCCCTGACTCCGGTCCGTCCGGGAACAGTCGGCGGCCCGTCCCCAGAATCAGCGGATGGATGAGCAGCACATATTCGTCGATGAGGTGCCTGCCCCGCAGCGACTGGATCAGTTCCCCGCTGCCCAGGATGGCGAGGTCAGGCCCGGGCTGCTCCTTGAGCCTGGCCAGCGCATCCGCCGCATCACCCTGAAGCAGGGTGGAGTTCTGCCAGGGCAGCGGCTCGGTCAGCGTGGTCGAGGCAACGTACTTTTGGATGTTGTCCAAGAGGTCGGTGAAGGGGTTGTCCGTCTGGCGGGGCCAGTAGCTGGCGAAGTCCTCGTACGTGCGCCGCCCCAGCACAAGCGCGCCGGTTTTCGCCATGCCCTCGCCCATGGCGCGTCCCATGACTTCGTCGTTGTAGGGCAGGGCCCAGCCACCGCGCTCGAACCCTCCCCGGGTATCCTCATCGAAGCGCCCGGGCGCCTGCATGACGCCGTCCAGGGACACGTTGTTGGTGACGCTCACTTTTCTCATGGTCGATTCCTTAGAGCAGCCGCCCCCAGCGCTGATGGGTGAGGCCTCCATTATCCCGCTCTATGCGGCGCCACGCCTCCGTGCAAGCATGGGGTTCAGCCCAGAGAAGCGCACCGAGAGGGACCCGATGAAATCGAACGAACTCCTGCTGGACGCCTTCGGCCGGATCCGGGAAACTGTGGAAGCCACGCTGGAAGGGCTCGACGACGCGTCCTTGGTTCGGCGCCCGGCCGGCACCGGGAACTCCATCGCCTGGCTGATCTGGCACCTCAGCCGGGTGGAGGACGCACAAGTTTCCGAAGCCGCCGACGTCGAACAGGTGTGGACCGCGCAGGGCTTTGTGGCCCGCTTCGACCTGCCGCTTCGCGCCCGTGACACGGGCTACGGCCATTCCTCCGAGCAGGTGGACGCCGTCAGGGCAAGCCCGGAGCTGCTGCTGGAGTACTACGACGCCGTACACCGGCAGACCGCGGACTTCCTGAAGACCCTCGACGACGAGGCCTTGGACCGCGTCGTCGATACCCGCTGGGACCCGCCCGTGGCCTTGGGAGTGCGGCTTGTCAGCACCATCGCCGACTGTCTCCAGCATGTGGGGCAGGCTGCGTACGCCAAGGGTTTGAAGCCCACGCAAGTGCAGTAGGGATCACCTATTTCCGTGGCCGCAATTCGGCTCCATAATGGCCACATGAGCTTCGGGGACCCTCGCGCCGATGATGGCTGGCGTGGCGTTGCAGGGTCCCAGGTGGCCACCCCGGCTTTCGGCGGAACGGGCGGCCACGCGGCACCGGACAAGGATGTTCCGGGGCCGAACCGGGGGAGAGCGGCGCCACCAACGCGAGTTATGCATAAAGGAAATCACCATCATGCTCAAGGATCGAACCATCATGGCTGTCCTTCCGGCGAAGGACATCAACAGGGCGAAGGATTTCTACCGCGACAAGCTGGGCCTGGAACCGTCCGGCTCCATGGAGGACGACAGCCTGACGTACAGCGGCGGTAATGGAACCAGCTTCCTGATCTATCAGACAGAGAATGCCGGAACGGCCAAGAACACCCAGATGGGCTGGGAAACGGACAACCTCGAGGCCGAGATGGAGGAACTGCGGGGCCGCGGCGTCGTCTTTGAAGACTACGATTTCCCCGGCCTGAAGACGGAGAACGGTGTTGCCACCAACGACTGGGGCAAGTCCGCTTGGTTCCTGGACAGCGAGGGCAACATCCTCAACATCTCCCAGCGCGCGTAGCATCGATTAGTACGACGTCGGCGCTGGTGGCCCGCAGCCCGCTCACCCCGTGCGGGCTGCCAGGCGTCGACGTGCCACTCTAGCGGTTGGCCGCGGTCAGCGCGCTGGGGTTCTGGCGGCACTCGGTGTTGCGCCTACCTCACCAGCGGGTATTTGCCCATCATCCAGCAATTGTTAAGTGCCGAATTTCTTCTGCGACAGGCACCATCAAGATCGGCTCAAGACTCCATCAACGTTGCCCGAGGATCGCCGAAGATTCGGTTTTGCCGGGTGTCTGAGAAATAGGCTCCTCACCAGCAGCAATATTGGCTTAAGCAAAGGGCCCGGCTATCCGCCGGGCCCTTCTTTAATTGGGGGAATTTTTGTCGGATCATGGCCCGCCCAGGAAACAACGCGCCTCCAGGTTCGTCGCAGGCACCAAGCGGAAGGTAGGGGTTGCCGCCGTCGCGGCCTCCTTTGCATTCATTGTCGGGTGTTCCGCCGGGGCGCCGGCGACCACAACGCAGGAGCCGCAGGCTGGTTGGAACGAAACTTCGGCGGCCACAGCCAAGTCGACTGAAGCCGCCAAGCCTTCACCGCCGCCGTCGGGCGCCCCGCTGGATCCCGAGACGCCTTACCTCGTGGCGAATGGGGTCAGCGTCACGGCTCCGAAGACGCAGCCCGCCTTCGCCACCAAGGCGGTTGACCTGCTCGCGACCCTGCCGATCAAGGGCAGGGCACCGAAGACGGGATATGACCGTGCCCTGTTCGGCCAGGCCTGGGCGGACGTTGACCGGAACGGCTGCGACACCCGGAACGACACCCTTAAACGCGACCTGACGGGCATCACCTTCACCAACAGCGTCCCGTGCAAGGTGCAGTCCGGAACGCTGGCAGACCCCTACACGGGCACCAGCATCAGCTTCCTCCGGGGCACCTCCACCAGCACTGCGGTCCAGATCGACCATGTTGTTGCCCTCAGCGACGCGTGGCAGAAGGGCGCGCAGCAGTTGAGCACGGAACAACGGACAGCCTTCGCCAACGATCCCCTGAACCTCCAGGCGACGGACGGCCCAACCAACATGAAAAAGGGCGACGGCGACGCGGCCACCTGGCTGCCGCCGAACAAAGGCTTCCGGTGCGAGTACGTTGCCCGGCAGATCTCGGTGAAGGCCACATACAGCCTGTGGGTGACCCAGGCGGAACACGACGCGATGGCCAGGATCCTCGGCGACTGCTCCGGCCAGCTCGCACCGACCAACGAGCAGGCACCAGCCGCAGCGCCGGCTCCAGCACCCGCACCGGCACCAGCACCCCCACCCGCCGTTGCGGCTGCACCGGTGGCTCCCCCTCCCGCAGCGGTGGCACCAGCCCCCGCCCCTGTTGCTCCCGCCCCGGTTGTGCCGGCACCTGCTCCAGCGGCACCGGCCGCCGCCTATTACGCCAACTGCACGGCTGCCAAGGCCGCCGGCGCGGCTCCGATCTTTGCGGGGCAGGCCGGCTACCGGCCCGCGCTTGACCGCGATTCAGACGGTGTGGCCTGCGAAAGCTGACCACGCGCCATTCACTCCACTATTTACAAACTTTCCGAGGGGAAAAATGAAAAGGATTCTGACATTAGTTGTGCTGAGCGGCCTCCTGCTGACTGGATGCAGTGGCAAGGCGGCAGGAAATGCAACAGCTGTAGCAGCGGTTGCAGATGCTGTCACGGTCCCAGGGGTCATGGGAATGACCCTGGACAGAGCTACGGATCAACTGGAAGATCTCGGACTCAAGGTCGAGGCAGTGGACACCGTTGACGGCAAGTCAATCATCGTAGAGAAGAACTGGCAGGTGACGTCCCAAGACCCCGCGGAAGGTGCAAGCGTGGCAAAGGGTTCCACTGTGCATCTAGGCGTCGGGAAGGCTGCCGACAAAGCTGCGGAAGATCAGGCCGCCGCAGACAAGGCAGCTGCTGAGAAGGCGGCGGCAGAGGCGGCTGCTGCAGCAAAGGCTGCGGCTGAGAAGGCTGCAGCGGATCAGGCCGCCGCGCAACTGGTCGCCGAACAGGCTGCTGCCCAGAAAGCGGCGGCCGAGCAGGCAGCGGCCCAGCAAGCGGCAGCACAGACCGCAGCGCAGCAGGCCGCGAAGCCAGCACCGGCTCCCGTCGCACCGGCGCCTGCCGCACCGGCGGCCGCCTACTTCGGCAGCTGTGCTGAAGCCAAGGCAGCCGGGGCTGCGCCGCTCGTTGCCGGGCAGGCCGGCTACCGGCCCGCGCTTGACCGCGATAAGGACGGCGTGGCCTGCGAGAGCTGACCACGCTCTGAGTCAACAGGAATGCCGTGGATACCTTCTCCCTGAGGGTATCCGCGGCATCTTTGCGTCTTTCAAGTGCCACTTAGAACGCCAGCGCGACCAGCGCCACCAGCGCCGGGACCGTTGCACCGAGCGTGCCGGGGATGCTCTCGCCCTTGCGGGGGTAGTGGCCCAGGGCGTCCGCCAGCAGCATGGTGGATCCGCCGAGCACCATGTTCGCGCAGCAGTAGATCACCAGCGTGTAGCCCACCACCAGGTACCCCAGGTTCACGGCCACTACGCCGGCGATGACGCCCAGTCCGATCAGGAGGTTGCGGAAACCCGTGGGGATGGCCCACATCATCACGGCTGGCACGTTCTGCGGGGGTGTGCTGAGGAACTTCTGCGTCCCCGGCCGGTGCATAAAAAAGCTCTCCAGCGGAAATACGGCGATGTGGATCACGGCGGCCAGCACCGCGAAAACCTGGGCTACGGCGTTCATGAAGGAAAAGTACGACGCCGGCACTCGCTGCCGCGATCCCCTCACCGGGGGTTTGGGGAGAGGCCCTTAACCCCCGGTTTGGGGGATTGCGGTCCTCCGGGCCGATCGGATACTGGATGTATGTGGGAGGAACGCGCTGAGCGTGCGCGGCGGGAGATCGCCGCCCTGGCTACCGGCGGCCTGGACGTAGCCGACCTGTATGCTTCCGCGATGGCTGTTGTGCGGCAAACCGTGCCGTTCGAGCAGGCCTGCTGGGCCGGCGTCGACCCCGAATCCCTGGGGATGACGTCCGTGACCAACTGGCGTCCATGGCCGGTCACGGACGAATATGCGGCCCGTTTCGCCCAGTCCGAATACACCGGCCGGGAACCCAACACGTTCGCCGAGTTGCTGCAGCGGCCGCGGCCTGTCGCGAGGATTTCCGATGCACCGCACCGGGAAGTGGTCCGCAGTATCCGGATCAACGACCTGCTGCTGCCGCTGGGCCTGGACCACGAGCTGCGCGCGGCGTTCCGCGTGGACGACGCATGCTGGGGCGTGGGCAGCCTGTTCCGCGAGTCCGGCCATGACTTCACGGACCGCGAGGTGGAATTCCTCGACGCCGTGACGGCGACCCTGGCGGCGGCCACCCGGATCGCGGTGAGGGCCGCCCACCAGGCCCGGCCCGCCGCCGTCGGGCCCGTGATTGTCCTGGCCGGACCGCACGGTGAACTGCAGGCGGCAACGCCCGCTGCGACGTCCTGGCTGGCCGAGGTGGAGGACGCGGCTCCCGGCCGGTTCAGCATGACGCTGTATGCCGCGGTGGCGCGGGCGCGCGCGGCGCCGTCGGGGACTGCATGGGCGCGGATGCGCGACGCAGGCGGCACCTGGGTGGTGCTGCAGGCCAGCCGCCTCATCATGGGCGACGACCCTGAACAGATGGTGGTCACGGTGGAACCGGCCACCACGCACGACCTGGTCAGCTTGCTGCTGGCGGCCTACGGGGCCACCGCCCGGGAGCGGGACGTCTGCGTGGAGGTGCTGTCCGGGAGTACGACGGCGGACATCGCCCGGCACCTGTTTATCTCCCCGCATACGGTCCACGACCACCTGAAGGCGCTGTTCGGAAAGGTGGGCGTGGGCAGTCGCGGCGAGTTGGTGGCGAAGCTGCTGGTGTGAAGAGAGCCCGTCAATTTCCGGGCTCTGGGAACAAAAGGTCGGGGGACTGCTCGTCTGCGGTCCCATGCTCAATGCGCCAATAGGTCGTAAAGCGTGGGGTGTGGGTTCTCTTGCTGGCAGCCGTGAAATCAGAGTCAATCGCGTGGATAGACTCCGGTTGCTTCCAAGCACTGATGGATTCCGGAGTCTCGTCCTTCAACCAAGTCCGCAAACGGTCCTGAACTGGCCGCGTTGCTTGGTCGACGACGTCCTCCATTGCCGAAATCAGACCCGAGAAGTGTTCTGCAAGGACAAGGGGCATCGGATGAGTGATCGACAGCCCTATGACATCCACCGGTCGGCCTGAGGCATCCAGGATTGCGACCGCAAGCGGCGTGGCAAGATCCGACTGCGAGTGCGCCACGGTCCTGTTGCGGTACGTCCGAATGGTGTCGTGAACCGGTTTGAGGGCGGGCGGCACGGGTGGGATGCCAGGCATTTCGTCGAGGCGGGCGCGAACGTTGGAGTGAATGAACGGGCGAATGTAGGCAGTGACCGCGTGCGATGTCAGTGGCCCCCACAGGTCGGAGCCTTCACCCGCTGCGAAGCCCAGGGCCAACGTATGCGAGGCTTCCGAGAGATCGCTGGCGTGGCTGGTCAGTTCCGCCAACAGCCTGGCGTCGGTTGAGTCCGGTAGAACCGCTATGCGCGGTCGGGGGATGGTCACGGAAGTTGTTGCTCCTATTTTCCCTAGGTCCATACATGCCGGTTACCTAAGCTTAGGAGCCGGTGTTATTTCCGTTTGCTTGATAGGCGAAGTTCCTGCATGGAAGAGTTACGCGCATGGCGACCTTCACCGGATCCGAAGACCTGCAGGGTGCTCAATTCTTTGACGTGAACCTGCGTGGGGCCCGTTTCGTCCGAAGTGATCTGTCCGGTTCCGTGATGCGAGGCGTGGACGTGGAGCGTGCGGACATCGACGCGCCGTGGCTCCTGCAAGGCAAGAGCTTCCTGCGGGTCAACGGCGTGGACGTGGCTCCTTTCGTGGAAGCCGAACTCAACCGCCGCTTTCCCGGCCGTGAAACCAGGCACGCCCGGGATCCTGAAGGCCTGCGCGAGGCCTGGGCAATGACCGAGCGGACGTGGGCGGCCACGCTGGAGCGCGTCGCAAGCTTGCCTGCTGGCACTGTCAACGTATCGGTCGACGGCGAGTGGTCCTTCGCCCAGACGCTCCGGCACCTGGTGATGGCCACGGACAAGTGGCTGGGCAAGGGCATTCTGGAGAAGGACCAGCCCTACCACCCAATTGGCCAACCCAATGTCGAGTATGAAACCGATGGCCTGGACATGTCGGTCTTTAGCACGGCCGCACCGTACTATGATGACGTGCTCGACGTCCGGGCAGGCCGCGTCGCCATGGTGCGCGAGTTCCTCGCCGGCGTCACCGCGGTGGACCTGGCCAAGACGCACGAAGCCCCCGATGAGCCGCAATACATGGTGACCACACTCGAGTGCCTGCACACGATCCTCCACGAGGAATGGGAACACCACCGCTTCGCCGTCCGCGACCTTGACGCGATCCAGGCAGAACGTAAGGGATAAGACACGGGGGTGGGATAGGAATCTCAGCTTCAGGAGAGGCAAAGGATGCGATCCCGGACTTCCAGGGCTCAGAGTGGATATTGAATAACCGACGGGTTAGTAGCCGTGCGGTGAACCATCTGCGTCAAGATCCGGCAACTCATGATTTTGAGGAGCCTGCAATGCGTTCCGCCAGGAAACGGGCTATGGCAAAGCTCCTCGACTCCGGCTTTTCCTGGTCACCGCCCTCCAAATCGGCCTCAACTCGGCCCCATCGGAGCAGTTCGTCCAGAACAAACCGCCACGCCGCTATTGGCAGCGTTACGCTGAGCTCATCGTCTGTGGGCGGCCAGCCAACCAGCCCTTCCCCACTTCTCGGATGAAGACGCGCCGCCTCCCAGCCTGCACTACGAACTCGCCGGCCTTGGTCGAGCACGCGATCGTCGCCGTCTTCTGCAGCAATGTCGACACTGTTATCAATGGTCGCGTCAATGATCTGCCAATCACCGACGCTAATAGTTAACTCAACCGGTTTGGCTGATTTCTCTGATTCCGGATTCGACATAGCCTCAGCCTGCCGTAACCCACTTTGGTGGAGAACAGGCGCGCCGTTGGACTGCTCGTTTGGGGAACGCTTGAGCGGACGCACATTTTTTGGCGCGGCAACTCGCAGCGTTCTGCAACACCGAGTGATGCTGGCATTCTCAGCCAGCATCGCAAAGGGTCGGCGCGTGGAATCGACGGTCCCCGCCCTCCGGAGAGCCAACGAACCGTCTCGTCGTCCTCACCAGCGAGCGTGCGCTTTGAGCGCCGCGGTTCAGTCGCGCAGTGGTGATCCGACGACGTTAAAGCGAAACCCGCCGAAAGCGCCGGACAGAAGCGGCCGTGCGGCCGCAATAGCCGCTTGGACCTCCGGCAGCGCGAGTGAAGCTTGATGCGCTTCCGCGCTTTCCCAAAGTTCCACGACGAACACCGTATCGACGTCGTCGTCGCTCACCCCCACCTCATACGCTAGGCAACCGATCTGTTTCAGGGTGTCACTGCGCCGAGTCAGATGAGCCACCAGCTCATCACGCTTACCATGGACGACACCAAGTGTTCCCGCGTTTGCGAAAGTCATGGCCCAACCCTACCCACGCTGCGGAATGTAGGCCGTCGACGGTGACCAGGCCGACGCCTTCCCCAGGTCGACCGCCCGAGACTCTTCATCCAGTGGCGGGAGACCCTCGGGGGTGAACTCTCTCCAAGATCAGATAGGCGCCGTCCTCATGGGCAGCCAGGACAAGACGGGCGAGGAGAGAGACCCTGGACATCCCCAGTGCCGCGGACAGCTGGCCGCCCATCCGTTCGGTGGCCGTGATCGCCTGCCTGACTTCGTCGTCGTCGAGCCGACCAGGATTGATCCGCAACTCCGGGAAGCCGTGCTCGCGGGTCCATTCCCAGGCCGCGTCTTCGAGGCCGGCCCACTCGTACTCGCCGGAGTTCCGCAGTTTCACGATCGGTCAGCCGAGCCCGGAGAGACGGGTCTCGGCCCAGAAACGGATCGCTTTCACGGTCGCCCACGGGAGGCTGTACGCCCGGGTGGTCCTCGCCGGTCTGGTAGTTGTAGCACCTCGCCGCCGAGCAGATCTGCACCAGATGCCTGGGCTCGAGCGTTCCAGTCAGGATCTTGGCAGGAACATCAGATCACGTTTCGGAACACAGCTCCACGAGATCCTTGGGTGGCCCGAAGCCCGCGCTGATCCGGCGTCGGGCGCTCAGCGCCTGGTCTCGTACCTGGTCAGGATCACACCGTCGGGAAACGTCCGGGTCTCCACCAGGTTCAGCTTCACCCAGTGGTCCAGGGCTGTGAAGAACGGCGTGCCGCCCCCCACCAGGACCGGATGGGTGACCATCACGTACTCGTCGATCAGCCCGGACCGCATGGCCGCCGCGGCGAGTGTGGCACCGGCGATGTCCATGGAGCCGTCGTCGTCGGCCTTGAGCCGGGTGATCTCGGTGACCGCGTCGCCGGTGACCAAACGGGTGTTCCAGTCGACGGTGCTGGTCGTCGACGAGAACACCACTTTCGGCATGGCCCGCCAGCGGCGGGCGTACTCAATGTGCGCAGGCGTGGCCCCCGGCTGCTGGTCGGCCGTCGGCCAGTGGGAACTCATCGTCTCCCACAGTTTGCGCCCGTACAGCGCCAGGCCCGTCGCCCTCACCCGTTCGGACCACCATTGGAACAGCTCGTCGCTCGGTAGGCTCCAGCCGAGGTCGTCGCCGGGTGCGGCGATATAGCCGTCCACGCTCACATTCATGGCGAAGGTCAGGTTGCGCATGGCGTCAGTCTCCCGCGAGTCGGCATCCGTTGTACAGACCAGTACGGCGCGGAGAAAGTCACCGCTCAGGCCACGCCGAGGGCCAGTTGAATACGACGCCAAGCAAATGCTCCGGTGGAGGGATCCCTCATGGCGACGCTTGCTGCCGCAGCCACTTGAACGGGGCCCGGGATTTTTCTAGATGGTCACGAAGAAGCGCTCTGAAGCTCAAGCACATCTAGGGGCGGCAAAATAGCCACCATCTGATTCATCGGAGACCCGATTCGGTGGAACAGGACCTTGTGCGGCGGAGTGTCCAGATGTTGTTGTCGTGGTGGCGTTCGTACGTGAGGATGTCGACTGCGGCCTTTGCCAGTGCGAGGCCGCGGCCGCTTTCTGCGAAGGAATCCGGCATCGTCGCCGCGTCGATGTTTACGTGGGCGATGAGACCGTCGTCCCTGAGGTGCGCTTCGAGGCGGTCCGGGTAGACCTCGAGGGTGAGATTGCAGAGGGTGCTGCCCTCATCGTTGCCGTGCCGGATTATGTTGGCAGCAATTTCGATGACGGCGGTTTCGAACATTGCCCGGTCCAGTTCGGACACGTCGGGTGAAGTGTCCCACATCTCGGCCAGGAGGTTGTGGACTTTCCCCAGGCATTCGGGGTCCGCGCAGGCGTGGAGCTCGTGGATCTGGAGTGGTTCGGCGGTCATTTCTCACCGTCTTCTGTCGGGGTGTAGCCCTTATAGAGGGCGGCTCGGATGATCACGCTGAGGAGCACGAGGTCGAAGGCGACCCAGGCGATGTTGACCAGGGTTCCGGCGGGTGCGCCGGCGCCGACGAACATCCGGATGAGCCCGGTGACGGCGGCGATGACAAGGGCGGCGATGGCCACGAGTTGGGGGCGTATCAGGGACCAGGGCGGACCGTCACCCTGGCGGGTCTTCGGGGTGACCGCGAATCCGAGGTCGCGGCCGAAGATGACGTTCGCGGCCGCCGTCGTGCAGGCCTTGATCCAGACGGGGAAGAGCGCAATGCTGTATTGCTGTCCGCGCCAGGTTTTCCTGCCGCGGGCGGCGACGAAGAACAGGATCTGGTTCACCACCAGGAAGGGGATCAGCCTGGCGAAGAAGTCGACGCTGAATGCAGCCACCGGCAGTACTCCAAAGCACAGGAAGATGATGGGGGCTGCGATGTAGACGACGGCGGCGAAGCCGGAGAGGTAGCTCCACATCGTGGAGAAGTACATGAGCCGCTGCCCTGCACTGAGGCCATTCTGCAGGAGCGGGTTTTCTCGAAAGAACACCTGCATCGTGCCCTGCGCCCACCGCAGCCGCTGGGTCAGCATGGTGCGGAGGTCCTCCGGTGCCAGACCCTTGGCCTGGATCTCGTGGTGGTAGACGCTCTCCCAGCCCTGGGTGTGGAGGCGCATGCAGGTGGCCATGTCCTCGGTCACTGAGTTTGTGGCCATCGGCATGACGGGTATGGCTTCGTCGGAGCGGTCGACGTCCAGTGCCTGGACCATTTTGCGCACCGATTTGATGGCCCCGATGGGTGACCAGTCCCGCTGCGCCAGTCTGTCGATCGTGGCGTCGTCGATGAAGACAGTCCTGTTGTCTCCGGAGAGGCGGCCGATCTCGTCCAGGTCCGCCTGCAGCGATGCGACATCGGCCGTCACGATGCTCCTGGCTGCGGCATCGACCTTTCGCTGGAAGTCATACGTGATGCTGGCGACCGGCCTGTTGTCATGCAGGTCCTTCCGGGCGTTGCGGACGGCCATTTCCACTTCCTCGAGTGCCTGGAACACGTGGGGTCCGGTGGCTGCGTGTTCGGTGCGTGCTCTGGCGATGACCTTGTCGGCGGCTCTCAGGGTTTGCCGGACGGTGGTCCGGACGCCCTGGACATAGCCGGTGATTCCGATCTGCATGAGGGCTTCGCGCCGGATCATGGCGTTGGAACCGCAGAAGAACGCGGCGTTCCAGCCGTCCTTGCCCTGCTGGATCGGGCCGTAGAAAAGTGGTGCCTGGCTGCCGAGGATGTCCTCGTCGGTGACATTGTGGAACCACTGCGGGGTCTGCACCAGGGCAACCTTTTCGTTGGCGAAGTGACCCAGCATGCTGTGCACGATTCCCGGTTCCGGGACCTGGTCCGCGTCCAGGATGAGGAGGAACTCGCCCTGCGTGGCGGCCAGCGCGTTGTTGAGGTTACCCGCCTTGGCGTGCCGGCGGTGGTTCTCCCAGTCGGGGGAGCGGGTGATGTAGCCGATGCCGGCTGATTCGGCAGCGCTTTTCATGGCGTGCCGGCCGCCGTCGTCCAGGATCCAGGTCTTGTGCGGGTAGCTGATACGGCTTGCGGCGCGGGCCGTGGTCATGACGAGGTCGATGGGCTCGTTGTAGGTGGTAATGAACACGTCCACCGTGAGGTCTTCGGGTGGGGCAGGCGGGGTGTCGCGTACGCGCAGCTTCCACATGGTTAGCCCGAAGAGGAAGGCATCGACGAGGCTGTAGGTTTCGACCATAACCAGCGGCACGCTGATCCAGGCTGCGGACCAGTTCACCGAGAACAGCCACCGCCACACCATGTAGTTCACGCCCAGGATCAGGGTCAGGGTTGTGAGGATCCTGACGACGAGTTGGTGGTTCACGGAGCGACCCTTCCAAACATTGGGTTCCGACCGGTCACCCCGCACCCGTCGCAGCAGAGCGGGTGCGGGGCGGCTCAGTAGTATCGCGGACTAGCGTTCAGCGGGCTGCCAGGGCCGTGCGGAGGGCGTTCGTCGAGGCTGTGGAGCTGTTGATGCGCCAGTCGACTTCTTTGTTGTGGTGGAACCAGACAAAGCCGGTGACGTCGGACTGCGCTGCCAGGTAGGAGACCAGGGCGGTGTTCCAGTTGGCTTTGGACCCGCCGGCTTCGGCGGAGGCCGTCTCGGAGATGATGATCGGCTTGCCGGGAGCGAGGCTGCGGAGCGCGGTGAGGCCATCGCCGAACAGGGATGACGGTGATGTCCAGGAGCTCCAGGACACAGCAGTTCCCCAGTTGTAGCCATCCAGGGCGACGACGTTGACGTAGGCGGCGCCGGGGTAGAGCCCGGTCAGGGGCGTGGAACCCCAGTACGGGACGTTCGGGCTCCAGACCCACTGGACGTTGGTGGCGCCGGTGGCGGCGACGACGGCATGGACGTGGCGCCACGCGGCGACGTAGTCGCCGGCGCCGTTGCCGTTGGCTGCTTCAGCCCAGGGGTACCAGTTGCCGTTCATTTCGTGGGCGAAGCGGAGCATGACGGGCTTGCCCCAGGTCTTCAGGGCATTGCCCCAGCCCTGGATGTAGGAGTCGAAGTCACCGGCGGTGATGCGGTCCAGGGCGTACGCGGGCTGGTTGGCGCCGTTTCCGCTCCAAAGCCAGGGTTCCCAGGTGATCAGGCTGGTGGCGCCGCGGGCGTCGACGGCGTTCAGGTCTGCGATCGGGGCGGCCTGGCTGAAGTCCTTGTAGGACATGATGATCGACGGGTTTTCATTGACCAGGGAGGCGACGGCGTCCAGCTCGCTGGCAGCCAGCGGCCCGCCGGGGGTGGACACGCCGAACCGGAGCGGGTCGGAGCTGATCGGCGGGGTGAGAGTTGTCGCCGACGTGTTCGTCCGGGCGGCCATCGTTATCGGTGCAGACCCTGCGCCTGCGCTGTCACGGCCGGCATTGAGGGAGGCTGGGCTGTACGTGACGGTATACGCCGCGGATGCCGATGACTTGCGTGCCGTGGCCGTCACGACAACGGTTGTATCGGTTGTGGCCGGGATGACCACATCGGCTGTGAAGGAGCCGTCAGCTCCGGCAGTGAACGGGACAGAGGATGAGCCGGCCGTCAGGGTCCCGGAGGACTGGCGGGCAAAGCTGGCGCCGGTCACGGTCACGGACGCTCCGGCGGGCCCCGCTGAGGTACTCAGGGTGATCTCTGCCCGTCCTGCAGCCTGCGAGGGCACTGCGATGCCTAACAAAGCAGCCAGTGACAACACCAGCCCGGACACTAGTAGCTGTATCAATCGATTCTTATGCACAAACACTCCCCAGCGTCGGTAAATAATGAGGCCCCTGTGGCGGGGCGAAGGTTCTGCCTCAGTGGCCTGGTCGGACACGCATCATGAGATGCGTTGAATCAATGGGCACCGGCCCGGATAGTTCCCCTTTCAAGGCCTCAACAGCTCGCTTTGGAAGGAATCCCGGGACAATGGTCGCAAACGGCAGAGGCCTCCGGCCGGAATTGGGAGGAATCCTTCGTAAACCCTGTGCTGGCCTTAGCGAATCTTGAGCAAACCTAGGCAAACCTGCGCCCGGTCTAGGCGCGGAAGCGAGCTCAGATCACGGCGGCTCGTGCGGCCACGCCCCGCTGTCCCGAAGCCGACGTCGGTCTTGGCAGGAACTGAGAAGTCCACCTACTCCTTGGCTAATGTAGTCACGTCGTCCAATTGGGGTGTGGGGTGGCCGCGTTCTCGGCCAAATTGGCACGACCATGACAGTCTTGGACGCGGTATCGGGCAACAGCCAAAGAGAGAGCGTGGGTCGCGATGCAGGTAGAGAAAGCAGACCCGTCGGAGCCGATTAGGGTTGTCCCACCAGACCAGTGGCCGGCCATGCCGATCCAGCCCCCAGCCGGCTATTGGTGGCGCATCACCCGGCGCCTCATCATTGGTGTGTTCGTCGCCATGGGAATTCTCATTATTGTGGCATTTGCATCTTTGGGTGACAGGTCTATCGCCCAGCTGGTTCCACCGGTACTTACAGCGTTATTGGTGCAAGGGGTTGCAGGTATCCTCCTCTGTATTATCGCGGCGCGGCCGTACAGAAAGGAACGCCGTCTGGGGTACACGACGTGGCCCTCGGGCAAGGACCTCAACCAACGCTGATGGACCCCATGGGTCCCACCCAGCCATAGGCGGAGCAAAGTCCGAATCAAACCTTCCGTCCCCGTTAGGGGAACCATTTCTAGGACGAAGTGAGTTAGGGCGTAACCTCTTCCTCGACCCGGGTTGCCGATGCCCGTCCGCAGGCCGCGTTCGAGCCACCAGACGAGGTTCTGGCCACGGCAAGAAGCCGCCACGAATGTATGTGATGTTCGGACTGTCCCCGTTGGTTTCAGTTTGGAACGCTTCGCTCGCGACGTTTTAGTTCCAACCAAGCAAGCGTCGCTTGGTAGAAGCAGACGAGGGCGCAGGCAAAAGCTACAACGGATATCAACGTTTTCAGCGAGGTGTCCCATTCGAAGAGCACAAGGCAGGAGAGTACGAGGCTTGTACCAATGAGAAAGCGGCTCAATCTTAAAGAACTCAATTGAGCAATTGATGATTGTCGAATCTTTTCTCGATTCATATCTTAAAGTAACAGCACTCATCGGAACTTCGAGAGCTTCCGGCGGCTCCGGGTTAGGTGCCAGCAAGCCAGTAGCGCCTGCCGACCCGCTCCTTCGTTCCTGCACGGAAGCCGGTCCCCAGCGGGGCAAAGGCCCCCCAAACTATTCGGATCATGATTCGCCGGTTTACCGCGGCCCCCCGATTCCCATAAGACCCGTCCGAGAAAATGCCCGGTGATGGGGGATACGTCAGCCGGGCCTTGAGCGGGCATTATCAGGGGAACCCAGACGCAACCGGGCGAGCAGCCACACCGTCCGCGGAACCGGCCAGAGGAGCGCCAGCGCGAGGACCGGCACGAGTGAGACGCCGACGTCGGGAAACTGGCGGATGATGACGAACAGGTGGGTGTCGAACCGGGCGGGGGCATAGGCCAGGCACAGCCAGAGCGCAAACGCGTCGAGGGCGAGGGCGACGACGGCCCACGCCAGGGGAGCCCAGCGTTTCCGGGCCGCCGCACGCCTCGGAAGGAGGAACCGGAGCGCAGCCCACAGACTCACCAACTCCGCCAGCAGAAGCACAAAAGCGACCGCCCAGCTGTAGCGCTGCAGCCAGTCCTCGAACACCACCGCCGGCACGGGGGACTGCCCATAAAGGATCCGGAGCACGTTGGTGTCGATGGCCTTCAGCCGCGATGGGGCAGCGGTGTCATTGCCGTTGATGACCAGGGCGACGCCGAGGCCCGACTCCGGAACCATGGCCAGGTACGTGTGGCTGTTGCCCCATTCGCCCTGGTGTTCCACGAGCCGCGGCAGGGCCGAATCCGGGACGGGAGGTGCGGCGGGGTCGGCGGATTCGAACAAGGGCCGGGTGAACCAGCCCATCGCGTAGCCCTTGGACCCGTCCACTTGCACGCGTGGCTCGAACATCGCCGCCACGCTCCCGGGCTGGAGAATCCGGGCATCGCCGTACCGTCCGCCGTCGAGCAATGCCGTTAGCTGATGCCCCAGATCCTCGGCCGAGGCATACAAAGTGGAGGAGGGCATGCCGGCGGCCGGTACTGGCACATCTGTCCTGAGCCAGAACGAACCGAACCACCGGGAATAGCCGGCGGCCGCGTTGTCAGCGCGGGCGGCGGCGCGCGTCGGATGGCTGTTGGACATCTCCAACGGCCCGAAGACGTGCTGTTCCAGATAGTCTCCGAAGGGCTGGCCGGTCACGGTCTGAACCAGGACACCCAGGATGTTGAAGTTGGCATTGGCGTAGTGGAACGCCTCGCCGGGCGCGCGGTCCAGGGGAGCACCTGCCAGGGCGCGGACCCCTTCCTCGAGGGCCTCCGGACCTTGCGCGTCGGAGGCCTCGAAGGCCGTGTCCTTCGAGGACATGCCGCTGGCTTGGTGGAGCAGGTGCCGGACGGTGATCGTCGACGCTCGGCTGTCGTTCATCGTGAACCAGGGCAGGTAGCTCTGCACCGGCTCATCCAGCCGCAGCCGGCCGGCTTCTACCTGCTGCATCACGGCGATGGCCGTAAGGGACTTGCTGGTGGAGGCCAGCAGCACCGGTGTCTGGGTGGTCATCGGCCGCCCGGAGTCATCGGCCCGGCCAAATGCGGCCGAGTGCACTTGTACGCCGTGCTGGACGACGGCGACGGCGGCACCCGGGATCCCGACGTCGTCGAGCTGTTCCTGCAGGTAAGAGTCCAACGCCCTGTAGGCCTGCTCGGAACTAGTGGGCGCTGCGGGCGTCGGAGGTGCCGGTGCCGGCGTCGTGACGCCGAGGATCCCCACGGCCAGCAAGCACAAGAGGGAGCAGCGCGCTGACCTGGAAACAGTTCGCATGCCCACACCCGCGTTCGGCCGACCGTCCTTTCACGGTATGGCCGAGCCGAGCGGAAAACAATGCACGACGCCGGGATCGCCGCTCACGCCCGCGGGAACCCGAGGTAGCGCGGCACCCTCTTGGCGTATTCCGGGTAGGACTGCGGGAAAAGTTCGGCCAGTATGGCCTCTTCGCCGAGGACAAAGCGGTGTTCCAGGAGCACTTCGGCCGGCAGCGTCGCGAGGACCCAGGACGAACCGGCCAAGGTTCCCGAACCGAGTTGGAGGAGCCACCAGCCCACATACATGGGGTGGCGGGTGATGGCATACGGACCGGTGGTGACCAGTTCCTCCGGCCGCTCCAGTGCGAAGGGGCCTGGTGCGCGGCGCCGCCGTTCAGCCAGAGCCCAAAGATTCAGGCCGACGCCGGCAAGCACCAGTCCAGCCCCTGCCGTCCGGTGCAGGGCACGGGAGCCGGGAAGCGGTCTTGGCCGGATCCGGTCAAGGAGGAAGTCCAGAGTTATCGCGGCCACGGTGGGAAGCGGCAGCGGGAGGTTTTCGTAGGCTTCCCTCAGCCGTTTGGCCACGGCGCTCGCAGAACGGTCCGTCACAGTGTTTCCGACGGATGGAGGGCATCGGCGAGGGATCGGAAGAACGCCGCCGCATCATCGGCGATCCGGTCCGGGACCTCCCAAAGGACCACATGCGCCACATCGGGGTAGACCTTCAATACCGAGCCGGGGATTCGGGCAGACAGGGTTTCCTGGTCGGTGCGTGGCAGCAGGTTGTCCTGGGCGCCCCACAGGATCAGCGTGGGCGCCTGGATGGTGCCCGATTCCGTGGGTGGAGTGGCTTCGCAGAGCCCGTACAGGATGGCCTTCCACGCATGGGCAGGCATCCTGAGACCATCGCGCACCAGGTTGTCGATGTACCAGGCCGGAACCTCGTGTACCAGCGGAAACCAGGTCAGCGAATCCCGGACCCAGTCCTCGTCGAGGGGGTCGGTGAGTTTGTCCACTTCGTCGGCGAAGGCCGGCCGCCCCTGAAGGCTCACGGGACAGCCCGCCAGCACCAGCGCCGCCACCTTTTCAGGATGGACGACGGCGAGCTGCTGGGCCACGTAACCGCCGCTCGAAGAGCCGACGACGTATGCCCGCGGAACGTTGAGCGCGTCCAGGATCGCGGCAGCATCCTCAGCCTGTTCCCCGAGGGAATAGCCAGCCTGCGGTTTGTCCGCTTCGCCCTGCCCGCGAAGGTCCGGGGCGTAAGTCCGGAAACCGGTGAGGAGGGGTATCAGGCGGTCAAAGCTCCGGCGGGATTCACCCCACGCATGCAGAAGTAGCAACGGTGGGTCGCCGGCGTCGCCCTGGACGCGGCACGGCACGGTGATGCCGGTGCGGAGCCGGAGATCCCGGACTTCGGGTTCCATAGTTTTAGGGTACGCCGGCCGTTAATACACCGGTTCGGTACCTTGGTGCCGTACGCTTTCCGGCATGGGACTAATCATCACACTACTTATCATTTGGCTCGTTCTGTCGATCCTGGGCTTCGTGCTTGAAGGCCTGCTGTGGTTGGCCATCATCGGCCTAGTGCTGTTTGCGGCCACAGCAGTCTGGGGCTGGGTGAAACGAAAAGCCAGGGCCTGACGCCTAAGCTCATCCAGCCGAGGGCCGACCGTGTGCCGGCAGGACAGAATCAGTAGAGGATGCGCTGGTACAGGATGTGGTCCTGCCAGGATCCCGCGATCCTGAGGTAACTGGGGGCTGGCCCTATTTCCTCAAACCCGGCGCGTTTCAGGATTTTCTGCGAGGCGGCATTGTGCGGGAGCGTTGCGGCCTGGAGACGGTGCAGCGCCAGCTCCCGGCGCGAGAAATCGGCGGCGAACGCGATCGCTGAGGAGCCGATGCCCCGGCCGTTATATTCCTTGTCCACCCAGTAGCCGAGGTGGGCACTGAGGAACGGCCCGCGGACAATCCCTGTGAGGGTCAGCGCGCCGACAACGCGCTCCCCCTCCAACAGAACAAACGGGACTTCGGAACCAGCCGCGTGCTGGGCGAGTTTCGAGGCGATGATCTGGCGTTGCCTCGCGGCGGTGAAGAACTCGTCCTCCCGTTCCGGTTCCCATGGCGCAAGGTGGTCCCTGTTGTGCTGATAGGCGGCCGCCATCGGTTCGGCATCGGAGGCGCGCAGCACCCGCATTTCTACGTTGCCGGTCAGGGAGTAGGTCTTTGCAGTCACCCGGTGACTATAGCTGGCGGCCTACAAGAGGCGGACGTCCGCGAGCCCAACGGCCGGTAGGATCGGAGGATTGCCGCAGGTCGGCCGCACTTTTTGGGGGAACACCGTGAAATTCATGCCACTGCGCCGCGCCATCGGCACGGCCCTGCTTGCCGCCGTCGTCAGCGTTCTCGCGCCCGCCGTCGTCAGCGTTCCGGCCGCTGCCGACGACGGGACGGACGCAGGCCCGATGATCGGCATCGGCATCCAGCCGCTCGGGATAGCGGAAGGGCCGGACGGCACCCTCTACGTCAGCGATTACGATTGGTCGGGCGGAATCAGCGTCTACCCGCCGGGGGAGACGCAGCCGTCCCGCACCATCAGGGCGGGGCGCTCCCCGTCGTCGCTGGCGGTCACCCCGGACGGCACGCTCTACGTGACGCAGGCCGACGAGTCCGGGCAGGCACAAATCGGCGTGGTGGCGCCCGGCGCCGATGAAGCGGCCCTGGCCATCAAGGTGACCCCCGGCCACCACTGGCTAACGGTGGGGCCGGACGGATCGCTCTACGTTGCCAACCCGTCCGAGGGGTCCCTGTCCGTGGTCCTGCAGGGCGAGGCCTGGATCAAGCGCACCATCCAGGCGGGGCCGAATCCGGTGGAGGTGGCCGTGGCCAAGGACGGTACCGCCTACGCCACCAACGAGCTTGAGGGCACGGTTACCGTGGTGCCCGCCGGCGCACCGGCCCCCTCGCACACTATCGACATCGGCGCGAAGGCCCATCCGCACGGGATTGCCGCCGCTTCGGACGGGACCGTCTACGTGGCGAACATCCTCACCAACGAGGTCGCGGTCATCGAGGCGGGCGGCACGGCGGCGGCACGTCGCATCCCCGTGGGCACGGCACCGCAGGAAGTGGTGGCCGCTCCGGACGGGACGGTCTATGTGACCAACAGTTTGGATGACACGGTCTCGGTCATCCAAGCGGGCGCGTCCGCTGTTTCAACGACGGTTCCCACCGGTGACGACCCCGGCAGGATGGTGGCCAGGGCGGACGGCACTGTGGTGGTGGTTAACCGGCGCGGGAGGTCCCTCACGGTGATTCCCGCAGCATCGGGGACGGCCGCACCCGCGCCCGCCGGGGACTCTTCCGCGGAAGCGGCGGCTGAGGCGGCGCCCCAAGGGGTTGCCGGGACGTCCGACGGCGGCACTCCGGGTCCCAGCCTCCCTGCGGTGGCCGCGGGCACGGCAGCTGTGCTGTTGGCCGGCACCGCCACGCTCGTTGCCGTGCTTCGCCGGCGGCGAGTGAAGAACAGTGCCGGCCGGCCGTCGTCGGCCTGGACGTTCGAGTAGTAGGGCCGCCAGGCGGCCGTCGTCGAGCGGCCTGATGATTGGCCCTCGGCAAAGCAGGCGTGCGTGGGTACGGTTGGCTCATGCAGAAGATATCGATCGATGCCCTGGCCCGCCAGCAGATCACGGCCGCCGTGGCTGCCCCCAGCGGGAGGGCGGCGGACACAGCCTACGGCGGGCACGAGAAGATGCTGCGCCAGACTGTCATGGCCTTTCGCGCCGGCACACAGCTCAGCGAACACCAGAACCCCGGCGAGGCCACAGTCTTTGTGCTGAAGGGATCGGTGTGGCTCAAGTCAGGCGGTGAGTCCTGGCAGGGCAAAACGGGCGACCTCCTGATCGTGCCCCAAGGCCTGCACAGCCTCGAAGCCGAAGAGGATTCCGCAGTACTGTTCACGGTGGTCAAGACCGACCGGTAGGCCTCGCCGGCAGCAGCGCCCGCACTGCAGACCGGAGAACCGCTTGCTCAGGAATCGCCGCGGACGGCTGCCAACTTATCCTTCATCTCGCCGGCCATCTGCCGGATGGCAGTTTCCAGCCGTTTATCTCCGGCCGTAACGGCCTGCCCGAGCGCTCGGGAGAGATCTTGGGCAGCGAGTGAGTGCCTGTTCAGGGCATCGTACGTTTTGCCCCTGTGGTACAGGGCTGACGCCCGGCCGAGGTGCCATTCCATCTGTTCAGCCACTGCAAGGGCTTCGCCTGCGACCTCGATACATTCCTCATAACGCTGCAGGTCATGCAGGACCCCGCATAACAACTGCAGCGTGTAGAACTCGATGAAGTCAGCAACGTTGGCTGGCATCCTGCTGCTCCTGATAAGGGCCAGGAGTCCCGTAGCGACTTCAACAGCAGTCTCGAGCTGGCCCCAGGCTTGATGGATGCTTCCCTTGAGCATCAACGCCGGTGCCTGGCCCTCGATCTCGCCCACTGCCTCGAAGAGGGAGATGGCCTGCTCGGCGCTGGTCATCGCTTCGGGGATCTTCCCGAGACCGCGCTGGCTCAGGGCAATATACAGATGTGCCCATCCTTGCTGGGCGGTGCTGTTGATATCAACGGCGGCATCGAGGGCAAGATGTGCGGTGCGAAGGGCGCGTTCAGGGTCCATGCGCTCGTTGTTGTAGGCAAAGGAGAGGTACCCAAGGTGGGCCGAAATAAGGGTTTTGTCCCGCAGCGCGGCCGCAGACGCCGCGGAATCGGCGAAAAGCCGATGCCAGTTTCCCCATGTTTCCCAGATGCCGGCAAACCAGTGAAGGGATTGGGCAACCTTTACCACGTCCTGATGTTCGTGCCTCGTGACCGCCTCTTGATAGGCGCCAAACCAATCCGTGGTCTCGGACTGGAGCCAGTGCCGTGCCTGCGCTGAGCTGCTGAATTGTGCCCCCTGGGTGCCGCTAATAAGCACGGACACGGGATGAGGTTCGAACCAGTTGCCGGCATTTACCGTGCTCGTCAAGAGCCACGCGCGAAGGTGTGCCCGGTGGGCTGCGACCTTTTCGGCGCTTGTTTCTGCGCGCAACCGGCTGGCGGCGTACAGCCTCAGCAAGTCGTGAAGACGGTACCGGTTACCGGTGAGCGCCTGAACAAGTCCCAGGTCCACCAGCTCGTCCAAACCTTCCTCGACGTCCGCGCCGCCGTCGGGGTCAACGGAGTTTGTGCCGGACATCGCGGCACCGGCAAGCGGGGCACTGAAAGTGGCCCCCTTGAGGAGGGAGAGATTGCGGAACAGGCGTTGGCGCTCCTCGTTCAGGTGCCCGTAAGACAGGCTGAACGCGGCCTCCACTGCGAGGTCGCCGGCCACCAGGGCACGCAGCCGGCGTTCCTCGGACCTGAGGCGATCAAGGAAGTCGCCCACCGTCCAAGCGGGCTGACTGGCCAGTCGGTTCCCTGCGATCCGCAATGCCAGCGGAATGTGGTCGCACAGGACGGCCAAGTGCCGAAGCGAGTTCTCCCGCTGGCCCGGAGTGACTATTTCAGCCAGCAAAGCTTCGCTGTCCTGCGGCGGGAGGGGTCCCAACGGAAATCTGCGTACTCCTTCAAGCCCGGCAAGGCTGCGTCGGGATGTCACGACCACAACGCCCTTGTGCCCGGTTGTCAGGACCGGACGAACCTGGGCTTCACTGGCGGCATTGTCCAGTAGGACCGCCACCGGTGAGTCTGCCGAAATTTCGCGCCACAGTGATGCGGCCGAATCCAGGGTCTTTGGAACCTGCTGGCCAGCTGGAAGAGCTTGCTTGAGCAGCGTTTGAAGGACTTGCAAAGGTGTCAGTGGAAAGGCATCCAACCCATTGAGGTCCACGAAAAAGGCCATCGCGTGCTTCGCCTGCCGACGGTGCAGGGCTTCGACTGCCATCGCGGTCTTGCCCATTCCGGGGGCGCCATGGAGGATGGCGACCGGCGCTACGGTATGCGCTGCTGTGGGCTCCACCTCGATGAACGTCAGGAGTTTTGCCATCTCGGAAGTGCGGCCCGTAAAATCCGGGAGACGGCGGGGTTCCAGGGTCGCCGACCTGCCGACGGCTACCACCGTGCTCCTTCCGACCCGGGCAGCCCGCAGGAACTCATTCTGTTCAGCATCGGTGAGCTTCAGCGCTGCGACGAGCGCCACGAGGGTGCGACGCTGCGGGGCCGTGCTGACACCTCGTTCGATGTCGCTGATGGTTCGGTCACTGACACCTGAGAGCTCTGCGAGATGCTCCAAGGACAAAATCGATCTCTCGCGGTACTCACGCAGCAAAGAGCCCAAGGACTGCACGGAGGACCCGGCAGACGACCCGGCCGGCGTTGCCAATGACTTATCGACAGACACACTGCCACCCTTCGGAACGGAATCCATCCAGCGGAAGTGTCTGCCAATGCAGGCGAAGTGTGCGCCGCATGACATACATCCACGTGGCCACCAGTACCTAAGGTTAGCCGCGGTTGGTAAAAGTCCAGTTCTGCGTCCTTTCTTCATGGTGCCCTCCACGCCAATGCGGTGGACTGTCAAGGGGCCAAGACAGCCCTCCACTCCGCGTCATCACGAAACACTAGGAGAATCCCATGTCCACAACCCCCACCATCGTCCTGGTGCACGGCGCCTTTGCCGATGCGGCGAGCTGGGCGCCCGTTACCCGCGCGCTGCTCGACGAGGGATACGAGGTAGCTGTTCCGCCAGTCTTCAACCGCAGCCTCACCGGAGATTCCGCCTACATAAGGTCCTTCGTTGAACAGATTGACGGTCCGGTCATCCTCGCCGGCCACTCCTATGGCGGTGCAGTTATCACGGTTGCAGGCGTAGCCGAGAACGTGGTTGGCCTCGTCTATGTCGCCGGCTACGCCCTGGACGAGGGTGAAAGCCTTGGCGCCCTTCAAGGAGGATTCCCGGATTCGGATCTGGCAGCGAACCTCGTGTATTCGCCGTATCCCATCGACGGCTCGGACCCAGGCACTGACGTCGCCGTGAAGCCCGAAGCCTTCCCCGACATTTTCGCGGCGGGGGTGCCCAAGGAGGTAAGCCGCGTACTGGCTGTTTCACAACGGCCGCTCTCGGCTGTGGCCTTCAGCGAGGCTGCGCCCGTAGCCGCTTGGAAGACCAAGCCCGCCTGGGGCATCGTCTCCAGTGCCGACCACACCATCAACCCGGACGTCGAACGCTTTGGCTACAAGCGCGCCAAGGCGCGCCGGATCCTCGAGCTCGACGCTCCCCACCTGGTCATGATGACGCACCCGGAAGAGGTGGCGAAGTTCATCACGGACGCCATCGACGAGCTGGCCTGATTTGCCCCCTTCTTCGAACAAACAGACAGGACACATCATGAGCGGAAACCCGCATAACATCTCTCTCGAACCGCAGGCCCAGGCATTCGTGGACGCCACCAGCGAGCCGCCCTTCCTGTACCAGCTCAAACCTGAGGAAGGCAGGAAAGCCGTCGACGGCGTCCAAGACAGCGAGATCTGGAAACCCGAGATCGACGAGGAATGGATTACCGTACCGGGTGGACCTACCGGGTCTGTGAGGACGCGCATCGTCAGGCCAAAGGGGAGTACCGGGACCCTTCCGGTGGTCCTCTACACCCACGGTGCAGGGTGGGTCTTCGGCAGTGCCCACACTCACGACCGGCTGGTGCGTGACCTGGCGGTCGGGGCCGAAGCCGCTGTGGTGTTCCCCGAGTACGATCGGTCTCCGGACGTAAAATACCCGGTGGCAAACGAGCAGAGTTATGCGGTAGCGCAGTGGGTGGCTGCCAATGGGGCTGACAAGGGGCTGGACGGCTCGAGGATGGCCGTGGCCGGGGATTCCGTAGGTGGAAACATGGCCATCGCCTTGACCCTCATGGCGAAGGAACGGGGTGATGTCTCGTTCAACCAGCAGGTGCTGTTCTATCCCGTCACCGACGCAAACTTCGACACCGCGTCCTACCAAGAGTTCGCCGACGGCTATTTCCTCTCCCTCGACGGCATGAAATGGTTCTGGGACCAATACACCACCAGCGAGGCTGAACGCGCAGAAATCACAGTTTCCCCGCTTCGCGCAACCACCGAACAGCTCGCCGGGCTCCCACCGGCATTGGTCATCACCGCGGAAGCCGACGTGCTGCGGGACGAAGGCGAGGCTTTCGCCGCCAAGTTGCGGGCAGCCTCGGTCCCGGTGACCCAGGTCCGCTACGGCGGAATCGTCCACGACTTCGTCATGGTCAATTCGATGCATGAAACACACGCAGCTACGGCCGCTATAGGACAGGCCGTCGCGGTCCTCAAGGCGGCGTTTGTGCCTGCGGAAATACCGGAGTTCGCCTAACAAACAACGTGGGCCTGCCCGACCCTTCAAGGGGAGGGCAGGCCTTCGCCCGTTAAGCTTGGCTGGTAGTAGATGCTGGGGGAGCAGAAATGGAACCAATCACAGTTGATGGCGGCAAGGGCACCATAGAACTCGGTGCCGACGGAATCATCCACCTTGTCTGGAAACCCGGGATCGTCCTGGACGGCGTTGACGTGCACGCGGCCATGGCAAGGTTGACTGAAATTACCGACGGCTCCGAATACCCGATGTTGGTGGACATGGGGAGGACTAAAGCCGTCACCCGGCAGGCCAGGGACGTGTTCAAGATTCCCAGTGCCGCTTCGCGAATTGCCTTGCTTGGCTCCAGTCCTGTGGACCGGGTCATTGCCAACTTCACCATCGAACGGCAGGCCCTGCCGTGTCCCACGCGCTTTTTCACCTCCCGCGATGAGGCCCTAGGCTGGCTTCTCCAGATTCCGCCTTCATAACCCTGGGCTGCGGGCACGATGGCCATGGCACCAGAGCGCAGTCCGGCAGAACCGCCGCCCTGAGCGTCGCAAGACCGGGATCCCGAGCTGGCCGGTGGATCCCTTGAAGGACTTTGCCTCAACGGCGTATTCTGCACGGAAAGTCAGCGGGATGTCCGGCCTTGGCATGGGAGGCGACGATGAATCTAGTCAGTCAGATTATTGCCGGGGCCACGGCCCTTGCCCTGATCGGCGTCGGCCTGCTGGAGATTTTCTTCCACGGCGATCGCCGCTTTTACCGGCTCTTTTTGATCAAACCCGAGGACGTTGCCGCCGTGCGCATGTGGGCGATGAACATCGGCGCCTACAACATCGCCTTTGGGCTGGGAATCGCCTCAGGGCTGTGGATGGTGAACTTTTCCGGCAATGCCGCCGGTGGATCGGCAATCGTTATCTTCTGTTGCGCGAGTCAGTTCATCCTCGGCATCTGGCTGTGGATCACGGAGAAGCGTCTACTCCTCAGTGCCATCGGACAGGCCCTCATCCCCGGCCTTGCAGTGGTCTTCTACCTCTTCTTCCGGTAAAGCCGTTCCCTCTGTAGATGCCGGCGGGGGATTGGCTACCCACACGAGTTAATGATCTGGCAGGCCGTGCCGAAGGCCCGTCCGCGCGTGGTGGTCCACTTACTGCGTGCCGGCCCGCTCCTCAACCGGCCGCGGGCTCTTCCATATAGACTCGCGCGGGCCCGGCGGGTACGCAGCCGTCTTTCCGGCCCAGGCGATCACCAGTGCCGCGATGACCGGCAGGGCCGCGGCGGCGGGCACTAGCAAAGGACCCGCCACCACCAAGGCAGCTGAACCGTAGAGCGCACCGATGGTGATGCCCAGCTGGATGGTCAGGACAGTCAGCCCGTTCGCGGCGTCCTTGTTCTCGCGGCCGGCCCGGAGGATGGCCGATTGATTGTAGATGCCGATAGCACCGAGCCCGGCGCCCCAAACGCTCATCAGCACCAGGGCGAAGGCAAGGCTGCCGCCCACAAACGGCAAGAGCAGCATCGAAACGGCGATTGCCGCCGTCGTAATTAACAGCGAGCGGCGCGGGTGGGAATCGACAGTGAGCCCGGCGATCCAGATGCCCACCAGGCCGGAGACGCCCAGGACTGTGAGGGAGAGGGTGATGGCGTAATCGGGCAGGCCGGCGTCGCGGATGTACGGGGCGATGTAGGTGAAGAGCGCGAAGTGCGCCAGGACCAGCAGCGGCCAGGCGATGGCCACCGGCTTCACGCCGGGCTGGGCGATGGCCGCGCGCATCGACGGGCGGGCCTCGCCGGCTACGCGCCGGACGGACGGCAGCAGGAAGAACCCGAGGACGGCGAGGGCCAGGCCGAAGCCGGCGAGGGCAAGGAATGCCGCGCGCCAGCCGAGGAACGTGCCCAGCGCGGTCCCGATCGGCGCGCCGATGGCCAGGCCCAGGCTGTTGCCGCTGAAGACGATGGCCAGCGCCTTGCCCACTTTGTCGGCAGGGACCACACGGGCAACATACGGGGCCATGCTGGTCCAGAGCAGTCCGTGGGCGAGGCCACCCACCAGCCGGGCGAACATCGCGGCGGTGAAGTCGGGGGCCAGGCCCACCAAGGCGTTGCTGATGGTAAATGTCAGGACGAGCGCCACGAGCAGCGGCCGCCGCGGCACCTTGCCCAGCAACCGGGCGGCTGGCACCACGGTGATGACGATGACGGCGGCGTAGGCGGCAGCGAGGTATCCGGCCACCGGTTCGGAGACATTCAGGCCGGTACTGATCTGGGGGAGCAGGCCGGAGGGGAGGAGTTCGGTAGTGATGGCGGTGAAGGCGATGGCGGCAAGGACCATCATGGCGGCCAGCGGGAAACGCTGGGCAGCCGGCGCGGAAGTCGCGGAGGACATGGGAAAGGGTTCCATTCAAGGAGGAGGGGGATGGAACCGGGCTCTGCGGGCCGAACAATTCCTCCATAAGTTTACCCGCTGAACGAACGTGCTACGTGCACGGGCGAGGTGCCGGAATCAGCTTCGCGGACCGGCCGTGGCGGCAGGCAAACAGGGAGGTACGACGGCGGCGCGCAGCTTCTGGAAGCCGCTACCCGTTCGCGCGGGCGGCCTTCTCGGTGGCGGCCAGCATGTCGGTGAAGGTCGCCGTCAGCATCTTGTCGATCAGCGGTCCGGTGAGCCGGCCGAGGGGGCCGCCCCGGGGCACATAGCGGTAGTCGAAGGTGGCCAGGGTCCCGTCGCCGTCGGGCTTGAGGATGAGCGTGGACTCGGCCCGCTTGAACGGCACGGACACGCTCGGCTGGTTGTGGGTGTCCATCCTGCGGCCCTCCTCCCAGATGGTGACGGTTTCCTCCATGCTGCCCATCGGTTTCAGGTCCACGCGGCGCCGGGCGCCCAAGCCCATGGTTTGGTCGCTGATGGCTCTCGTGGCTTTGAGGCCGTCCCAGTGCTTCGCGAGATTCGGGAAGTCGGCGTACAGGGCCCAGACGGAACCCGTGGGCGCAGACATACGACGTTGGACCCTGATGTGACGTTCAGGCATGGGAACCACTCCAAATGTTGAGTCAGCCGTAGGGCAGTGCGCTGTCCCAATCCCATGATCCCGCCGGCACTCGCGCGAACGCAATCAACGTGGAACGGCCGGGCCTTGGTCAGTGGATGCCAACAGCGGGTGGTGCTGAGTCCGGGCGTCTGCCCCGGGACGGTCGGCTGCTCGCCCTGTTCGCCAGAAGACGTGGCAGGCGCAGGCGGTGACGCCTCTAAGATGAGGCATGAACTTGGGAGACGTGGTCTGGACAGTCGTGGGGGCCGGGCTGATTTTGCTGATGCTCGCCGACGTCTTTCACACGCTCCTTTATCCGCACGGTTCCGGTCCTGTAGGCCGTACGATCATGCGCGGCTTCTGGCTGCTGTCGAAAAGACTGCGCGGCCGGGCCTCCACCATCGCCGCACCCTTGGCGATGGCTGCTGTCATCGGTGCTTGGGCGGGCTTGGCAGCCATCGGCTGGGCCCTGCTGTACTTGCCCCACCTACCGGAGGGTTTTGTGTATGGAGTCGGCGTTCCGCAGCGGGCTGACTTTGCCGAAGCGCTCTATATATCCCTGGTGACCCTCTCCACTGTGGGCTTTGGTGAAATCGTGGCAGCGCATCCGCTGCTGCGGCTGGTTGCCGCCTCCCAGGCAGTGACCGGATTCGGTTTGCTGACCGCAACGGTCTCCTGGATCTTGCAGACGTACCCGGCCCTCAGCCGTCGCCGGGCCCTGGCCCACCAGCTGAACTTGTTCAGGGAGGCTGCAGGTCCAGCGGGCGTGGCCTCGCTGGATCCGAGGCATGCGGCCGGGCTCCTGGAATCAATTGCCAGAGCCGTGGCTTCCGTGAGCATTGACCTGCTGTCCTTCCACGAGACCTACTACTTCCACGAGGTGGAGAAGCGGGGTTCCCTACCGGCCACGGTTGCCTACGCCCACCACCTGGCGTCGGAGGCCCAGGGCAGCAAAAGCCCTGAACTGCAGTTCGCCGGTCGGATGCTGCACGCGGCGCTCGACGATCTTGCGGAGGTCCTGCGCGGTAAATTCGGCCATTCAGGATCAACGTCGTCCGCGGTGTTCGACAGCTACGCGCTGCACCATAGGCACCGTCACCCGGGCGAACCGGACACGAAGTAGCCCCCAGGACCGTACGTCGGGGGCCGGGTCGGTTCGCTGCCCCCGAGTCAGGGCCTGTGGTCCTGGCGGTAGACATCCGGTACGCCGTCGTGGTCGGAGTCGATTTCCTCGTCGGCTTCTGCCAGCCGGTATTGGCGGTTCCTGGCGCCAAGAACCGCGGCGGCCAGCAGGGCGGCGATCAGGGATGCGGTCAGGATGCCTATTGTGGCGTGGCCGTAGTGGGTGCTTCCGAGTCCGAAGCTCAGTTCAGCTACCAGCAGCGAGACAGTGAATCCTATGCCTGCCAGGACGGAAACCCCGAAGACGTCGATCCATCTGAGGGAATCGTCCAGCCGGGCCCGGGTGGCCTTGGTGAGAATCCAGGTGGTTCCGAGGATACCTATGGGTTTGCCCAGGACAAGGGCAAGGATAATGCCGACGGCGGCCGGGCCGCTCAGTGCCGTTGCCAGGCCGTCCAAGCCTCCGACGGCTACACCGGCAGAGAAAAACGCGAAGACCGGCACGGCGATGACGGTGGAGATGGGGCGGAAGCGGCGCTCGAACGTTTCCGCCAGTCCGGGGCCGGCGCCTGCACCGTCGCCGGCCCGGGTACGGATGACGGGGACAGCAAAACCCAACAGCACCCCAGCGACAGTGGCGTGGATGCCTGATGCGTGCACCAGGGCCCACGTGGCGGTACCCAGCGGCAGCAGGATCAACCAGGCTGCTGCCTGCCGGTGCCCAAAAAACCATCGGTATTTTTGGGCAAGGAACGCGTAGACACCGAGCGGGATCAAGGCCACCAACAGTGGGACGGGCTGAAGGTCACCGGAGTAGAACATTGCGATTATAGTGATCGCGATCAGGTCATCAACCACCGCCAGGGTCAGAAGGAAGATCCGGAGGGCGCTCGGCAGGTGGGAGCCGATGACGGCCAGGACGGCCAGGGCGAAGGCGATGTCGGTTGCCGTGGGAATCGCCCAGCCGCGCAGGACCTCCGGGCTCGAGAGGTTGATGAGTGTATAGATCCCTGCGGGGACAGCGACTCCGCCGATGGCGGCGGCAACTGGCACCACGGATGTCCGGATTTGTCGCAGGTCCCCGGCTACGAACTCCCGTTTGAGTTCGAGCCCGACGAGGAAGAAAAAGATTGCCAGCAGCCCATCGGCGGCCCAGGCTCCGAGGCTGAGCTCCAGGTGCCAGGGTCCATAGCCGATCCTATGGTTCCGGAGCGAAAAGTAGCTCTCGGCCCAGGGCGAGTTCGCCCAGAACACTGCGGTAGCGGCCGCGCCGAGCATCAATGCGCCACCGACAGTTTCCTTGCGCAGAATCGCCCTGATGCGAAGCGCCTCGGCGTAGCTTCCCCGTCCAAGGACCGTAGACCCGCGGGGCGGATTTGGGTGATCGTTCATGGACGGGCCAGCCATTTCATGTGGTGACGTCGCGGCGCCGGATGAAGTAGGCAGCCAGGGCAGCCAAGGCCGCGGCAGTGACCGTCAAGCCCAGGGCGCCGGTCAGGTTGAAGGACTCCACGGGCATCGCGGACGAGTGACGGAACGGACTAACGTCCTGCAGCCACACCGGAAGCCCGAAGAGTTCCCCAAATTCGCCCAGGACGAGTCCGGCCGCAAGCATCCCCCAGCCGAGCAGGATACTGAGCCTCGGTGCGAACGCGAACACCAGCGAGGCGGCCGCCAGGAACACGAGGGCAGCGGGAACGTGCGCCAGCGCCGCTGAAACCAGGGACCCCGCGGGTCCGTCGGCCGCCGTCCCTGACAGTGCCAGGCCGACGGCGGCAGCGACTCCTGCCACTCCAGCGACAACGGTGGCCGAGGCCGCGGCAGTGAACAGGTTCGCACCGAGCCAACGGGCCCGGGCCACCGGGGCGGAGAGCAGCACCTCGGACCTGCCTTCGGCCTCCTCTGCGCGCATCCGCAGCACCGCCTGAATGCCGGCGGCCGCAGCGAACACCCCTGCAATGCCCAGCAAGGCCGTAACGAACACGTCAATCAGCCCTGCCTGGCCACCGGGTACGAGCCGGGAAATGAGTTCCTTCAGGGGTGCCACGCTGGAGACCGTCTCGGAAACCAAGGGCCCCAGAGCGCCCGCCACGGCGCCCAGTGTCGCGGCCCCGACACACCATCCAGCTAGGGTTGAGCGCTGCAGGCGCCAGGCCAGGCCCACGAATGAGGTGCCCCCGGCTCCGGCCCGCTCCCTGCCGTCGCGCTGGGGCAGAAGGCTGGCGCCCACATCCCGCCGCCGACGGATCAGCACGGCCAGTGCACCCAGTGCCAGCGCGCCGACGATAAGTACCAGCAGCGCCGACAGGTCCGGGCTGGTGAACGGCCGCGACCGCTGTCCCCAGCCAATGGGCGAGAGCAGCGACGGCCATGCACTCGTGACGTGCAACAGGTCCGCCGCCGGAGTCCCCAGCGCGTCCCCGGCACCCCGGAGCAGATATGCCGCCCCCACCAGGCCTGCGGCCGCACCGTTCGCGCTCCGGCCCGAGGGCAGGACCTGGGCGGTGACCGCGGCCAGGCCCACAAAGCAGGCACCGACGGCGCCGACGGCGGCCCCCGCCCATGCGGCGCCCGGAAGTTCCAATCCGGCCGCGACGAATCCGGCGGCAAGGAATACTGCCAGCAGCAGGTTCGCCACCGTTCCCAACACAAGCGTCGCGGTCAGGGAAGCTGCCCGCGGAAGAGGAACGGCGCCCAGGAGTTCGGCCCGTCCGAGCTCTTCATCGGTGCGGGTGTGCCGCACAACCAGAAATGTGCTCATCAGTCCTGCCAACACGGCCGTGAACGCGAAACCCTGGAAGAACACCACCGCCCCCACGCCCGTCCCGTCAGGCACGCCGCGGAGGAAGAGGAATGCCGGGTTCGAGGCCGCCAAAGTGAGGATCGCTGCCTGCGAGGCCTCATCACCGAACTGGATGACGACAGCGCTCGACGTCGCAAACCCCAGCAGTGTGATGCCCATGATCCAGACGGGCAGTGTCACCCGGTCCCTGCGCGCCTGGAACAAGGCCAGCCGAAGCACGCCGGGCATCACCGCACCTCGCTTTCGTTGCGGTCACTGTAGTGGCGCAGGAACAAGGACTCGAGGGACGGCGGAGCCACTGATAGTCCGCTGATCCCCGGCTCGGCGATGCCGGCCAGGACAGCACCCAGATCGGCGGCGTCCGCGTCGAACTCGGCGGAACCGCCGTCGATGCTCACGCCGTGCGTACCGGCCAACGCCGCCAGCCGCGCGGGCTCAGCCAGGCCGGTGACCCGAAAATGCGTACGCTTCAGGTGACGGAGTTCACCCAGTGTCCCGCTCTCCACCGCTTTTCCCGACCGGATGATGGTGATCCTGTCGCTCAGCTGTTCGACTTCACTGAGGATGTGGCTTGAGAGCAGAACGGTGGCCCCGTCCCTGCTGACCCTTTCGATCTCGCGCCGGAACACGGCATCCATCACCGGATCCAGTCCGGCGCTCGGCTCATCAAGCAGGTACAGGCGCGCCGGGCGGGCGAACGCCGCTATCAGGGCAACCTTCTGCCGGTTGCCTTTCGAGTAGGTCCGCGCCTTCTTCCGCGGGTCGAACTCAAACTCCTCGATGAGCTCACGGCGGAGGGCTTCGTCGGCACCGCCGCGCAGGCCGGTGAGCAGGTCGATGACTTCCCCGCCGGAAAGGTTGGGCCACAGACTTACATCGCCCGGGACATAAGCGATGTCCCGATGGGTTCGGACGGGGTCGGTCCAGGGGTCCATGCCGAATACCCGGGCCGTTCCGGCGGTCGGGCGGATCAGGCCCAGGAGAATCCTCAGGGTCGTGGATTTGCCCGCACCGTTCGGGCCCAAAAACCCGTGGATTTCACCGGCGGCGACGCTCAGGTCCAGGCCGTCCAGTGCCCGTGTCCTGCCGAAATCCTTGGCGAGTCCGAGAGTTTCGATGACAGGTGTTACTGCATTCATGAGCCGTCCGCTCCTCAGGTCATCACGCGAACACCCGAGGCGGCCGCCAAGGGCGTTCCGCGGGCACTGCCCACGGGCCGACCAGGCTTCCCGGCTCTCCGATCCACAGCATACAAGCCCCCGAAGGCGCTAGGAAGACCAGCAAAACCTGATCCAGGCCAGACGTGAACGCAACCACCCGGACCAGACCTGTCCGTGTTCAGTGCCCCGAAACTGTCGGCGTTAAGGATTCGTCAAGACTTCCAGGGATCCGGCAGCGTCCCGGATTTCCGGTGCTACGCTCCGTGATGGTCTCGGCAGTCCGGCCGGGTCACTGACCGGTACAGGCAAGGACGGGCCACCAAGAGCAAAGGACCAACCTATGCCGGCATCAGAGCGCGTAGCCCCGGTGCGCGGCGTGGCCAGAGCACTCCGTTCCCGGGTATCCGCAACGTTGCAGCAGAAGCCGAGGAGGTGCCCGGGTGAGGGCCAGCGGAAGAGAAAAGGGGCTGAAGATCCGTAATGACGCCCCCTTGAATGGCGGCCAGCGCGTTCAGTCTCGGATCAGGGCCCAAGGCGACAGTATCGGGCGCGGGCTGCTGCATCCTGTCCGTTCAGTACCTCTGGCTTTCCTCGCCGTGATTCTTCTGGGCTCCGTACTCCTGATGCTGCCTGCCGCCCGCTCGGCGGCAGAGGCGGACCCGGTACTTCCTGCCCTGTTCACCGCCGTTTCGGCTGTCTGCGTCACAGGACTGATCACCGTCGACACCCCAACGTTCTGGTCGCCCTTCGGACACGCCGTGATTCTCGGGCTGATACAAGCCGGCGGATTCGGCATCATGACGTTGGCAACCTTGTTGGCGCTGCTGGTGCGCAAAAGCATCGGGCTGCGGGGCCAGCTCGTCGCACAGTCCGAAACGCACACCCTGAACTTTGGCGACGTCCGCTCCGTCCTCTTCCGGGTCGCCAGAATCATGGTGGTTTTCGAAGCCGCAACCGCCGCCGTTCTTACGATCCGCTTCTGGTTTGCTTATGACGACAATCCGGGCACAGCCCTATGGCACGGGACTTTTCACGCTGTTTCGGCGTTTAACAATGCCGGCTTCGCCCTCTACAGTGACAGCCTGATCAGCTTCGCCGACGACCCCTGGATCATTGTCCCGATCTGCCTGGCGGTGATCGCTGGAGGCCTCGGATTCCCCGTGCTCATCGCCCTCCTCACAGGGGGTGTCAGGATGAAAGCTTGGACCGTCCACCTCCGCCTGACCGTCTTCGGTACCCTGCTGCTCCTGGCCGCCGGCTGTGCCCTCTTCGCCGCCTTTGAATGGAATCGGGACGAAACCCTCGGCCCCATGTCGTTCGGCGGGAAACTCCTCGCGACCCTGGCCGGGAGTGTCTTCCCGCGTACAGCGGGCTTTAACAGCATCGACTACGGCTCCGCCGCCCCTGAGACCCTCATGATCACCAATGTCCTGATGTTCATCGGCGGCGGCAGCGCCGGCACCGCCGGCGGCATCAAGATCACCACGTTCCTGGTCCTGGGGTTCGCCATCTGGAACGAGATCCGGGGCCGAGACGAAGTTACAATCGCCCACCGCTCCATCAGCGCCTCCGCCCAGCGCCAGGCCCTCTCCGTCGCACTCCTAGGAGTCGCCGCGGTCGTCACCGGCACGCTGCTGCTCCTCATGTTCACCGACCACAGCCTAGAGAGAGTCCTCTTCGAATCAATTTCTGCGTTTGCCACCGTGGGCCTCAGCACCGGAATCACCTACGACCTGCCAGTCAACGCCCAGTGGGTACTCATGGCTCTCATGTTCACAGGCCGTATCGGCACCATCACAGTCGCCTCCGCTCTGGCCCTGTCATCCCGCCCACGCCTCTACCAACTCCCGGAAGAACGACCCATCATCGGCTAGCCTCGCACCACTGCGCCCCGACCCTATGGCGCCGCAATGCGCTCCAGTGCGGCCACTGCAGCGGAGATTCCATCCTCGGCGCGTACACGCTGGCCCAACTCTTCGGCGGCGCGTGCCATATCGGGATCTGTGGTGGCGGTGGTTATGGCGGAGGCGAGGCCTCCGGCCGTGAGATGGCTTTGCGGCTGTGGTGCGGGAGCGACACCGCGGTGGTGCGCCAGCCGGGCCCAGAATGGCTGGTCGGCGACGAACGGGCACACTACTTGCGGCCGCCCGGAGGCGAATGCGGTACCGACTGTGCCTGCGCCCCCGTGGTGTACTACCGCAGCCATGCGCGGGAACAGTCTCATGTAGTCCACATCGCCCACACCAAGAACGTCGTCAGCTTGTATGCTGCTGTCCAGTCCGCCCCAACCCGCGCCGATCACCAGGCGTTTCCCTGCCCGACGTGCGGCTTCCAGGACCAAGGCGGTGCCGCGCGCGGGGTCCCTGCCGGACATTGAACCGAATCCGACGAACACCGGCGGGTCGCCCGATCCGAGGAAGTCCTCGATGTGCGGAGGCAGGGCCTCGTCCGAGAGCGGTAGGAACCAGTAGCCGGTGGTGTGCACCGATCCCGGCCAGTCCTCCGGCGGAGGCAGCACCGAGGGACTGAAAGCGTGCAGCACCGGAGCCTGGCCGTTGTCCGGCCGGCGCAGCGGGTCGTGCCGTCCACGGCGGCGCGGGAGACCGAGGGTGTCTTCGCGCCACCGGTCAACGACCCTGCCGAACATTGCCTCCACGGCCTTCATCCCCGCGAACGTGGCCCGATTTGCCGAGGCAGGCAGCCAGGATGGCAGGCCCACGGCCGGCCACGGAAACTCTTTGGTCGGAACGTACACCGGCATGGGGAGAGCAAGCACCGCCGGGATACCGAGCTTCTCGGCCACGTGCTGCCCGGCGATGATCTGGCCGTTGTGCACCACAACATCCGCGCCGGCTCCCGCGCCGTGCGAAGCGACGGTCCAGCAGTCGGCGAGCAGTTGGGTGAACATCGCCGGCATGGTCCGGACCTGTCGCAGCCGGGCACGCATCCGGCCCTCGATCACACCCGCAATTGCCGGGTCGTCCATCAACCGCATCGGGCCGTCATCCACTCCGGCGAAGGGCACCCCGTGACCGGCGACGAATCCGGCGAACCGTTGCGGCGCGGCGAGCGTCACCTGATGCCCGGCAGTGAGCAATCCCTGGGCCAAGGCTATGAACGGCTGGACGTCACCGCGCGTCCCCAATGTCATGATCAGTACTTTCATTGGTAGGTCACCGATTTAAGGCCCACGGCGACGTATTCGTCCTCCGCATGTACGGTTTCATGTCTGGTGCCCGGTCGTGTCTCCCATGTGCAGACTGTGGAGGAACCAGTTGACTCCCGCGACCATCAGCAGGAAACCAGCGACGCCGATGACCGCGAGCTGTGTAATGATTCCGGCAATGACCAAGGCGAAGCCAACGAGAGTGGTCAGTAAACCGTAGATAGTCCGGGCGGATGCCCGGTACCTGGATAAACCGCCCTGTAACTCCCGGTCCAGGTCCGGATCGCTTGCGGCCAGTTCCTCTTCCAGCTTTTCAAGGCGCCTGCGCTCCTCATCAGACAGAGCCATGACGGCTGCCTGTCCTGCCGAAATCCTTGGCGAGTCCGAGAGTTTCAATGACAGGTGTTACTGCATTCATGAGCCGTCCGCTCCTCAGGTCATCAAGCGAACACCCGAGGCGGCCGCCAAGGGCGTTCCGCGGGCACTGCCCACGGGCCGACCAGGCTTCCCGGCTCTCCGATCCACAGCATACAAGCCCCCGCACGCGCTAGGAAGACCAGCACATCCTTCCCGCTATAAGGGTTATGCATCGGTTGAATTCCCGCAGGGGGACTGGGTGGGACCCATACGTTATCCCCGAGTATTGACTGCCCGTAGCCCGAGGAATAACGTCTGCTTTAGCGGGGTCATCCACCCCGTTTCCACGGGATAAGGGGCCGGATCTGGGCCGCTCCTGCACGGCGATGGAGCCAGGTGAGGAGGATTCTGTGTGGATGTCATCCTGCACCACAGGCACCCGGGATACGAGTGTGCCCGCTGGTGGTCGCGGTAGTCCGTACCTCCTCCATGGCGTGTTGCTGCGTAAAAATGACGGCGTTGATTGCACTCGGCGCGATGAACAGCCGACGGGATAGAAATCCAGGAAAGGAATGACCATGCCGAAGTATCTGTTTGAAGCGACGTATGTGGGCAACGGGATCAAGGGGCTCATGCAGGAAGGCGGTACCAAGCGGCGTGATGCCCTGACGGAGGCTCTCAAATCTGTGGGCGGATCGCTGGAGAGCTTCTATTACGCCTTTGGTTACTACGACGTCCTTGGAGTTTTTGAGGCGCCGGACGATGCAAGTGCTGCAGCACTGTCGCTGCTGATCAATTCGACCGGGACCGTCAACGTCCGCCTGAAGCCGCTCCTGACGGTGGAGGACATCGACGAGGCCGCCAAGAAGACGCCGAACTACCGGCCCCCGGGACAGTAAAGCCGGGACAGTAGGGGGAGGCTGGCACCTGGCCAGCGGCCGCCGTCGTGAGTGTACGACGGCGGCCGCTGGCTTTCACACGGGCGGCCAGTCCGCTGCGCCCGGTCCGTCGAACAAGGCGCTGGTGCTGTTTTGGGGCACCACGACGTGGACGGCGTTTCGCTGGATGGTGAAGTCGGCCGGCGTGGTGGTGGCGATTTCGCCGTCGAGGTTCACCGAAAGCGGCGGCTCGGTGACTAGCCGGACGTGTCGGCTGGTCAGATGGTGCACCCGGTCGTGTTTGATGAAGCTTCCATCCTTGAGCAGCCGTGCGATACTCACGTGCTCCCGGAGCGGGCCGGCCAGGATGGCGTAGATGTCAAGGATGTGGTCATCGATCCCGGCGGTGGGGGAGACCGTGTTGCCGCCGCCGTAGTGCCGGCCGTTGCCGACGGCCACCTGAAGCAGGTCCTCGAACTCCATCGGCTCGTGGTCCCCTTCCGGAAACTCGAGGCGGGCCCGGAACGGCTGGTGCCTGGCATAGGCCCGAAGCGTCGCGATGCTGTAGGCCAATGGCCCGATCATCCGTTTCAGGCGGGGGCTGAGGGCTTCGGTGACCGCCACCGACAGGCCCACGGACGCGACGTTGAGGAACGGCTCGCCGTTGGCCCGGCCGAGGTCGATGTCCACCACCTTCCCCTCGGCGACGGTGGCGCACGCCTCGGCGAGATTGTTCGGGATCTCCAACGTACGGGCGAAGTCGTTGGCGGTGCCCAGCGGAAGAACGCCGAGCATCACGTTGGTGCCGGCAACCCGGCCCGCGGCGTAGGACACAGTCCCGTCGCCGCCGCCGACAACCACAAGGTCGTGCCCGTCTGCAAGCACCCGGTCCAGCGTCCCGGCCAGGTCTGCCCCGGACAGCACGTGGTGCACGGCGGAGATCGGCACGCCTGCCTTTCGCATCGTGTCCACCGCAAGTTCGGGTGCCGCCCCTCGGCGTGACCCGGCGTTAATCACAACGGCGGCTGAGCGGACGTCCCTGGCAGCTTTCATGAAGGCCATGGTAGGCCGCGGACCTGTGAATTCCTTAGGCCGAGCGGGTGGGATCCTGGGCAGGCCCGGCTTCGCTCCTTGCATTCCGTGCAGTTGCGCCGAAGGGTTCAGCGCTGCAGGCCGGCCCTGATCTGGATGAGGGTGAGGTCCAGCAGCGGCGTGGGAACGTTGAGCTCCCGGGCCCTGCGTGCGAGGTCGCCGAGGATGTGCTCCGCCTCCGAAGGGAGCCCTGCACTGAGGTCCCGATACAGGGAGGAAGTGAAGGCCGATCCCGGCTCGGTAAGTATGCCCACCGCCTGTCCATGAGCGGCGTCGGAAACGGGATGCCCTGCCGCGTCGGCCACCGCTTCGGTTTCGCTGATCGCCTCCAAAATCCTGAACTGCCCGCCGGCCTCGATGATCCGTCCCACCGGCGCCCGGAACAGGCAATTGACGATCCCCGCGGCGGCGATAAATGCCCATTTATCCCACAGTGCGCCCACTATGTCGTCAACTACCGAGAAATCGACGCCGGGCACGTCCAGAGCCTCAGAAACATCCGCGGGGACAGGGTTTCCGTTCAGCCCACCTACCGTGAGCGAAGTGAGGGGCACCTGCTGGCGGACCACATCGCCGTCGAGAGTGGCGACGATCCGGGCCAGGCCGCCCAGCACCTGTCCCGGGTACTGCTGCTCGAGCCGGTCCACATGGGCCATGCCGTTAAGGATGGGAACGATGCTGGTTCCAGGCCCCACGAAAGCGCCCAGTTCGCCGAGTACGCCGTCGAACGCGGTGGCTTTGACCGTGACGAGGATCAGATCGAAGCCGTCCGACCCGTCCGGGGCGGTAATGGTCTGCACCGGGTGCGTCCGGTCAGCGGTGGGGGAGATAAAGCGCAACCCGTCGCGGCGAAGGACCTCCTGCTTGCGCGGCCGCACAAGATATGTGACATCCCGTCCCGCTTCCTGCAGGAGCGTGCCGAACGCCCCGCCGGTGGCTCCGGCTCCGACAACGAGTATCCGCATGGGTGCATACCTTTCGAGGGGTGGTGCTCAAGGATGTTGACCGGGCCCTGGAGCCCAGGAACAGCTGATGAGCCTTTGGATCCGATGTTCCAAGGCTAGGGGGTTTCAGCTGGACCTCCCACCCGCGGCGCACCTGTATCCTGAGAAGGCAGGTTGAATGGCTCCAGCGGCCATCAACCACGCTCGGTTCGCGGCCGGATGACGGTCCGGAAACCTGGGCCGTCGCCTTCCCCGTCGTGGATCACCGCCGCAATCGTCAGTCGCCGATCGGCTCCCCTGACGCTTGGAATGGATCTCTATCAGTACCGATACACCAGCTCCCGTGGGAATCCCGACGCCGGTCCTCAAGCCCGAGCGAACAGCTGCGGTGGATGATCCCGCCGTCGTGACCTGGGCCGAGGCTGGTGTCAGCATGACCGCGCGATGGCGGTCGGCGAACGGCAGACCGGCGCCGACCCGCGTAGAAGTAGTCGACGACTCCCTCACGGCCGATGATGCGAACCGGATGGCGTCCCAGGGGATCGCGATGCTCTGGCACGGTGACTTCCACAACGCACGGCAGATCCTCAATGCCCTGGACCGGCGGATAGGCGCCGGAAAGAAAGAGACCGCAGCAACTCCGGCCGAAAAGTTCTATCGGCACCGCCAGTCCGCCTCGCACCGTGCGCGCATTCTCGGCATGCTGCTGATTCCCCTTGATCCAGGGCCGGTGGTGCCGCTGCGCCGCGCACCGGATATCCGGGAGGCCGCCGCCGAAGCGTACGGGGACCTCAGCGAATCTTCTGTGGTGTCCCTGCAGGAGCTCGTGGGGGCCATCGGCGCCCACGAGTGGCGGCGGACGGGCGTCTACGTCGATGCCCTGCAGGACCGCATCCACCCGCACTACGGCACGTTCTTCCCCACCCGGAGTGAGTATGTGGATCTCGTGGCCGCCGCACCGCTGCCCTCTGACACGCTGGCGTTCGACGTCGGAACCGGCACCGGGGTGCTCGCTGCCGTCCTCGCCCGCCGCGGCGTCCACCGCGTGGTGGCGACGGACAATGAACCGCGTGCCATCGCCTGCGCCGCCGAGAATTTCCGGAACCTCGGTGTTGACGATCGTGCCGAGGCCGTCCTGACCGACATGTTCCCGCCCGGGTTGGCACCCCTCATCGTGTGTAACCCGCCCTGGATTCCGGCCACGCCGCATTCCAGCCTGGACAACGCCGTCTACGACCCCGGGAGCAGGATGCTGTTCCGCTTCCTGAATGGGGTCACCGACCATCTGGAGCCCGGCGGGGAGGCCTGGCTTGTCCTCTCAGACCTGGCCGAACACCTTGGGCTGCGGACGCGTGACGATCTGCTGGCCGCCATCACCGCGGCCGGGCTTAAGGTGGTGGACCGGCTCGACACCAAGCCAACGCACCCGAAGGCATCGGACCGCGACGATCCTCTGTTCGAAGCGCGCACGGCCGAGGTCACGTCGCTGTGGCGGCTTGTTCGCCGGTAGTTGCCCGCGGGGTCTAACGAGTACATCGTGGTAACGAGCTCACTGGGCGCCGCTGATGATCCCTTCCTCGATGGCATGTGTTGCAGCCTGTGTCCGGGAGGTCACGCCGAGCTTGTCGAAAATGTTGCTCACGTGGCGCTGGATGGTCCGCTCGCTGAGGAACAGCTCCGCACCAATTGCCCGGTTGGTCAGGCCCTGCACGATTAACCGGAGCACTTCCACCTCGCGGGGTGAGAGTCCGTGCTGGCCCGGTGTGTCGGGATGCCGGAGCATTCCTTCGGCCATCAGCAGGTCGTGACGGGCGCCGAGGCGCGTGAAGGCCTGGCGTGCCGATTCGAGTTCAAGGTCCGCCGCTTCGTCGTCTCCCACCCCCCGGTACGCGGTGGCCAGGAGTACGGAGCACTGTGCCGTTTCATAGGGGACGTCGAGGTCTCGCCACAGACCGGCGGCCTGTCGGAGCCAGGGAAGTGCCTGATGCAGGTCATCCTTGGCAAGAGCCAGTTCGCCAAGTGCCCGTGCGTGGGTGGCGCGCACGCTGTCGGACGCGAAATGCTCGGCGAGGCTGCCCAGCTCGGCTGCAGCGGCCTCGGCTTCACCTGCAGCCTGTGCCGCCAACAGCACGGTCACTGCCGGAGGCAGCAGTTCCACGCGGGCAGCCGGCCCCACAGACTCGCCTAGCGCGCGCCGGATCCCCGATGCCGCCGCTGGCATGTCTCCCAGGGAGAGCCTGAGCAGGGCGAGCCCCGGCTGCGTGGGGCCTCCGGTGAACGCTGCCGTCCGGTAGGCTGCCACGGCCTCGGCGAAGTCGCCTAAGAGGCGATGCGATTCACCGAGCTCGTAGCGCGCATGCCCCATGAAGCGAGTTCCTGCGCCCTCGGCCAAGCTACGGCATGCCTCTTCCAGTTGGGCAAGGGCAGCCGCCCACTCGCCTGCGAGCCGGAGGTGGACCGCATAGTAAGTCAGGCAGTGGCCGTAGAAGGGCCCACCGAAAGGAGGTACTTTCTTGAGCCACGATCCGAGGGCGGCGCTCCATTCCCGGATCCGCGCGACGTCGTGCACCTCCATTTCGCAGGTGCCGATCGCCGCGCAGTAGAGCAGGCTTGTGACCCGTGGCGTTGTCTGGCCCGCCACTACGCGGAGCATCGAATTGTCGAGCCAGTCCAGCCCGTCCGCGAGGCGGCCGGACAGGACGAGGGCGCGGCCGGTGAGGAGCGTCGAGAAGGCGAGCTGATCGTCGTCGTGCGTTCTTGCGGCCCCGTCACGGGCGCGGGCGAGGAGCGTGACGGCGTCGTCATAGGCGCCAGCGCCCATCCGGTAGTACGCCGTGGTGATGAGCAGCCAGCCGGGCTCTTCGCCGGCGTCGTCCGGGCCGAGTTCCCGGGCCCGTGCCAGCCAGCCGTTGGCCTGCGCGTCTTCGCCGTTGAGGCGGTAAGCCTGCCACAGCCAGAAAGCGGAGGCGACGGCGGGACCCACCTGGCCGTTCGCGGCCCGCTCCTCGAAGGCACGCACCAGCGCGGCAATCGCATCGTCGCGGAACCCCACGATTTGTGCGCACTCGGCGAAGCACTCGACATCCTCCACCCCGAGGCCGGCGGGCCCGCCGGCGGCGCGGAACTCGTCGCAGGCCTGCCGCCACGCGTACGCCGCGTGGAATGCCCGTGCCTGCGCGAGGTGATTTCCGTCGTCGGCCACTTCAACCTCCTGAGCACTACTATGCATCGTTGGACTGGGCATAACTACCCAATGCCGGATGTCGAAGGTGGCGCGGTTTGCCGATGCCTGCCTGGCACCGCCGGAGGGATCCTGAGAGTGATCCGCAGGGTGCGGATCAGCTAGTTCAGGAGGCCATCATGTACGAGCCGTTTGTCTACTTGGGCACCTACACCGTCCGCGAGGGGCATCTCGATGAAGCACTCGCATCCTGCCGCGAGGTGGCCAGCCTCGTGGAGAGCCGTGAGCCAAAGATGCTCGTGTTCCAGTTCTTCGCCGATGACCAGGGCCGGCAGATCACAGTCCTTCAGGTCCACGCCGACGCCGAATCCATGGCCAACCACATGGGTGTGGTCAGCGAACACCTGGCACGGTCCGGATCGTGGATCGAATCGTTCAGCAACACGACGGTCCTGGGCCAGCCTCCGGCGGTCCTTTCGCAGTGGTATCAGGAGGCGGGCGAAGAGCTGACAGAGTTCCCGCGGCACATTGCGGGGGTAATCCGGGTCGGGTCGCCTGTTGGGTGAGCGGTCCAGCGGGGCTTGCGACGGCGGCGGGCTGGGTAGGTCTTGAAGGTTGCTACCCCAACACCGCCGCCTTCGCCTCCTGCTTGGCCTGCATCCATTCGCTCATCCACGGGGCCCGGACGCTTGAGGTGATGCGGCAGTCGGCCACGAAGGTTCCCTTGGCGCCGGCGTCGATCCAATCTGTGAGCGCGGAAAGGTCTGCCAGCGAGCGGATGATGGCCGACTCGGCACCGAGCGCGCGGGCGATGCCGCTGAAGTCCACTTCGGGGATCAGCATGGGCTTTTCGGTCAGGCCCTGGGAGCCGTACTGGTGGATCTCGGCTCCGTAGGCGGCATCGTTGTAGATCACCACGACGGCGCTGCTCGCCGCACCAATCAGCGATTCGAGGTCGGACAGGCCCATCAGGAAGCCGCCGTCGCCGGAGGCCAGCACCAGCGTGCGGCCGTCCTCCACGGCGCGGGCAGCCCCGACGGCGCTCGCAAGTCCAAGCCCGATGGACTGGAAGGCCGTCCCCACCATCACCAGGTCCTGCGGCCGGGGGATGTTCCAGTACATGGGTGCCCAGCCGATGAAGTGCCCGCCGTCCTGGACCACCGTACGGCGCTCCGGCAGCGCGGCATCCAGCGCGGTGGCGAGGGCGCGCGGGTCCAGCCTGCCGTCCACCGTCTCCGCTGAACCGGCCTCGTGGCCCGGCCCCTCGGCCAGCCGACGGCGGGCTTCCGCGCGCCAGGCTTCTGCACGGCCGGAGTCCGGCAAGACAGGGCTGTCCAGCATCCCCAAGAGGTGTCCCGCAGCAGCCTTCACGTCCGCGCTGACGAACGTATCCACCCGGGGATGCGTGGGCTGCAGGGCGGTGTCGATCTGGATGACGGTGCTGTCCGGGCCGAGCAGGTGCCCGAACCGCATGGTGAATTGGCTCAGGCTTGCCCCGGCCACCAGGACCACGTCGGCCTCGCCCATGAGCCCGGCCGCGGTGTCCGTGCCGAAGCCGCCTGCGACGCCGACGTATCCCTCGCCCTGGAGGAGGTTGAGCGCCAGAGCGGTTCCGGCAGTCAGCGCGCCCAGGCGGTCGGCGAGCTCCCGGAGCTCCGGGCCCGCTCCGGCGAGGTGCGCACCCCGGCCAGCCATGATCAGCGGCCGCTTCGCCCCGGCGAGCAGGCGGGCTACCTGCACAAGGCCGCCGTCGACGTCGTCCGTCACCTGAGGTGCCAACGGCGCCGGAAGTTCCTCGTCTGCAGCCTCGAGTGCCGCGAGGTCGTAGGGAATGGCAATGACGACGGCGGTGCGCTTGGTGAGTGCGTACTCCACCGCCTGCTGGGTGATGGAGCCCGCGGCCTCGCGGGTGACGGTGAAGGTTGCCGCGCCCAGGCCTGCGGCGATGGCCGCCTGGTCCACATCCTGGGGCCGGGCGCCGCTGATGGGGGCGTCCCCGGTGACCAGCACCACGGGGATCTGCGCCTGGACCGCCTCGGCGAGGGCGGTAAGCGCATTGGTGTACCCGGGGCCGTAGGTGGTGGTGCCTGCTGCGAGACGTCCCGAGGCCCGGTAGTAGGCGTCGGCCGCAGCGATGGCGGCGCCTTCATGGCGGACGGGGGAGAAGCGGAGGCCCAGCTTTTCCGCGGCGTCGAGGAAATACACGTTGCCGTTGCCCATGACGCCGAAGACGTCGCTGAGGTAGCTGCTGAGAACCTGTGCCACGCGGCCGGAGACGGTAAGTGAAGTCATGCAGGAATCTTGTGGGCTGGTTCACAGATAGGCAAGAGGTGTGAATTTGATTGGGATAATTGGCAAGATGATGTGGGCATAAGTGAAAATATGCGCACTTGTGGCGGGCATCACCCTTATTAGGTGGAAGGGCGGGATTCCTGCTCTGACAGCCGGCTCAGGAGGCCGTCGTAGCGGGGCGGCATGAGTTCCAGTACGGATATGGCCGTGCTGGTCCGTTGGATGCCCTCGATTTCCAGGATCTGGTTGGTGATGCGGTAGAGATCGGCGGTGCCGCGGGCCACCACCTTGGCCATGAGGTCCGCGTCGCCGGTGGTGGCGTGCACCTCGATGACTTCCGGAATTGCGGCGAGCCCGTCCTCTACCGCGCCTGTCCGCGTCTGGCTGATGGACAGGGAGAGGAAGGCCATCAGGTCATAGCCAAGCGCGGCGGGATCGAGCCTCCGGCTGAAGGAGCGGAGGGCGCCGCTGCGCTCGAGCCGGGCCAGCCGGGCATGGACAGTGTTCCGGGCGACGCCGAGCGTCCGCGAGAGTGCTAGGGCGCTGGCCTCGGGATCCTTGTCGAGGGCCAGGATGATCCTGCCGTCGAGGGAATCCAGGGTGCGAGAGTTCTGGATGGTCATATTTTCACCACAGTCAGTAGAAGTTGAGCAGAAGTCCCAATGGGTTGAGGGTATCTTGCATTGTGTGCCGGGTCACATCCATGATCGGTCCTCATGACCCGTGATCAACTCCTTGCCGCTGCGGACACCGCGCTTCCCAGCCTTCGCGGTGCGGTGGCCGGCCTCCCGCCTTACGTCCCGGGCCGGCGCAGCGCCGGCGCGGACATTGCAGCCCTCGCCAGCAATGAAAGCCACTACGACCCACTGCCAGCTGCCGCCGCTGCGGTGGCCGCGGCGGCCGGTACGATGAACCGCTACCCGGACAGTGCCGCCGTCGAACTCCGTGAACGGCTTGCCCACCACCTTGGCGTCACGGCCGGAGAGATAGCGGTGGGGCCCGGCAGCGTGGGCGTCCTCCAGCAGATCATCACCGGCCTGTGCGACGCCGGGGATGAGGTGATCTTCGCGTGGCGCTCCTTCGAGGCCTACCCAATCTTGGTCGAACTGGCAGGCGCCCGGCCGGTCCGCGTTCCGCTGGACAGTGCTGAGGGCCACGACCTCGATGCGATGGCCGCGGCCGTCACTGACCGCACCAAGGTCATCCTGCTCTGCACGCCCAACAATCCGACGGGCGTGCCGATCAGCCACGAACGCATCTTGGCCTTCCTGGAATCCGTCCGCTCGGACATCCTCGTGGTGATTGACGAGGCCTACGTGGAGTACGCCGAAGTGGGCAGTGGCCCCGATTCCCTTGCGCTCTACCGCCAGTACCCGAACGTCTGCATCCTGCGCACCTTCTCGAAGGCTTACGGGCTCGCCGGCCTGCGCGTGGGATACGCCGTGGCGGCGCCGGATATTGCTGAGGGACTGCGCCGGACCGCCCTTCCCTTCTCGGTGAGCGCGCTGGCCCAGAAGGCGGCCATCGCTTCGCTGGACGCGGGGGAGGAGATGGAAGCGCGGGTATCCGCCGTCAGGCAGGAGCGCACTCGGATGGCCGCGCAGCTGGAAGCCCAGGGCTGGAAACTGCAGCCGAGCCAGGGCAACTTCTTGTGGATCCGTGCCGGTGACGAGCTCCGCGCTCGGTTGGTTGACGCGTTCGACCACGCGGGCATCCTGGTCCGGGCGTACCAGGGAGACGGCGTGCGGATCACCGTTGCCGATCCTGCCTCCAACGACCGCGTACTCCGGATCCTGGAAGCCCACGCAGCCTGACAACCGACTTTCCTGTTACCCCAAACCCGTTCCACCTACAACCAGAGGAATCCCCATGGAACAACAGACAATGAAGTCTGGCCGCGCACTGGGCGCGGCACTCAAACCCCGCCAGCTCACCATGATGGGGCTCGGTAGCGCCATCGGCGCGGGCCTGTTCATCGGCTCAGGCGCCGGCATCCAGGCGGCCGGCCCGGCGGTGCTGATCTCCTACCTCGTGGCCGGCACCCTCATCATCCTGGTGATGTGGGCCCTCGGCGAGATGGCCGCCGCCAATCCGGACAGCGGCGCCTTCTCCGTCTACACCGCCAAGGCCTACGGGCCGGTGGCCGGCGCCACCGTGGGCTGGCTCTGGTGGCTGCAGCTCGTGGTGGTCATCGCGGCCGAAGCGCTCGGCGCGGCAGGCCTGCTGGCCACCATCTTCCCGGCCCTGCCGGTGTGGCTGACGGCCTTCGTGTTCATCGTGGTGCTCACCGCTGTGAACCTCACCAGCGTGAAGAACTTCGGCGAGTTCGAGTTCTGGTTCGCCCTGCTCAAGGTGGCAGCGATCGTCGGGTTCCTCCTGGTGGGCGCGGCCCTGCTCTTCGGCTGGCTGCCGGGCGTGCAGTCGCCGGGCCTGGCACACTTCACGGGAGCTGGATTCGCCCCCAGCGGTTTCGCTGGGATCGCCACGGCACTGTTCGTGGTGGCGTTCGCGTTCGGCGGCACCGAGATCGTTTCCGTGGCGGCAGCTGAGACCGCCGAGCCGGCCCGCAGCGTGAAGAAAGCTGTCCGGACCGTGCTGTGGCGGATCCTGGTGTTCTACATCGGTGCGATCTTCGTGATCGCGGCCGTGGTTCCCGTGGGTTCCGCGGGGCTGAAGAGCCCGTTCGCCGCGGTGCTGGACGCCGCCGGTATGCCAGGGGCGGCCACCGCCATCACGCTTGTTGCCGTCGCGGCTCTGCTCTCGGCCCTCAATGCCAACCTCTATGGTGCTTCCCGGATGGCGTTCTCCCTCGCGGAGCGGGGCGAGGCGCCGCGTTGGCTTGCGTCGGTGTCCAAGGCCCGGGTTCCGGTTGTCGCGGTCCTTGCCAGCGTCGCCTTCGGCGTTGTGACGGTTGTTCTGGAGCTGGCTTTCCCTGAGATGGTCCTCGGTGTCCTGCTGAACATCGTGGGCTCGACCTGCCTGCTGGTGTGGACGTCCGCGCTTCTCGCCCAGCTCGCGCTGCGCCTCCGCGCCGACCGCGAGGGGACGGAGCTTCCGCTGCGGATGCCCGGCTTCCCCTGGCTCACCTGCTTTGGCCTGCTCATCCTCGCTGCGATCTTCACGGTGGGCTTCATCGGCGAGGATTCCCGGCCCCAGCTGCTGAGCACTTTCGGGCTTGTGGCGGTTCTTGCGGTGGGGTGCTGGCTTCACCACCGGAACCGAAAGGTTCCGGCCGCTGCTGAAACGTCGAAGGGTGACAAGCAGCCGGTGCTCGTCGACTAAATCAGGCGCTCCTCGGGTTCAGTGCACGCGGAGGGCGCGTCCGGCTTTGGCCGGGCGCGCCCTTCGGAATTGCCGTCGGCTGGCCTTCGACCGAGCCTGGTGAGCGTGTCGCCACGCCGCTCGCGGCTCCGCGACCATCATCTCTCCGCCGGTCGGCTCCCTGTAGTCGCCGACGGCAGGCCTTTACTCACCCTTCTCCTTCGCGTTCTTGGTCACCTCGGCCGAGACCGCGGCTGTTGCCACTGTCGCCACCACTGTCGCCGCAGCTATCGCTACTCCCTTGAGTGCTTTGCGTCCCGCCTCCTCAGCCGCATTCTTCAATTGTTCGCGATTGCGGGCTGCGTCCCTCCAACGAGTGGCTTCCAATGAATCTCGTTCCGACTCGATTCCAAGCGGGGCATGGAAGTTGTCAACGATGACAGCGGAAGAGTTGATCGACTCCACTACAGTCCGCGCAGCCCAGACGTGTAGCAACACATTCGAGTCTGCGACGCCGGCGGCCTCATCCATTCTGCCCATGAGGTGCTTGGTCTTCCCTACGACGAGCTCCCGTCGTTTCTGCTTGGCCATACTCAGTGCGAGGCGATGCCCGTCTAGGTCAGCCGGAGATGTGTAGAACACTTGATCAAGTTCTAAGACCGCAATCTCGTCCTGGAGTTGAAAGCAGCGCGCTAGAACGGCGATCCAGAGTCCGACTTCCTGCTCAATTCCCTTGACTGCCTTAGCAATATCACCAACTTTGCGCTTGCTATCCGCCTTGTTGGCGAGCGCTTCGAGTGCACGCAACGCCGACGCTTGGACTTCTGCGATCGTCGCAGAAGTAAACTGAACCTTTCCCCATCCGACCACGCGGTTGCCCTCATACTCGTGAATGGTCATGGCCTCTTCTATGGCGAGAGCAACCGCGTCCATCTTCGCCAGCACAGAGTCTCTTTGTGCGCGGCGAACGTCGTCGAGCTTTTCGTCGAGCTTGGCCAGAAGGTCTTTGAGTTCGTTCGCCTCATGTTGTGTCGCGACCTGAGCCATGATCCCTGCGGCAGCGGAAAGAAGATCCGGGTTGGTCAGGAGGGATCCCCGTCCGTTCTCGATCTGAAGCCACTTGCTGATCGAACCAGGGTTCCCCAACATCGCATGGCTGACACCAGGCGTCTTGGTTTCCATCAGCCCGAACTCTTTGACCAGCTGGGCTGACTCCTTTGTCAGCTTCACGTACCGACCTGAATTGGCGCCGACTTCGGAGGCTGCCCGTGCCATTCCGGCCCCGGCTCCGAGGACAGATCCGAGGCCATCGAAGCGGAGGTCCTTCGACAACGACAGTAGTCCCACCGAGGCGAGGAAGCTCTCGACAGCCGTCGGGTCCCCGATGACCGCCACGCCCTCGCCGTCACTAATCAGCTGCATCTCGTTATCCAAAGGGGCTCCTGGGTGTCGGTACTAAGTCCTGCGGGGTGTGGAAACATTGTCGCCCATGGGGCGTCAGCTACAGCGAATGAGACGGTTTCAACTGCTGCCGAGGCTGCTCGCTTTCTTCGTAGAGCTCCACGACATTGCACCACCACAGGCTCGACCGCAGTTGGCCTGCCGCCCTCTGACTCACTGCCGTACCCGGGGGTGGGCAGTAGCGGGTCCTGGCTCCGGTGCTGAAGTATCTTCGCGTTCTGGCTGCTGCAGGAGCCTTGCCGGACTGCCTTGAACGCCGCGGCAATGCCCCCGGGCCTGGCCGGAACCAGGGACGGCCGCCACAACTCCGCGACGCCCATTTGCGTGCCATGTCTTCGGTGCTTCTGCTGCCAGCCGTACTGGAGGGCATAGTTGTAGGCGGCTGGCACGGATGCGGCCGCCACCTGGACGGGCACCCGCGGAAGCGTCGGGGCCGGGTGACGCACGGCGTCAACCAGTTCTGGCATTTCATCCCCATTGGACGATGTGAATCTAGGTGACTGAAGACTAAGCAGGGACACTGACAATTAAGGTGCGCTGCGTTGCGATCCGTCTGCCGGCGCAGGCGTCCACGCCTGAGCCCGTGACAATGCCAGCTTGAGTTCCCGCCCGCCTGCCTCCTCCAGCAGCCCGGAATTTCCTACGACCACCAACACGCTCCGTGCCCGGGACAACCCGACGTAGAGCTGTTCCCGGGCACGGCTCATGTCTTTGAACCCGTTGACGCAGAGAACAACAACGGAACGTTCTAGGCCTTTGAACCCCAGCACGTGGCCGTAGAACTCACCCTCATTGGCGTGGAAGTCCTGCCAATACTCGTCTGTGGCACCGCGCTCGTAGTAGTCCAGATGGATGGGGTGACGGTCCTTGGTGGTGAGGAGGGCGATCTGGTTGTTTGCCCAGCCCTCGTCGATTAGCGCGTTCAAACAGTCTTCGGCGACGCCGAGCGCATCCTTGGTAGGGCAGTCCACGAACCGAACGGGCAGGCCGGTGCTGCCGCGGAGTCTGACATGGTCGCCGGCGAAGGGCTTGAAGATTTCAGCGATCTTGCGCGTGTTGCGGAGGTTATCGTCGATATGGATGGACACGAGCGAGGCCATCGGTCCATGAGCGAGGTCCGCCGCCGCGCCTCCCCAGCGTTGGTAGACGTCCTGCCGGTCATCCATAAAGGCGTAGACCTCACACGCTTCCGGATCGGTAGTGCACGCGAGAAGCGCGTCCCACCACAGGGGCGCGAAGTCCTGTGCTTCATCGACGATGACAGCGTCCAGCCGCTGGAGCTGCTCCATTCCGGCCGCCAGTTCCTTCAGTAGGCGGGGCATCTCTACGTCGAAATAGTCCTGCCCTTGCCCGTCTGGGACCCCCAGCCCGCGCGCGTACTCGTGGAACTCTCCAGTGAACACCGGCTTAGCCTGGCGACGCCAGGTTTCGACGCGTTCCTGAAGGTATTGCCCCAAGCCTTTGTTGTAGCAGAAAAGGCCCACCCGCTTGCCCTGTTTGCTGAGCATCCGGGCCTTCTCGACGGCGAGCCAGGTTTTTCCGCTGCCGGCGCCGCCGGTGAACCGAATCCGGGGGAGTGACCGGGTCGCTTGGAGCAGCACGGACTGCCGCTCGGTGAGATGGTCCTGCGCTGCTTCATCTTCCTGCGATGCGGTGGAAGGTTCGACGGCGGTGTCCATGCTTCCGCTCAGCTTGCGGACTATGCGTTCCAAGAAAACAGGGGCCAGAGCGGAGGTCCCGCCGCCTTCATTTTCGATCGCTTGGCGGACGAGCTCGGCAGGAGACCTGCTTCCGGTCTCGTCAAGGATGAGTGACCGGGGGCAGCCGGCCATCGTCCAGTTGCCCGGAACGTCGGTATACGGAAGGCTGACCATGTAGACGAGGCGGCTGGTCAGGCGAGAACCGAGCTGGTTCTCGAGCCAGTTCCTTAGTGCATGAGCGGAGCTTTGGGATTGCGCCACGGGGCTTTGGATCTTGCGACGCTGATTTCGGTCCGACTGGTACCACTGCCCGTCAGCGATGCTGACCCGACCGCCCTTAACTTCGATCGCGGCCATGCCAACGTTGGGCCAGAGGACCAACAGGTCAATCTCGTACTCGTTCCGGCCGTCGCGGACATGTACGGAGTGGGCCAAAACGACATCGTCGGGGAGGCTGTTCTTTAAAGCCGTCCAGACCGATTTCTCCGCTAACCTTTCCTCGCCAAATTCCGGTTCCTCCGGTATGCACCTCATTGTGGCCCCCAAGACTCGTGAACGGGCTGTCCGGTTTTGCGCTCTTCCAACGTTAGCGGGGCGAAGACTCCTCGGCGTCGCGACACGAACGGAGCTCCTTCAGAATTGCATGTCCAGATCTGTTTTCCCATTGTCACGAATACATGTGGTTGCGCCATAGGTGCATTCCTACTAGTTGCAGATTTGGGAGGCACCAGCCGTAATATGGCCTGAAGCAAGCGGAGATAAGGCTGATTCCAGTTAGGGCGAATAGTCGCGCAGAGACTGGGATCGCATTGGGTCCCGTAATTTTGATAAGGTCTGTGATTCGATTTGGCGAATTCGCTCACGCGTGACACCGAAATATTTTCCAATCTCATCTAGAGTTTTTGGCACTCCGTCGGTAAGCCCGAAACGCATGGCAACGACTGTTGCTTCACGTGCGGAGAGCGTATCAAACACAGACGCGAGCAGCTCTCTTAGAGAGTCGTATTCGGCAACTTCGTCTACACCATAAGATTCGACATCTTGGAGAAGAGAAGAAAGCGGAACAAGTTCGCCCATTGCATTCAACACGTCTTCGTCTAATGAAACTGGATCTGAAAGGTACCCTAAATACTCCTGCACCTGCCGTGGCGTTATGCCGAGCTCAATGGCGAGCTCGACCGCTGTGGGCTCGCGTCCCAAGTCCTGCCACGTCTGGCGTCTCACCTTTGAGAACTTACTCAGTGTTTCCACCATGTGCACCGGGATCCGGATAGTACGAGCCTGGTCGGCTATGGCCCGCGTGATGGCTTGGCGGATCCACCAAGTGGCGTAAGTAGAGAACTTGAAGCCCTTGGTGTAGTCGAACTTTTCGACTGCACGAATGAGGCCTAGGTTGCCTTCCTGGATCAGGTCAAGGAACAGCATCCCGCGGCCGGTGTAGTGCTTGGCGACCGATACGACGAGACGCAGATTGGCCTCCAGCAAACGGTTCTTGGCGCGCTGGCCGTCGTAGATGATGAACTCGAGTTCTCGCTTGGACTTGCGGTCCATCGAGCCGTCGTCGACGGTGATCTTGTATTCGGCGAAAAGCCCGGCCTCCACTCGGAGGGCGAGATCGACTTCTTGCTCGGCGTTGAGAAGCGCAACCTTGCCGATCTGCTTGAGGTAGTCCTTGACCGGGTCTGCGGTGGCGCCGGCGGACATGACCTTCTGGGCGGGGGCGTCGTCATCGTCCGCATCCGAGTAGGTGAAACCTGGAGCGGTGGACGAAGGCGCAGGAGACCCGGCAGTTTGCCGCCTAGCGGCGCTCCGCCCGCCATCCAAGGTTCCACTGAGCGTCACGACCAAATTTGTGAGCCAGCCTGGATTGTCACTAGGCGCTTCAACAGTCTGTGTTATCCCATCAGAATCGACATCTGATGAGTCCTCGGCCCAGTCCACCCTTGCCCCCTGTGATTATGTCTGGTCAGATCCTAGCGTCGGGCGCGGACATTATGCCTAGGCGCTCCGTTCTAGGACTTCCATAGCGGAGCCCGGTGCTCGCGCGCCTCGGCAAGCTCTTGGGGGGTATAAGGGGGCCACCTCCTGTGGGCCATACGATGGCAATTGGCGCAGAGCGGCACTAGCTCGGTTACCGGGTCCACCGGGCGCGGCCCTCCCATGGAGCTCACCGGAGTCAAATGATGCACCTCAACGTACCCGCGAGCCAAGTCTCCGTAGTTCTCGTCAAAGCTGAATTGGCACACAGCGCAGGAGCTTCCGTGCACTGCTATTGCTGCAGCACGGTTGGCTCTGCTCCGTTCATACCTGGTGGACAACACGGAATGGCTCTGTCCCTCGGAAGCAAACGAGAAATCGACGCTGCCAATTTCTGCTGTGCTCTCAAGATCGGGATCGAGATCAAGGGGTAGCAAACAAATAATGAAGCTGAAAAGCGCTTCGGTCACCGCTAAAACGTCAGTATTAGAGTCGTCAACCGATGTCCTTATGAGGCTGCCGGTGCACGTAAACGTCTGAACTCCCTCGTCCAACTCCTGCGAACCTAGGACTTCAACCGTGGTTCCGTTGACGAGAATTTGGAACTTGGCTCCTAGGGACTCGTAGGCCCGTGATATCTGAGCAACTTGGAGCCATTTCTCGTAACCAGCCTCCCCCATTACTCGAAGAAGATCGGCCGCCAGCCTATCCAGCCTCAACTCTGCTTTGACCCGGCTCAATAGAGGCGTCACCATGACACTGAAACCGTGGGGGCGAGACATGCCCTGCAGCCTAAATTCGGTTATCCCTGTCCGTGCATCAGATTTTGACGTTATCGGCAGGCTAAGAACACCGCTTAACGCACGAGCCAGCTTGTCCGCGTCCATGCAGCGGATCTACTCTGAGTCCGGGGAGGGGAGATCCTCCACGAGTTTCTTTAGCGCTCTGGATACGTCGTATCGGATGTCTTCAAAGATTTCCCTAGTTGAGTCCTGGGCAGACCGGAACTCCGCGGATGCCAGCGCCCAAAGAAGTGAATCGAGTGCTTGAATAGTGTTTCCTGAGGCTTGATTCGGTAGGTATACCTTCTCGTAGTACGGGTGTGACTTGCTGATTCTCACGCCTGGATTGTCACCGATGTAAGCCGGCTGGTAGAGAATCCCATCGCGAAGCTCATCGACGGCCTCGACGAAAACCCCCGACGTGGACTGCACGAAGTCAACTTTAACAATGCCATGGTCGTTCCGGATTTCAGCGGTTCCGGAACTTTCGTCCGTCGACTGTAAAGTCGCGTTTGGAATGGACTTAGATTTGTCCTTTATGGCTGCATTGGAAGGAGCATGAAGTTCGGGGTCAGTCATATCTTTGACGCGAGATCGCTGGCCGTCGCGGTACCGGGTCTCAGCTTCGCGTCGAGGCGGTGTCAGCGCCTTGAAGACAACATCTGCAAGGGCAGTGTCCAATATAATCGTTGACTTTTTGATATCTACTTGGAACGCAAGATCAAGCTCGTGGTCGAATGAGAGCTCTGCCCGGCAGAGGGTGAAGTGCGGCTCCTGCGCCCACATATTGAGCCAGTCGGGTCCGTGAATAAGGCGGTTCTCACGATAGACGTAGATGCCTTGCGTCTTATTGCCGAGGCGAGCCAGGGCTGGGGCTCCCTCTCCGTGGGCTGCTTGGAGCTCTGTCTTTCGGGGCATCACGAAGGCTTTGAGGTGCATCGTCGTTGTCTTGTCCCCCAGATCCACGGGGATAGCCACGTCAAGAAGTCTGTCAGACCCAAATCCGAAAGGGTCCCAAGCATCGATAGGTATCTGATTCAGGGAAATTTTTACATTGCTCGCCCGGGTGTCGGCAGGATCGAGAAATCGCTGAAATACCATTGCCAAGTGGTCGCGGAGGGAAGATACATGTCTCTTAATAGCGCCTTGAGCTCGGTCTCCGGCAGGATCCTTGTAGTCGCGGATCAATCGGTCGATCTTCTCCCAGCGCACAACGGTACCTGTCCCTACGGTGTGCCTCTCCAGCAAACCAGCATCAATGGGGTCAGCCTTGGAATCGACGGATACTTGCCACCCCTGGCTTGGGACAAGGTCCAAGTCCCAGATAGCCGTGGCGGCTGGGGTACCGTTTCCTGATTTTGAAGTTAGCTTGAGTCGCCGTGCGAAAGAAGTGGAGGCAGTCTTGAGTCCTAGGCCGAATTTACCAAGGCTGGATGGATCGGGACGCCGCGCTGATCCGTATTTGAGAGCATTCACCAACCCGTTCCGATCCATTCCGACTCCATTGTCGGTGACGCTGAAGCGCACATTCCCTCGGGGGTCGAGTTTGAGTTCGACAGAAATAGAGTCGGCACCCGCGGCAATTGAATTATCGACAATGTCAGCAACGGCTGTGTTCAGAATGTATCCCGTGTCTCGCAGCGACTCAGTGATGCGTTCGGGATCGGGTGTGACTTCGAATAGTTCAGCAGACACTATTTCTTCCTCCTTGAAACGGCACTCCATGTGCCGGAGAGTCTGATTGTTTCATAGACGAAAGACGATTCTTGGACCGTCTCGACAGGGTGTGAACCTGAACTTTCGTGCGTCTCGGCTAGTGCCTTTGAGTGGACTATCTCGATCGTCCATCGTCCTGTGATTGTTCGACCAAGATGCAACGTATCCCCGACCGAGACTTCGTGCTTCTTGAAGTAAGGTGTTAGGCCGGTCAGCCGGTACTCGTTCCGAGTGGAACGACCATGAAGTTTCCCGTTGTAGTAGATAAAGTTCAGCGGCCACTCATCTATGCCGCCGGTTTCTCTGAATAGAAGCGCCTGCCTTGGATTGTATTCAGCCGCATCGAGGGAGGGAAAGAACGACAGCATGGCATCTTGTCTCGGGACAGCAATGCCCGCTTGGTGGGAGCCTGTCGTACCTATGTCATTGGGTGTCAGCACTTTGCTCACAGAAGTCGTCAACCCAACCGTCATATCGCACTCTCCTTTGGACTCCTCATGATCATTTCTTCAAGTTCGAGGTTACTCGGTAATTCCTCGGCCCCTTTCAACCCATGTGCAGAGAGAACTCGTTTTGCGTGGACACGTTCCAACATCAACTCTTCGATGGTGTCTTTATAATAGAGGGAATAAACAAATACGGGTTTGCCTTGGCCTCGTCTATATGAGCGCGCGGATGCTTGGTCGATGGTTGCGGGGTTCCATTCTGGGGTGAAGTGGATGACGTAGTTAGCCGCCTGAATATTTATTCCGACTCCAGCAGCTTTTGGATTGAGCACCAATATTGCAGGGCCCGCATAACGCGTAAATTCATCGATTGTCGGCTGTCGTGCACGGATTGGAACCTGGCCGTCGAGTCGAGATACGAAGGCAGAGGGAAAGCGGTTCTGTAGATCCGATTGAATCTCGTCGATGGTCGATGTGTAGGAGGCGAAGAGGAGGACTTTACAGTCGCGGCTGAACGCTTCGGAAATGATCTGTAAAGCCTGCTCGTACTTGGGGTTTCCGGTGGTTATAGGTGGGAAGCTGCCGTCCAAACACCGCAAAGTTGAGCAAATTTGTCGAAGGTAGCCGACCTTGGCTAAAGGGGGTATCGACCCGTCGAGTCGGATTCGTTCGTACTCTAGCGCGAGCAAGTTGCTGACGTGGATTGGTACCACAGAGTCGGTCCGCGTCGGAAGGTCACCGGCAACGTCGGTCACTCTCCTCCTGATAATCAGGGGAGCTACTCTTCGGCCCAGCTCGAGAGCGGCGTGAGCCTCGTCCGGATAGTGCCTTTTGAAGTCGTCAAGAGACGAAAGATGATCAGGGGCGACTAGCGCCATGATGGACCAAAGGTCGGTGAGCGAGTTCTCTATTGGTGTGCCCGTAATTGCGATGATCGTTCTTGAATCGAGACGTTTCAAAATCTGAGACCGCTGAGCTAGAGGATTCTTGACATTTTGCGCTTCATCAACCGATACCGACATCCATTTTATCGCTCGCAGAAGAAATTCATCACGAATCATAAGGTCAAATGACGTCACTACGACATCGAAGCCCATTAGAACCGACGGATCGCCTGTTCGTTTGGAACCCGTGTGTTCGTACGTGCTGAGATGGGGCGCAAATCGACTGAGCTCTCGGCACCAATTCGCCGTTGTAGACGACGGAGCTACGACCAATGATGGCGATCCACTGTTCTTTGTCATCCATGACATCAGGCCGATTGCTTGGATGGTCTTTCCTAGGCCCATCTCATCGGCAAGTAGACAACCTAGGTCTTGGGCGGCCATAGACGTGAGTTTTGCTATTCCCGTGGCTTGATAAGGGTACAAAGCGGCATCAACCAGCTGGCCGGGCGTACTCCGCACTTCGTCCGCCCTCGGCTGAACCACCACTCCAGGGTGTTCACCCTCGAAGTAATCGACGCCAAGATCGCTATGCCAGAGCAGCCACATTTCCTGCGCTTCGCTGAGTTCCAGTAACAGCTCAATTCCATGGGATCTAAGGGCTTTTGCCGTACGTTCGGTGTGATCCTGGCCGGTGGCGAACCATTGATTTCCGATAATTATTTGGTCCGCCGTTGGCCAATAGTCCAAAATAGGTTGACCAGCGGCATTTATTACGCGCAGAGCAACGCAAGTTCGTCCGGAGGCTGTGGAAAGCAGGACCGGCTGAAGCTCCAGCAGGTCGGCTGATAACTCCAGATGTGGCAGGTCGGACGACGGCCTGTTGCACTCGCTGCCCGCAATCTCGTTGAGGCCCTCGTATTCGGCCGACCAGACATCGATTCCTTTGACATCGACGACGCCAGACGCAGTCCTGAGCACCAACCTTTTGCCGTCAACGGTCTCCCATGTCCCCCCAATAGTCATTGCCTACGACGCCTCCGCTAGCCTATTTTTCGTGGCCATGATATCGAGATGCTGAACCATCTGTGTTGCCAGTGACTCTATGACGGGTACGACGACTGAGTTGCCGAACTGACGGTAGGCTTGCGTGTCGCTGACTGGGATCCGGAACGTATCAGGAAAACCCATGAGGCGAGCACATTCACGGGGGGTGAGCCGCCTCGGGTTCTCTCGCGGACCCCGCGATACGAGTATTTCGGACCCATCTTTGTGGTACCGAGCTGATAAGGTCCTGGTCGTGTTGCGGGGCTCTACAAGTCCGTAGCCAAATCCGTTGCCGGCAAGACGATGCTTTTCTGCGTAGGCCTGCAGGTACGACCAAAGATTGTCACTGAGAGTGTACCGATCGATTACTCCTCCAGTATCAGTATCGACATACGGCAGGTCCGCCTCCCCGGGGTTGCTCTCGGGGTGCAGGATCTGGCCCACTTCACCAACTCGATTTTGGGGCTTAATCATATTCCAGTCCCAATCGACTGAGGATTCAAATCCGACAATGTAGATTCGTTCTCTGTGCTGCGGTACGAATCCCTTTGCATCAACGACCTTGTACTGGACTGAATATCCCAGGTCTTTCTCAAGAACTTCTTTGATTACTGCAAAAGTGCGGCCCTTGTCGTGGCTAATTAGGTTTTTGACGTTCTCCAGCAAGAACGCTTTGGGTCGTTTTTTCTCTATTAGCTCCGCAACATTGAAGAATAGCGTTCCTTGTGTCTTGTCCAAGAATCCGTGATCACGTCCTAGCGAATTTTTCTTAGAGACGCCAGCTAGGGAGAAGGGCTGGCAAGGAAAGCCAGCGGCAAGTATTTCGTGGTCGGGGACGTCGGCGGCGTTAACTGAGTTAATGTCACCTAGGACCTGGTGACGAGAGTCGTGGTTGGCCATATATGTCTTGACGGCGAACTTGTCCCATTCACTCGTGAAGACGCATTCGGCGCCGGCGCGTTCGAGCCCGAGTCGGATTCCGCCAATCCCGGCAAAAAGGTCGACGAATCTGTACGTGCCAGGGGTGCTGGGAACGTCTGTAGGCCAAACGCCGTAGAAGCTGTCCAGCGCGGGGGCCAACAGAGCAGGAACCGGGGTTGTGTCAGCAATCCACCGCTCCACAGTCCTCGTGGAGTGCCCGAGTACTTGGGCGACCTCGCGGGTTCCATGTAGTTTCGCAAGGGTAGTGAGTCTCTGACGTGTTGCCGCGGATAGTTCGCTCTTCATAGTCATCTATTCTGGGCCCATGATCCGACATAATGTCGCAAGACGCTCCCAGCGTCGGCGTAACATTCGGTGATGCGCGTCTCGTAGGCGAGCAGGGGGAGATCGCGGTGCCAGAACTCCGTCCAGCCAGCGCCGCGAAACCATTTGACTTGGGTGAGACCCAAGGCGTCCCATCTGGTGTTTCCGCGGTAGCAGGCTAATGCATAACCTAGCTAGTCAGCAGACGGCGGCCGAACGCTCCTCCTGGCGGCTCGACTTATTAATCTCAGGACCCGGCCAGGAATCAACCACGAGCATTGTTGAAAACGGTTGTTATTAACTGGTCAACGTCCAAAGCTGTTCTTGGAAACGGCTTTCACTGTCAGCTACTGCCTGCCGACGGTCCAAAAAGCGTGTCAAAACTTTCGTGCCATCTCCGCAAACAAGTGTGGTCTAACCGACCTCCAGCCAGGATCCGTGCCGCGCCTGGCCGTGGTGCTTGCCTGCGCAGGCGCAGGCGCAGTCGTCCCCCTCTGCCGTTCGATAGCGCCGGTCGCTCTTCTCGGTTTGGCTGTAGTGCATGCAAATATCCAGGCGGCCATCACGAATGGCGATCGACTCTGCGACCTCAGTCAAGTGTTGTTCGGTTACTGGTTCAATAACCTGCCCAACCCGGTTGCCCCCTCCTCCGCCTCTAGCCAATTCGGCCGTATGGCTGCTCCGGCAGCATCCTCGAGTCGGATGCTGACCTAAAGTTGCAGGGAGATGCGGTGACGATGCCGCGTGCTGGAGCGCTAGCAATCCGCGCCTCGGCCTCGAAGAGATTTCGTTCACCTGCGGGCCGACGAGCGTGGTGTGCTGTCACATTGCAAAAAACTAGTGGTGGGGGATCGCCGAGAAATGATAGAACGAATAATCGTCCGAGGATATCGCTTGATCCGCGATTTCGAGATGGAACCGAATGCGGGTCTGAACATAGTTGTTGGTGGCAACGAGGCTGGAAAGTCGACGCTGTTGGAGGCAATTTCGCTCGGTCTGACAGGTCGGGTCAACGGCCGACGCGCTGAGGAAGAGTTGAACCCATACTGGTTCAACCGGAACATGGTGGATGAGTATTTTGCAGCCATCGCGGCGGGTGAGTCCCCCGCGCCACCTGAAATCCTCATAGAACTGTATCTGGACGACACGACTCCGGACGTACAGATGCTCCGCGCTGTTTACAACTCTCGCGCTCAGGATGCTCCGGGGGTGAGCGTGCGCATCATGCCATCGCCGGACTACGCCCAAGAGTTCTCGGCGTACATTCAGGCCGAGAACCGACCCGACATCATTCCTGTGGAGTACTACGAAGTGGTGTGGAAGGACTTTTCCGGCGCATCGATTCAACGTCGGCCCAAGGGCCTGGGAGTCTCGTTCATCGATGCTCGAACGATCCGCTCGAGTTGGGGCATGGATTACCACACGCGCGAAATGCTGGGCGACTTCGTAGAAGCGAAAGAGAGAGCAGCTATTTCTGTTGCGCATCGGAGTGCGCGCCACGAGATTTCTGCGACTGCACTCGCCAGTGTCAACAAACGCATCGCGGCCCAAGGAACCAGGCTGCACGACAAGAACCTTGGACTCCAGATGGATCAGTCGGCGGGCGCCTCCTGGGAAGCCAGCATCGTGCCCCACGTTGGTGACGTCCCGTTCGCTCTGTCGGGGCAGGGGCAGCAGGCTGCGATAAAAGTCGCTTTGGCGATGAACCGCTCGGCCGCTGACACTTCCTACGTGTTGATCGAGGAACCGGAGAACCACCTTTCGCACACCAGCCTCACTCGTTTGATTGCTCGTATCGAGACGCTCGCGGGTGGACGGCAAGTATTCATCACGACCCACAGCTCATACGTCCTCAACCGCCTCGGACTGGATAAGCTCCGTCTGCTCCATGCCGGCACTCCGACGTCGTTCTCTGCCATCTCCCAGGACACGGTGCGCTACTTCAAACGCCTGTCAGGATTCGACACATTGCGCATCGTCTTAGCTGCCAAACTCGTTCTTGCTGAAGGACCGTCCGACGAGATGCTCTTTGAGCGAGCGTTCGTTGACAAGCATGGAAAGACGCCCAGCGACGCGGGCATCGACGTGATGTCAATGTCCGGAGTTGCCCTAGCTCGGGCGTTGGAGCTGTCCGCGGTCTTGGAACGGCAGGTAGCCGGCATCCGAGACAACGACGGCAAACCGCCGACGCATTGGGAAAGCAAGGTGGCACAGTACCTCAAGCTCGGGAAGCGACAGCTTTTTATCGGCGATCCCGCGCTCGGGAAGACCCTCGAGCCCCAACTGCTTCATGTCAATGGCGATCCGACCTTGCGTGCGCTCTTTGACATTAAAGACACGACGAAGACCACGCTTGACTGGATGACAGACCACAAAACGGAGAGCGCACTACTGCTCGCCGAGTCAACAACAGCTATCACGTACCCCAACTACCTGATGAACGCTATCGAGTTCGTCGAATGAACCGGCTCACCCTTGCGGTTGCTGGTTCCCGTAAGACGCAATCAATTGTTGACGCCTGCGCTCTGGGTGCACCCGAGAAGCGCCGTCTCGTAATCACGTTCACGCAGACCGGGCAAGCCGAGCTCGAACGTCGCCTCAAAGCCGAGTGTCCGCCAGGATCCGCCCCAGAGGTGCTGGGTTGGTTCGCGTTTCTCCTGAGTCATTGTGTCCGTCCCTACTTGCCATTGCTGTTCCCGGATCGGCAGCTGCGTGGCCTCAACTTCGACGGGAAACCTGTTGGTGGCCGATACGCAACCGGCGTCACACGCTACTTTGACGCTGGAGGTCGCGCATACAAGCTGCACCTGTCCAAGCTGGCCTTGGACGTCCTTAAGAAGAGCGCAGGTTCAGTCACGGACCGGATCTCCCACATCTACGACGAGATATACATTGACGAGGTTCAGGATCTGACCGGATGTGATCTTCACATCCTTGAGCAGCTCATGCGGGCCCAGTCTACGGACCTTCATATGGTGGGCGACGTCCGGCAATCGGTGTTCGATACCAATCCCGAGGATCCCAACCTCAGGAAGTATCGAGGCGTCGCGATGCTGAACTGGTTCGCGCTGTACGAAAAGACGGGGCTACTCGATGTCTCACAGAAGGTCGAAACGTGGCGTTCGAATCAAGCCATTGCCGACTTCTCCGACCATGTCTTTCCGGCCGAGTTCACGTTTGCTTCAACAGTCTCACGACAGGATGCGACGACCGGCCACGATGGCGTGTTTGCCATCACCGCCGCCGACCTGCCTTCGTACATGCGCCAGTTTCAACCACAGCCTCTGCGGGAAAGCAAAACCATTGCTCGAAGCTCCAATTTGCCGTTTCGGAACTTCGGCAAGGTCAAAGGACTCACCTTCGACCGCGTGCTGATCTACCCGACGGGTCCAATTACCAAGTACCTGACGGATGGGACGGAGCTCAAGCCGAAAACCGCGTGCGGCCTGTATGTGGCAGTCACGCGCGCAAAGCACTCCGTGGCGTTCGTCGTGCCCAACCCAACCGCGACAGGGCTCACACCGTGGAGCGCCAGTGCTTAGTGTGACTTAGATTGACCCGCTAGATTGGGCGACTGCAAGGCGACAGAAGTCAGAGGCCGGAAGTTGGCGAAGGGCGATCTGTCGCGTAACTGAGGTGGGTCCGTAACTACATGGGTTACGTGACAGCCAGACGGGAATTCCTGGTAGCTACGAACAATCCACATCTTGGGGCCTAGCAGGGGCGTCTCGCTGAGTCGGAGCAACAACTTCGAATGAAGAAACGATTGTTCACACATAAATCTCGCTCGGTGGCGGGTTCGAAGCGCTTCTTAGAAGTCGACGCCGTGAGGGTCTTAGTCGCGTCCTCCGCGGCAAATCGGAGCGCGATCGGATCGAACAGCAAAACGATGTGTTGGGAACTGGGTGTGCGCTTCGCTTGGCTCTACCGAAGTATTCAAGCGTGCCTTCCCGGGCGACGAATGGCGTCAGCCCAGCGGACGTGCGCCCAGACGGTGGCCTCCTCCGCTCGCGACCGCAGCTCTCTTCCAACGACTCCGCTTCACCGAAGCGTATAGATGAGCCTCCCGGCCTTGACAAGTATGATCCCTGCAAACATGCTTGAGTTACCCGGAAGCCTTATCAATCGCTTTCAACCCAGGAGCGTCAGTGCTGCACATTACCGTCACTGCCAAGAAGTCTGTCAATCCTGAACAGGACGGTCTCGGCCGCCCGTACGTCGGTTATGAAGCCGGCATGACCCAGGATGAAATGTACGAGGCAAACCACGGCGAATGGGCGATAGGTGTCCGCGGTCAGAATGAGCGGTACGCACTGTTCTCCTTCGGACGGACGGTTATCCAAGCCGTAGAAATCGACTCACTGGAACGCACTACTCTGTACGGGCGGGATCCCGAGGAGAAGCGCGATGACCGCTATACGATTCACGGCAAGATCCTCAGCAAGGGGCACCCGGTCTTTGACAAGTACGTCGGCAGTGCGACCCCAGTCAGCATCGCCCGGAACCCCGTTCGGTACTTCGAGGACGCTGAATTTGACAGCGTAGCCGGACGGCCTTGCCGGTGCGGATGCGGTGAGATTTCGACCGGAGGCGACTTTGTTCCTGGTCACGATCAGAAGGCCATCCACGAGCGCATCGCGCGGATCGGGACTGTCGCCGAGTTCCTGGACTGGATGGACGTTGTTCGGCCGGCTTCCCTCAGTCGCTAGGACTAGAAAGGCACGCTGAAAGTGCGGTTGGTTCCGGCAAACGATCACCGGATTTGTTGGACAACTAGGACGCAGTATTCCCAGAACGCCCAGCCGGGCAGACCCGGCTGGACGTTCGACTGGCCCAACCACAGATGTGCCCCGGCACCCAGTGGCGGTTCGCGTCGCTGGTGAGGACAACGGAATTGCGGTCGTCCGCTTCAATCCAGCCTTGGGTGATGCGGGCGGCGCGAGGCGGCGAAGTTGTCCCGTCCATGAAGACGTGGTCGATCTGGGCGCGGCGTGCCTGTCTTTGAAGAAGACCTCAGTTGGCCGGCAAATTGATGTGGCTGCCTAGAACGTCTTTGATGTGGTCGCGCAGAAGCTTACTCCGCTGCTCGAAGAAGTCATTGAAATCCCGGACGTCCACGGGCAATGTCGGCAGCTTGTGGAGTTCCATATGCGTGCCAACATGTTCTGGTGAGTACCTAGACCTCAACCAAGTCGCGGGGTCGACGTCGGACTTGCCAATGTTTTCGGGTCCCTCGAGTAGCTCTAGATTGGCTAACATGTTGGTGCGCTGCTGTATGAGTTCAATTTCGTGGTCAGTTAGGCCAGCTTTCTTGAGACGGGGTCTGGCCAATAGAGCTCGAGGGTACACATGATCTACATGGTGAACATTTCTAGTGTTTACATGCGGAAACAGTATTGCCAGTGCTGCAAAAGTTCGTTGGTGCCCGTACGCCAGGCTAAGGAGATCATCGATTTCTTCATCATTCATGATGAGCGACTTGTTTCTTGCAGCCATTCGTTTCTCGATTTCGGCGACCGGATAACCGCCACCGGAGGCGCCGTCAATGGCACTGCGAAGGTCCCGCAGCAATGTATCCAGTCCTGCGCCCCATATCCCGCCGCTGACCTGACTGCGAAGCACCCATGATTTCAGCAAGGATCTGTCACCCCTATCTACGTTACTGGCGCGGTAGCTCTCCGAGAGCTGGCGCGTATGAACGTAATACGCGACCGGAATCAGCACCGAGGCGGCCGGCAACGTTTGCGATGATAGACCGAAATCGTAAAGCAGCTCAGTTGCTAGGGCCAGCGAGGCGCTGATTCCGTCCCACTCAGCTTCTAGCCGATCCATGTTTTCTGCGTTGAAGTTTTGGACTTTGAAACTAAAATCGGTGATGCCGGCAAGAACAAGGCCAGCTTTGAGGATCAAGTCTCGACGAAAATTGAAACCTGCCCCGATCCTGTTTAGACGATCAATCAGCGTGTTTATTTCCTTGCGTGCATCGCGAGTCTCCCATTGTGCAGTCGCAATCGAAAGCAGGAGGTCGGAGTGGGAAAGAACTGCACCCTGGGAGTTTACCCGAACGAAGATGTCGAGGACGCGCTCAATTTCTTGGGATTCCTCCTGATAGAAGGTAATGGATTGCTCTGTGTGTACCGCGCGGTGAAGCTCGTACACGCGCCTTCCTGCAGCCGCATCGTTACCGAGGCCGTGGTTGATCAGTAACTCGTGAACTTTCATCATCTCTATGTCGAAAACTTCACTGACCGGGATAAGTTGGCAGTCGCTGGTGCGGCTCGCGGCAACAGCCTGCTTCTCAGTCAGCATTCTGAAGTCGAATTCGCGGCCTCGCTCGTCCTGCTGAAGCTCGGCGAGTGCATTAAGATACAAGCGGCGCACAGGATATGAAGAGCCTTTTCCAACCCACTTGCCGGGGGTTCGGTCGGCAAATGATCCGCGGAGCCCAATGTTGAGAGCTGTGAGTCGTTGCTGGCCATCTAGCACCGCGACGACGGATTGTGTAGGTAGATCGAGCTGCTCATTATGTGGAGTATCCCACTCGTGAAAATTTCTCATGAAATCATAGAATTTGAACAGTCGTGAAGTGTCCGGTTCGACTTTCCACGAGAGGAACTGCCCGATTGGATATCCCCGCATGATTGAGTCAAAAAGCATCTCGATTTGAGAAGCATCCCATACAAATTCGCGTTGTATCGCAGGAAGGACGAGTTCCTTTTTCTGGATATCATTCAAAACTCGTTTAATGGTTGTTGACGGCTGGAACGGCACAGTATCTCCAATGAAAGTGGGACCTTGACTTGATTGTGCCAAACTCCGATCTGTTTCTGGCACAGGCACGCAAAAAATAATTTGTGATCTTGGTGTTCGCGTTGCCGTGCTGTTGTTGTAGGACGTCAAGTGCGGGCTCCAAGCCTCGCCGGATTCGCGGTAGTCGACCTTGAGGTCGTTGCCTCAGCTCCGGTGCACGTCGCCGTAAGCGAACGGGTCCCCACTTGCGGCGACCTCGAACTGCTCGGACGGTTCTGGAGTAACGTGCTCGGCGACCTCGAGCTGGACCGCAGGACGGTGCGATCGAGATCGGGCCTCCTGACGCAGGGTTCGGCGGTATGCAGCACACGATCGTCCTAAGCCCCAGCAACGACCTGCGGACTGGAAGACTCCCTCTGCACATTGACGTCGATCCCGTGGACCGGGACCGGGACCAGGACGCGGAGCTGGAGCGCTTGCTCGCCCAGGGCGCCCATCCTGCCGACGTCGGGCAGAGCGGCGATGAGCAATGGCACGTCTTGGCACGATCGGAGGGCAACGGGTTCTACCTCCTGCGCAGGCGGCAAGACCCCTGATCCGATTCGGCAACGCCGCTGGCCTGCACGGCAGATCCGACGGCCAGGTCCAGCTGGTCCCGCAGCAGCTGCACCGCCAGGACACCAGGTCGGCTATGCAGGGAAAGCGGCTTACGCCCCCAGCGCCTCCCCAACCCGCCCGTCACACATCAGCCGCAGCACCCGCGCTCATGGACGTCCCGCCGTCGTGCGTTCCCAACAGGGCCTCCGCCACCCGCACGGCGCACGACACCATCCGCAGCGTGTCCTCACTGAGGGTGTCCAGCGGCCCCGAGACTCGAGCACACCCAGCAGCCGGCCCGTGGCGGGGGCTGTGATGGGCGCCGCCGTGCAGGCCCACTCGTGGTGGGTGCGGACCAGGTGCTCGGCGGAAAACAACTGCACCGGCCGGCCGGTGACCAGCGACTCGCTAACGCCTGCCGATCCCTGCCTAAGACCAGTCGGCCCTTCGGAGAACTCCAGCCGGTCAGCCCTCCGCAGCACGTCCGGGTTGCCCACCCGCCACAGGATCTCGCCGAAGGCGTCAGTGAGCACCAGCCGGTGCTGGCGGTAACTGGAATCGTCGGCCAGCAGGCCGTGCAGCTGCCGCCGGCTGTGCTAGTCCGGGCTGATGCCCAGCGCCATGGACCGCCGCCAGGACTTCGCCAGCGGCATGGGGATCTCCGGGCGCGGGACGCCTGAGATGACTAGCACGTGCGCGCGGAGCGGGCACTGACTCGATAATCAGCCGAGCACGCAGCGGCGCTTGATCTCATTTGAAAAGCCCAGACGGCGTGCCTCAAACAGTTTCAGGCTGTCAAGGCGGTAACGCGCGTACGTTGGCAGGTCGGAGGGCAGCGCTGGCGATTCGGAGTTGTCGAAGGGGAGTAACAAGCGCACTGCACCACCCTCATCCAAGAAGTCGCCCAAAACGAAATGATCGACGTATCCCTAAAGGAGCCGAATAGCTCGAAGAAGTCCGCATGACGGTCAATGGTTAAAGCCAAGGGACTCGTGCCACCATCGTAAAAGCGCCGGATGGCTTCGAGAGTCAAGTCCCATCGGTCCTGTATCCGCGGATGAATGCCTCGAGTTTGGTTGAGACCGCCGCGCGAGACTGGGAAGACCATGAAGCCGCAGATGGTGTACGAGCGTCGCAGAAACACGTCATTGACCTTATCGGGCAGTTGCGCGTAGAGGCGGTGAAGTTTCCTTCGATGCCGCGTCGCAATCGTGTCGCTTCCGAGGACGAATCTCGTGCCGTTCGCTTGGTACACAAGATACGGTGACCGGGTGCGTCCGGCATGGAGTTCAAACGGTCGCCCATCAGGCAGAGGCTTGCTCCATGGGAGCTGGTGGTACCGCCGGAGTGTGGGACTGTGACTCTCGGGGTCCCTACCCGCCGGAGTGTCCTTGAAGAAGTTGTAGTCGACGTCAATCTCACAAAGATCCTCCATGGGGTGAAATAGCAGAGGCTGTGGCAAGCGAGCGGCTGCTGCCCTGGACACGCCGCACGTATTCGGTGCTGGATCTGACCGGCGGCACCGGGGTAGACGTCGCCTTCGAATGCGCCGGGGTGAATGCGGTGCTGGACACCATGCTCGACGCCGTCCGGCCCGGCGCCGTGGTGGTCAACGTGTCCATCTGGGTGGTCCCGTCACCATCGACATGCAGAAGCTGGTGCTCAAGGAGATCGACCTGCGCGGCACCATCGCCTACGTCCACGACCATCCGCGGTGATCAAGATGGAGCAGGCGGGCAAGGTGGACGTCAAGCCGCAAGTGCCGCTGTCGTCCTTCCCCTTCCTTCGCCTGGGGCGCCGTTGTAGTGTCGTGGCGTGATCGTCCCCGATATTTCCCAGAACGCCGTGGCGGTCGCGGATCACTACGACGAGCTCGATCCCATTTACCGCCGGGTGTGGGGCGAGCATGTCCATCACGGGCTGTGGACGACGGGCCGCGAGACACCCGGCGAGGCCGTCGAGGCGCTCGTGGATACGGTCGGCGACAGGCTGGGCCTTCTGCCCGGCCAGGCGTGCGTCGACATCGGCTGCGGCTACGGCTCCACCGCAAGGCGGCTCGCTGTGACGCGCGGGGTCCGCGTCACCGGCTTCACGCTGTCGACTGAGCAGGCCCGCTACGCCGCCGCGCATGCCGCACCGGAGGTAGACATCCAGGTCCGCGACTGGCTTGTCAACGGGCTGGCCGATGCCTGGGCCGATGCCGCCTGGGCGATCGAGTCGAGCGAGCACATGGTCGATAAGCCCCGGTTCTTCGCCGAGGCGCACCGCGTGCTCCCGCCCGGCGGCCGCTTCGTCATTTGCGCGTGGCTCGCCGAGACCGGTGCCAGCGGATGGAAGGTCCGCCACCTGCTCGAGCCGATCTGCCGCGAAGGGCGCCTGCCCTCGATGGGCACGCGCGAGGAGTACGAGGAGATGGCAAGGCAGGCCGGCTTTACGGTCACAGGCTATGAGGATGTCAGCCGCCGGGTCGCCCGCACCTGGCCGATCTGCGCCGGCCGCCTCATGAAGGCTTTGTTCACCGACCGCGGGACACGGCGGCTCGCCCTGGGCGCACGCAACCGCAGCTCGTTTCTGGGCATTCCCCGCCTGATCCTCGCCTACCGCACCGGAGCCATGCGCTACGGCATATTCACGCTTACCAAGGCTGGGGAGAACGGGCAGTAACCAGGCGCACACCGCAGCGGCGGGTTGATCGCGAGCAACCTGTTGGAGCTCTGCCTCAGGGCAGCGGCTGCCGTTCGCCCACGCTGACGGAGGACGGCGGCGGTGCGTACTCACGCCGTCGTCGTTCCATCCCGGCGCTGCTGGCCCGGCGATGGGATCCGGGCACGCTTGGCGCGGTTGCACCTGGCACAGGCCGCAACGAAGTTCTGCAGACTGGTGGAACCGCCCTCAGACCGTGGGTAAAAGTGGTCGCCGTGCTCGGCCGGGCGGGGCGCAGCGACGCCCGAACCCGGCTTCCAGCTCGCACCGGTCGCCTGCGCGGGCCATGCCTTCGCGGCGCTGCTGGCGCGTGAAACGGCGTGCAGGATCCCGGCGCCGGACGTCCCGGCCGGTGATGACGGCGGCGGCAACTTGAATCCTGAATCCGCCATCCTGCACCAGAGCCGCATTGTTCGTCGTATCTGGCCCTGCAGAGCTCAAGGCCCGGATGGAAGGGCTGCAGACCCGTGTACGAACTGCAGGCGAGCAACCACACCCCAGTCACCCGGACTGCCGTGGTTGGGCACAGCCGATACGTCTGCACCCAGCCCCGACAGGCCGCCGTCGACCCCTCAAACGCTCTATCATTTAAAGCAGGTTTCCTCAGGACCCTCTCGCACTTTAGCCGCCCGGCCAGCGTCGGGCACCCTGCCTCCAGTGAGTGCCGCTACTCCCGTTCCCGGCACGGACAGCCAGCCGCGGAGACTACAGCGTCTCGGGAATCGGCCTTCCCGGGAAGAGTGTCGCGTACTGCTTGCGGTACATCCTGCGGCCGATGAGGCGGTAGCCGAGACGGGCGGGGGCAGGAATCTCCGCAAAGAATATCTCCCTTCTGTCTTCGGGCGGGTTCGTCGCCAGAATCATTCCGAGGTAGGTGACCAGGAACTTCTTGTCGTGCTGCTTGACCCCGTGCTGAATCATCGCTTTCAGTTCCTCTTCCGTCATCACCCGGTCGACGGCGGGCATCACCTCGGTGACCTCGCGGCGCAGATGCTCCTTGAGAACGGACTGCACGTCTTCGTAGCCTTTTGCGAGGGCTTCCCTGTCCTCTGCGTCTGCGGTCTGCATCCAACGCCTACGGACGGGCTCGATACTCTGCACGCGTTCTCGAATCCGCCCGTGATGGTCAAGCATCTGCTCTACGTGTGGCGTACTTGCCGGTGCCCGCTCGGCCAGTTGCGGGTACATGAGCAGGTCCTGGCCCTCCTGGTGGATCAGGAGCACCTTGTCGAAGTTCCCGAGCACTTCCCCCACGTAGGCGGCGCGGGAGGTGTCTCCAGGGGCGGTGGAACGCACCAAGTTGGGCGCCTCTCCGTAGGCCCAGAGGAGGAAGCGGTGAACCCGCCGAATGCCAGTGGAGCCTGACGACAGGACCGGTCCCGGTGGCACAGGAACTGCGGTTTCGCCGGGATGCATGGTGAAGAAGTCGGTCATTTTGGTGATCTCCATTTCCAGAAATCAGACGAGACCCCCGTTCCCTCCGGGAGCATTCCAGGAAAGCTGGGCCAGACGGCGGATCAGCCGCGGTCTACGCCGCCATCCCCGGCACCGTACCGGATTGGGTCTCGGTCACATTGTGGTGGTTTTGTCCGGGCGTGCTGAGGACGCCGGTATGCGCCGCGGGCTCCTGATCGGACGAGCAGTTTATGACCCGCGGGAGTGCCCGGGCGCTGCACGGGAGGTGAGCACTGCGGGCTTCAGGATGACAGCTAAGCCTGCCATGGAGACAGGTTACTACTTATGTAGTGGAGATGTCACTACTTTTGTAGTATGGAGTATGTCCACTCGCGCACGGATCCTGGAAGCTGCCGTAGAGCTGCTTGGCACGCAGGGCCTGAAAGCCCTCACCCATATCAGGGTTGATGTGCTGGCAGGGGTTCCGAAGGGTTCGACGTCGAACTATTTCCGCACTCGTGCCGCGCTCCTGACTGGGGTGGTCGAGTGGCTTGCGGAACAGGACCTGGCCGAGCTGGTCAGCCCGCCAAGCCCGCCGGCTGATATTGAAGCCTTCGTCGCTCTGCTGGCCCACGCCGTCGAAACCGCAACCACCGCATCCCGGACCCGGACCATTGCCCGGTATGTCCTCTTCCTCGAAGGCACGCACAACGAAGACGTCCGCCGCCCCCTGCTCGCCGGACGCGCGCACTTCCGGTCCTTCGTCGAAACCACAATGGAGCGCCTCGGAGCGCATGATCCCGGGGCGGCGGCGACTGCCATCATGGCAGTGGGCGAAGGCATGATCATCCAGCGGGTGACTGTAGACCCGGATGCAGACGTGCTCGCACCGATTGATGCCGTCGTACAGGCGTTTGTACCGCGTCGGCACAACCGGGCATCGGACTGATACGCCGCCTGGCGCTGATACGGCGCACCGTCGATACCCTCGACGCGCCGTCGCCAACGCCCCGGAGGAGCGCCCCGCGTCAACTAGCATTGCCCCAATTGGCCAGCAACGGAAGGAAACCGTGTCATGCACTATGTCGTCCTGCAGGTGATTCTTAAAGAGAAACTCTGGGGAACCGGCTCGGGCAACCTGACCGCCCTGGAGAAGACGATCAACGATCAGGCCGCAAAGGGCTACCGACTCCACACCATCACCACCGCGAGTAGCGGGAGCAAGGGAATGATCGGCGGCGGTGACCGCATCCAGGCAACTCTTGTGTTCGAGAGCCTCGGATAATCGCACTCGTGGAAAGGTGGACCATGCTGCCTCGTCAACCGGCGGAGATCGGTATGGAGGACTACGCGGGTTTCTTGCCGCCTTCCCGAAGGAAGGCACTCGTGCCCCCTGCCTCGGAGTGGTGGCCGTGGCGGAACCATCGGGTCCACCTCCTCCGGTTACGGGATGCCAACGCCCCGGTTCGGATACTCGTCGTCCACGGCGCGGGAGCCCATGCGGCGGCGCTCTGGCCTGTTGCGTCCCTCCTGGCAGGCCGGGGCGTCGATCTGACTGCTGTGGACTTGCCTCTCTACGGGCGTACGGTGACAACATCGCGCGGAAAAGTGACCTACGAGGATTGGGTCGACTTACTGGTGGACCTCATTTCAGCTGACGACGACGGCCGTCCCGTCGTCCTCCTCGGGGCCAGCATCGGTGGCTTGCTCACGGTGGAGGCAGCGGCCCGTTCACGCCGCGTCGCGGCCGTGGTCGCTACTTGCCTGCTCGACCCACGCGAGAGGCGCGCCCGGTCAGTGATGACGCGGCTCGGCTCTTTCGCGCTGGCTTTCATGCCACTGCTCAAGCTGGTCCGCGGGCCGATCGCCAGGTTGCCCGTCAAGGTCTCCTGGATCGCCGATCTCAGGAGAATGGGGCGCGACCCCAAGCTGGGGCGGCTCTGCGCGAAAGATGCACGCGGAGGCGGCGCGTGGGTCCCTCTCGGGTTCCTCGCCAGCTATATGCAGCATGCACATTCCGAGGCCCGCACAGCACTCTTCCCGGTCCACCTGATGCACCCCGAGCTAGACAAGTGGACCCCAGTGGAACTCAGCGAGGGCACTCTGCGAACCTTGCCCGGCCCCACCACCAGCCAACTGCTGCGTGGGTGCGGCCACTTCCCCCTTGAAGATCCCGGTTTGCAGGATCTCCTGACCGGCCTCGAAAAGGTGGCAGCCGACGCAGGGTCAAGCATCGCGGGGTCGCCAAACTGACGGTGCAAGCGCTGCGGAGCCGGCACGCCGCCGTCGACCGCTCCAACGCTCTTGCCATCGGTGTTCTGACTGGAACGGAGAGGACGACGGCGGCGCGCACCCGCGTGCGTGCCGCCGTCGTCCGCGGGAAACCATTGCCCGGTCTCCTCGGGTGGCGGTACGCTCTTCGTCCCGGCCATGCCCTTGGAAGGATCGATGATGAAAGTCCTGGCTGCAGTCTCGCTGACAGAGCTGATTCTCCAGCTCATCGGAGCGCGGAAAGCCATCCGGGGCGGGATCCCCTACGACGCGCCGATTGGCCGGGGCAAGCCCGAGGACGTGGCGCGCGACATGTGGGCCACCGGCAGCGGGCTGTCGGCGCCGTGGCATACGCTGGCCGCCCACGCGGCAGGGACCGCTTTGCTGATTGCCAGGCCGCGGCCGTGGGTCAGGCAGGCGGTCGGCTTGCTGGGCGTCCTCTACATCCTGGGCATCTCGTGGGAGCGGATCACGCGGGAGTCGTTCCGGCACCCGGACCGGGAGACCACCCCGCTGATAGCTTCAGGACTTGCGTTGTCCGTTGCCATGGCACTGCTGGGGCTCAGACGGAAGCGGCGCTAGCCAGCCACACCCTTCGGCCTTCGCGCCGCCCCGGGGTTTTCAGAGGTCGTGTGGACAAATTTCAGTGCCCGCCAGCCCAGGCGTTCCTTGTCCGTATGCGGGCTCGTCCTCGCTTCCGGCCCAGACGATACCGCCTCCGGGGCAGGGCATTACCTCGAAGGCCAGGCCCTCATGGTGGGCCCGCAGGTGGCGCCCGTCATCCTCAACCACTTCCCAGCCCGCCTCCGGCAGCGCTGACCGATAGTGCTGCAGCACATCGACGTCTTCTGAGATCGCAAACCCGCGGCTACAGCCGACCACACCGCTCATGCCGCCACCGCTGTAAAGGCCAATGTGTTCGATGGAATCGAACGCTCGCTGGGCTTCGCGGTCTGCGCTGGCCATGGGCTCATCCGTGCCTTCGGTCACGCACTGGGGAGAGGAGTCGTACTTGCCGATCTTCTGCGCCAGGGCCAAGGGGGTGACAGCGAGCATCACGAGCAGCAGGAGGACCGGGATCGCCACTGCTGTCAGCCGCATCCACAGCCGTGGTGAGAGGACCAGACCGACCACGGCTACCACCGCGACCAGACCGAGCGCCATTCCGGAAGGACCCGCCGTCAAACCCCAAGTGAGCCCCTCGAACGCGGTATCGGCAACACGGCCGTACACCGCCATGAAGCCGCTGTGGATCAGCACGGCCAGCAGTGCCAGTCCTGCCTCGACGGCGAGCAGTACCACAACAGAGACAGCTCGGCCGGTCATGGGCATGGCTCATTGTAGGATTCGCCTGACCTGCTGTATATGGGCCGATGCTCAGCGAACACCGCCAGCCTGGTACAAGATATGTTGCAACCCCTCTTGACGTCTGTGCTGCTTGAGGCGACACTGGAATCACCAACCTCTCTTGCAACCTATCTTGGAGTCCAAACGTTCATTCCGATCACCGTCCACGTCCCCGAACACCGCGTTGAGGAGTTCTACATCCGATTTGGAGAATTCATCGCCGACGTCCCTGATCCGGATGCGCCCACCCGGCTGCCTTCGGGCACCGTCCCTTCATGGGTTGAGACCAACGAAGCACCCGCCCTCGCCGCCACCCTCTGGGAGAAGATCTCGCCGCAGGGACAAGAAGTTCTCCTTCACTTGGTCCAGGCGACCGAAGACGAAACCATGCACTTCCTTCCAGGGGAGATCGCCAAGGCGATCTCGCACCCGAAAGGCGCGTCTGGCGTCGCAGGCACTCTCGGTGGCGTGGGAAAGGCCATCCGTCGCGCGGGGCTTCCGATGTACACCACCCCCAAGGGCAAGTCCTGGCACTACATCTGGGATTGGGACGGTCAGCGGTACTACATGACCCCCGAGGTTGCCCGACTCTTGCGCGCGGCCGCCGGTAATTGACAGTAGTGAACCTTCCGGTGTGGTTGGCGGCATGGCCGCCAACCACATCCTCTTGCATACTCAACCAGGCCGGAAGCAATGTCCGCCCTGACGCGGGGCTTCTATGACCTATTCCTGGCCGAAGGAGGCAATTCGCTACGATGAGCCCGAGCCCGGACATGGCGGGTACCGATCTGCTTCGCCAAGTCGCGGCCCTGGGTGTGTGACCAGCCGGTGAATCAAGCGGTCAGGGGGGCGGCTGCCGTTCGCCGGCGCTGACGATCTCGCGATCTGTAGGGCCTGCGCGCCGCGGTCCAATTGGGCCAGGCGTAGTTCGATTCCTCCTTCGTGCTGACGAGGCATCACGGTGCCCTTGGCGGAGTGCGCGAGGCTTAGGTCGGTGGCTCGGGCAGGAGATTCGCTGCCAGGGTTCTGGCGATAAAGCGGCCGTAGCGCTCGACGCTCCAGCCGCGCTTGAGAACAAGGTTTTCGTAGAGCTCCGCCGAGGTGCACGTGAACATAACGTCGGCTACCTCCTCCTCTGTCAGGTCCGCCCTCAGGAACTTCCTGGCGAGGACCTGCCGGGCGTTGTGCAGCATCCGGCGGTAGCGCGCGTCGTCGACGTCGAGCAGGAGCGCGGCCATGTCCGGATCACCGCTCGCGGCGGCGTCCCTGATGAGAAGGAAGACCGGGGATCCGAGCGGGCTGACTTCGGTGGTGAACCGGCCGAGCCGCTCCATGAGTTCACGGGGGTCGGTGACGGTGGTTTGCGCGTTGTCCGACCGTTCCTCAGCAGGTGGCCCTCCGGCACCGAGCAAGCTCTGCTCGTAGATTGCCCGCACCAGCCCCGGCTTTCCGCCGAAGCCCTTATAGACGGATTCCTTCGAGACCCCGGCAGCCCGGGCGATCGCGGCAATCGTGGTCCGGCCGTACCCGCCCGCCAGGAACAATGTGCGCGACTCCGCGAGCACCCGCTTCCTCGCCTCCTCGGCTGCTTCCTGGCGACGGCGGGAGTCATAGGCGCGAGGATGGGGTGCCTGGCTGCGCGATTCGTTGACCACGGGTACCACCGGGTTTAGACTCCTTGTATCAGTTAATTACAGCTGACTGTATCAAATTAAGCATACCGGCGTCCCCGTCCAAACCGACGGATGAGCAAAGGAGCAGATAGTGGACGCTTCAGGAGTTGACCGCCTTCCCGAAGGCCCGGTGAAGCGCATGATGGCGGCCGCGAACCGCCACGACCTCGAGGAAATGGTGGCCGAGTTCGCCGAGGACTATGAGAACACCACCCCCGCCCACCCCGCCCGGAGTTTCACGGGCTCCGCCCAGGTGCGGAAGAACTGGGCAGCGCTCTTCGCCGGACTGCCGGACCTGACACTTACCGTGCACGACGCGACGACGGGAGCCAGCAATACGGTCTGGATGGAATGGAGCAATCGGGGTACCCGGCCGGATGGCTCGGTGACGTCCTCCGCGGGGGTGGCAATCTTCACCGTCCGGGATGACAGAATCGCTGCGGCGCACTTCTACCTTGAACCGGTGGAGCACGAGTCCGGGGACGTGAACGCCGCGGTGGCTATGGCTGTCCGCGGGGCAGCCGGAAGCGGTGACCGGTCATGATCCTCGTGGTGGGCGGTACGGGCCGGCTTGGCCGCGCGCTGGTTCCCCTGCTGGTGGAGGCCGGGCATCGGGTCCGCGTCATGGCCCGCGGCTCTTCCCAGCCCTTCCCCGATACTGCGGACGACGGCGTCGAGCTCCTGAGGGGCGACCTCGCCTCCGAAGCGGACTGTCGGGAAGCGGTGTCTGGCTGCACCGCGGTGGTGTTCGCAGCCTCCGGGTTTGGCATCAAGGACTCTGATCCACGCACCGTTGACCGTGATGGCGCCATCCGGCTCGTTCGCGCGGCGGACGCCGCCGGAGCCGAGCGCATAGTCATGATGTCGATGCACGGTGCCGCCCCCGACGCACCGATCGAGTACTTGCGCTGCAAAGCCGCGGCCGAGGAAGCCGTCCGCAATTCCGGCATGGTGTGGACAGTCATCCGGATGGGGGCACTCCTTGAGCAGCGCCTCGAGACTATGACTGCCCCGCTTGAGTCCAAGGGCAAGGTGCTGGTCTTCGGTTCAGGTTCTGCGCCGGTCACCTTCACAGCTGTCCAGGACGCAGCGACCCTTGTGGTCCGTGCGCTTTCGGATCCCGCCCTGGAGAACCGTGTCCTCGAATGGGGTTCGCAGACACTCACCGCTAACGAACTTGCCGAGGCTGTGCTCAGCCGGGCCGGCCACGGGTCAGTCCAGCGGATCCCGGTCGCGGCCGAGCGCGTCCTGTCCGTCGCAGCGAAGCCCTTCTCGCCCTTCCTCGCCCGGGTCGCACGGGCCGGGATTCTGGAGGAAACGGGAGCCGCTGGCTTCCAGTGGGCACCAGCGAGGGCGGAATTCCCCGACGTTCCCGTCACCGGCCTGCAACAGGTCCTCGAAACCGCGGTCCAGGGAAGGTAACGCCTCCGGCGGACCCTGGCTGGCAATGCCTAGTGTAGGCGTTGCCCGGTCCGGGGGACGCTCTTGGTCCCGGCCGTGCCCTTGGAAGGGTCAATCATGAAAGTCTTGGCCCCAGTCTCGCTGGCGCAACTGATCCGCTAACAAATTCATCGCAGCGAGCATGTATCGGCTAAGAAACAGAACCCATTTCCCTGCTGGTGCGACACACTTGGTCGGATGGGGGACAGGTATAGGGCATGAGGCACTTTTCGCATTCTCCCGATCGGGAGCGGACCTTCAGATCGACCTATGAAGCGGTCTATCCGGACCTGATCCGGTTCGTTCAGCGCCGGGCTCACCCGGACCACGCCGAAGATGTGGTGGCTGACGCGTTCCTTGTTGTCTGGCGCCGCCTCGATGACTTGCCGGTACTGCCTGAGGATGCCAGGGCATGGATCTATGGCATCGCCCGGAACATTCTGCTGAACACTAGCCGGGGCGAACAACGCCGCTCCACGCTCAGCGTGCGTCTGGCTGACGCCGCGGCCATGACGTACCCGGACGGGGACACTGACCCGATCATGAACCGCGTAGACCTCGCCAGAGCATGGCGCCTCCTCTCCGAAGTCCACCAGGAAGCGCTGAGCCTCGCTGTCTTTGAAGACCTCAATGCACCGCAGGCTGCGGCCGTGCTCGGCATTTCGCCGGTCGCGTTCCGTTTGCGGCTGAGCCGTGCCCGCCGGGCACTTCGGCTCCTTCTCGACCACCTCCCGCAGCCCTCCCGCACGCCAGAACCCTCCATTGGAAGGACAACCAGGCCATGACACGCAACCAAGACATCGACACCCTGCTCCGAACCATGGACGCCGCTGACCACGGTGGTTCAGCAGACTCGCAGCGGGCCCGCACTGACTTTCAACGCATCATCTCCACCGACCCGGCGCCCAAACGGTCAGGGCACGCTGACGCGTCAACCGTCGTCGATGTTGGTCGCCAGCCGGGAAACACCAGACCGACTGTCCGCAGGGTCGCATGGGTTGGAGGGATGGTCGCCGTAGCCACCGCGGGCCTGCTCCTCCTGCCGCCCATGTCCGGCGGGGACCCTGCCTTCGCCACGTGGACTGCCGCCCCCGCAGGCATGTCCGAAACGGACCGCGCCCGCGCAGCTGACCAATGCCGCGTGCACCAGAAGGACGTGGGCGGCGGCATGTACGCGGATGACGCGGAGGGTGCTGCCGTGGCGGTCGCTGAGCGCCGCGGAGTGTGGACAACGGTTGTGCTCGCCGGTGAGGACGGGTTTTCCGCCTTGTGCATCACCGATGATGCTGTTCACCTGTTCAGCAAGGGCATGATCGGTTCAGTGGGTAAACCCGCTGGTTACACCACGCCCGGACCCCGTGAACTGATGGCGACGGATCTGGGGAGCGGCAGCATGGGCGCCGGGGAAATCTCCTTGGCGGCCGGCGCGGCCGGGGCCGACATTATGGGCGTCATTTACAAGAGCCAGACCCGCGAGGACGTGACCGCAACCGTATCGCAGGGCCGCTTCGCTCTGTGGCTCCCCGGAGACGAACTGCAGGACGCCTCACGTACCGGCGTCGAGGTCGAAGTGACTTACGGGGACGGCACCACGGGAACCAGCCGCCTGAGTTTCTGAATGCTCGAAACAGACGTGGCCCCGTGGCCATTCTGGAGCGCGCCGCCGACTTCAGCACCGCAAATTAGAAGCCGAACAGTTGGGCTGCCAGCGAGTAGATTCCCCACAACCCAGCCGCTAACAGGATGCCCAGGTAGGCCAGGACCAGTCTCGTATCGCGGAGGTAGCACTTCGACTTCGTCAGGCCCCGCCGTCGCGCTTTCCAATAGCCGGCGAAGCCGACTGCGGCGAACACGGCCAGTGCCACCGGACCGGCTGCCCAGCCGAGCAGGGCAATGGTCGCGAAGATGCAGAGCCGCAGCGGATCGAAGGCAGGAGGGGACTGCGGATCTGTTTCAGGGTCGGGACTGTGTCCGCGCCGGCCTGCGAGCTTGGAGCGCACCAGCTGCGACGGCGACGGCCCGGCTGCGATGCGACGGGCGTCAGAAGCGGAACTCATGATTCCTCCCTATCGCTGACTTAGACCTGGCGGACTGGGAGAAGCTCCCGGCCTGTTGCTGTGCTCATTCGTTGCCTGGCCAGGGCCGGCCACGCCTGGACGGCACAGAACGGAGCGCACTGGTGATCGCCGGCGTCGCTCTTGGTGCCCACGTGGACGCAGCATTGGGTGAGCCGTTCCTCGATCATGGTGGAGATGTCCATGAAGGGTTTGACCATGATGCGGGTGATCCGTTCGGCGAGGAGCCTGCGCAGCCGCTGTTGCTGCCCTGGAAGCTTGCCGGCAGCCAGCGTGGTGAGCGTGCCGATGCCGAGGTCGCACTGGGTGCAGATGTTCTTCCAAAGGTCCATGGTCCGCGGGTGTGACAGCGAGGACTGTTCGCTCAGCAGGTCCAGCAGGGAGGACTTCATGAGGTTGCGCAGCTCGAGCGGGATCGCGCTGTCGGCGATGCGGTTGGCGATGCTGTCAGGGTTGAGTTCCAGCCAGGCGAGCAGCTGGTCGTGCCCGATGAGGGCTGTCAGTGAACGCCAGACTCCTGAGTCGTCCTTCAGCATGTAGCCCACGGACGCGCAGTGCGGATGCGAGCAGGGGAGTGCTGTCAGGTCGTGCCATGAGACCACCCCTCCGGTTTGCTCGGCGAGCCGTTCGAGGACGCCGGTGTGGGTGAGCCTGTCCGTGGGGTCGATGCCGTGGCCGCGTCCTGAACCGAACACCGGCTGCAGCGCAACCCCACCCACGAACGGGGTTTCCAAGGCCCTCATGACGACGGCGCCGACCTCACCGTCGTTGACGCCGAGTGTCGCTGTCATCGTCAGGGTGGTGAATACACCTGCCTCGGACAGGCGCGCGATGGCCATGTCTTTGAAGCGGGTCAGGTCTCCGCCTCGGTGGTGGATGGACGCTTCTTTGGACGGGCCGTCGTATTGGAGATACACCTCCACGCGGTCCCGGTGCCTGGCCAGCAGTGCGAGCAGTTCGTCGTCGGTGGCCATGAGCATGCCGTTGCTGTTCACCATGATCCGGACGATCGGCCGGGCGACGAGTTCATCCAGAAGTTCGGCCAGATGGGGATAAAGCGTCGGCTCGCCGCCGGAGAGCATCAGTACGTCCAGCCGTCCGTTTTCGCGGGCAAGCCGGGTGTCGATATTCTCGAGTACCTCGCTGAGCGGCGCCACTCCCTGCAGTTGGGGGCCGGAGGCGGTGAAGCAGGTGGGGCAGCGCAGGTTGCAGTGCTCGATGATGTCCTGCAGGAGGATGCACGTGTGCTGGGTCTGCATGGCGGGCAGCCCGTAGGCGTAGGCCTCCGGTATCTGGCGGTAGTTGCCGGCCTGGTCCGGGATGTGTTGCTTGGTCGGCGCCTGCCACTTCTCCAGGTAGCGCAGGATTTCCGGTGACTCGTCGTACAAGGTGCTGACGAGTCCGTGATCCGGGCAGCCGCGCTCGAGCCAGACCCGGTCATCGCGGACCAGCAGCACGCCGGAGAGGCGTCGCACCTGCGCGAGCGGAGGGTTTGACTCGTGGCAGCGGGGACAGAACGCTGTGACGTACCGGTGGATGCGGTCCCCGCGCAGCGGCTGGCCAGGGCCAGGCAGCGCCTGCCGGGAAGGGAACGGTAAAGGGTTCATCTCAGCCTCCCATCTGCACGAGGGCGCCGACGCAGACCCCACCGCCGAGCAGGGTGAATATCCCCAGGCCAATCAGCAGCCCCGCACCCCACCGGGATGTGGGCGGCCAGACCGCCAATATAATCGCTATCGCCAGATAGCCGGCGATGGGAACGAAGGCGGACGGCCCGGCCAGGAAACGCATGTTGTACGGTCCACCGAAAACTAGCGGTACCACGAGATAGAGGGCATAAAGGGCAGCAGTCCCCAACAGGATGCCGAACCCCATGGGGCCGAGCGCTGGTTCTGGGGGCTCCTCCTCTTCTTTTTGGCGCGGTGGGTTGTCCTTGCTCATGCCACTCTTCCTTCCACCTTCGGGCGGAGTGGTTTCCCGAAGACCCGCAGCATCCGCCAGGACAGCAGGGGGAGAATCATGAGGAGGAACCATTGGGGCCGGCTCATCCCCAGCCAGAGCACCTCGTTGCCGCGGACGAATTCGACTCCGAACCGGAACAAGGCGTAGGAAGTCACGTAGCAGATGAAGAGGTCGCCAGGACCAGGCAGGCGGTCCCGATAACGCCACATGAGCGCGAATGCTGCAACGTGGAACACGATTTCATAGGCAAAGGACGGATGGAGCCCTACACCGGGAAGTCCGCCCAACATCGCAGCCTGCCCGGGCGTGAGCGATATCCCCCACGCGCCGCCAGTCGGGGTGCCGGGCAGTTCCGTGAGGAGGCAGCCCACCCGCCCGATGACCATCGCCAAGGCGACCGCGGGCGCCAGCAGATCCCCGGTGGATTCGCGGTAACCTGTCAGCCGTTTACCCAAATGAACGCCCAGCCACGCGCCCACAAGGCCCGCGAGGATGCTGCGGTCGCCGTTGCCCCACCAGTCCGCCAAGGAGACCTGCCGGGAAACATCCCACGTGAGAACCCTAGAACCGATGGCCCCGAAGGCGACAGCGAAACCGGCAATGGGCCACAACCGTGGGTCGGACAGGCCACGCCGGCGCTTCTCATAGGCGTAGAACAGCAAGGCTGCGAGGATTCCCAGCCCTAACAGGCCGGCGTGCACCAGCCCGTCTCCCGCGAAGGGAAGCCCGATCATGAGCAGAGTGTAGCAGTGGCAATTCCTGCCCCTTCGGTCCTACATCTGGAGGTTCGCGGGCCATCCGGCGGTACGCTCCATGGGAGACATCTCTACTGGCGGGGGTGTGGGTGTTGAAGCGCCTGGAGGGTCCGTTGACTTCAACGGTCATGAGGTCCAGTCTCGCCTCATGAGAAGGCTCCAACTGGAAACGCGCACCGAGCTGCAGGCTCCGGCTTCAAAGGTCTTCGACTTCGTCGCAGACCACACGAACGCGCCCCGATGGCAAAGCGGCATCGATGAAATACACCGCATCACGCCGGGTCCGATCGGCGTTGGCACGGAGCATGAATTAACGCGGAGATTCGCAGGGATGAAGGTCGTCGCCCGTAACCGCTTCATCGCCTACGAGCCTGGCCGCTTCGTCGCCTTCGAGATTCCCTCCGGCAAGATGACCGGAGTCGCCTCCTATCTGGTCGAGCCCACTGGTGCCAACACCTGTCGGCTCATCAGCAACGTGGATTTCCAAGTGGCCGGGCTGGCCCGGTTCGCAGTTCCCCTTCTGAAGCTGATCTTCAAGCGAGACGACGAGAAGGCCCTGGCCAGACTCAAGGACTTGATGGAGCACCCGTGAGGCGTTGACCGATTCCGGTTTCGACGTACTACCACCTAGAAAGCCGACTCTGGGAGGCACACACGTCGGCAGATCCGGGCGTTGTGGCTGTTCTCCGCGGCGGAGCGGAGCCCGATCGGATCGAACCGCAATAGTTGGGTGAGAGGTCGAGCCGATGAACGAGGCTTGATGCGGAAGGGGGGAAACCGTGATCGCACTTCTGAACCAAGTCCTCGGTTACATCGAGGAGCATCTCACCGAGGAGATCGACGTCGCCGGTCTGACAAGCGGCCTCGGTACCACGGAGTATCACGTCCGCCGGATGTTCTCGTCGCTGGCTGGCATGCCGCTGTCCGGGTAAATCCGGCGACGGCGCATGACCGTCGCCGCGGCCGATGTCCTTGGAGGCAGCGATCTGTTGGGGACTGCGGTGCGCTTCGGCTATGGCTCCACTGAGGCATTCAACCGGGCTTTCCGTGCGGTGCATGGCGTCAGCCCGTCCGATGTGCGCCGGGACGGTGGCCCCCTTCGGACACAACCACAGCTCAGGTTCCGCCTGACGATCGAAGGGAACACCACGATGGACACCCGCACTGCAGATCAACCGGCCTTCCGGCTCGTCGGCCACACGGCCCGTGTGCCGCTCATTCACGAAGGCGCCAACCCGCACATCCAGGCGCATATCGCCGCGCTGCCCGATGCGGAGCACGTTCGCCTCAAAGAGCTGAGCAACACCGAGCCCGCCGGGCTGCTTCAGGTGAGCGCCGACGTCGACCCCGACTACACCGAGGTGAGCGAGCTGACCTACCTGCACGGCGTCGCCGTCAGCGAGGGAACGCCGGTGCCCGAGGACCTCGATGCGATCGACGTCCCGGCCGGCACCTGGGCGGTGTTCCGCACCGCCGGACCCTACCCGGCCGCCCTCCAGTCCACGTGGGCGGCGACGGCCTCCGATTGGTTCCCCTCCAACCCCTGGCGGCTACGGCCCGGGCCATCGGTCGTGGCCATTCTCGAACGCGCCGCCGACTTCAGCACAACCACCGAGTTGTGGCTGCCGGTGGAACGCGCCTAGCGGCGAGAGCCACGCGCCAGTCCGCGGGATCGAGCTGGAATGACGATGGCCCCGATTGCAGCCGAAGCTGCCATCGGGGCCATTGCCCTGCGTATGTTGGTGCGGGATTACGCCCGAGCCCTGGCATGCCCCTTCGTAAGCACCAGCGCCAGTGCCACCATGCCGACGCCGAGCAGTAGGTGCAGTCCGTTGTCGAAGCCGTTGAGCGGCACGAAGTTCCCGGCCGAATCCTGGGGGACCACCAGGCCGTAGACGAACAGGACCAGGTAGATGATGCCGCCGTAGAGCAGGAAGGAGCGGGCGCCGGCGGCGGTTCTGGCCAGGGCGATGCCTGCCGCGCCGAACAGCAGGTGGACGATGTTGTGCAGAGCCGAGACCTGGAAGAGGCCCAGCAGCATGGCCTCGGAGTGGTGGCCAGCGAAGTGCAGCTGGTCGAAGTTGGCCGTGATGCCCGGGACGAAGCCTAGGACGCCGACCAGCAGGAATACCGCGCCCACTGCCAGAGATGCCTTCTGGACGTTGCTGCGGGCCGCGATGCCAGTGCTGGTGTGTGTTGCCATGGTGATCTCCTGAATGCGATATGTGTTCCTGGGCCGGCCAGTTTCTGGTGCCAACCCAAGGGGTTATGCCAGCTATTCGGGCGATATCGCATGTCGGATGGGTTCGTTCGGCAAAGAAATTCCAAGCCAATGGCGGGCGGAGCACTCAAGGCGCGTGCCGCCGTCGTGCGTTACAGCTCCAGCCGGAACACCCACAGCACCGCCGACCCCTAGGGCCTGATCAGCGGCACCTAGATTTCAAAACTCCGCCCTTAGATTCACGTTTTCCGGCACCTAATTTTCCCCTTTCTCCACGTGGGCCCGTTCTCGCGGCTATAGCCTCGACGCACTCGCTCAAACCGGAAAGGGGGATGATTCTGTGCCAGTTAGCATCGTGGCTCCGAGTTATGATCCGCATACTGCAGGGAAATGCGTAAAACGAGGGACAGCGGTTTTGTTGGCGGGGGCCATATTCTTATCGGCTCCCGCCTCGGTCCGGTCAATGGGCAGCAGCTCGGTGGGGGCCGGTCCACAATCGGTGTCCGCAATAGCAGCGTCGCCTTCGAGTGTGCTTCAGCACGCGGGACCGGCCGCTGGCACAGGCGTACCTGTGACGGCTGGGGTTCTGGGGTCCGAAGTCCAGAAGCGTCTCAACATCCGACCGCTTATGGACTGGATTTGGAATAACGCGCGTTGGCTTTGGAACCAGCTTGCCAATGCTGCCGCATGGGGTTGGAACGCGTTCATCAACTGGTGGAACGGCCTGGCCGGATGGATCAGGACGACCATCAATTTCTTCATTAGCGGTGCGCTGTGGGATGCCTTCGTGGAAATCCGCCGGTATTTCGGCTGGTGGTGACTCGCTAATTTCAAGGCCCCCGTGGGGCGGGGTGGATACTTTTCCTTGCTTCGCTCCACGGGCGACAGACCTCAAGGACGATATTGAATTCTTCCGACTCAGGACCGCTTCGGCTGTCCGTCTGTTTGACCGGCTTCTTTCTTTCATTCGTAAGCGTCTACACCGTGGTGGCACTGTTCTTCGAGGCTTTCGGCGTTTTGAGCGGAGCGGTCGATATTGCAGCTGCGGCCTTGGCGGCGGCCGCATGCCTGGTGTTATGGAAGATACCGATACGGGGCGGATGCAGGCTCTTCAGCTACCGAGGCTCTACGTTCGGCGCCGCCATCTGCTGCATGGCGGCGACAATAGCCTGCGCACTGCAATGGCCTTCAGCCGGGCTGGCCCTGATCCCGGCAGTAGTGACGGCCGCGCACTCGGCGGTTCTCGAAGAGCTCGTATTTCGCCGGGCACCCGTAGAGATGCTGAAGCGTTCCGGTGGCCAGCGTATGGTCGCCAAGGCAGCGGTGGGAGCCATTTCGACAGGAGCCTTCGTTCTCTTACATCAGAATGCCGACTACTGGCTCGTCGCAGACAAAGTGATCTTTGGGCTGATTGCCTTTTGCCTAACGCTTATCACGACGAGCCTGCTGCTGCCGGTCCTACTCCACCTGACCTCCAACCTCGTGCTGCAATCCGCAGTGCAATTTGATCTGGGCGCAGGAAGCGGCGCACTACTGGCCATAGACAGTTTGCTCATGGGGGCCGTGGTCGCCGCGCTGTTTCTGAGAACCCGAATGCCGGAATACCTACCGAGGATGACAAGAACCCGATGAGCATAAAAGTCGAACAGGTTTCCAAAAGCTACGGATCCAAAACGGTACTTGACGAGGTTTCTTTCGAATGTCAGAAGGGGAAAATCACTGGTTTTCTGGGGCCGAACGGATCGGGGAAGTCGACCACGATGAGGATTATTTCGAATCTAACTTATGCGGACGTGGGACGCGTGACCATTGATGGTTCCTCATACTCGGGTTTACCTAACCCCGGACGCCGGATCGGACTGCTTCTGGACGCCTCAGCGCACCATCCGGGCCGGACCGTCTATGAAACCGTCCGGCTGGCCTCACTCATCATTGGGGCCGACCGGGAACGGGTTCATACTGTCCTCGGTGTGATGGGCCTGGACTCAGTTCGCAAGAACCGTGTCAAGGGCCTCTCTCTGGGTATGCGCCAGCGCCTCGGACTCGCAATGGCGTTCCTCGGCCAGCCAGACTATTTGGTACTTGACGAGCCCGCGAACGGCCTGGACGTGGAAGGAATCAGCTGGTTACGCGCGTTCTTGACGACCTACGCACACAATGGCGGCACCGTGCTCATCTCCAGCCATCTGCTCCACGAACTGCAGTCGTTCGTGGACCGCATTGTCATCATCGACCGGGGCAGAATCGTATCCGAAGGCGAAATCTCCGGGATACTCGATCACACCAGCGCGGAGGTTTCGACCCCGGACCCGGCAGGCTTGCAGGCCGCCCTCGCTCAGAAGGACATCTATTCGTCCCCCGGCTTCCACCCGGGCAGCCTGACGGTACAGGCGACACCAGAGGTGGTTGGCCGGACGGCACTGGAATCAGGCATCCTCATCACGCGCATCACGACCGGCGCTGGCAATTCACTGGAGCGTTTCTACCTGGGTCTGACCACTGGCGAATTTTCGGCCGGGGACGCCTCGTCACTTTTCCCGTCACGTCATGTAGACGCGAAAAACGGGCACTGACGTGAACAGTATGGGCAGGCTCGTCCTGATCGAGGCCCGCAAGATGACAGACACGCGCAGCACACGGATGATCATGCTTCTGATGCTGGTGGTGGGGTTGTGCACAGCCGTCCTGGTTATGGTCATTTCGGGATCCCGCAGTTTGGATCTGGAATTCTCAATGATTGTGACGACCCTTGCCTTTCCCGCGGCCCTCGGCGCGCCGATCATCGGGATTTTAGGCATGGTGGGGGACTGGCACCACCGGGATGTCATGACGTTTTTCGCACTGGTCTCCCGTCGATGGAGGCTTTTCGTGGCGAAGATTGCCGGTACGCTCGTGGTGTCGCTGGCGATCGTTCTCGCGGTCCTGACGCTGTCGATGTTGCTGTCAATGGTGATCGCACCGACCATGGAAATCGGCTGGACAGCGGGTGAGCTCGGCAACGCCATTTGGCTCCTGCTGTGCGCTACGGTTCTGGGCTCAGTGTGTGGGGCAGCGATCTCATCGGCGTTTCTCTCTGCGCCGCTGTCAATGGTCTTCATTATCTTGCAGACACTCCTTTTTGACACCCTGATAGGTCTCATCCCAGGGGACATTGCACCGTTCCTGCAGTCCGCGAGCCTAATTAATCACCTTACGGGCGACGGGCCCGTCGCGCCGGCGCTGACCTCACTGGTGCTGTGGATCGTCGTGCCCCTGTGCATTGGGTTCTGGCGCAACCAGCGCAAGGAAGTGTCCTGACTAGATAGCTACACAGACTAGTCGGTGTTACGATCTAGCTATGAGCGATGATCTGAAGTGGCCCAGCGATTGGACCCGGGCTGTCCTGGCACCCTGCGTTCTGCAGCTTGTGCGGAACCGGGACGAGTCCTATGGCTATCAGATTGTGCAGGACCTGAACGTACATGGCCTGCCCGGAATCGGCGGCGGCACCGTCTATCCCGTGCTGAACCGACTCGAGGCCGATGGTCGCGTTTGCTCCGAATGGCGCGAGGGGAATGGCGGCCCGGGCCGCAAGTTCTACAGGATCACTAAGGAAGGGGAAATTTGGCTGAGAGAGACGGCCGGGTCCTGGCAGGACTTCACGGCAAGGGTAGCGGCAGTACTGACATTGGAGGGAAGCCCGGCATGACGACATTGGGCTATTTCAAGAGCTTGGCCATGGAACTGCGCAAGCGCCGGCTTAGCGAGGACCACGTAGCCGACGTGCTTCGGGAACTGCAGAGCCACGTGCTGGAGACAGGAGAGGAGCCGGCAGAGGCCTTCGGTAGTGCGAGGGAATACGCAGCCCGGTTCCCACGCGGGACGACTGTCTCCCGAGGGTCCCGGATCGGCAACCTAGCCGCCGCCGTGCTGATTGTCCTTGTCGGCGTGAAGGTCGTCCTCGGACTCGTCCTCGGCATTTCCTTTGGTATCGCAGCGACGGTCATCTACCTTGCGGCGACCCTCCTCGTGACGGCCGTTCTGATCGGGTGGAGTGCCGCCCTGCAGCGGGAGCTTCCCGAGTCGATGACGCAGGAACTCAGTCGGTAAAATTGTCACCATCGTTCAACCGGTGAGGCGTCTTCAGAGGTCGTGTGGACAAATTTCAGTACCCGCGAGCCCAGGCGTTCCTTGTCCGAAGGCGGGCTCGTCCTCACTTCCGGCCCAGATAGCGCCGCCGCCAGGGCAGGGCATCACCTCGAACGCCAGGCCCTCATGCTCGGCCCGCAGGTGGTGTCCGTCATCCTCAACCACTTCCCAGCCCGCCTCAGGCAGCGCTGCACGATAATGCTGCAGCACATCCACGTCTTCTGAGATCACTAACCACCGGACACAACCGCCCACACCACTTACGCCGCCACCGCTGAAAAGGCCGATGTGTTCGATGGAATCGAACGCCCGCTGGGACTCGCGGTCTGCGCTGGCCATGGGCTCAGCCGTTCCCTCCATCACGCACTGCGGAGAGGAGTCGTACTTCCCCACCTTCTGCGCCAGGGCCAAGGGGGTGACAGCGAGCATCACGAGCAGCATAACTACTGGGATAGCCACGGCCGTCAGCCGCATCCACAGCCGTGGCGAGAGGACCAAACCGACCACGGCAACCACAACGACCACACCGAGCGCCATTCCGGAGGGACCGGCCGTCAACCCCCAGGTGAGCGCCTCAAGCGCGGTATCGGTGACATTGCCGTATACGGACATGAAGCCCTGGTGGACCAGTACAGCCAGCAGGGCCAGTCCTGCCTCGACGGCGAGCAGTACCACAACAGAGACAGCTCGGCCGGTCATGGGCATGGCTTATTGTAGGGTCCGACTGACCAGCTGTACATGGGTCGACGACTCGCGGGAGCGCGATCATCCCCCGATCAGATCCGCTCAGGCAAGGCGGGCGCCGTCGAGCAACTCGACGGAGAGCAGGTCACCGGTGGCGGTGCCGGGGAGGGCATGGACAGCGAATACGAGTGTCCCGGACTCTTCAGTCCTTGCCTCTGCGGGGACGGCGTAATCGGTAACCTCGGCCCCATGCTCGATACCGGAGCGCAAGGCCTCCGTCAGCGGCACTCCGTTGAGGCTGATCCGCTGTCCGCCTCCGGTGTCTGGCCGCATCCTCACCCGGACAATGGCAGCTTTGCCGCCGGAATCCTTAAGGACATAGGAGAACCAGCCCGTCGCGTTGCGCCAGTGCACTCCGTCCTGACCGCCTGCCCGTGTGGCATTGCCCGCGAAGAAGTGGTCGGACTCCGGCTGCTGCTCACCCGCGGCCACGGCATCGATAACATCGCCGCTCTTGCCCGCTGCCGCATCAATTGCGGCAAGCTCTGCCGTGCGCACCTCGGCGGAGGCACCTGTGGGCCAGTACACGGTGTAGCGCTCGTCGTGGATCCCGGCAAACGGCTCGAGCTTTAGCCGAACGGTTGCGCCGTCCCGGACGGCGGTCAGTTCCGCGGTGATGGCGGCCCGGTTGGACAGTTCGACGGCGGCCGCCGGGTCAGCTGAAACTACCACCGGTGTGCCGGCCAGGGGATCCAGGGGACCGGATGCAACATGGCCCATCCGCTCGTCCGGCGCCTCCACGGCCTGCACGCCGGCGGTTCCCTCCCGCGCGGCGAGGACCACGGGCCCGTAGAGGAAGGAAACCCAGGGAGAACCGTCAGGCAGGGCTTCCGCCAGGATTTCGGCCTGAAGCCGGACGGAGACAGTGGTGGTTCCCTCCCACACGCGATGGATGGTGTTTCGGCCCACCGCCTGTGGCGGCCCCCCGCCGGCCGGATGCACACTGACCTCCATGGCCGTTGCCCATTCCGGGCGGCGGAGCTGCAGGATGAAGTCTGTGGGGTTGTCCGCCGTGACGGTCAGCTGGACGGTGTCCGAGTAAGGAAAATCTGTCTCCATCCGGACCTTCACAGCGCGTTCGGCCCAGTTGAGTTCCGAGGCGATGTACAGGTTCACTGCCAGGTTGCCGCCGCTGTGGCTGTAGATCAGCTCGCCATAGCGGGCATGGTTTTCCAGGCCGGAGCCCACGCAGCACCACATGGATTCATGGACGGTGGAGTACACACGGTAGTGGGACGGACGCATCGGTGTGAAGTACACGAACCCGCCGCGCTCAGGGTGCTGCGAGGAAAGGATGTGGTTGAAGGTGGCGCGCTCGTAGAACGCCATCGCTGCGGGGTCGCCGGACCGCTCGAAGCGCAGCTTGGCGAGCTTGAGCATGTTGTAGGTGTTGCAGGTTTCCGGCCCTTCGACGTCGAGGATCATGGTCGTGAAATCGCGGGACGGGTGGAAATGCTCCCGGACGCTGTTGCCCCCGATCGACACCGTGCGCTCACGGGTGACGGTCTGCCAGAAGTAGTCGGACGCCTTGAGGTGCTCCTGGCTGCCCGTGGCCTGTGCGTACCGTTCGTACCCCACCACCTTGGGTATCTGCGTGTTGGCGTGGAGCCCGTCCAGCCGGTCAAGGCCTGCAGCAAGGGGTTCCAGGATGGCGCGGTGCGAAAAACGGCGGGCCTCGCGCAGGTAGTCACCCCGCCCTGTCAGCTCGGCAAGGGATGTCAGGGTGTCGTTCATTCCGCCGAACTCAGTGACCAGGACATCCTCGAATGCATCATCGTCCAGGCCGGCGGAAACCGTGAGCCACCAGTCCGCCAGTCGGGTGAGCATGTGCAGGGCGGATTCGGCCCCGGCATACATGTAGGCATCCAGGAGCCCGGCAAAGGTCTTGTGGAGGCTGTAAAGCGGGACCCAGCGTCCGTTAAGCGTGAAAACATCAGCATCAATTTCTCCGGCCCGGAGCTCTTCGCCGAGGCGGCGGCCGCCGGGAACCCCGCCCAGGTACCCGGTGCCCGCCGCGTTCTGGCACTCTTCGAACACATCCAGGACGTACTGCAGCCGCCCAAGCAAACGGGCATCGCCCGTTGCCGCAAACAATTGCGCACAGGCCGAGACGTAGTGCCCGCCGATGTGTCCTGCCAAGCCGTCCGATTCCCACCCGCCGTACGCCGCCGCCGTCGTCGGAAGTCCTGCTTCCCTGCGGTAGGGAGCACAGAGGCGGTCAGCATCCAGTGCCAGCACATAACGGATGCTGGTGTCCTGCGCGTTCTTGAAGTCGCTGGCCAGCAGCCGGACGCTGTTCAAGGCAAAGGACGACGGCGGCGCGGTGGTTTCCGCGGTGGCGGTGGTGGGGTGCATGGGAAGTGCGGCTTTCTTGGCTTGGGTCTGTGGAGAACGGGATGGCGTGATTCTTAGCTCTTGACGGCCCCCGCCACGAGGCCCCGCACGTAGTAGCGCTGGACGGCTGCGTAGAGGATGAGGCAGGGGAGCATGAGCAACACCGCGCCTGCGATCACGTAACCGTAATTCACCGTTCCGAACGCGCCGGAGGCGACGTTCTCCACCGCGACGGGCAGGGTGAAGAGCTCCTGCCTGGTCAGGAAAGTCAGTGCTCCCAGGAAGTCTCCCCAGGCGCCGAGGAACGCGAACAGGAAAACGGTCACGGCCCCGGGGACAATCATGGGCCTCAGCACCGAGAATAGAATCCGGAGGGGACCCGCGCCGTCGATCCGTGCCGCTTCCACAACCTCTGCCGGGATCTGGGCGAATGAGTTCCTCATCAGGAAGACGCCGAAGGGCAAGTTGAAGGTGAGGTGGAAGACGATGATGCCGGCCAGGGAGTCTGTCAGGCCCAGGGCGTTCATCTCCAGGAAGAGTGGCGTCAGGATGGCCTGGAAGGGGACCATCATGGTCAGCAGGATGAGCGCGAACGCCACGTTCGAACCCCGGAACGGGTAGTTGACCAAGGCGTAGGCGGCGAGGGTGGTGATGACCACGCTCAACACCGCGGAGCCCAGCGCAATGGTCAGGCTGTTCCAGATGTAGGAGCCGGCGCCGATGTTGTTGATGAGGCCGACGTAGTTCTCGAAGGACAGCTCAGTGAACGATTGCCCCGCCGCCGGGCCCGCAATCTGGGCGCCGGGCTGAAGGGAACGGAGAACGGACCAGAGAACCGGGGCAACGAAGAGTATCGATACGACGGTGCCAATCACCGCGTACAGCGCCGTCCTGATCCGTGCCGACGCAGGTGCTTTCTTGGCATGTGGGGCGTTGGGGGGAGTGCCGGGCAGCCGCGTAGTAACCGGCGGCGGCGCTTGGGTGGAAGTTGTCACGAAATCTCCTTTGATCGGACTCGGACGAAGAGTTTGTGCTGGTCAGTCCTCGCGCATGACGCGGAACTGGATGAGGGTGAGGCCTGCTGCGATGACGACGACGACAAACGACAGGGCGGTTGCGTAACCCACCTGCAGGTCGCCGAAGGCCTTGTTGTAGACGTAGAGCATGGTGGTGAGGGTGCCGGTTCCCGGGCCTCCGCCCGTGATGATGAAGAACTGGGTGAAGGCGAGGATGGCGCCGATGAAGCCCATCACCGTCAGCAGCCCGAGGTACCGCTTGAGTAGCGGAACGGTGACCAGGAATTCCTGCTTCCACCGTCCGGCGCCGTCTATCTGGGCGGATTCGTAGAGTTCCTCCGGGATGCTTTGCATGCCGGACATCAGGATGATCATGGTAAAGCCGGCGCCCACATAGGTGCCCAGGAGGACTATCAGCACGGTGGCGCTCGTACCGTCCAGGAGCCAGGCCGTGGGCGCCGAGGTGATGCCAAGGTTGAGAAGCAGCTGGTCGAGCGCGCCGCTGTCCGGCCGGAACTCCAGGATGGCCACGAAGCTTAATGAGGTGATGCCGATGACGTAGGGCAGGAACACTGCAGTGCGGATGAGCCCGGCACCTCGGCGGTTGGAGCGGACAAGCATGGCGAGCAAGTAGCCGACCGCGATCCCCAAGGCCGTGGAGACGACGGCAAAACCCAGCGTGTAGAGGATGGATCCCCAGAAGACGGTGTCGGCGAAGGCGGTGACGTAGTTTTCGACGCCGTTGAACTCCACTTCGCCGACGAGCGGCCAGTTGGTCAGGGAGATGACCACGGCAAAAACCAGCGGAACGATGACGAAAATAGCTACGAGGAGCACGGCCGGGGCGAGCATAAGCATCCCGGTGTACGCATCACGGCGCGATGCGCGCCGGGGTGCCTTCTTCCCGGTCTTCCCGGTCTGGAGTTGGGTCTGGTATGGGGTTGCGGTTGTCATGCCTGATTCACCTTCAGAACTCGGGCAGTCTCTTCATGCGCCCGCTGAAGTACGTCGTCGAGGGCGTTCTGGCTGAAGACTGCTTCGCGGAACATCGCAAGCCAGGGTGACTGCACGGTGTTGGTGAGCTGTGTGTAGAGCGTGGTGGGAGCGGCGAAGCCTTCGTTCATGCGCTCCATGCCCGGGACCATCAGGGGGAATTTCTCGGCGAAGCCGGTCTTGAGGATGTCGCTGCGGACCGGGTACCAGCCCAAGGCGGCCAGTTCGGACTGCTGTTCAAGCTCACCCACGAAGCGGATGAAATCCCAGGCGGCCCCCGGATTCGCGGCGCCCCGGGGAATGGACAGCACCGCTCCGCCGGAAAATTGCGAAACGTTTCCGTCAGGGCCTGGGAAGGCGCTGACGCCTAGCTTGTCCAGGAACTCCGGTGTGGCGCCCCCTACCACCAGGTCGTAGGACCCCGGAAAGAGCCCCACAGTTCCTTTGAGGAAGTCCTGCCCCCACGCCGCACCGGAGTCCGCCTCTGCCCCTGGCTGGGCGAATCCTTCCGTGTAGAAGCTGCGGTAAAGCTCCAGCGTCCTGCGGAGCGGCTCGTTGCCCAGCACCGCCGCCTCCTGGTGGCCCAGCGGCCCCTTGTAGAACGGGCTCTGGTCGGCCCAGAAATGCGGTTGGATGACGTAGCCAAGGATGCCGGCGGAGTTGCCGGTGAAGGTCACTCCGGAAACCCCGTTGATGGACTGAACCGCCGCGGCGTGCTCGAGGTATTCCGCGTAGTTGCTGGGACCCTTTTCCGGGTCCAGCCCTGCCTTCTCGTATAGCTCCTTGTTCCAGAACAGTTGCGAGACGTTGGAGAGCGCCGGGAGCCCGTAGAACTTTCCGTTGAAGGAGGCCACGTCAAGGAGTGGCTTGTTCAGGTACTCCGCGTAGGGGAGCTCGTTGATCAGCGGCGTGAGGTCCGTTAAGGCGTCCCGGGTGCTGAAAACGGGAGTCGTAACGGAGTCAGGGGCTACGACGTCCGGCACGGAACCGCCCCGGATCGCGGTGGCGAGCTTTGTTGTCATCTGGCCCTCCGGCAGGACGGTGAGTTCGATCCTCACTGCCTGCTGGGCCCGGTGGTATTTCTCCACGATGAGCTGGGCGGGCTTGAAGGCCGTGGCTCGGCACCAGAAGCGTATCGAGCCGGACGGGTTCTTCCCGAAGTTGGCTGCAGCAACATTTGTTTCCGGCAGGACAGCCGAGCATCCTGACAGGCCGAACGACGCTGCCACGGCTGCGGCTCCGAGCGTCAGTACAGAGCGGCGGCTGAAGTCCCGGCGGCCGCCGTCGGGGGAATTTTGGGCGCGGCCAAGGCCGGCCGGTGGGGAGTGCATCATTGGTCCCTCGTGGTCGTTGACGTTGGTGGGGCTGGATGGATGTTAGGTGGAATCGCGGACGATGAGCTGGCACGGCTGTGCTTCCACGCCGGTCCTGCTGTTTCCGCCGATGGCTTCAAGGACACGGGCTCCTGCGGCGCGGCCCAGTTCCTCAAGGTTCATGTCGACGGTTGTCAGGGATGGCCTGCAGTTCATGGCCGCTGCTGCCCAGTTGTCGAAGCCGATGATCGCGACGTCATGCGGCACCACAATGTTTGCCTCGCGGAGTCCGTCAGCCACACCGCGGGCGATCTCGTCACTGCCGCAGAGAACGATGTCCACAGGTTCCACCCGCTGGCGCAGCATCTGGGCGGCTTGCCTGCCCCAGGCCTCGGACCAGTTTCCGTAGAGAGGGCGGTCGCCCGCAAGGGTGAGCCCGAAGGCTCCGGCATGTTCCTGTACGGCCTCGGCGCGGATGCGGGCCGAGTAGTCCTGGCGCGGCCCCGCTACATAGGCGATGTTCTGATGGCCCAGGTTGGCTGCATGTTCAAGTGCAAGGAGTACGCCCTGCACCTGGTCAACCACCACTGACATGTCTTCGGGGTCGGAAGAATGTCCCATGACATAGACGATCGGGACCGATGTCGGGGGCAGAGGGGCGCGCGGGCCGGTGAGATTCGTCATGACCACGATTGCATCGACATTGCGGGCGGCCAGCGTCTCCACACAGTGGCGCTCGCGGACCAGATCGCCCCGTGAGTTGCTAATAAGCACCGATGCCTGCTCCGGGCCGAACGAATCCTCCAGCCCGTACATAACGGGAATGCTGAAGCGTCCGATGTCGTCCGACGTCACCAGGCCGATGGTGAGGACGTCGTTGTGGTTGCCTTCCGCAGCAGGCGCCTCGAAACCGAGTTCCCGAGCGGCAGCCAGGACGCGGACCCGGGTATCTTCACGAAGCTGGCCCCGCTTGTTGAGCGCCTTGGACACCGTGCCTATGGAAACACCGGAGGCGTTGGCGACGTCGGCCATGGTGACCCTGCGGGACGTGAAGCTCACGAATCCTCCTGGAAGTGATGAGATGTGCAACACGTTCAGAATAGGTTGCGGAAAGTTTTCCTGTCAATAGGAAACATTTCTGCGAACTCTTTTCCGGCCCAACATTTTCGGGATGTCCCGGCGAAAATCATCGCAGCGAGCTGTATAGGCTGGATAGATGCCCTCCGGTCCGCTAAGAATCGTTGTCCTCCTCTTTCCCAGAGTCACCCAGTTGGATTTCACCGGGCCGGCTCAGGTTTTCTCCAAGTTCCCGGATACCGAAGTCCACCTCGCGTGGCACGATCTGGATCCCGTCATCACTGACGCCGGCTGGTGCATCGTGCCGACGACGACCCTTGACGATTGTCCCCAGGCTGACGTCCTCTTTGTTCCCGGAGGCGCCGGGGCGTTCGAGATGTTCGACGACCCCAAGGCCCTCGAGTTTCTCCGCGTACAAGCACGGAAGGCCCGCTGGATCACGTCCGTCTGCACCGGATCATTCACCCTCGCCGCAGCGGGTCTCCTCACCGGCTACCGCGCCACCAGCCATTGGGCATCCCTTCAGATGCTCGAACACTTCGGCGTCGAACCGACGTCTGAACGGGTTGTCCGCGACAGAAACCGGATCACAGGTGCCGGCGTCACCTCAGGGATCGATTTTGCCTTCACGCTGGCAGCTGAGCTCTTTGGTGACGACGAAGCCCGGAAGATTCAGCTGGCCATCGAGTACGACCCGGACCCCCCTTTCGACCACGGCTCGCCCAGTAAGGCAGACCCCGAAACCGTCAGAAGCATCATCGCCGCCACGGAGAACCTCCGTATGACGACCGTTCTGGCGTCGGCTCATTCCCTGGCGGCCTCGCAGCCCACTTCGTAACCGGAGCCGCACCGCCCCCGAACCAGATTTTCCTGCTGGTGCGACACACTTGGTCGGATGGATCCACCTATGAAGTGGCCCACCCGGACCTGATCCGGTTCGTTCAACGCCGGGCCACCCGGATCATGCCGAAGACGTGGTTGCCGACGCTTTCCTTGTTGTCTGGCGCCGCCTCGATGAGGCGTGGAAGACTTCGACTATGGGCATCGAGCATTGGTGGACAAAACTACAGCCATCAACGCAGGAGTGGCTGATCGAGAACAACGGCGACGCGGTGCCGGCTGACATGGTGGCCGAGATTGCCAGCGTTGGAGGACCGGCCAGCGCCGATCCATGGTGGGCAGACCAGGCCGGAGAACCGGGCCACTACTTCCCTGACGAAGGCATCGACTGGGTCGAGGCGATCGCAAATGAGGAGAATCCGGGCTAGAACCACAGTGCCCGCTGCAGCCATGGGAGGTGGCCTTGAACGGAGTGCCGGGCCTGAGCGGACCGCACTGGCGCCGGGTCATGGCGGCGCTCGCGAACCGGGATGCGCGCACCGCGTATGCACAGATTGTGCTCGGTGAAGAGGTCCTCCCCGGTGTGAAGGAGCAGCGGCGCACCAGGGCCATCGCTGTCCTGCTGGAAGCCGGCCTGGCCGAATGGACCGGGAGCAAGGGACTGGAAGCGTCGGATGCGGTCTTCCGCGAGCTCCTGACCCAGCAGCCGAAGCGCCAGCCGAAAACAGGGGTGGACCGCTTCCTGCGCCTCGGCCGGATCGACAGGTACCCCGCGTCCCCGGCGGACCGGCGCGAGCTCCTGGGCTGGATCGTCGCGCAGGCGATCCAGCCGGGGGAGGATCTTAGCGAGCGGCAGGTCAACGAACGGCTGCTGAACTATGCCGACGACGTGGTGCTGCTGCGCCGCTACCTGGTCGACTTCGGATTGCTGGAGAGGACAGCGTCGGGTTCCTCGTACCGCCGGCCATCCGGCGAATCCAGGTCTTAGAAACAGCCGCGTGCGAGAATGACGCCATGACCCACCACCATCACGAACCTGCTGCGCTGGAACCACAAGCCGCCTCCGACTCGGCATTCGAAGCCGCCTACCAGGCCGCCCAAAAGAGCCTGGCGGAAGGCGGCATTCCCATCGGAGCAGCGCTCGCCCGGGACGGCCTGGTCATTGCCAGCGGACACAACGAACGGGTCCAAAACGCCGACCCGATCGCGCACGGAGAAATGTCAGCGCTCCGTACAGCAGGCCGGCAGAAGAATTACCGGGACACCACGCTGTACACCACCCTCGCCCCGTGTGCCATGTGCGCCGGGACCATCATTCAGTTCAAGATCCCCCGCGTGGTGGTGGGGGAGGCGCGTACGTTCGACGGCGAACTTGGGCTTTTGCGGTCACGCGGGGTTGAGGTGGTGGTCCTGGATGATCCGCGTTGCGTGGACATGATGCGCACTTTCCAGTCCGAGAACCCGGACCTGTGGGCGGAGGACATCGCGGAGTAGGAGGGCAGGCGGCACTCCTGCCGCCCACCACCCCTCCCGCTGGCTGCGATTCCCCGGCACGGAAGGAACGACGACGGCGGGAGGCATTCCCGCCGTCGTCGTTCCTGGGGCCCGTGCCCTCGATCGGATCGAACCGCAATAGTCGGGTGTGAGGTTGAGTCGATGGGCGAGGCTTGATGCGAAGGGGGAACCGTGATCGCAGTTCTGAACCAAGTCCTCGGTCATATCGAGGAGCACCTCACTGAGGAGATCGACGTCGCCGGCCTGACCAGCGGCCTCGGCACGACGGAGTATCACATCCGCCGGATGTTCTCGTCACTGGCCGGCATGCCGCTGTCGGAGTACATTCGGCGGCGGCGCATGACGGTCGCCGCGGCCGATGTCCTTGGAGGCAGCGATCTGTTGGGGACTGCGGTGCGCTTCGGCTATGGCTCCACCGAAGCATTCAACCGGGCTTTCCGTGCGGTGCATGGCGTCAGCCCTGCGGACGTGCGCCGGGACGGTGGCCCCCTTCGGACACAATCACAGCTCAGGTTCCGCCTGACGATCGAAGGAAACACCACCATGGATACCCGCATCGCAGATCAACCGGCCTTCCGGCTGGTCGGCCACGCCGCTCGCGTGCCCCTCATCCACGAAGGCGCCAACCCGCACATCCAGGCGCACATCGCCGCGCTGCCTGAAGCGGAGCACCTGCGCCTCAAGGCGCTGAGCAACACCGAGCCCGCCGGACTGTTGCAGGTGAGCGCCGACGTCGACCCCGATTACACAGAGGGCAGCGAGCTGACCTATTTGCACGGCGTTGCTGTCAGCGAAGGAACGCCGGTGCCGGAGGACCTTGACACGATCGACGTCGCGGGCGGCACCTGGGCGGTGTTCCGCACCAGCGGACCCTATCCGGCAGCCCTCCAGTCCACGTGGGCGGCGACGGCCGCTGACTGGTTCCCCTCCAACCCCTGGCGGCTGAGGCCCGGCCCGTCGGTGGTGGCCATTCTCGACCGCGCCGCCGACTTCAGCACCGCAACCACCGAATTGTGGCTGCCAGTGGAACGCGCCTAGCGGCGACTGCGCCGCACGGCAGTGGAGCTAAGCGTGCCCGGGTCGATAAGGCCGCCCGCTACCTGGGCCGAGGGAAGTCACTGGCCGCGTTCTCCAAGAAGGGCGCCAAGGCCACGGCCGATTGCCTGGGCGTGTCACTCCGGGCATCGTGGTGGGCAAGGTGGTCTCCGCCGGCCAGAAGTTCATTCAGTCCTGGGAAGACCTCAGCATTGATATGCAAAAGCACCGGGACCCCGATCAACTGGAACCGAAAAAGGCCTCGCGGGGTTGGTTCCCAGACGTCCGGACTATTCTGGGCTGATTGGTAGCCATTGGATTAAAGGGGGGGGCAGACGGGGCGGCTACCAACCAAAAGACCCCGCCTGCTCCCGGTCTATGAGCGACGCAGGTACTGCTTGATGTCCGTGAGGTCGTGGCCCACGTCCCACAGCGCGTTCGCTATATACGCATGGGCGTTCCCCAGGATCGCGGGGCTGTCCTTGAAGCGGGCCAGTCCGGCGTTGCAGTTGCGGCAGAGCAGACGCACTTTCCCGGTGACGTGGCAGTGGTCGAGCAGGAGACGCTCGCATGTATCCGCCTCCGCTGTGCGGCAGATGGCGCACTCGTGGTCCTACGCAGTGGCCATGGCTTCGTAGGTGGATGTCGATGCCGTACTTGCTGAGGTTGTAGTGGAGATTCACCACCGGCTGGCACGTGCCGCAGTGCCTCCTGCGGCTCCCGTTCCCAGCGACGAACTCCGTCGAGGGGTAGACCTCCTTACATCTGGGGCACACCTCCATCACGCACCTGCCTCGGGGGAAGTCACGGTCGTCCCGGTGTGTGTCCGAACCGCTCCCGCGCAGTTCGAGCGGACGTGCCAAGTGCGGCACCGATAGCCTCCCAGGAGTCTCCGTTCGCGCGGGCTGCGCTGACGGCGGCGTCGAGCTCGGCCTCGGCCTTCGCGGCAGCTGTCCGGGCAGCGGTGATCCGGCGGAAGTCCGCGGCGTCCCTATCAACGTGAGGCGCCGGGCTCAGGCGAAGAAGCGTGCCACCCACCCGCAGCGGCACGCCCAGGTGCTCGACGTGCAGGACGTAACCTTCATCGGGCTCGCGCTGTACGTAGACGGTGAGGACGACCTTTCCCTCGCTGTCATCAAAGTCCACTTTCCCGTAGCTCTCCCTCGGGCCAAGAGGCCATGGGCGCGGCGTCAACCGCTCTCCAGTTTCGTACGGTGTTGGCTCGTACACGGGCTCTCCGACCCGGAAGCCGGGGGTTTGCGCTTCGCGAGGGGTCATACTGACCGTTCTCCTTCAAGTTGTCTTGCCACAGCACCCCGATGCGTAGTGGCCGCAGCAAGGGCTCTGAGATGGACGATACTGCTTCATATTCGATTTCCCCATCCGCTTTGATCACTTGATGTTCGAAGCGGCAAGCGGGCAGCGCTCTAGTACAGATACCAGTACAAGTGACTGCGGGTTGAAGCGCACGAGTACCCGGTACTCGATTCTCCAGCCAAGAGGTAAACGACCATGCAACCGAACAAACGCAGGGAGACACGACGTAGTCCATGGGTGTTTGACCCCGGGCTACATGCGTGATTTCGAGCAGTCCACAGTTGGGGTCAATCCGGGTTATCCACGGCTGGAATCGGGAGCCATTGCGGGAGCTCCCTAAGCAGCAGTAGCGGTGGATAACCCATCAGGATTGTCCCTGACTGTGGGCAGCGGAACATGTCCAAACGGTCTCTGGACAATGGCGAAACACACTTTTGCACACCTGCCAACCCGCCTACCTGCGGAAGCTCATGACCGGGGCAGGCTCAGGTTTGGGTCTGAGACTGTTCGCTGGGCATCTGCAGGAACTGTCTTCCGGACCCTATTCTGCCGCTCTTTTCCTTGCTCCCTGACGACAGGTTGGGGTGTACCCGAACCTGGCGTAAGTAGAAGACATTGAGCCGGGTGATGCTTTGACCGAACCAGGTCTTCGATCACTCCATGCGCCAATCACTAGGCCGTCATCGAGCACCTCAATCACTCATCGATTCTGATCCCGTTCCTGCGAAGATTTCGAAGCGACATGTTGTGAAGGCATTCTAAATTTCTCGGCAGGGCGTGTATTCATGGGGTTCAGGTATCCGAAAAAAGGCAGGGCGGTTTCCAACCATCGTCGCAACAGGCTTGGTTTGAAGGTAACAGTATCCCTGTTGGCCTTGCGGGCGCCGCTGTGCCTTGGACGACTTACTGGTTCACTGCGTGTCGGAGGAAGATCCTTTTCTCGGTGCCATTCACTGGACAGGTTCTACGGGAAGGGAGTGTCGGCACCGGTCGCGAAATGGGCCTCGTGGTGAACGTCGTAGACAAACAGGGCCAGGGTCTCCGGAGCTCTGCGACGGCGCGCCCTGGACCCAACAGCCGGCCGCGCCAGCGGATGCCCAACGGGTGCGAGCCCTGCGAGCATGCCTATGCCCTGGTTCCCACGGATCCCTCCCAAGGCCGGCCCCTCGCCCTGCGCATCAGGAGAGCCACCGCCGGAACTGACCGGGAACAGCGGTCCGTTGCCAGCAACCACCAGCACGGGCCGGCCACCGGCGGCGGACCGCCCGCCCTGAGAACCACGGGCGCGCATAACGAGAAGCACCCACCTACTCGCTTGAGTAAGTGGGTGCCTCGGTTGCCCGCGTATCTTTGGCCGATGGTCCCGACAGGACTGACATTCCTGTTCGCGGGAAATTGGAGAAAGCGTCTGCTCAAGCGCCTGGGTTAAGGTACTGGAGCCAACCCGCAGATGATCATTACATGATCCAGAAATCCTTGAATTCCCCGGTGGCAGGAGAAGTCGTTTCCTCCACCTTATCCACTCGCCCTGGCGTCCTGTCCGACCTCAACCAGTTCCGAAACTGCAGCACGAAGTGCTGTGGACCCTCGACGACGACGGCAACGCTTCCGTCGTCCTTGTTGCTCACCGTTCCAATTAGGCCAAGTTCTTTAGCCTCCCGTTGCGTCCAGTACCGGAAACCTACCGCCTGGACGATACCCTCAACCCTTACCGTTAGCCGCACGTTCTCAACGGAGGAGTTCTGATCTGGCATGTTTATCATCCCTCCTTTGTTGGCAAGGTCCAGAATGATGCCGCCCCTGAGCACGTCAGCCACGCCGTTTGTTCCGGCCCGGGAAGCATTTGAATATTTCATTCGCTTAACTTTCTGATTGTGATTTGGTTGGGCGGCCGGAATACGGCCCCAACGGGAATAGCGGTCGACTCACCGATTTTCCGTCGAGGCAACCGGTCCGGACCGGGGTGGGCTTCAATTTGGCTGGCTAAAGATGCCCAACTGTAGGACAGTTTAGCGCCTCGACCTCCCTTCTGCATAGAAAAATGTTCTACTGTTGTACGATTCGTGTATGCGTCTTACTGATCACATCGACATCACTGGGACGAGTGTGAGCCAGAAGGTGGCAGACGGGCTGGTTCGGATGATTCTGGACGGCACCTTGAAGCCTGGAGAGCGGGTACGCGAAGCGGCGATCGCCACTGATCTTGGCCTGTCGAGGAACACCGTCCGCGAAGCGGTCCGCCTTTTGGAGAATACGGGTCTCGTGCGTTACATCTTCAACAAGGGCCTGGTGATCTGGAACCCCGTCGATGCTGACGTGATCGATGTCTACAGAGCCCGACAGCAGCTGGAGCTGGCGGCAGTGTCGTCCGTGGACGACGCCACAGATTTGTCATCCGTTTACGAGGCGTTTGAGCAATTCCTGGAGGCGCTCAAGACTCATGATGTGCGGACTATTGTTGAGGCGGACCTTGCCATCCACCAAGCCATTGTCGGGCTGATGGGCAGTGAGAGGCTCAACGGTTATTATGCCCAGCTAATGAATGAACTCCGGTACTTTCTGCTGGTGCTATCAATCGGCCACCGGGAATACGAGGACACCACCGACCTGGAAGAAGAGCATCGGGCCATTATCGATGCCCTCACAGTTAGGGATCCGGCGCATGCCCGCGAAATCCTGGGAAAGATCATAGAGGAAAACCGCGACGCGGTCCGAGAGATCCTGAAGAAGCGGACTAAGTAGATCGTCCGCTTCTTCAGGGGCGCTATCTACCGTCAGTAGCGCCGGCTCCACATCCCGGCCGAGTCCGATGGTTCGAACTAGCGCAGAACTGCTTTCATCACGATCTCCATGTTTTCAAGCAGCCTGTCAGCGTCCGCGATGGAGAACGGAAGCGGGGGGCGCACCTTGAGGGTATTTCCCTCGGGCCCAGAAGCTGAGATGAGCACGCGCCTGTCGCGCATGGCGTTGACGATGGCCAGTGCGGAGTCACCATCGGGAACATTGCTGGTTCGGTCATTGACGATGTCGACGCCGATGAAGAGACCCGCCCCACGGACTTCGGCGACCTGCTCGTAGCGGGCCGACAGTGTGCGGATGTTCTCAAGCATGTAATCCCCGACGCGGCGGGCGTTGCCCATGAGGTCCTCGTCCCTCATCACATCCAGGGTCGCCTGTGCGGCTGCGATGGAGACGGAGTTGCCGCCGTAGGTGTTGAAGTAGCGGATGTTACGTCCGAACTCTTCGAGAAGCTCAGGTCGGAAAACGGCGGCGGCAACCGGGATGCCGTTGCCCATGGGCTTGCCGGTGGTCATGATGTCGGGAACGATGCCGTGGCGCTGGAATCCCCACCAGGCATCGCCCGTACGGCCGAATCCGGGCTGGACCTCGTCCGCGATGTAAAGCCCGCCGGCCGCGTGGACCTCCTCGATGATCGGCTGCAGGAAGCCTGCCGGGTCACTAAAGATGCCGTCGGAGGAGAAGATCGAATCGGCGATGAACGCGGCCACACCGATGCCATGGCGAGCGAGATCGGCTATGGCTGCCCGCACCTCCTGGCGGAGGTGCTCGACGATTCCTTGACCGCTACCGAACCTGCGGTTGTCAGGGGCTGTGATCATGCGTACGTTCTGCCCCAGCGGCACCCCGACACCAAGCGAGGGCGAGAAGGAGGAAACGTCCGCGGTTAGGCCGTGGTAAGCACCCGAGGTGACGATTACGCCCTCGTTGCCGGTGGCGTACCGGGCGACTCTCATCGCCAGGTCGTTAGCCTCCGACCCTGTGCAGGTGAACATCACATGAGCAAGCTCCCTCGGCAGCGTATCGAGGAGATCACGTGAGTACGTCAGGATCGATTCCTGTAGGTAGCGTGTGTTGGTGTTGAGGGTTGCAAGCTGCCGACTGACAGCATCAACGACCCGGGGATGGCAGTGGCCGACGCTCGCGACATTGTTGTAGACGTCAAGGTAGTCATGACCATCCGCATCAAACAGCAACGTTCCTTGTCCCCGGACGATCTCAACTGGATTCTTATAGAAAAGTCGGTAGCCGGGACCCAGAAGGTCCTCGCGGCGTCTGATCTGATCTTGTGTACGCGCGGGTAGCGAGTTCATCTCGGCTCCATCAAAGCCGTTGACCATGGGTTGAGAAGGCTTGATCTTCGTATGTGCAGCCATATCCAGTCCTTTCAGTGGGAGGGCGAAAAAGTGTCTTTGTGGATGGCGGATCGAACCAGGTCTGAGGGAGCAGCCATGGCAGCGTACAGTCGCTCCCAATCGCCGGCGGAGTGGGAAAGCAGATAGTCACGGCTGTCTGGGGAGTGGGAGGCGCGCCACTCTGCGAGGAGTGCCCGGAGCAGCAACCTTGCGGGTGCAGTGATAGAGAGCAGCGCCGCTTCATCCGGTTCGAGCGGGTACTCACTGCGATAGCCGGCGAGCACGTCAAGGGCGTGCCTCCATGGTTCTTGGGGGTCCACTCCGAGCTGGTTGGCCATGGCGACGCTGACGTCGAAGATGACGGGGCTGCGAACCGTGTCGCCGAAATCTATGATCCCGACAACGTAGTCCTCAGAATTGGCATTGACGACGACATTGAACGGACTGAAATCCCCATGGAGGGCCTGGGACCGCAGTGAATTCATCAGCGGAGCCACCGCGTTCTCGAATTGGTCGAATATTGATTCTGCGATCGCCAGCTTGCGTGGGTCGACAAGGAGATCCAGCAGTCCCCTTAGGCGGTGGAAATGCTTCAGGTCCCAGATGAGCAGACGATCATCATGATCGTGAGAGAAATCCTTGAGTGCCTTGTCCAGGCGTGCCAGGGTCTTGCCCACCTGCCGAAGCTGGGCGCTCGACGGATCGTCGCCTTTGAGGAGGTCTCCTTGCATGTACTTCATCACGCGCAAAATGCGCAGGGTACCCGACGCCGGATCGGCTAACCGGGTCTCGAGTTTCCCGAACCTGTTACGGATGAGCGTTTGTACGGGCAGTCCGGGCGCGCGTTCCGCTGCGAAGGTCATCGCGCTCGACTGAAGGTTCACGACCCCAGCGTCCTCGCCGGGAGCAGAAATCTTGACCAGGTATTCACCCCCGACTGTTGTGAGGTGGAACGTGTCGTCCTTCTCGGTCGGGATCCGTTTGAGGTCGCCGCGAATGTCGTAGTGCGTGAGCAGGGCTTCCGATGCGGACTCAGGGGGGATGGCTTCGTGGACAACAGCCAGGCCAGAAGATAGGGCCGCTTCTTCAACGAAGCCACCGTCCTTAAACACGTTCACTCCTCAAGGCCGGCGGAGAGATACTGCGCCTGGGGGTAGCCGGGCATTCCCTCTGAGCGCTCGACCTGTTGTTTCCGGACGGCAACGGACGGCGAAATGGCTCTGAAAACCTCCATGATCAGCCGCGACGGGCTGTTACTGGGGATGGTCACAACGGAATCTCCTTGCTGGAAAAAGGGGACGCGACAAAACATCGTGCGCCAAAGTGTTCTACATTAGGACACCGTAGCAGTTTTGGTGGAGTTTGACTACAAAGTGTCCTACAGTAGGGCATGTAGTGCAGATGGAGTTCCAGAAAACTTACGGAACTCGGCAGTTCACGCACTCCCGCCCCAGCAAGGGCAGCCCAAATGCAACTTCCAAACGAACGGACGAATCATGGCAGACACGAACTTCCGGCCGAAGTACATCTCTTTTGATATCTACGGCACTCTCATCAACTTCGACATTGACCCCACCACCCGTCGTCTCTTGGATGGCCGTATCTCTGAGGAGCAGTGGCCCACCTTCAAGAAGCAGTTCCGCGGGTACCGGTTCGACGAGGTCCTTGGTGACTACAAGCCCTACGAGCAGATCCTTCAGGATTCCTTTGACCGGGTGTGCAAGCGCTGGGGCATTGGGCCGACCGAAGGCGCCGGCGCAGCGTTCGCCGAGGCTGTACGCGGCTGGGTTGCCCACGAAGACGTGCCGGCTCCGCTGAAGCTCATGGGCGATAACTACAAGCTGGTGGCTCTGTCCAACGCGGACACCAGCTTCCTGGACATCAGCATTCCCAAGCTAGGCGCTGACTTCCACGCCGTCTACACCGCTGAGCAGGCCCAGGCCTACAAGCCGCGCTACCAGGCCTTCGAGTACATGCTCGACACCCTGAACGCCAAGCCGGAGGACTTCCTGCACGTCTCCTCACACACCCGCTACGACATGCACCCGATGCACGACATGGGCTTCCGGAACCTCGTCATGCTGGACCGTGGCTATGACCCCATTGGCCCGGGCTACGACCTCACCACTGTTAAGTCCTTGGACGAACTCAACAAGCACCTCGGTCTCTAAAGGACTGATCAACAGGAAGCTCCAGCCTGTCTTCCGCTGTCCACGGTTGGGGTCAATTCGGGTTTTCCACGGCTGGAATTGGGAGCCGGTGGGGTAGCTCCCTGGTCGCCGTAGCGGTGGATATCCCTATTGAATTGTCCCCGGCTGTGGGCAGCCGAGCCGTGTTTTCAGTGCCATCGGAAACCGCCTTGCTCTGAAGTGCAGCAACGGTTTGGAGGGAAGCAAAGCGCGCGGCTGCGCTATCCCAGTCGAGGACGGCTCGCGGCCGTCCGTTGATCTCATCAGCGGCGAAGCGAACTTCAGCTTGTTCTACCGTGCTGAGGTCTGCACCCTTACGAAAGTACTGGCGGAGCAGTGGAGTGGTCCCCGGAAGTTGGACACCCAATCAAGGATCCTTCTTCAGGGAGTAGTCAGATGTACTTGAGAAGCACGTTGGGTCACTCCGATGCAGTGTCGGCTATTGAGTTGTTCGAGCAAGGGCTGACTGCGAAGTCCGCCGCGCTGACTCTTGATTTAGCACCCAACCCTGTCCAAATGTTGTATGAACGATGGCAGGTTCGAGGATCGGGTGCGCTGATGACAAGAGACCGTAAGCAGTACGACATCGAGACCAAGCTCTTGATCGTGCGGCGTCATCTTCAGGGCGTATCCGGACGCGTCCTGGCCAAGGAGTATGACCTTCCCTCTCCCGGCACCGTCACGAATTGGACCAGAATTTACCGGCGCGACGGTGAAGACGGCTTACGCCCGAAGAAGCGGGGCCGGCCACCAGTCAATCGCGAGAATCCACTACCCGAGAGCGAGGTCGAGCAACTCCGAAGGGAGAACGAGCGGTTACGTGCGGAGGTGGCGTACCTGGGAAAATTGCGGGCCTTGAGGGCACAGGAACGACGCTGAAAGTTCAAGCGATCGATGATCTCAAGGCCCACCACCGGTTACCGCTGTTGCTGCACCTGGCAAAGATTCCCCGGTCCACGTTCTACGACCACCGCAACCGGCTCACCCGGCCGGATCGGCACGAGAAACTCAAAGAAGCCATTCGTCAGGTCTTCACGCAGGCGCGAAGCGCTTACGGGCATCGACGCGTCCTGGCCATGCTGCTGCGACAAGGATGGACAGTGTCGAAGAAGACCGTGCTGAAGCTCATGCGTGGGCTCGGCCTGCAAAGCCCGGTGCGTCGCCGGCGCAGATACAACTCCTTCCGCGGCGAGGTCGGTAAGACGGCTGATAACGTGTTGAACCGCCAGTTCGAGACTGCGGTCAAACACACCAAATGGGCCACCGACGTCACGGAGTTCACGGTGGGTACTTCCAAGGTTTACGTCTCACCGGTCCTTGATCTCCATGACAACCGGATCGTCTCTGTCATGGCAGGTCCGTCTCCGAGCGTCAAAATGGTCACCGATGGCCTTCGCAATGCGATCAGCGGCCTCGCTCCGAACGAGCGACCCCTGGTCCATTCAGATCAGGGATTTCAGTACCGGCATCCGCTCTGGCAGGACACGCTCCGCGAAGCCGGGCTGACTCAATCAATGTCCCGTAAGGGCACCTGCTTGGATAACGCCTCCATGGAAGGGTTCTTCAGCCACCTCAAAGAGGAATGGTTCCGGATCCAGCAACCCAGGACCATCGAGCAGTTCCACATCGGGCTAACCGAGTATCTGCGTTGGTGGAACAGCACCCGAATACAACGGAGACTCGGCTACCTCAGCCCCGACGAATACCTCGCCCACAAGCTCGCCCCCCGTAACGTTTAATTAGGAGTCCAACATTTAGGGACCACTCCAGCAGGCCATTGGCATTCTCGTTCGAAGCACGTTGCCAGGGGCTGGCCGGATCACAGAAGTACACGAGCGTCCCCAGCGCCGCAGTGACTTCGGCGTGCTTGGCCATCTCGGAGCCACGGTCCCACGTCAAGGTCCTCCGCAACGTGGCCGGCAGGACTCTCAGGGCCTCAATGAGCTGGTCACGCATGTTATCGGACCTGTTGCCTGGGCGGAGCGCAAAGGCGATGAGGAGCCGGGAAGAGCGTTCCACCAGCGTCACTATCGCTGATTTGTTCCCCTTTCCCATGATGAGGTCGCCTTCCCAATGGCCTGCTTCTTTTCTGGTAGCGATGTGGGCTGGGCGGTCACCGATCTTCAGAGCATCAGCAATGTACTTGCGTGGCTTCACCTTGGTTCTGGACCGCGGCCGCCTGCTGAACTTACCCGAACGCAGCAACCGGGCAGACCCCGCTGGAACGGGGCGGATGCTCAGATGGTAAAGCGCACGGTAGACCGTTTCATGCGCCAAATGCCGGTGTTTCTCTCCCGGAAACCGTTCCTTCAGGGCCCGGCAGACCTGCTGAGGGCTCCACCGCTTCGACAGGCACTCCACGACGTATTGCCGCAACTCGTCATCGCCGGCAAGCTTGGCCAGCCTTGGCCGCGGCCTTCTCTTCTGTGCCATTTTCTGGGCGCGGAACGGATGATAGCGACGTGAGTCGGGACGATTCCGAGCCAGCTCCCTGCTGATTGTGGACGGTGACCGGCCAAGATCACGAGCGATGGATTGCAGACTCGCCCGAACCAGCAGACGGTCGGCGATGAAAATCCGTTCGTCCTCTGACAAATAGCGGCTGGACCCACCTGTCGCAGGAACCGCCTTACGAGGCCTCGGATCCAGGCCTTGCTGCACCAAGCCCTCCACCCCGTTGCGGCCATGCAACCACCGGTGGCCCGTGTTGGGGTTGATCCCAAGAATCTTGCATGCTGCCCGGTTGGAGTGCCCTTCTTTCATGAGCTGAACATACAAGGGCCTCTTCTCAACCAAGCCCGGAGGCCCCATTTTCCTCGATCGGCGCGTCGAACTGCGCATGAATCAACACCACTTTCCGTCGGTGTTGCGACGTTTGTGAGAAACCGCCCAGTTGAGACTGGTGTGCGTTTCCCTAAGAAAGCAAAGCCAAATCGCGGGCAACTGCTTTCCTCGCCTCCGTACGATTTACGCGGCCATCACCCTTCGGATTCCTTCGATACTTCGCGGCCTGGAAACCTCATCACCGTCGGGAGAAGAAACCGTTTGGCCCAGATGTCCATCGTGTGATTCGCATGGATGGATAACTGTTCAGGATCCGAGATAACCAGACCATCTGCAAGCGACAGACTGTAGCAGTCGAAGGATCCTGGCATTTGTCTGGCTGGCAACGGACGAATACCGTGATCGTGCCGAACGAGCCGATAGGAGGTAAGAAACGTCATTCGCATAGCTCAAGGCCGCATCAAATGCCGCGCGTTGGTCGAGATCGTCTTGGCCGAGGAGGCCAAAAATAATTAGAGAACCGCCGGTCCGGCTCTCGCTCGCTAGATTGACTCTGAAAAACTCCCAAGTACCACGTGCCCCTCGTCCCCCAAAAAGGGCATGTGGTTTGATGTAGACGACTTATCGGACATGAGGTCGAAAATGTCCTTTATTTGACGATCTTGCCGTTGGCTGTCCAATGTTTTTCCTCCATTAAGCGCACTAGCACCGAATTTTAGACTTCAGAACCTTCATCAGGTTCCGCCCAGTCGAGCGCGGCCACGAGGTGGCCCTCGTTTGGCAGGGCTTGCTGTTCAGCGATAGGAAGCTTGTCGTAGGTGTAGGCGGCAACAGCCATAGGCGAGGTGGAGCGGCCGAGGCTGTAGCGGACGCTGCGGTCGTTCTTCGTTCCACAGATGAGGATGCCGACGGTTTCGTTGTGGAAGTCGCGGCGGAGTACGTCGTCGACGAGGGCAACGTAGAAGTTGAGTTTCCCCGCGTATTCGGGCTGGAACTTACCCGTTTTGAGTTCGATGACGACGTAGCGGGATTGTTCAATGTGGAAAAACACGAGATCTACGTAGAAGTCGTCTCCGTCAACGTCGAAGTGCACTTGGCGGCCGACGAAGGAGAAACCGGGACCCAGTTCACGGAGGGTCTCCGTGATTCTGCTGGTAAGGGCATTCTCGAGGTCGCGTTCCGCGACTTCTCCGGAGAGGCCGAGGAATTCAAAGTTGTAGGGATCCTTGGCGACCTGCTGCGCAAGTTCCGAGTCTGGTCCAACAAGCCGTTGGACAAAGTTTGAGGGCGCCGCCCCGGTGCGCTCCAGGGCCTTGTTCATGATCATGTTCAGCAGGACGTTGCGGGACCACCCGTATTCAATGGCCGCTGAAGCGTACCAGGATCGGTCCTCCAGGGTGTCGAGTTTATCAAGCAGCACCGTGATGTGACCCCAAGGCAATTGTCCAACAGCCTGTTGGACAATTGATTCCGGCCAAGCCGCGGCGAATCCGCGCATGTAGAACAGGTTGGACCGAGAGAGGCCCTTCATCTCAGGGAATTCCGCCCGAAGATCATCGGCCAGCCGGCTCATGACCTTACTCCCCCATTCCTCGATCTCTTGGCGTTCCAAAATGGTTTTCCCGATGGACCAGTACAGCTCAATGAGCTGGGTGTTCACGGTGCGAAGTGCCTGTATACGGGCTGCCCGGACACGGTTCTTAAGCTCGCCGAGGAGATCGGTGTAGCCGTTGGGGAGGGCAAGGTCACGGGCGTCAGTCATGGTTTCGATCCTATCGATGGCCACGGACATGGCACGGCGGGTCCCCTTGCCGTTGGGTTACCGGCTGCGGCCGCCTTTACCTCGTTCTGCCCCCATGGCTGCCCCCATGGCTGCGCCGCTGCGGGTCTTTCTGGCCTTGGCGGCGCCATAACCCGGGGTGATGGCTGCGATGGGGTGTGTCCCCTCGCTTCGGGCCGCGGCTAGGCGGCCGCGAATCTGGTTTTCGTTGGCGCCGGAAATTGGCCGGGGATCCCGCGAATTTCTCGTGGTGCTCAGCGGAGCCGTAGTCGGCCGCCGACGTGGTCTCTGCTTTGAGGCCCTGGTCTTTGAGCCGGCTGCTGTCGTTGCCGGTGACGCGGTTCTCGATCTCGCGGCCGAGTCCTTCCATGCGGGTGAAGAGGTCCTTCTCGGCGCGTTCGTACCGCTGTTCCAGTGACATCCGCTCGGAGCCTTTGAAACCGCCCTCGGCCAGGAGCTTGGCCTCGTGCATCTCCTTGGCCGCCTTCACGAAGGCGGGATCCGCGAAGTGCGAGTCACCTGTGCTTGGAGTTCTTCTGCGCGGGCCGCTGCGAGCAGCTGCATGGCCTTCTCGTGTTCGGCGGCTGCTTTGCGCGTCTCTTCCTGGCCGCGGGCCAGGGCGGCCTGCCGGGCTTTCTCGGTGGTGATGGTCTGGATCCCTGACTCCAGGTAGGCGGAGTCAGCGCCGACGTCGTGTGTGTCGCTGCCGTAGCGCGTGTCCTCTGCAGGGGGCGCCATGTCAATGAAACTCACTTACGAGATCTGCCGTTTGACCTGCTCGAGCTCTTCTTTGAGCAGGTCTACGGTGGCGCGGTATTTTTCAAAGGCAGCAGCTCGGCGCCGAGCCACGGCGTAACTGACGACGGCGGCGACAACGGCGAGCGGGAACGCCAGCAGCAGGGCCCAGCCGGACACGGCCAGGAGGTCCAGCGCTATGGGGAGCGCCTGCTTGAATGCCAGGAACTCGTTGACGCCACCGACCACGCCGTTCAACGCGGAATCCAAGGGGCCCAGATACTGGCCCACGATTGGTGTCCCGGAGAACGAGGGGACGGTCAGCGGCGGTTCCCCTCCTTCGGACCAGCGAGAATCACGGAAATGGTTCAGGACATAGATGCCGGCACCCGCGTTGAGGGCTGCGAACAGCAGGACGGAACCAAGCGCAGTCCAATGAAGCCTGCGGGGACGCCAGAGGCCAGCCACAAGCGCGAAGACGGCGGCGGCAATCCACGGAATGATGCGGAGTTCGTCGCGGCCCAAGCCGCCCAATAGATCCAATGAATTCCCCGCCCCTTACAGCCGGAGCCAGGCGTGCCCCGGTCCCAAGCGAGCCTATCCCAGACGCCCTTGCTCGGCGGGCCAGGACGAAAGCGGCTCGCTGCGGCCGGGAGCCTGTTCTGCGCTTGCACTGTCTAGTCTGTCTTTGCCGACAGGCTGCGACAACTCAGGTTTCCGGCGTGTTTCCGTTCGAGGATTGAGTGTCAGCGTCAGCTTGGGGCGTCATGAGGTAACGCAAATCCATTCTTCGCTTGAGGACCGAAACCTTCGGCGTTGGAAATCCTGCTTCCCGTAGTTCATGTGCTTTCCATTCTGCACGGATGGCCCTTTTGAAGGAGTCGATATAACGTCGGCGAGCCTGATACAGCGACTGCTCCGCCTGGTGCATTGCCTTGAAGGTGGCCTGCACATCGGTGGCCAGTTCGAGCTGTTGCTCGATATCGACGTGTTCAGCCTGGCGGCGGCGCTGTAAGGTCTGGCGGAGGTACTCCAGTGGGTCTTGCCTGGTCATGACTTATGGTAGCGACGGCCGGTGGCCCCGGCCAGACTATGCGGAAATGGACTGCGTCCACCACCGACCTGGAGCGGCTGCGGTTAGCTCATTTGCGGGGCAGGACACCGCCCGTTAGCGGAGCGGCTGCCGTTCGCCGACGCTGACGGAACCATCGGGCGTGACGTAGTTCCGCCGTCGTCGTTCAATTCTTTCCTGCTGGCCAGGCGAGGGAATCCTGGCGCTCTTGGCACGGTTGCACCGCGCGCAGGCAGCGACAAAATTCTGCAGGCTGGTGGATCCGCCCTTGGACCACGGGTAGAAGTGGTCGCCGTGCTCGGCAGGCCGTGAACATCGGCGCCGGAACCCCGCCTCCATCTCGCACTGGCCGCCAGCCCGGGCCATGCCCTCACGCCGCTGCTGCCTGCTGAAGCGCCGAGCAAGGTCACGGCGCCGGACGTCGCGGGCATTAGTCACGGCGGCAACGACTGTGAGGAGCACGACGAACACGGCCGGGAGCATGACTGTGGCTGCGACGCCGTCGAAGAGGCCGCGCACAACACCGATTCCGGAGGACGGTCCCGACACGATGTCCCCACCCGCCTTTGGAATGACTGCCGAGACAAAAGTGAGGAACAACCAAATGGTCACCGCCAATAACGCGCCGCGAAGTGCCATCCGGCTCCAATAGATTCGCTTCAGTTCAACCATCGCGTCGTCCCCTCACAACCATGGAATGCCGACGAAGCGAGTGCCCGACGGTGAGACAGATCGTACCGCCCTGGCACGGCGATGGACGCCTAGGCCTGCCAACAGTCAGGCCGCACCCCCACAGGCTAAAGCGTTTCGGGAATCGGGCGTCCCGGGAAGAGCGTCGCGTACTGTTTCCGGTACATCCTGCGTCCGATGAGACGGTAGGCAAGGCGTACCGGTGCGGGGATTTCCTTGAACAGTTCCTTCCGGTCTGCCGGTGGGTTGGTAGCCAGCACCATCCCGAGGTATCCCACCAGGAACTTGTTGCTGACCTGGTTGCTCCCGTGCTCCGCGGCTGCCTTCATCTCCTCCTGGGTCATCACCCTGTCGACGGCGGGCATCACCTCAGTGACCTCCCGGCGCAGGTGCACGTTGAGGACAGTCGACAGATCCTCGTAGAGCCCGGCGAGTTCCTCGCCTGCCTCGGCGTCCGCCGTTTCCATCCAGCGAAGACGCAACGGCTCGATGACCTCGAGCCGTTGTGTGACCTGCCGGTGCTGGGCAAGCATCTGCTCTACGTGCAGAGCGCACGCCGGCGCCCGTTCGGCCAGTTGCGGGTACATGAGCAGGTCTTCGCTCTCATGGTGGATGTGGAGCAACTTGTCGAAGTTCCCCAGCACCTCGCCAACGTAGGCGGCGCGGGCCGTGTCGCCGGGCGCGGCGGAACGCACGAGGCCGGGCGCTTCGTCGTATGCCCACAAGAAGACGCGGTGAATGCGCCGCATGCCTGCCGTTCCGGTGCACAGCACTGGCCCGGGCGGCACGGGAGCCGCGATCTCGCCGGGATTCATGGTGAAGAAGTCGGTCAATTTGGGGGCCCCTTACGGTCGTTATCCGGCACCAAGATCTCTCCCCGGCAGCATGGTATCGCCTGCCCTTAACGCCGCACAATGGCCCGAGGCTAGCGGTGGCGCGCCGTGTCTTGCTGTTCGATAAAGCGAATATCCCAGGACGGTAGTGCAGGAGCAGTCGTAAGCTCTTGTCTAAGTCATACATGCGGCTGGATCGATGTGGAGGATCGCAGATGCACGCTGTGGATGTCGTCGTCGTGGGCGCGGGCCTGGCCGGCCTGAGTGCAGCCCGCAAGCTGGTTGCGGCCGGTAGGACAGTTGCCGTGCTGGAGGCGCGCGGCCGGGTGGCCGGCCGCACACTGGGAGGCTTTCTCAGCAACGGAGTGCCGGTGGAGATGGGCGGCCAATGGGTGGGCCCGACACAGGACGTTGTGCTCGAGCTCATCAACGAACTGGGCCTAAAGACCTTCCCCAGCTTCGACGAGGGCGACGCCCTGACCGTCTTCGACGGCCACGTGGTTCCAAACGCCGACGAGACTTTCGGCCTCCCGCCCGAGTCAGCGATGGAGGTCGGCCGGCTCTGGGAGAACCTGGAGATCCTCGCCTCGACGGTCGCGATTGAGGCACCGTGGGAAACTGATGGCGCCGAGGACCTGGACCGGCAGACGCTGGACGCATGGCTGGTCGCCAACACCGAAGACAACATTGCGCTGAGGTTCTTCCGCCTGCTCGTGCCGGTCCTGTTCTCTGCCGAATCTCCGGAGCTTTCACTCCTGCACTTCCTCTTCTACGTCAAGTCCGGCACCAGCCTTGAGGCGCTGATGACGATAACAGGAGGTGCCCAGGAGAGCCGCGTCGTCGGCGGCACGCACCAAATCTCCGAGCGGATGTCCGCCGAACTGGGCGACGCGGTCCGGCTCAATGCCGTGGTCCGGACCATCCGCCAGGATGGGACGGGCGTAGTTGTCGAATACGACGGCGGCAGCGTCACGGCCCAGCGCGTCGTCGTCGCCATACCGCAGACGCTGGCCGGCCGGCTGCGCTACGTCCCGCCGCTGCCAGCGCTGCGCGACGGACTCACCCAGCAGATGCCGGCCGGGGCCGTGATCAAGCTCCACGTCGGTTACGACGCCCCGTTCTGGCGCGAGGACGGACTGAGTGGAACGGTACTCAGCCTCGACGACGCGTTCAACATCGTCCTGGACAACAGCCCGGACGACGGCTCCTGCGGGGTGTTGGTCGGTTTCCTCGAGGGCGCCCACGCCCGCACCGCGAGCCTGATGACCGCAGCGGAGCGCCGGGAGCTCGTCATCGCTGCGCTGGTGAAGTACTTCGGCCCGAAAGCGGCTCACCCGTTCGACGTCGTCGAGCAGGACTGGACAGCTGAGGAGTTCACCCGCGGCTGCTACGGTGGGCGGCTCGGCGCGGGCGCCTGGACCCAGTACGGTCCGGCCCTCGCTGCACCTGTGGGCAGGATCCACTGGGCAGGTGCGGAAACGTCCACGGTTTGGAACGGCTATATGGACGGTGCCATCCGCTCCGGCCGTCGAGCCGCCGACGAGATACTCAAGGAACTCTCGTGACCAGCGTCCTCATCTATCCGGACAGCTTCTGGCCACACGCCCGATGAGCTGCTGCCCGAGGCACGGACTACTGCTGCCGTCCCAGGTCAAACCCTCGGCCCAAGTGGGATACTAAGCCATGGCTTCTTCCTCTGGCGGGAGTACTCCCGGTGTGGTTGCAGTGATCGGCGCGACGGGCCGGCAGGGGGCGGCTGTGGTCCGGCATCTCCTCAACGACGGATGGCAGGTGCGTGCCCTGACCAGGACTCCGTCCAGCGACGCTGCGCAGGCGCTGCTCGAGCTCGGGGCCGAGGTCCAGCAGGCGGACACCGAGGATCCAGGTTCTCTACGGCCGGCGTTCCGGGAGGCCTACGGGCTCTTCAACGTCCAGAACCCGCAGACAATCGGGGTCGAGGCAGAAGTGCGGCAGGGCCGGAACGTGGCGGAGGCTGCAGCCGCGGCCGGTATACGCCATGTGGTGTACGGGGCGGCAGGCGTCAGCGACCAACCGACAGGCGTTGGCTCCTGGGATTCGAAGCTGGTCATCGCCCAGCGCTTCCGCGAACTGGGACTGCCGCTCACCGTGCTGCGGCCCATGGCGTTCATGGAACTGATGACGGACAAAGGTTACTATCCGCAGTTTTCCACCTGGCATCTGATGCCAAAGCTGATGGGCCCGTCCCGGCCGGTGGGCTGGCTATGCGTTGACGATCTGGGTGCCATCGCCGCCCGGATGTTCGCCGACCCGGAACGGTGGAGCGGTGCAGTGCTGGGACTGGCATCAGACGTGCGGTCAATAGACGAGTGCCGCAGTATGTGGCAGGAACGGACTGGGCGAAGACCGCGTGGGTTACCGATGCCGGAGAAGCTCTTTGAACGGTTCGTGGGGAAGGACCTCACCACAATGTGGCGGTGGCTGCGGACAGGGCAGTTCGACATGAGCACCCAGGTGACCCGCGAGATCCTGCCGGAGGCCCGAACCATTAGGGACTGGCTGGCGCAACTGCCAAGGTAGCGGGGGAGCAGGACGCCGGCCGCATCGGTCACGGCGGGATTGGCAGCACTGCATGCACCCGCCCGCCCCGGGGGGTGCTCTCGGCGGAGAGCGTGCCGCCCAGCTCGGCCGCACGCTCGCCCATGGAGGCAATTCCGACGCCGGCCTGCCACGGCGCACCGGTGCTCCCGTCATCGGTGACCTCGATCTCCAGGGCCTCCTCGCGGACTGTGAGGCTGACCGTCGCGTTAGTCGACGTGGAGTGCCTGGCCACGTTGGTCAGCGCCTCGACGACGATGCGGTAGACCGCCACCTCGACGGCCGCGGGCAGCGCCTCCAACCGATCTGCGCGCAGATCGACTCGCAGTGGTGTCCCGTCAGGAGTCCGCAGGGCCAGTGCCTGCTGCCGCAGGGCGGTGACGAGACCGAGCTCGTCGAGCGCCGGTGGACGCATCGCGTAGACCAGCCCCCGGATGTCCTCGAGCGCGGTCACTGTCTCCTGGCGCAGGGTCCGCAGCAGGTCCTCTGCTCCGGAAGGGTCGGTGCGCAGGGTATTGCGTAAGGCGTCTGACGTGAACGCTATCCCGGAGAGCCGGGCGCCGAGGCCGTCGTGGAGGTCGCGGCGCAGCCGACGGCGTTCCTCCTCGATTGCGGTGATGGCCTGGCCGCGTGACTCCCTCAGTTCGTCGGCCAGTGCCCGGGCGCGCAAGGTCTGGGCCAGCAGAGGCGCGACCATGCTGAGCACGTGGCTGTCAGCCGCGGACAGGGTCAGGTCACCGGGCCGCAGCCCCACCGCGAGTTCCCCCTGCCGGTCCGGGCCCAGGGCCAGCGGGAGCGTCCTGGTGTGGGTGACCTCTGCCCCGGACTCGGCGACAGTTTTCCCGTCCAGACGGAGCGCAGAGTACGGGAGGACCAGTGCCTCGCGGATCGCCCGCAGTGCGAGCACCGGGTCATCGCCGATGTGGCCGACCACCCGGGTAGCCGCCCCCAGCGGGTCCGGCCGCGCCCCGAAGAGGAGCTCGTCGACAACGGCCCGCAGCACCACCTGCAGCGGATGAAACGTTGTCGCCGCGAGGGCGCCGATGATCGCCAGCGTGCCCGGAGGCGGGACGCGGCCGCCCAGGACCTCGACCAGCGACTCGACGGTCATGAAGAGGGCCACGTAGCCGACCACCGCGGTAACGAAAACCACGAACCGCACCATCAGGCCCCTGACATCGACCACCTCGGGCCGGCGGACCCCGACGTACAGCGCCGGCGCGACGGTGCTCATGGCGAGGTAGGCGATCACCTCTCCCACGGTGCCGAGCTGCAGGAACGGGGTGATGAACATGGTTATCACCACCAGTGACCCCGCGAGCGCCATCCACTTGAGGGCCCACCGGTCGCCGTCCGAGGCACGTTCGATCTTCCACCAGGTGTGCGCGATCAGGGCACAGGCGATCACCAGGACCATCGCGGTGCCAACCGCGTCGCTCTCTGCCCAAACTACCGCAAGGATGCCCGAACCTCCGATCACCACCAGCGAGACGAAGTCCACCGGGTGACGCCAGGCGAGGGCCGGGTACGCGGTCAGCGCGAGCGGCGCCAGCAACGCGCCGCCGATGGTGAAGGCCAGGCGCGGCGCGTTGCTTCCCCCCGTCGCTTCCAGAACGGCCCCCGAGATGATGGCCAGTCCTGCGAAGACCATGAGGACGGCGCTCGGCCGGACCCGCCGAACGCCGAGCAACGCCAACCCGCTGATGGCCGTGCTCAAACCAAGGGCGGCCAGCGCGAGCAGCCCAGGAGAGGCGGTCACGTGCCGAGCCCGCCTTCACGGGCGCGGATGATCGCGGCGGCCCGGTCCAACACCTCGAGCTTGGCGAAGATGCTGGTCAGGTGGTTGCTGACCGTCTTGGGGGAGAGGAACAGCGCCTCGGCGATCGCCGTCGTACGCCGTCCTGACGCCAGCAGGTCGAGAATCTCGCGCTCGCGCGCGGTGAGTTCCGGGAAGGGGGCGGGCCGTGGTGTGGGTGGTGCAGTGAAGTAGCCCAGTATGCGTGCCGCCACGCCGGGTCCGAAGATCGCCTGCCCGGTGACCACCGCGCGGATGGCGGCCACGATCTCCTCCTGCCCGGCTCCCTTGAGCAGGTAGCCACGGGCTCCGGCCTGCATCGCGGTGAAAACGGTAGCGTCGTCGTCGTACATGGTCAGCATGAGCACCGCCGTCTCCGGCACCGCGGCACGGATCCGGCGGGTGGCTTCCACACCGTCGATACCGGGCATCCGGACGTCCATGAGTACGACGTCGGGCCGCAGGAGTTGTGCCTCCCGCACGGCGGTCTCGCCGTCGCCTGCCTCGCCGGCCACCTCGAGTCCCTCCAGGGTTTCGATCAGCGCCCGGAGCCCGCCGCGGACGACAGGATGGTCGTCCGCGATCAGCACCCTGAGGTTCATGAACCCATTATGGGCGCGTACGCTCCCGGTTGATCCGGGAAATTCCTCCCTATCGCCGGGGATCCGCGGGAAAATGGACGGGGAGGCCGTCCCTCGTGGACGGAAGCGGCGCGAGCCGAGAGTGGAGTTGTCCGCTTCATCCATCCACCCGAGGAGCAACCATGAAAACCACATCGAAACGGCAGAAGGTCGGCCTCCTGCTGGCCGGCTTCTACAGCGTGCTGAACGTCGTCGGCGTGCTGTTTCCCCCTCCGGAAGGCCAGGTTGGCCCGCCGATCGGCATCCTCATCGTCGACTGCGGGCTCGGCCTGGTTGGCCTGGTCGCCGTGATCATCACGTGGCGTACCGGCAACCGCGCCGCGCTCCGCGTCGCGGCCGGCGCGATCATCATCATGACCCTCACCGCACTGCCGGCGTTCTTCGTCGACGTGCCAGCAGTTATCAAGCTGCTGGCTGGCGTAGCCGTGCTGCTCACGATCGCGGCCGTCGTGCTCATGTTCTCGCCGGGGCGCCGCACGACGCCGGTCCTGGACTGAGTCTGATCGCAGTCGCCATGGTCCTTATCGCCTTCGTGCCCGGCCATTGCTCCGGTCGCGAAGGCGGGATCGGCGCCGTGGTTGCTTCGCCGGACGGGTGCAGATCAAGCGGCTCTTCGCGGCTGAGGCCCGGCCCGTCGTGGTGACCATTCTCGACCGCGCCGCCGACTTCAGCACAGCAACCACCGCGCCGTTGCTCGGCCTGCCAGGACGAAGGCGGTTCGCTGCGCAGGCTACAGTGTCTCGGGAACGGGCGTCCCGGGAACAGCGTGAAGAAGTCCGTCATTGGATTGCCCTTGACGCTAGTCAGTGCGACCAGGACCCCTCCCCGGCAGGATTTTTGTCGTCCGCCCTCACACCGCACAATGGCCCTAACCTATTCGTCCGGAACGTGTTAGCGGCCCGACTGCGGGTCAGATCAGGTCAGGCCAGCCAACGCCACCAGCGTGACTTCTCCGGTTCCGGCGTCGGTTCCGGCTCCGGCTCCTCGCCCAAAGCCAGCGCGGCCTCGACGATGTCGTCCGCGGTGAGCGTCATGACGGCCTCACGATCAAGCGCGTCGAGACTTTGTTGCTCGTCGCGCGACAAACGCAGCGCCTGGCGGTTGAGCGCCTGCTCGAACAGCGTGCGGGCGAAGCGTGCGTTGCCGGAGTCCTCGCCCGCGTGGAGCCCGGTGAAGATGCGGCGCAGAATCTGGTCCGCACCCGGCTCCAGCGTGTACTCGTGCTGGGCCAGCATCTGGTGGAAGATCGTCTGGAGTGCGTCGACGGAGTAGTCGGGGAACGTGATCTCGCGCGCGAACCGGGAGCGCAGTCCGGGGTTCGAGAGCAAGAAGGACTCCATCAGCCGCGGGTACCCGGCCACGATCACGACCAGGCGGTGGCGGTGGTCCTCCATCCGCTTGAGCAGGACCTCGATCGCCTCGGGGCCGAAGTCCATCCGGCCGTCCTCCGGAGCAAGCGCGTAGGCCTCGTCGATGAACAGGACGCCGTCCAGTGCACGCCGGATCACCCGGTCTGTCTTGATGGCGGTCGCGCCGACGTACTGCCCCACCAGGCCTGAACGGTCGACCTCGACCAGGTGGCCTTTCTGCAGCAGACCAACCGCGCGGTACATCTCGGCCAGGAGCCGCGCCACGGTGGTCTTGCCCGTGCCCGGGTTTCCGAGGAACACCAGATGCTGTGATGTGGCCACCTCCGGCAGGCCGTGCGCCTTACGGCGGGCCTGGACCTGGAGCAGTGCGACGAGGGCCCGCACCTGTTCCTTCACGGTCTCCAGTCCGACCAGAGCGTCGAGCTCGGCCTGCACTTCGGACAGCGGCCGGGCCGGCCCGGGTCTCGCACCGATGAGATCGCCGACCAGGTCGTCAACGCGCTCCGAACCGTGCAGCCTGAGCTGGTCGGTCAGATGGCCGATGGTTTCGCGCAGGTCATCGAGCGGATTGCGGCTGGCAGCCATGCATCCACTGTAGTACTCGATGCCCGGCCGGGGGCGGGGTTGGCTTCACCAGCATCAACTAAGCCGAGCCTTGGGGCCGCGGTCTGGCCCCCTGCGTCCGGGAGGCCAGGGCGTCGAACTGCTCCTGCCAGAGGGACAGCTCGCGCTCCATGTACTGCCTGCGTGCCGGGGTCCACTTGGGCCAGATATCGGTCGCGACGTGGGCTTCCGGCCGGTCGCGGACAGAGGCCACAATCGGCTTCGGTCTGGCGTTTGCAACAGGCTTTCGGACAGCGGGCCTCCGCCGGGTGAGGCGGGGCTTGAGGTCCGCGATCCAGAGCACGAGATTGCCCAGGACCCAGATGATGCCGACGAGGACCAGTGCGGCAAGAAGGAAGCCGACGTATGCCAGCCACCCGAGGGCAAGAAAGACCAACATGGTCCATTTTACCCACCTGCCCCCCGCTTGGAGCAGGCCTCAGCGGCATCCTTTGGATGTACTGCCTGCCCTCGGAAAGTACGACGGCGGCGCTCACCCCCGGCGGTTCGGTCACCGTTCTGATTAGGTAGGGCGATCTGCCTGTTGCCCCTATCCGGCTGGGCATCTGTTGGAGCAAGATACCCCCATGAAAAGAACAGTTCTGGCCGGGTTCGCGGCGGCAATGATGGCCTTCGGTGCAATCAACTCGGCGGTAGCCGGTAACGCGGCACCGGCCGACCCATCACAGGTCGTTGGCCAGATCATGGTCAAATTCCGCGACCACCGCGCGGCAGCGGACACCCTGCGGCAGCACGGACTGAGCGAAGGGCCCGGAATCGGCAGCACAGGCGCCCAGCTGATCAAGGCTCCCGCCGGCAAAGAGCTTCAACTCATTGAAGCCCTGAACCGCAATCCCGCCGTTGAGTACGCCGAGCCGGACCACGTGGTCACTCCGGCCACAGCTGACCAGTACTTCAGCCGCCAGTACGCCCTGCAAAATACTGGACAGTCCTTCACCAACACCGCCGGCACACTGACCGTAGCCGCAGGCAAGGCAGACGGCGACGTGGACGCCGTCGAAGCCTGGACGTTCACGAAGGGGGCCGGGATAAGGGTCGCCGTGCTCGATTCAGGAGTCGCCAACGACAACCCCGACATCACACCGAAGGTTAGCGCCCGGGCCAACTTCACCACCGGTGAAACCGGCGATGACAACTACGGCCATGGCACCCACGTGGCCGGCATCGTCGCCGCCGCTCACAACACACAAGGCGTGGCCGGTACTTGCCCGGAGTGCACCATCCTGGACGGCAAAGTGCTGAACGACAGCGGGATCGGATCCAGCTCAGGGCTTGCAAGCGGCATCAACTGGGCGGTCAGCAATGGTGCCAAGGTGATCAACATGAGCCTCGGAGTGCGGGCGTCACGCACTCTCGAAACAGCCGTCAACAACGCATGGAGCAAAGGCGTGGTGCTGGTCGCCGCAGCCGGTAACGGAGGCAACCAGACCAAGATCTACCCGGGTGCCTACCCGAACGTCATCGCCGTCGCCGCTACCGACAACAAAGACGCCAAGGCATCCTTCTCAACATACGGCGCCAGTTGGGTGGACATCGCAGCACCTGGCGTCAACGTCTACTCAACGTTCCCCAACCACGAGTTCGTCCTTGAATCGCAATACAACCGGTCACGGGGTTACGACGTCGGCAACGGCACCTCAATGTCATCACCGATCGTCGCGGCCACAGCGGCTCTTGTGTGGAGCAGGAATCCTGACGCGACCAGCGCGGAGGTCCGGGCCAAGGTTGAATTAACGGCGGATGCCATTTCCGGCACCGGAACGCACTGGAAGCATGGCCGCGTGAACGCCTACAACGCCGTCCGGTAGTCGCGGGGCCAGCCGACCATTTGCCGCTGGGTTGCCCTAGGGGCAACCCCTAGATCGCGATAGAATGACGGGCAAATGACATCTCGGCGGTGAGGTGAATGCCCAAAAAGCAAGACGGGTCCGACGGCTTGGGAGTGGCGGTTTTTTGGTTCGTGGTGATCCTGATTTGGATCGTCGTCACCTATCCATGGCTGCTCCTGTTGGCGGCCGCGATCTGGTTCGGCATCGTCTTTACCAGCCAGCCGAAGCAAGTCCGCCGTCGACCCCGCCCACCGACAATCACGCCTCCGCGGGTGCCCAGAACAGTGGCCGCAAGGCCTCCCGCAAGGAAGCCGGCACCCGCCCCAACGCCAGCGATCATCCCGCCGCCGGTCAAATTCGCCCCTCCCGACTTCATTCGTAAGGACCGCGAATACAACCGGTTCCTGGCCAGGACATGGGACGAGGAGTTCGAGGCGCTTATAAAGAAGCGCGAGCAATACCCCCAGCCCTAAAGGCGCCATCTAAAACGCTGGCATTCTTCCCGCACGCCCGTCGTCCCTCTGCGGAGCTTAACCGCGCGCCACCAGCCCCGGCACCCTGTCCTGGATCTCGAAGGAGGCCTTCGTGCTGACGGGGGATCCCGGCGTCGTGACGTAGTCCAGGACCCGGAAATCAGCAGTCAAAGCGTCCTTAGTGATGCGCGTGTTCACGTATCCGCGATTGTCGTTGTAGAACTTCAGGTGCGGGTTCCAGGCCATGACCGGGTCGGTGGTGGAGCCAGTGCCGTTGCCGGTGGAGGTGATGGAGGTGCAGACGAGTTCCGAGCCGACCACGGGGGAGGCAGGGTCCTTGTAGTCGAGTTTGAGGTCGTTTGCCCAGTTACGGTGCACGTCGCCGGTGAGAACCACGGTGTTGCGGACGCCCGCATCCACCCAGCCCTGGGTGATGCGGCGCCGCGATGCGGCGTAGCCGTCCCACCCGTCCATGGAGACGTCGTCGACCTCCGGCGCCTGGGCCCGATCCCGTTCGGCGAAGAACACCTGCTGACCCAGAATGTCCCAGCGCTGGGTCGAATTCTTGAACCCGTCCAGCAGCCACTTCTCCTGCTCGGCGCCGGTGATGGTGCGGTCCTCGGCCAGGCGTTCGGCCACGTTCTTCTGCCAGCCGTCGCCGGCGAGCTGGTCGTCGCGGTACTGCCGGGTGTCCATCATGTGGAAGTTGGCCAGTTGGCCCCACTGGATGGTGCGGTAGATCTTCATGTCGAACCCGGCCGGCACGGACGAGGCACGCAGCGGCATGTTTTCGTAGTACGCCTGGAACGCTGCGGCGCGGCGCTGCCGGAACCGCTCGGTGGTGTCGTTCAGCTGCGCGGCGTCCGTGTTCTCCGGGATCTCGTCCGCCCAGTTGTTGTCCACCTCGTGGTCATCCCAGACCACCAGCCACGGCGCGATCGCGTGCGCGGCCTGCAGGTCGGCGTCGGACTTGTACTGCGCGTGCCGCTGCCGGTAGCCGGCCAGGCTGGACGTCTCGGGGCCCTGGTGGTCGCGCGGGTTGCCGCCGCCGATCACGTAGCTGCCCTTCTTGTACTCGTACAGGTAGTCGCCCAGGTGCAGCACGAGATCCGGGTGGTCCTCGGCGAGACGGGTGTAGGCGGTGAAGTAGCCGTGCTCGTACTGCGAGCAACTGGCGAACGCCATGGCCAGCGCCGTCGGCGTCTCGTGCGGCGCCGGGCTGGTGAGCGTGCGGCCCACCGCGCTGACGTGCCGACCGGTGCGGAACCGATAGAAGTATTCGCGTCCCGGCCGGAGGCCCTTCAGCTCCACGTGCACGGAGTGCGCGGTTTCGATCCTGGCGGTTTCGACGCCGCGGGCTACTACGGTGCGCATGCGCGCGTCCTCGGCCACTTCCCATTCGACGGCGACACTGCGGGAGGGCATGCTGCCCAGGCCGTCCTCGGCCAAGGGATCCAGCGCCAGCCGGGTCCAAATCACAAAGCCGTCCGGCCACGGCTCGCCGGAGGCGATGCCGAGCATGAACGGATCGGTGCGGAGACCGGCGTCGTCCGCTGTTGAAACGGCGACGGCGGCACTCGGCAGGGCGGCGACCAGCCCGGCCCCGAGGCCGGCGGAAATCAGGGATCTGCGTGAAATGTTGTCCATGGCTTCGAACATACGGAAGCCTGTTGGACGGTGTCTGAGGCCTTTGTGAATGGGTGGTTAACTGCGTGACAAGACCTGTCGACTCGCCCTTGCGGCATGACGAGCTTCGGCCCGTGGAAATCACAGGGCCCCGTTACACTTGCCGGGCTGCCGGACATTAACCGGGTATGAGCTTGCAAACGCATTTGGGGGAGCGCGTGGAACTGGACAGACAAAAGCGGTTCATGGCGGCCCACGCGGCCTGCCATGATCGCATCTACCGCTACTTCCGCCGCCGCACGGAGAGCCCTTCCACCGCTGAGGATCTGTGCGCGGAAGTCTTTAGGATCGCGTGGGAGAAATCGGGCGAGAAGGAAGAACTCTCAGCCATGTTCCTCTTCGGGGTGGCACAGAACGTTCTGCGCAATCACCTAAGGTCCGCCGTCCGATCGGCCAATCTCATGCTGTCGCTCCAGCTGGAACGAACGGAGCAGGCCCGCGACACCGACGGTTCCGTCCGGGATGCGCTGGGTCGCCTCAAACCCGACGAGCGGGAGGTCCTGTTGCTCACGTACTGGGATGGACTTACCTCCAACGAATTGTCCGATCTGCTCAACACCACCGCGACAGCCATCAGGATGCGCCTCCACCGGGCACGGAAAGCACTCGGCCGCCTGCTTCAGGCTGAACGAGAGTCAGAGGAGTACATGCGATGAAGGACCTTTCTGCTGCCGACGAGCAGCGCATCCTCTCCGCCGACCCCGCAGCGGACGTCACCGAGCCCGAACTGGCACGCAGCCGTTCCCGAAGCCTGGCGTTCATGGAATCCGACGTGACCCATATCTTTGCAGGCGACTCGGGAAGTTACAGAAGGCCTACCGCGAAGCGTTCGCGGACGGCTGGAGCTTTCCTGGCAGCAGCCGCAGTGGCCGCAGCCGTCCTCACGGCCAACTTCCTGCAAACGGCCCCGGTGGAAACACCGGCCGCCACCGAATCCGTCTCACCTCCCTCGCCGGCTCCCACCAACGCGCCGGAGCCGGCCCCTCCCGCCGGACCGTTTCACGACCTCTTCGTCTCGGCAGACGGAGTGCTTGTCCTGGAGGCACTGCCCAATGCGGCCCGGAAACTCGGGGCAGGGCTCGGCGTCGAACCCGTCAACGTGCGTCAGGTGCTGAAAGGCGATCTGGCCCCGGGTGAAACCACAGTTGACGTGGCACCAGCTGAGCGCGCGATCAATGGTTCGCTTCATTGGCGGGATAGCCAGGAGGAAGCACCCTTTACCTATCTGGGGTTCTTCGCCAAGGATGCCGACGGCGGGCTGCATCTGATGGAGGCACCTCATACGCTGCTGCAGATCCAGAACATCAGGACGGCCGCCACTGTGGATCCCGTCACCGACGAGCCGGTGGAGATTGGTGACGACCTGCGGGCGCGTATCAATGTGGCCCCCGTTGGGGACGTGCCCGTGGCCACCCACCCCGGCGGTTCCTGGGCTGCATCTGCCCCCGATACCATCTGGGGCACGCAGGCTGCAGACGGAACGAGGGACGGCGAGGTACGCGGATATGTTTCTCCCTCGGAGGCCTGTTTCACCTTTGCGAACAGTACTCAGAAGGTCTTCCTGCGCTGGCCGGAGGGGTTCACCGCGAAGGTCACACCGCTGATGGTCGACGCTGAGGGCCGCGTTTCCTACTACGGGACAACGCTGGCCAACAAGGCGGTCATCCTCAACGAATGGGGCTTCATCAACATGGCGGACCTTGATACGCGTCCACTGGTTAAGGGGCAGCTGACCGCCGAGACCGCGTCGTGCGGGGGTGAGACCCTTCCCGTTTTCGACGTTTGGCCGGAACGGGAAGGAGGCAGCCCGTTCCAGAAGGGCCGCGGTGTAGCGCTGCCCACGCCCTGATCCCAGGCGCCCCGGATGATGGTGTCAGCACCGAATCTTTGACAGGGCTCGCCATCGAGCTATTCAGTTCTCAGGGCCTCTGCGATCTGCTGGGCTACCTCGGAGGGCGTGAGGTGGGTGGTGTCGATGACCTCTGCTTCAGCGTGGAGCCAGGTTCGGGCAGCTTCGGCATATGGTTCCAGATAGCCGAGTCGGAATGGGGAAGGGATGGGATGGTCCGCAGCTATCCGGGCGTAAAGGGTGTCCTGGTCGGCATGGATCACGAAGTGCCGTACCGGAATGCCATGTTGAGCTAGGCCGTCGCTAATTTCGCGCCAGTACTCTTCTACCAAAACGGTCATGGGCATCACCAACGTGCCGCCAGTGTAGTCAAGTACGCGCTTGGCGGTCTCCACGACGAGGGGTCGCCATGGCGGCCAGTGCTGGAAGTTGTCCGTGGCGGGCAGGCCGGGAGAGATGTCCATGAGAGTTTCACCAACCTTTTCGGCGTCGAACACTCTCGAATCGGGAATGAGCTGCTGAACAAGGGCACTCGTTGTCGTTTTGCCGGCACCGTGGGTGCCGTTGAGCCATACGATCATGGCACCAAACGCTAACACCGAGCAGCCCAACACAAGGGCTGTTCACTACTCCCGGGGTCCCTCACGTCTACCGCCAGGCCTCGCTATGGACTGCCTTATTTGGGAGGCCTAACCTGAGAGAAGCGGACAAAGGAGTCGTCATGAAACGCTTGCTTATCGGACTTGCCACGGCGGCCATGGTGGCCCTGAGTGCAGCACCGGCCGGGGCCGCTCCCAACATTTACCACACCATTTCGTCGACGAATGCCTCTGCGGCGGTGGTCGAAACTGTCGGCTGCGAGCGGACGGAGATCTTCGTCTCCTCCATGTCGGGGATGTTCGCTGCCCAGCCCGGTCCCGTGAACAAGCAGGGCCTGACCAGCGTTTTCGTGCGCATCTCCGACGTCTGCGCGGCACCCGGCCGCGGGGTGGTGCTGTTCCAGGCTGACGGCCAGAACTTCGCACCCCTGGAGGCTGATCCGAGACTGACTAGCGCCTCCATCAACACGCAACTGGCTGGTACCGACGGCGACGGCAACCCCGTCACCATCAGCCTCTCGGCGACGTGGACCGGCACCGGCCCGCTTGAGCACAGCACCCTCAGCTCCCACGAGAACATCCCGGGTCTGGGCAACGTCAACTCTGTGGACAACAACCTCAGGCGCGCCGCCACGGCAACCGTGTCGGTCACGGTCAACGGACTGACGGTTTCGGGTACGGACAGCAACGCAGTGCTGGAACAAGTGAAGGCGCGCTGCATCGAAATCGCCCGGCCTGGTGTGGAGGAGTTCTTCCCCTGCTTTGGGTTCCCGGGGTAGCGGATACCGCACGAAAGCACGGAGCAATCCGTGGAGGGAGAGTGAACCAACTGCCGGTTACGGCCGGGAGCCCGCACCTGGCGACAGGACGTTCAGGCCCGCATCAACAGCGGCGGCCAGGAGTTCTGCATCGTAGGCCACGAGAAGATCAGCCTGCAGGCGGATTGCGCATGCCAGATGAATGGCGTCAGCGCTTCGCAGCCTGCCAGGCAGGGCAGCCGCATACATCAGATCGGACCGTGCGATGTCAACAAGATTGATGCCGCCGAGTGCCGCATTGACCAGCTCGCCTGGCAAACCACGCCGGTGCGCTGCGCAGTGGAGCTCCGTGTAGAGCAGCATTGAAGCCACCAGCCTGTCGTTCCGAGATCCAGCTGCCGATAAGTACTCCGCCGTGGCTGCCGATTCGCTTTCCTCCACCGCCACCTTGAGGACGGCCGAGGTATCCACGTAAATGATCAACGGTCGCCACGAAGGTCGTCTAGAATCTCCGCCGTGCTCGATTCTGAGGTAACGCGCGGCAGGGTGCGGAAGTCGACAGGCCCCATTGCCGGGCGGACCTGGCCTGCCAGGAGCAGACGTTCAAAGGGCGAGGCCGACGGCGGGATCAGCGTCGCAGTGATCTCGCCATTGTTAGTGACATCGATTGTTTCGCCGTTTTTTACGCGTTCGAGGATCTTGCTGCTCTGGTTACGGAGCTCCCGGTGCGGAATGGTTGTCATGATTGCCTCCGTAGCAATCGTAGCAACCGGAGGGGCCGGAATGTAAGTATCAGCATGTCCGCAGCATCTCAAGCCGCAGCCGGGCTCGATCCTTCCGCAGCCTCCCAGTGCCGCCGGAGCAAATCAGCCAGCCGCTCGGGCTCGATCCGGTGGGGTGGGTCGAAGTGATGGCGTTTGGGGAACACCTCCAGATGGAAGTCCGGGAAGAACACCCTTGCCAGCCGGCTGGCAATCTCGCCGTAGTCGTCGGGGTTGCTCAGGCCGCCCAGGGCGAGGAACACAGGCCGGGGAAAGGCGGCCAAGCGTTCCCGCTCCAAGTCATAGCTTTTGAAGGTCCGCAGGAACGCCTTTATTCCTGCAGGCCGTTTGGCCATCCACGGCGGCGGGGGATCCTCGGGCGGTGGCGGCAGGACGACGTCGGGCCTGACTCCCAGCCGCATGAAAGCGGACAGGAACTGCTCCGGCGGAAGTGCCTCCAGTTGCTCGTACTTCTTCCAGAGCTCCGCGTGGGCTGGGCTCCAGTCCCAGCTCCCGGCCCAGGCGGGCTCAAGCAGCGCCAGGCTGAGCAGCCTGTCAGCGTGCTTGGCGGCGAACGCCAGCGCCGCCGCGCCGCCACCGGAGTACCCCACCAGATGGAATGTCTCCCACCCGAGGGCATCGGCTTCGCGCAGCACGCCGTTAACCTCTGTGTCCAGGGTCCAATCCGCCGGAGGCTCGTCGCCTGCATAGAGCTCGAGGTCCTTGGCGACAGCCTGGACATCGGGCCCCAGCGCTTTGATCAAGGCGTTGTACGCCGGCTCTGCGGGGAGGACAGCACCCGGAAGCAGGATGACCCGGATCGGTTGCATCGCAGTTACTTCCCGGCGGCCTTGGGCTTGCGCGCTTTCGGTTCCTTGGGCGGCAGGGTAGCGACATGGTCGAACGCCTTCCCCACCCAGGCGCGGACCCGCGCGTCGTCGCCGTCGCCCTCTGCATTCCACACTTCCGGCAACCCGCTGTAGCCGGCCATGGGCCGCTCGGCCGGCCCGAACGGGACCGTCCGCTCCGTGCTTTCCAGCTCCACCCTGTCCGCCTCGGCGAGCTTCACGCCGATGACGGGGCCGAACAGCCCGGCGAACATGTTGCCGTTCACGAACGCCCCCAGGTTGCCGAACATCGGCTTCACCACCACGTCCGGATGGTCCGGAACCGCCGCCCGGAACCGTTCCTTGTCGGCATCGGACGCTTTGGGCATCTCCATGATTCTTCTCCCCGGGGTAGTGGTGCGCTGGATCTGTTGGCAGGATATGCCCGCGCTGCCGCTGCGTATAGGGCCCGACGGCGGTGCCTGGCCCGGGTGCCGGAGGCTCGGCACCTGCCGTGGATGGGCGGGTGGTAAATGCTGTCCGGAAACTCCTGTACAGTTGATTTTGTTGTTGTGTTTATGCAGTTGGTAGTTCAGGCAGTACGCGCGGTCGAAAGTCCGCGTTCTTCTGAAGTAGCGGTTTTGAACACCCCACACCGGAGGACCCGAAAGTCGGGACTTTTCCTCCATCTTCACGAAGGACAAAAATAATGGCTACTGGTACCGTCAAATGGTTTAACGCTGAAAAGGGCTTCGGCTTCATTTCCCCCGATGACTCCTCACAGGACGTTTTCGCACACTACTCTGCGATCGCTTCCTCCGGCTTCCGCTCACTCGAAGAGAACCAGAAGGTCTCCTTCGAAACCGAGCAGGGCCCCAAGGGTCCCCAGGCCGTAAACATCCAGTCCCTCTAATTCTTTAGAGAAACTGGGGCCTTAGGGTTTCATATTTCAAAAGCAGGGCCGGTCATTGACCGGCCCTGCTTTTTTGTTCGCCCACCGGCTTAGCGGCTGTGTCCTCCAGGGTGCTCTCACTCACCGCCCCTACGCACCGGCTCGAAGATGTATTCGACCTAATAATACTTTATTCGAATACATATCCACATAAGCACACTTGACTCTGGAGGGCGCCAGCCCACCCCCGTAGCTTGGAAACAACCAGCCGCAACATCCAAGGGGGACATGGACAGACATCCGGCGGGCGCTCTCGACCCAGCCTGATCCGGTACCTAGGGCCCAATACCTAGAAGCCAGGGCCCGCCCCCTGGATTCGGCATTTTCGGCCCCAGAAATCGGGTTTTCGCACACAGATTTGGGGGTCAAGCCACCCAAGGCCGACAAACGACACCTAGCCTCCACTTTGGAGGGCAAGCATTTCCCATGCAGGCATGGGCTGGCAGCGAGGTTGGCGGACGCCATTGGGTCATGCACCTATGACGGTGACCTGATCCTTTTCAGCTGGGATGAGGGGAACCACAGAAGGTTGGATCACGTGTTCGAACAGGAAGTGCAACGGACGCTGGACTACGTGGCACGCGGCATCGGCGTTCGGATCGACGGTGCACCTGGAAGCGGTCGAACAACCATTCTTCAAGAGGTCGTAAAAAGGCTGGAAAAGACCGGAGGTACGGTCTACATGTTCGCCGGGCTTCGCACCCATCGGAACATCGCTTTCGCGGGCGTCCACGGTCTTGGACTTGATATCCGATTGGGTATCCGGGGCGTGTTGGGGGCCGCAGATGCACTGACCGCATACCTGTCGAAGCCAGGTCAGCACGTCCTCATGGTCGACGACATCGAGTACGTCGATAACGAGTCGCTGGCCGTCATTGAGGCCGTCCTCCTGAGGACGAAAAGGCCCTTGGTGGTCACCGTGGACGATTCCAAACTGTACTCAAAGGCTCAACTGCGGGTCCTGAGCCGTGGCCCAGGAGCCCAAGTACAGCTCAATCCGCTGCGCTATGGGCAAGTCAACGAACTGATCCGTCACACTCTCGGTGCCGCAGCAGATGCGGACGCCACTGCACGGATTCTCACCAAATCAGCCGGAAACCCGAGGCTAGTGGTCCGCATTGCTGAAAGCGCCTCGCTGAGCAACCTGATGGCGCTCAGGGACGGTCAGTGGCAACTGACCGGAGATTCCCTGTGGAACGATCATCTGCGCGGCACTGTTGAAGCTCTTCTCGAGGGCCTCAATGCAGCCGAGCTCACGGCACTTCAAACGATGGCGATAGTGGGAACCTCGCCTATCGAGGTCCTGCAGAAAGTGATCCACTCGAATGTCCTGGAGACATTGGAGCGGCGTGGATTCGTCTCAGTCATGGAGGACCATCACGGCTGCACCTCCGCAGCGATCAGCCCGCCCGTGCTTGCAGACTATTTCCGCGCGTCTGGGCTCAGTGGCGGCCGGCAGGTCCTGCGGAACAGAATCGCACGGGCCCTGCGCACCTTGCCGCCACATCCACTCGGCGACCAAAGCGCTGCTGACTCGTTCAGGAGCGCCCTGAACGCATTGCATGGTGAGCGAAGTACCAACGACGCCGCAAGCACGCGTCACTTCCATGAGCAGATCCAGGTCAGGGAGCAGGCCCTATACCGGCTGTGGGAGGCCGAAAAATCCGTTTCGAGCGCGGTTGCCTTCCTGAGGGTGCACTGGGGTACGCCGATTGACGAACTGCGGATTGAACGCGTCTTCAGCCAAACCAGGACGGCTGACGGAGATCCGGGCGACCTCCTGTTCCTCGCTGTGACCAACGCCTTATGGACGATTTACTCCGGCCAAGGGGTGGCCGCGGCAGTCAGCACGCTAAGGCGCTTCGGGACGGAGCACCCCGGCTGGGAGGCTGACGCGGAAGCGTCGGCGCTCTTCCTCACGGCATCCTATGACCGGATGCCCCGCGACCTCGATGCAGCAATGGCCAGGTTGAAACTCACGCCCGGCGAAGGGGGGGTGGCCAATATTGCGTGGGGAATGCTGGACCTCTACAGATTCAATCCATCGGGTGCACTCGAGGCCATCAACTCAGCGAAGGGATTTGCAGTCTTTCCCCGCATGGAACCGTTCATCCGTGGAACCGCCTTGTTCGTCTCCGGGCGAATCGAGGAAGCTCTCACCTTTGCCTTGGAATGGCGTTCGGAATCACGCCGCAACCTCGACCAATTCGGGGTCGTTGCGAGCAGCTACATTGCTGCCCAGGCTCTCGTCTACTGCGGCTACTTCGACGAGGCTGAGTACCTGATGGGGAGTGTTTTCGCCATGGGCCGCCCTGGCTTCCTCGTCGACTCGCTGCACGATGCAATGCTGCGTCTGGCCGGCCTGCGTTCGGCAACAACGGCTAATCTCCCGAGGACAACCTTGGCCGCGCAATCGCGACGGCGGGCCCCGCAAGTAGGTCCGCTCCCCGGGATCGGAAGAGGCGTCTATGACCTTATCGCCGAGCGCCCCATCCAACCCGAAGGCTTCGACAGGCGGGCAGCCAGGCTCATAGAGAGGCAACTGGACCATGGCTATGTATTGGAAGCGGCATTCAGCGCGCTCTTCTCCACCTGTCTTCTTCCCGGCCGCAGGGTTCTCGAACTGCTGCGGCGCATAATGCGGGTAAGTGGCACTGCCTCCTATGACCAGTTGGTATCAATAGCCGGCGCCGTAGTCGAGGGAGACCACCAACTACTGGGTCTGCTGTTGAAGCACTATGAACCCGATGCACACACGTATCAAGTGGGAATGCTTCTGCGCGGAGCCTCCAAACGCCACCTCCTGCTTGGTGATAGCCGCGCAGCGGAAGCAATGGACCAGGCGTTCGCAGCATTTACGGCACGCTTTCCCCCTAACAGCGAGATTCTGGCCTTCAACGTTCCCGGTCATTTGCAGCTGACGGTTCGCGAAATTGAGATTTCGGCCTTGGCTGGCCATCGCACGAACACCGAGATCGCCGAGCATCTGGGCATCAGCACCCGGACAGTTGAGAACCACATTTCGAATGCGCTGCGGAAAACAGGGGCCACATCCCGGAGCGCGCTTTTTGACCTTGTGCGAAATTCGTACGCAGCCAAATAGGCCCTCAGGCCATGAAGCGGCGCCCATATGTACGGGACTTTTGAAAGTCACCACCTAATCTGCGCTAAAGACCACTCAAAAAGACCCAAACCGCCACCTAGGGCCCCAAAACCGGCCATAGTCTCCTTTTTGGTTGCACACGGCGCTTGTTTTGGGGGAGCGCTTCCGTCCCTTGCCGATGCACTGCCTTGGACCCAGCCGGCCAACGAACCGGCCCCTCGTGAAAGGAACCTTTCTTATGAAAAAGACCAGCACCGGACGCAAGCGCGCCTTCCTCACTGGAGGTGCCCTGCTGGGCGTGACAGCACTGCTGACTGCCGCTGCGTTCACCGACTTCGCCAACCTCAACATCGGCAACGGCACCGATGACTCCGGTCTTGGCGGCAACAACCGCTTCAACATCCAGGTGATTGGCACCGACGACAAGGGCCTGCCCGTAGCGGGAACGTGGCAGGAGGCCAATACGGCGGCTGGCGTGAACATCAAGGTTCCGGGCGCGGACCTCATCACGCCGGGAGACACCGTCTCGGTGGACATTCCGTTCCGCAACGAAAGCCCGGCCCTTAGCGCAGCGATCAACTTCTCGCTGAAGGATCGTGCGGGCAAAACGTCAAGTCCCGCTTTGGCAGCAGCGCTTCGCTACACCATCACCCTTAACGGTGTTGCGATCGCAACCAATGTGACTCAGGCTGCCGTCTCGGCGCTGAACCTGGGCACTTTCGTTCACGGTGCTGACGCCGTCCTCGGCGTCAGCATCAGCCTCCCGGACCAGGGCAGTGCTGAGGCCAACAACGCCCTGCAGGGACAGGTCTCCTACGTACAGGCCCACTTCGACGCCACGTCCGTAAAGCCGTAGTCGATGCGGGGCTGGCGGGATCTTTGGGGGACCCGCCAGCCCCGGTCTCTATCACGGAACACCCGGACCATGAAGGACACAGTATGAGGAATCATCGCCGCGGACGACTGCGGTTATTGCTTGCAACCGGATCCCTGGTTGCGGCGGGGGCCCTGATCACCGCGGCCTCCTTCACCGACTATGCCGATGTTGATGTGGCATTCGACGGTTCCCGCAACACTTTTGACATTGTGACGGCAGGGAAGACCGATCCTTCATGGCTGCCTACGCAGGCGGACTGGGAACAGGCAAATCCCCGTGCGCTGCGTATTGCCCTGACTCAGGACGGGAGCGGCTACACCATGGCTCCAGGAAGCGTCCTGGACCTGAGGATCGCAGCCAAGAACAACAGCCCGCGGCTCTCGGGAATCCTGAGCCTGAACCTGGTGGATCCGCTCCCGCGTGGCGCGGAAACCAACCCGCAGACGGGCACCTACGTCGAGCTATTCGACCAACTCGTGTTCACCGTGGCGGATCAGGGTGTCGTGCTTCTCGACCACGTTCCCGCAGACCGGCTCAGCACGCTCACCTGGCCGAAGCCTTTGGCTGCCGGCGAATACAAGCTTTTGGACGTCCGCATTGAACTGCCCCAGACCGTCGATAACCGTTGGCAGATGGCCTCAACCGATGTCCAGTTCAACTTTGAGGCGGTGACCCCATGAGGCACGGAACACTAAGGGGCAGCGGACGGAAGCGTCTCGCCCTGGCCTCCGGCGCGCTGGTCCTGGCCATCGGCGCGGGGGCGACCGCAGCGGCCTTCACGGACGTTGCCCGGCTTAATCTCGGAACCGGTGCCCCCGGTTCTGGTATCGGCAATCCCCAGCGGTTCGACATCGCAGTGAAGGACAGTACCGGCGTACTGCGAGACGCCGAGACACCGCAAGCAGCAGTTGTACTTCCGCTATCGGCTGGAACCGCCTTCTCCGAGACCACGCCGGTGCAATTCGACGTAACTGTCGCGAACCGGCAACCAGGGATCACCGGAGACCTGGCCGTCTCCCTCTACGATCCCGATCCCGTGAATCAGGATCTTTTCGGCCGGCTGCTGTTCACGGTCTATCTTGACGGAGCGGCCACGCCAGCAGTAGCCAATGCTTCAGCGGACCAAGTCAACCAGGCGGGCTTGGTTTTCCGGGGCGTCGCTCCCGGCCAGGAGCACCGCATCAGCCTGTCGGCAATTCTTCCAGCCAACAGCGGCACCCAAGTGATCGGTAAATCCACGCAGCTCGGCGTCCTCACCAATGGAGAAAGCAAATGATCGCGCTTCGCAGCGGCCGCGCGTTGGTCATCCTCTTGACAGCATTATTCATGGCGCTGGTTCAGGCGGCTGGTGCATCGGCAACACCAGCCGACCTCATCGAATCAACGCCCACTTCCGTGGCGATTGATGCTCCTGCACCAGGGGAGACACAGAGTTGGAATATGTCGGTGAGGAGCGTTGTGGACTCACCTTTGCCCCTCGGGCTGGAGATCAGCGGACAGTCTGATGTCCTTTTCTCGGGCCCGACGCCGATCGAGCTCACGGTGAAAACCTCCGACGGCGCCACCGTGGTTGATCGGGTACCGATAGGAGAGGTTCTCGGCCGGTCGCTGGCGTTGCCGGAGCTCCAGGGCGGGGCCTCCTACAACCTCACCGGCACTGTCACCCTGCCGCGGGCGGCCGGCAACGCCTACCAAGGCGCAGGCGGCATCCTGAAGTTCCGATTCGTCTCGATGGCCGATCGGCCTGTCGTCGCTCCCGTCGACCCGGTGCCGGACAAGCCGGCTGCCGGTCCTGGTCTCGCTTACACCGGCCTGAACAACTTGCTTCCTGTGGCTGCCACGGCAGCGGTCCTGCTTGCTGTTGGCGCTGGTTTCCTCCTCATTCGTCGAAAGAACCCCGCTCATGAGTAAGCCACCAATGATTCCGCGCCGGACCTACCTGGCTGCTGCAGGCCTGCTGGGGCTGGCAGCGTCTGTCGGTGCTGCACAGCTGCCAACAGCAACCAGTGCAGCGTACAAAGACCGCACGCATGCCCGTTCCGCGGCAATTCCTGTGAACGCAGGGCCTCCGTTGATGGCAGGTATCGCGAACGCACGCATGGTCGACACCGGGCTGGGCGTCGGAAATGACGGAAATGTGTATGTCTGGGGCCTCACGTACTACGAAATCAACGGTGATGTCCCCACCTCTGGATGGCAGAAACCGCCACAGAAGGTGGCGGGCATCCCGGAAGGCGCCGCGCGTCAGGTGACCGGTCAGATCTACAACGCCAACGCGCTTGATAAGGACGGCACTGTATGGGGCTGGGGATCAATTAACAATCGGGACGGTACAGACGCCGCGAAGCCCAACGGGAACGCCAAGCAAGTCCGTATCAACAGCGCTTGGAACGGTGCGGGCGTGGTTCTGGATAAGATCACCAAGATCTCGTCCACGGAGTACGCCGGCGCCGGCATTCGCAGCGATGGCACCATATGGCACTGGGGCTTTCCAACCGGGTATGGCGGAAACGCCGCGGCCGGCGCAAGCCAACTGATCGGACTTCCCGACCCCTCTGTTCCGGGCAACCGCCCTGCCTACCTGAAGGGCGCCTACACCAACTTCTTCGTGATCCTGGAGAACGGGGACGTGTACTACTGGGGTGGCGGCGGCGGGAATAGCCTGCCGTCACTCATGCCCAACGTCGATGCCAGTCCGCGCCTCGTCAGTGCACTCGCCCCCTGGTTCCGCCGCAACGTCTCGTCAGGTGCGCCGTTTATCGTGGCGGTCGACGGCGGTATCGGCATGGGTGCGGCGCTCCTGTCCAATGGCCAGGTAGTCAGTTGGGGATCGGACTACACACGAACCGGCAGGGGATCGACCCCGACGCCTCGTGAACCCGGGCTGGTTCCGGCTCTCTCCAACATCACATCTATGCAGTTCGGGTTCACTGGCGTTGCCATGATGAACAACGTCGGAGAGCTCTGGGGTTACGGAGCAAGCGATGACTATGGTCGGTTTCCGCAGGCCCCTATCCGAATCGATACCAATGTGGTCCAGTACGGATCGGGCCAGGGCTTCTACCTCTGGCAGAAATCTGACGGGACGTTCTGGGGCAGGGGCTACAACCCGCAGGGATCAATCGGATTGCCCACTGGACAAATCAACACAACCCGCCAGGTCTCGTGGAACCTCGGAATGGTGGCGAAATGAGGAAGCTGACAATGACTCGAATCCAGCAGCGATGGGCCGTTCCGCATACGGGTCGAATCAGGCTGGTCCTCACCGCAGGAATTCTCCTTGCAGCCACCATGGCCGGCACCAGTGCAGCCATGACTGACTTCGCACGGCTGAACATTATCGGCGACAGCCTGATCGAGTCCCCGGAGTTTGATATCGGCGTCGTGCGGGACAACGGCACCGTGGAACAGGCTGACACCGCTGCTGGCTTTGATTGGGCTGTGGCGGGAGCGGCTGCCCTGGTACCTGGCAAGTCAGTGGCAACCACCATTCCTGTCTTCAACAACACGTCGAACCTCAAAGCGGACACTACTTTCAAAATTGTTCTTCGGAACGGCGACGGGACAGTTGCAGCGGGAATTCCGAACATCCTGCCCTTCCTGCGTTTCACCGCAACGGATGAGGGTGGCAAGGCCATCTTCTCCAATGTCCCGTGGGATCAGGCGAGAGGGGCCCTCGGGGTGCTGGAGCCCCGATGGGGTGCGGTCCTTAACCAGGGCGACAGATACACTCGCGCGGCAGATGGGGCTGAGAAGAAGCTGAACCTGACCATTACGTATCTGGATGCTCCTGGCGTCGAGAACTACAACGGTGGGCAGGCTGCTATCGCGGTGCACTTCGACGCAACATCGGTGGCTCCGTGAGCCTCCCGCCTGAATTCTGGAAGGAGGACTTGGAGGACGACGCTACTGAAAAAGCCAGTCGGCCCCAACTGCATCCTGCGGTGCGGATCTACGCCTTCCTCCGTTCCGGGATCTTGTCCCTGGGTGCCGTGGTCGGCGTCGCATGTATCGCTGCTTTCGCGGTGTCGCTTCTCTTCGGTGTGCGTCCGCTTGTGGTCGTCTCGGGATCGATGGAACCCACAATCCCCGTTGGCTCAGTGGTCTTCTCCGCCCAAGTCCCCGCAGGTGAACTCAAGGAGGGTTCGATTGCGACGGTCGAACGGCCGCGTAACATCGGGCTGGTTACGCACCGCGTGGTCAAGTCCGTCGAGCCAGCGTCCGGGGTCTATGAACTGACACTCAAGGGCGACGCCAACGCCCAGGAAGATCCCGAATCCTACACGGTGCAAACCGCCGGCAAATATGTGTGGCACATCGTCGGCCTCGGCTACCTTGCCAGCTTCCTTCAGTCCCAAGACGGAATGATCTTTGCCCTTGCTGCCGGCTTGCTTGTCCTCGCCCTGTTCGTTCTTGATCCGGTGCGATCGAAGGGTGGACAAAAGGCTCGCGACGGAGCGACCCATGGAAAGCATTCCTGACTGGATTGCCAGATCGCGGAGTTCCCTCGGCCACGGGAGGCGACGCATGGCCACTTCCGTCGCAGATCGGTCTTCGATTGCGTTGGTCCAATACGCGGACAGGTCGTTGGCATCGTGCGGTGACACCATCTTCTTCACGGCGTGGATTCTGAACAACTCGGAAGAGACGCTCGCAGATGTGTCCCTGATGCACGGTTTCCTGACCGACGCAGTCTCGGGGAAACTGTCGTACGCAACTGCGCCGGTCTCCGAGGACTTGCGAATCCCTTCCTTGTCGCCCGGGAAGAGCGCGAAGTTTGGTTTCACCTATGTGGTTACGTATACGGATGTAGCCACGGGAGGGAAAATTGTGAGTGCCATGCAAGTCAGGGCGAGGTCTAATTCCGGGAATCACCGCGATGAATGCGATGCAACTGTCCGTTTCAAGTTTTGAATAGCCGAAACTTCACTAAGGAATCCTAAGCAACCTTCTAACCGCAAGGAATAATGGCTCGGATCTACGCAGGGAATGACCAGGATTCCCCGGTCCGGCAGCTTGCGAGCACCTAATTGCAGGATTGCACCACTCATTTCCGGGGAAATGACCACTCAGCCGTCTTTTTTGGCCATAGCGTTTTTGCTGAGGACCCCAGTGTCCTTGAAGGAGTGCCCCGCTATTTCCCCCCCGGAACGTGGGGCACGGGCTAAGCCTGTCGACTGAGACCCGGCAGGCATGCGGCCGGTCACCTGCTGGTGGCCGGCCGCACCTTGTCCGGTCACAAAGGCATTGCAAACGGCCAGACGCTTGCATCGCCGTGCCTCTGGGCTTCAATGTGGCATCACGTGAAATGAGGAGTTCCAGGTGTTCAAGGAAGAAACCCGCCGTGCGCTTGAATACGCGGCCCGAGGCATCAGTGTGCGCATCGTAGGGGGAGTAGGAAGCGGCCGCTCCACCGTGGCCCAAACGATCATCACAGAACTTGAAAAGACCGGTGCTGAGGTCTACCCACTCTTCGGCGCACGGCTCCTTCAAAAGAGTCCATTGGCGGGTGTCGGGCACCTTGGATTGGATATGCGCGCCCGGCTCAACGGACCTCTGGGCATAGCGGATGTACTGTCGGAGCGACTTGCCCAGCGGGGCACAAAAGTCATTGTTGTTGACGATATCGATTTGCTCGACAACGAATCACTCGCGATCGTAGACATCGTTCAAAAGCGGACCCAGCGGCCGTTGGTGATGACTATGGGCGACTCCAGCCTTTATTCGCGTTCGGACGTGTTTACTCCCGACCGCTGGCCCGAGGCGCAGATCCGGCTAAACCCCCTGCGCTACGACCAAGTGGACAAACTTGTCACAGATACCCTGGCAGCGCCGCCTGATGTCGATTCCACTGCGCACATCCTGATGAAGTCTGCCGGCAACCCGCGGCTTGTGGTCAGGCTCGTCCAGAGCGCAGTCCTGAGCAGGCTCCTCGTCCTCTCTGATGGAAAATGGCGGATGGCCGGTCATACGCTCTGGAACGAGCATCTCAACAGCACTGTGGAGTCGTTCCTCTACGGCCTCGGACCGGATGAACTTACGGCGTTGCACACCCTGTCACTGTTGGGAACCAGGTCCATGGAGTGCCTTCAGCAGACCATGGACCCTGACGTTCTGGACAGCCTCGAGCGGCGTGGTCTGATTGCGGTCATGGAAGACGCCAACAAAGACGTCTGTGTGGCTGTAAGTCCTCCTGTCATTGTCGATTACTTCTTGGATCACCACGTTCTTTCCTCGCGCAGGGTGCTTGTCGACCGTATTGCGCGGGTGGTGGACTCCCCATTGCAGCGAGCCCCAGCAAGTGGCCAACTAGCCCCACAGCTTGCCGGGATGGTCGATGAGCTGAGACGGGAAGCCGGCACCGGGGGTGCAGCTGCAGCGCAGCATTTCCAGGACCAGCTTCAAGTGCTCGAGGAAGCCCATTATGGCGTGTGGAAGGCCGATAAAACCCTGTCCAACGCGGCTGAGTTCCTCAAGTTCTACTGGGGCGGACCGATCGACCCAGAACGCATCGAGGAAGTATTCAACAACACCGAGACAGTGGGTTCTGACCCGGCTGAGTGCTTCTTCTTCACGATGACACGTGCCCTCTGGGCCATCGCTTCTGGCGCTGGCCTTTCGGCCGCCACTGGAATGATCTGCGAGTTCGGAAGAACACACCCTGATTGGCAGGCTGAAGCAGAAGGGTTCGCAGCGTTTCTGAACGCGTCCTATGACCGTATGCCGCCCAATCTGGACGAGATATTGAGCGGACTGACGAGCAGCCAACATACGAGCGGCGTCTTGCCCGTCATCCGCGGGATGCTGGAGCTCTACCGTTTTGACGCCCAGGCAGCCCTCGTCGCCCTTGATTCGGCGGAAGGATTTGACCTGGTGGCCAACGTTGAGCCGTTCGTTCGCGGACTTGCCCTCCTGGTTGCCGGGCGGTCGGATGAAGCACTGAACTTTTCCCTGGTGCAGCGCGCCACCGCCCAGCAGTCATTGAACCAGTTCGGGTTCGTGGCGAGCAGCTACGTCGCCGCGCTCGCACTGACGCGGAGAGGGTTCAGCGTGGAGGCTCATTACATGATGAGCAGCGTTTTCGCGTTGGGACGTCCCGGCTTCTTGGTCAACTCGCTTCATGATGCAATGCTGAGAATCGCCGGGCTTCAGGCGCCAACAGGCGCAGGACGGAAAGTCGTTTCCTTGGGAGCACAGGCACGCAAGGACGTCGCCGACGTCGGGCCTCTGCCCGGAATCGGGAAGGGCGTCTACGAGCTCTTTTCGCAGCAATACGACGACGCTGCCACTTTCGATGAAAAGGCCGTCACCCTTCTCGAACAACAACTTGACCACGGCTACGTCACGGAGGCTGTCTACTCGGCCCTTTTCATGCTGTGCCTGCTTCCCGGGCGACGCGTCCTGGACAAGTTGCAAAGCCTGCTCAGCGGCCCCGGGGTCACCTCCCATGACCAACTCCTGGCCATTGCAGCTGCAGCCATCGACGGCGACTACCAACTGCTGGGGATCCTCCTTGACCAATACGAACCCGACTCCGACCTCTTCTCGGTCGGCATGCTGCTCAAAGGTTCATTCAAACGTCGGCTCCTCGAACGGGACCACGATGCCGCCGGAATGATCCAGCAGATATCCCGGGCTTTCGAGGTTCGCTTCCCCTTGCCCGGACAACACCTGACACTCAGTACATCAGTGGATGAGCCGCAGCCGCTCTCGCCCCGCGAGACGGAGATTGCGGTCCTCGCGGGCAGTCAAACCAACCCCGAGATCGCCAGTCGGCTGGGGATCAGCACCAGAACGGTCGAAAACCACATCTCCAAGGCGCTGAGGAAGTCCGGGACGTTCTCGCGCAAAGACCTTTACGAATTCGTCCGCAGCTCGCGGGGCTGACCAAGCGCCGGGGAGATCCGGTTGTTGCGGCCTGCACTCAGGTCGCCGGGCAAGGACCACTCAATTCCGGTGCAACTCCCACATGTTTCAAGGCTTGCAGACACCCAGTGCCGACTTCGGGACCCTATTCTCGCCAAGACGCCAAGTTCCTCGAACGTGCACATGGGAGACCCTTATGACCAAACTCTTCGGCGGATTGTTCCGCCTCTTTCGTTCTTGGGGTACAGGTCCGTACATGACTTTGGACTGCCGGGACGCCAACCACGCTGCATGCGAGACGTGCAGCTGTAGTTGCCACGGCGGATCTGTTACGCCCAGACCAGATGGGCATACCCATGCCCACATTTGACGGGAACGAAGTTCCCCTGGTTTCCCGTGACGTTCTCGACGCCCTCGAGCAGGAGCTTGAGGACCCCGAGGCGTATGCAACGTACGTCCGTCTCAACCACGGGCTGTGGCCTGCCCGGCATCAACGATTGGTGGAGGCCATCCGAGCAGGGGATGCCACCGGCGCCATGGACGCGGTGCTAAGCCTCAAGTCAGCCAGCCAAATGATCGGAGCCATGCAACTTGCGGAACTGGCCCTGACGGCAGAGCACGCACTGCGGGACGGACGACTCCGTGAGGCAGAAGAGCTCCTGCAAGATCTCGAGGTATGTGGAACGGCCACGATGAAACAGATTAGCCGCGAATACTCCCTTGGGGCATCCAATCACTTAGACGACATCGACTGGACAGAATTGGCAGGCAAGACGGTTGAGATCCAGTCTCCGAATGGCGTCACTGACTACGGCGAGGTCGACGCCGTTACCGTGGACGGTTGCATTCTGTGGTTGAAGCTGCACGGCCCACTGCCGCGCCGGATCGTGGAGAAGGCGGCCGGCGTCCGAGTTCGCATCATCCGATGAGCTCCCGGAGAATTCAGGCCCCCAGGGGCTATAGAGCGTTTCGCCGAAGACTGAGATCTGTTTGGAAATGGTTAAACCTTTCGGAACACACTTTCTCATCCATGCTGATTTCAGGGGTACTTTTTGCCTGCTTCCTCCTCTGGGGCGACTGGCTTCAATGGAACAACCTGGGCGCTTCCGATACGAGGCCTGCTTCATTCCTTCGCCCCCGGGCCATCTCCGACACCATCGGAATCCTTTCGGGCCTGAGCGCCGTCGCGATCGGCGTTCAGGTACTGGCGCGAACGTACCAGACGGACCCTGAGAACTCCGTGGAGGAGATCGCGCGGCGGGAATTGTTGGGGTACATCGTGCTGACAGGTGCTTTTGCCAGCGTGATCACGGGCACGTATGCAGCTGTTACCCAAATTGTCTCCGGCTTTCCGGACTTAGCATCGCTTATCGCCGTATTGGCGTTTGTTGCCAGCAACTGTGTGGTCACCGTAGATGCCGCGGCCCGAATTCGCCTTCAAGGCAAGGTCGCGGTCGAACAGCAGATCATTCGTGCACGCCGGAACCTTTCACATTTCCGGCGGCAGCGGCTGCCTCAGGCAAATCGGAAAAACAAATGGCGAGTTGCTTGGGTGGCCTGGCAACTGATCAGCTGTGCGGCGCCGGGGATGGTGCTCACCGCGATCGCAGTTCGAAGGCCCCTATCAGCGGGCCCTATATTGGCCATCGCCGGGATGGTCGTCGCGGCTACGGCCATCGTATTCGCAGCATTCATTTGGCTCACTCGCGAATTCCGGAAACCTGACGTTTCGGACAGGATCAGCGCCGGCCTGATGGCCCTGATGGGGATCACCGCTGTCTTATTGCTGAGTCTGACCGTCGCGGTGGAATCCGCGGTGGGTGGTGCAGCTGTGCTTGCTGTTAGCACGACGCCGGTAGTGGCCGGGTGGATCAGTCTGCGGACGCGTTTCGCACCCAGACAGCATGCCAGCCCACAGAGGGCTTGGCTCCTCAGCTCGGACTGGTGGCCAGGGGCCTTGGTCCGCGTTGTGCTCTCGGGAATTCTGCGCCGGTCTCTTCTGCGAACCACTAAAACCCTGCGGAGCCTCAAGAAGGAACTGAGGGAGCACGACAGGAACGTTCATTGTCAGACCCCGCAGCTACCGTAGCGCTCATTCCACGCCGCAGGGGATCGCGACCGCGCATCCCCAGATCATTCAAAGGAAGGAAAAGACATTACCCAGTTCCAGAACTACGTATGGTGGTTTTCCGTCTTCGTCGGAATCGCCCTGATGCCTGCATGGATTATCAGTGTCATCTTCCTCCGTGCGAGCGTCGGGCCGATGGAGTACGAACTTACGAAAGCTGAGAGACGGTTTACGTGGTTGCCCGGGTGGATTCCGGGAGTCGTTTCCCGGCCTCTGCCGGAAGTCATCGAGACCGGTCCTCGCTGGATCGCATTGGAGCGAACCTACGGAGCATCCTTGCGCCTGGCATCCCGGTGGAATGACTCGGTGACTGCATTCCCGATGATTACTGCAATGGGCATCTTTCTGTGCGGAAGTATCCAAGTGACGTCGGCCTTGGCCGTGGAAATCAACGGAACTTCAGGCAATGTCGAGCTCGGCTCTTGGTTCTTCGTTTGCCTCGGAATCTTCATTTTGGCGTACATTCCACTGGTGGCGACGTATGGCGCGCACGACAAACGGTGGCGAGCGAGGGCGCCATTTGAATGGCTCTACATCAAGCAAAGCCTGTGGCTCCTGTACCACCTGCAGAAGGCTTCCAAGAAACGCGAATACCGTGCCACACTCAATTCCCTCGACGACCTTGAAAGACTGCTGGTCAACAGGTTCCTGCCACTGCCTGCCTCTACGCCGCCCAGTTTGAGGCTGGCCAATAATTGGTGGCAGGCGAGGATGCGGCCGTTGATATCGGAAAAGGCCAGCTTTTACGGAAGTCCCCACAACATGCAGACTCCGGAGGCCATCCAAAAATGGATTGAGAAATCCGCAGAGCTGGTTTCCACCCCTATCAACGCGCGGCCTGCCCATGGATTGTTACGGGGAATTCCTTGGATGCCGCAAGGTGAAAGGACCGAGCTGGCCGAGTCGGCGCTCCCCGAGCCACACTCCATGACCCGTATTCTTGGGATTCTCATCTTGATTGCGGCGCTGATGTTCGCTTTCGCTGTACTGTACGAGTCGGTCCAGGGGAGGGCTCCGACACTTCAGGGAACGGAGCAAGCAGTAAAAATTGTCAGCGCAGTCACGGCCTTCGTGGTGCCTGTTGCATCCCTCTACGTCACTTGGAAGCAGCGGAAGAACTAGCCCACTGCGGGCCTGACAAGCAAAACCGCTGACATCTCGAACAGTCAGCCTGCGTTTCCGTGTTCCGGGCAGTCCGGATCCGTCGGTTTGGGGTACCGCGGATGGTACCGCCACGGTGGGCAGGTGCAGCCCGGGTACCGGTTGGTTTTTCGCTCCCAATGGCTTAGTGCCCCGACCGCAACGGCGTCGTTCTGATTCTCGGTGTCGTAGTGGGACATTGCGGTGTTACTTCCTACAGGCCGGCGGCTCTTCCCGGCCACGCAGTAACGAGCCGCGGCCTTCTGAATGCACAATATTGCTCCCAGCCGCCCCTAGGTGGTTCCCCGGACCAGATTGAGTGGCCGAAACCTCTGAATTAGGTGGTAGCAGGCACGGTGCTGTGCTCCGCAGGGCTTTTCGTACGGGTCCAGTTCATGCTGGACAAGGAGACTGCCAGAATCGAGGCGAGGATCAGCGCAGATGCGGGCGCGGCGACGGCCCAGGGCGCACGTTCAACGTAGTTAATTCCCTCGGCAAGGACAAGACCCCATTCTGGCGTTGGCTGGTGTGCGCCCAATCCAAGGAAACCCAGCGACGCAAGCGCCAACGCCGTTCCGGGTATCCGAAGCATTGCATGCCGAAACACTGGCCCCAGGACCGCCGGCAGGACATAACGCCAAAGAACCCGGCCCCGCCCGACGCCTAAGACCGGAAGGATCCCTACGTACGGCTTGGCCCTGGCCTCTTGCACCAAGGCCGCCGTATGCGCCGCCAAAGGTGCCCAGCTCACCAGAGTGACTGCCAGGGCCGCACCATGTGCCGACGGACCGGTGATTACTGCGACCACCAGGCCGGCGAGAATCGGCGGGGCGGCATTTGTAACCTCCAGGGGTCCTGTTGCCGCGAGCGGGAAGAGCCCAATGAGGACTCCGATGGCCAGGCAGGTGAGGACCACCAGCAGCGATGTTCCTAAGGTGGACAGCGCGCCGTGTCCCACCCGGGCGAGGAGATCCCGTCCGCTGGCGTCCGCGCCAAACGGCAACGCCAGGCTCGGGCCAGCAAGCCTTGCATGGTTCGAGGTGAAGGGATCCCGCAGTAGTCCGGCGCCTACGATGAGGAGCAGCGCCCCGGCCGCAACGAGCGGCACAGCCGCATCACGTCGTCGTGAATTCCGGGGAGCTTCCGGGACGGGCATCGTCCCGGACCGGAGGGAAGCTCCTATCAGCAGCTGCCGCACTATGGCCGCGATGGAGCCGAAAACAACTGCCAGAAGCAGGAGAGCCAGCACGCCTGCCTGCAGCGCCGGGATGTCCTGGGCGCTTGCCGCCCCCAAAACGGCGCGGCCAAGCCCTGGTATTGCGAACACCTTTTCCACGGCCACCGCGCCGCCTGTGAGGCCGATAAGGACAAGGCCAATCTGGCTCATGACGGAGGGCGTTGCGCGGCGAAGTACGGCGGTGGTGAGCTTGCCCCGCCCGGCGCCTGCCATGGCCCAGGTGCCCACCCATTTTTCGGCGAACGCCAAGGTGATGGCATCGGACAGCAGGCGACCGATCAGTCCACCTGCCGGAAGGCCCAGGGAAAGTGCAGGAAGCACCGCATAGTGCAGCCCTTCCCAGCCGTAAGGCGGGAACCATTTTAACCAGATGGCACCAACCACGAGCAGCATGGCGGCCAGCAGGAACTCCGGGAGTGCGGTCAGCGCCGCGGCAACCGCGCCGGCTCCATTCCCAGGAGTGCCGCTGAGGCCTCGGAACACCGAAGGAATGCACAGCAGCACCGCGACAACGCCCGCCACCAGAACAGCGCAGGTCATCAGGGTCAGGGAAACACCGAGGCTCTGGAGTGTTCCGGGACCGACCGGGGTGTTAGTAATCCAAGACGTTCCCAGGTTGCCTTGCATGAGCCCTCCTGCCCACGTCAGGAGAATGTGCAGTGGTCCCTGGTCGAGCCCCAGCTCCGCGCGGATCATTCCCAGCGTTTCTTCGGTCGCTTCCCGGTCCGCGTAGCGTGCGCGCAGAATGGTGTATTCGGGGCCCTGCCCTGAAAGCCACGGGAGGAGCCCGATCAGGGCGAGAACTGCGACAAGTGCCAGGGCACGCGAGAACGCGGTCTTGATCAACGCGGAGCGGGGCATTACTTCGAGATTCCTGTCTTGCTGGTGATCAAAGCGCGTTCGCGCGGGTCCCGTTCAACGTCGCGGATCCTGGCAGACTCACCCTGGATGACCCGTTCGTGCAACAGCGGCACCGCAGCATCATTGGCCAAGATCAGCGCCTCGGCCGCTGCGATGGCAGCCCGCCGCTCAGGTCCGGCGGGGACGGCCGCCGCCTTTGTCAGCGCCGCATCGACGTCGGCATCGCAGAATTGGGAGATGTTGAAGGAACCTTTGCACGCGAAATCGCTGAACATGTAGGCCACAGGGTCACCTGAGTCCAGCACCGTGGCGCGGGAGAGGATGAAGGCGTCGAACTTGCCGGCGATGGCGTCCGCTTCGATGTGCTGGTATTCGCGAACGTCCTGTTCGACGATGAAGCCTGCGGCCTCGAGCTGTTGTTCAAGCTGGACGGCGACTTCGGGGAGTTCGGCCCGGTCGGTGAAGGTGCCCAGCTTGATGCGGATACCGTTGGCGGGGCCGGCCGAGGCTCGCTTCTTCAGCGCCTCGGCATAGGAATCGTTCTTGCGTTCTTCGGCTGCCCAGGGGAGGGCCGGTCCGAGGAGCCCTTCAGCAAGGTCCGCCCGGCCTTCATAGACACGCTCGATGATTTGGGCACGCTCAATGGCCTCGCGTGCGGCAGCCCTGACCGCGGGATCAGCGAACGGTCCGGATTCGGAATTCAAGTACAGGGTGTTCGTCCGCGGCATCGGCACCTCATGGATGAGCTGTGCGTCAATTTGCGCCACCTGTCCCACGGGGATGGCTTCGACGACGTCGGCGTTACCCGTCCTGAGTGCTGCCGCGCGCGCTGTGCCATCGGGGACATATTGGACATCGACGCCGCTGCTTGCAGCCTTCTCTCCCCAATAGCCGTCGAAGCGGTTGAGGGTCGCGGAGGTGGTTCCGTCCGCGGCCGCGAGGACGTATGGCCCGGTCCCGGCATTAATGGGGCTCACTACGCCTCCGGGCTTATAGGCGGACGCGGCAAGGATGGCCAGCTGGGGGCTCGAGAGCCGCTGCGGGATGAGCGGGTCTTCATTTTGGGTCGTGACGACCACAGCGTTCCCGCCGTCCGTCCTGACCGCCAGCTGGACGCCGTCGAGGATTCTGGGCTTGGGACTCGCGTTGGCCGCCGCCGTCAGGGAAGCTGCAACCTGCTCGGCCGTCAGGGACGTTCCATCGTGGAACTTTACGCCCGAACGAAGCTCAAACCGCCAGTTCTTGCTGTCCAACTGGTTCCAGGCCGTCGACAAGGAAGGCTGCGCGTCGCCTAGGGAGTCGAGCACAATCAAGGTTTCCGCGGTCTTCCAGCGCGAAAGCTTGAAAGCATCGTCACTGAGGGGAGTGAGCCCCGAACGCGGCGGCTGCAGCATTGCCACCTTGATGCGAGCATCTGCATTTGCTGCCGGCTGGGCATTGCCTGGAGCGAAGCATCCGCTTAGGCCGGCCGCCATCACGGACGCAAGGAGTATGGTGGCGGCTGTTTTTGGGCGTGAAAGGGCCATGTTGATTGCCTGTCTTTCTTGGTAGTGGCGGTGGTTGACGCTAGGTGCGCTGAAGGTCTTGCGGGCAGGCTGGTAGAACCGGTGGTGCTGCCGGCGGAAGGAAGCGGCCAATTGTCAGTGCCGACGTCGCAGCCAAGAGAGCCAGCAGCAGCCACGGAATGGCTGCGGCCAGTGAGGACGCTGAGGCGTGTTCATAGAGCGGACCCAGGACCATGTTCCCCGCGAGGGCCGCTAGTCCTCCGCAGCTGGAGAGCAATCCGTAGAACGCGCCAGTGGGACGCCCGGCAGCGAAATCGAGCACCAGGCCCATGGCCACGGGAGCCACGCACATGTGGCCGAGCGACAGGGCCGTGACCATGACTCCGGCAGGCAGGAAGGGCACCGACTCCGGTGGAGGGACAACGGCCATGGTGGAAAGTGAGGCGAAGCCCGCCGCCTGCAGGGCAAATCCCGTGGTGAGCGCGCATCTGGCCCCGGTCCGGCGCATGAGCCGCGCGATGGGCCACTGAAGCGTAATGGTCAACACCGAGGCATAGGCAAAGATTGCTGCAAGGGCGGAAGTGCCTGCTCCACTGCGTTCCAGTTCGACCGGCAGCCCGAAATAGAGCTGGTTGTATGCCAGGAGGTTGACGCTGAAGAACGCCGCGAAAGCCAGGAACCGTTTCTCCCGTAGGCAGGACCAAACGTCCGACGCCGGTACCGCCTCCCGCCGTTGCACGGACGTGCGCGGCAAGAAGCGGTGAAAAATGACTGACATGGCTGCAAAGACGCCGGCTCCGGCCAGCAGGGCGGCGTCAAAACCGACGCCGAGAAGGAGCGCGCCAAGAAGCGGACCTGCCACGGCTCCGATTTCGCCGCAGATGACCAGGAGGGCAAACAGGTTTGGTTTGTGGCTGGTGGAGTTGTTGGTGTTGCGTTCTGCCCGCGCAACCAGGCTTTCGAGCGCCGGTGAGAACAGGGCGCCGCCTATGCCGGACACCACCGCACCGACCAGAAACAGTGGGAAATCTGACGCCGTGGCCAGCAGAAGGTAGCCGATGATCCTCACCCAGCAACCGATGATCATTCCGCGCCGTGCTCCCCACCGGTCGGCCATCGCGCCGCCGAGCAGGAACAGGCCTTGCTGCGCGAAAGTCCGGGCGCCGAGGACGACCCCGATCGCCAGCGCTCCCATACCGAAGTCTTCGCGCATGGAGACAGCAAGGAATGGAATCACCGAGTAGAAGCCGAGGTTGAAGATGAGCTGGGTGGCCAGCAGGAGCTGAGGGGCGGGTTCCTTGGCGGAGGAGGCCGCGAGGAGGGGTTTCCCGGGGAGGCGATCCGCCGTGGAGGTTTTGCCGACGACGCCGGACGCCGCCGTCGTCGTCATTTGTTGCCTGCTTTGCTACCACGGCGGGGGATCGACGCGATGAGCTCCCGCGTAGCCGCGTGCCGTGCATCGCGGAATAGTTCCGCCGTGGGGCCCTGCTCAACTGTCCTTCCCCCTGAGAGGACCACCGTCCGCGAACAGAGCAGGGACACCGCGCCGAGATCGTGGGAAACGAACAAAAGGCCCAGCCCGTCGCGGTTAACCAATTGTCCGAGAACAGCCAGAACCGTGTTCCTCAATGGCAGGTCAAGGCCGCTGACGGGCTCGTCCGCAAGGAGGATGCTCGGTGACGGCACCAATGCCCGGGCGATGGCCACCCGCTGATTTTGGCCGCCGGATAATTGCCCAGGCTTGCGGCGGAGCACTCCAGGTTCCAGTTCAACCCGCTCCAGCGCACGGTTGATCATGGTGTGGTGATCCCCGGCAATGCCAAGCTGCTTCAAAGGCTCCAGCAGCAGGCGGCGAACGTCCATGCTTGGATCAAGGCTGCTTGCAGGGTTCTGCGGCACATATTGCACCATCCTCCGGTACCACCTCAACGAACTGGCGGAGCCAGGAGCGACGGGTCTTTCATTGAAAACCACAGTGCCGGAGGCTGGCCTCTCCAAGGCAAGCAAGGAACGCAAGAGTGTCGATTTACCGGCACCGGAACTGCCCACCAAGCCGATGCTGTCGCCGGCAGAGACCGTAAGGGAAAGGTCGTGGAGGGCTGGCAGTGTCCGGCGCCGGCCGCGGAATCCATGGCCGCGATAATGGTGCGTAAGGCTGCGGGCGCTGAGGGTCGCGCTCATGCGCTCGCCTCGATGCGGTTGGCGCCGAGCCCTGCCCAGGCAGCTTCCACGAGCTGGGTGGTGTAGGAATGTTCCGGCTGTTCCAGCAGGATTTCCATAGGTGCTTCTTCCACGATCCGTCCGGCCCGTATGACCAGGGCCCGAGTGCACAAGGTTTCGGCAGCGGCGAGATCGTGCGTGATGAACAAGATCGCTTGTGCTGCAGCTGAGGGCCCTGCAAGCACGTCAAGGACCTTGGCCTGGGACACGACGTCTAGGGCCGTAGTGGGCTCATCGGCGATCAAGACTGAGCCGCGGCAAGCCAAAGCCAAGGCGATGCAGACGCGTTGCAACTGGCCCCCGGACAATTCGCCGCTGTAGCTGGACAGGATGCGTTCAGGGTCCTCGATGCCCACTGAAGTGAGTAGCTCAATTGCCCTTTCGTGCGTCGACTGGGATGAGAGCCCGGCCTTCTTCAGGGGGATTGCGAGTTGGCTGCCCAACCGCACCAAGGGGTTGAGTGCGGCGAGGGGATTTTGATGGATCGCCGAGAGCCCGCTGGCTTCTGTTGGCTTTCGGCGCAGTGGGAGGTATCGGCCGTCTATTCTCAGCGAGCCGGACACGTCCATGTTTCGCGGGAGCTGTCCCAGTAGGGCAGAGGCAGTGAGGGACTTGCCAGAACCCGAGGCACCCAACAGGGCGACCTTTTCGCCGGGTTCGATCGCGAAACTGACCCCATTGACCAAGGGCAGTCCCTGCAAGGACACCGTCAGATTCTCTACCAGAAGTGCGGGGGTCATAGTCAGGACTTTCAGGAGGGTCGATGGGGATCAGTTCATGATATCAATAATCATTCGCATTAGATTCCTGTGTCGACTCGATGGCGGTGCCATCGTGCCGGTCAGAGCGAAATTGAGTGGCTAGGTTGTCATCGACTAGGTGGAGCTTCACGATTTCGGGCGAACGCTCTCCCGCTTTGTTCTTGGAACACCCAGCTTTGATGGGAAGTCCACTCAGTTTTGTCGTTGGCGCCACTTATGGGTCTATTTCGGTCTTAGCGTTCCGTGTGGGGGAGTACGTACGCCCCCGGAACCACGCTCCAAATGTCAGCCGGGCTGAGGATCGACGATTTGGCGGTTACCGCATGCAACCGACCACCCAACCCGGCCGGGTACCCACAGCAAGGAGTAAACAATGAAGATGAAACCAATCTGCGAAAGGGCCGGAAGCTCGACGGCGCTGAGCGCGGTGACAGCTCTCGCCGCGACGATGTTGGTCGCTCACCCAGCGGGAGCCTTGGCGGTTGACGATTCTCAGGCCACGCCAATTCTCGTCGCACAGTCGCTGGCGAGCGTTGAGCGATTCAATGACTTGCTTCTCGTCGAGCCGACGGAGCCGGCGAAGGCCCCGGTTGGCGAGATCGAACTCAGTGCCGGATCCGTTGAGGTCCCGACAGTTCTCGAGGAAGGCGTCACCCTAACCGATGAAGCGGGTGAGAGTATCGGGATTGGACTCCCGAACGCAGCCGAAGCCGGAATGGCCACGGCGCTCGGTGATGGGGTCGTAACCTTCCCTGGAGAGGAGAGCGCCAACTCCATCATCGTCGGCGACGTCGGAGTACAAATGCTCACGACGATTGCTGGGGCGGATGCTCCTACCCGCTACTCCTACGAGGTCTCCTTCAAACCAGGGCAGCATCTTGAGCTCACTGACAGCGGTGCCGCCGTCGTGAACGGAGACGGAACCGTTGCGCTCGCAGTGGCGTCGGCATGGGCGAAGGACGCGAACGGGAAGAACATTCGGACCAACTACGAGATCAACGGGTCGACATTGACTCAAGTCGTCGTTCACACAGCACACGAGGGGATCGCGTATCCGGTTGTGGCCGACCCGATCTGGATTGCCCCGTGGGTGTACCGGTGCCTGATTGGTATCGGCCTTAATGGCCCGCAGATCGCAAGGATCGCCCAGACGGGCACGCCGAGCGCGATTCTCGCGGCGTTCGGCTACGGCGCATTCCGCTGCATCATCGGGAGGTGATGATGTTCCATCGTGAGTCGCTTGAAGGACTGAAAGCCAAGCTTGACGCCGTCGACGCTGAGATCGCCTCGCACCCGCTGTCATCTGACCGGGTGAAGACCGCGCAGGCTATCGTCGAGGCGCGGGCGAACAAGGACACCGAGGAGGTGTCCCGAGAGCTGGCAGACCAGAATCTGCCCAGCTTGGAAGAACTCGGGAAGATTCAGGTCAATGGCACTGTCAGCTGGTGGAAACTGCACCGCAAGAGGAACAACCTCGTGAAAAAGATCGACCGCTCGAAGTGATAGCCGAACCGGCGTCGGCTCGCAGGCACCCGCTCTCTGGATACAACGGAGCGGGTGCCTGCGTGCTGCGGAGGGTCCACGATGCCGTCGAAACACACTCAGGTATCCATTTCGGCCCGCCTGAAAATGAAGGAATGGTCTAAGGACAATCCCTCCGGGACGGTGTGGGAAACGAGGACTATTACCTTGGACCCTGCCCACTCGTTCAGTTCGCCTATGAGGGCCTCAATACCTTGGGCGTCCATGCCGTTGAAAGGCTCGTCGATGGCAACAACAGGGGTATCCGCGACTGTGCACATGAGAAGCCAGAGCTTGCGAAGGTTTCCCGTGGACAAGGACGCCGCGGGCTGTTCAGACCAGTCATGCAGCCCGTATTTTTCGACCCGGTCCCGGCTGGCCTTCGGGTCTGTCCGCCGGCTGCGGGCGGCGAAGGTCAAATGGTCCTGGACGGTCATGGAAGGGTACACCGCCGGCGTCGTTCGGCACACGCTGCGCAGGCGCCTTGCCTGGGGAGAAGCGGCGTCAACCCCGCACAGCCGAACGCTGCCTTGCCAGGGCTGCAGGAAGCCGCTGAGAAGTTCAAGCAGCGTTGATTTACCACTGCCGTTACTGCCCGCCACCCGGTACAGCCCGGGCGCGTTCATGGAGAGACTGAGCCCGTGCAGGATCGGGGCATCCTGCCGATAGCCGGCCATTACGCCGTCGAGCTCGATCGAAGCTTCAATAGGTGCGTGCGCAGGCATGCGGCGGCTCCCAGAGTTAAGAGGATGGAGTAGCCCAACAACAGCAGGGTGCCGTATTCGGGGCTGAGGACAAGGATGAGCGAGCACGGAGAAACCAGCAGCAGCGTGAAAAGTGCGTCCATTACGTCATTGGATTTCGTGCCGTCGGTGCTGACGGGTGGCCGGGAGAGCGTCTCTGCGATGATTCCTGAGGCCGTGACGACGATTCCCACAAAGACGGTGCCCGGAGCCGGAACGCCAAACATCAGGAATGCGCAGCAGAAGATGAAGACGCCAATAATTCCTCCGAGGAGGAGATACACCCGGATGACAGAGGCGACAACGCTTCCGGCCGAGCTGCCGTTCTCCCAGGCAAAGCGAAAATGATAGAGCTTCGCAGTGGGTCCGATCCGGTGGAGCATCGGTTCGGTGATCCCCAAGCTGAGCAGCACCGTCATGCCTACGAGGGATCGTTGCAGGTCCTGGCTGTTGAGGGATGTGGCCAGTGGCAGGACGCCGCCTGCTCCAAGAAGGAAACCTACGACAGCGATCCACGCCAAAATGATGCTGCCGACTACGGAACCTTGCTTGCTGCCCAAGAGGTCCAACAACAGGAATCTTGTGAGAGTGCCTGATTGGCTGCGGTGCTTACTCAGCTGGGCGGCCAGGAGTACCCTTCGGTAGCCGAGGGCGCGCCACTTCCGGATGCTGCCCAGTAGAACCAACCCGGCAGCGGCGCAGGCGAGCAGTGACATTAGCGGCAGGTAGTCCGGGACTATCCCGACGGAAATGGCGGATGGCCCGGGCCGGGAACCCAGGACCCCGGTGACAGTTCCAAGAACGAGGCCCAGCAACAGCATCAACCCGCACGCCGGCCAACGTACACTCATTCGCCGTGCCGGGGCCGAAGCGAAGTGAAGAACCGAGTACAAGCACGCTGCGGACGACAGGGTAAGGACGCTGACTGCAGCCGCAACAATATTTGAGTAGTTCGCCGTTGGCTCGAAGAAGACGGTGAGGAACAACGCTGCCGCGTAGTAGAGCACGGCCATCCGCCGGAACAGTGGTATCGCGCCATACCTGACAACTACTTGCCGGAAGGGAAGTTCCAAGGACCTGAACAGCTCAAGGTGCGGTGTGCCCGAGACCGCCAGTCTGCGGCTGGAGACGATTTCGCTAAACACCATCGCGGCTGTGGAGTAAAGGATCGCGAGGAGCCCCCAAACGAGTACACCGGCCGAGTCATCACGGAACGGGCCATCGCGGAGAACTGACATTGCCGACACAAATGCGAGGCTGCCGACCACTACCAAGGCTATCGAACCGAAGGCAACGAGGACCCTGAAACTGTCCAGTGTGAGCGACAGACGCAGGGCATTGACTATCTCGAACACGCGGAAGTCGCGCAACGTCCTGTAATCGGCGAACCACTCGGAGGCAGTCAGGCCAGACGTGCCCCCAGGGAGACTCCCGACGTCAGCAGCGTTAAGTTTCGCGCTCACCAGGGTCTAGAACTTGCTCTGCGGGTTCTTCTTCTGGACGGAGTCCATGAAGGCCAGAATGCTGACGACCGCCAAGCCGAGCCCGCAGGCGACGGCAATGACCGACGCCGTATCTTGAAACGGGACCGCCAGCTCCGGGCTGAGCGCCACCGCGTTGGTCAAACCCGCGACGGCGAACACTGCGGCTTTGAGAACGAGCCACCGCAAGGCGGGGGTGAAGATGGCAGCCAACGGCATAACAACGCCAAGGAATGCGAGGATGAGGACAATGGTGGCCTTCAGAGCCACGGGGTCGATGTTCTTGAGCCCGGTGGGAGGCGGCGCGGCCCACAACAGCGCCACAGAAATACTGGAGCAGGCGGCAACCACGAAACCTAGGATGCTGAGTAAGTGGCGGTAGTACTGGCTAATCATGAGGCTTTCAGTCCTGGAGAGTTGGGTTTGAAGGCGCTAGCCGAGGGCAAGGATCGTTGAGAGCCCGAGAGCCGAAATCACAACGAGGCACTTCCTCCCAGGCCGGAAGCCTTTCCAATGGCGGTAGAAGAGTGCCAGCGCGAGTATTGCCATAGACGGGAAATAGAACCAATATCCGGGGACGTCCCGCGGCTGGACGATGCCCAGCGCCAGGCTGAACAGGTTGACCGGAACGGTGGCGAGCACAGGGATCACAAAAAAGACGCCGACCTTGAAACTGCCACCGATGACCGCTTTGGCGGGGACCAGCCGTTTGTCGAGGAAACCGGCAAGTGAGAAGTAGAGGCACATGATCACGGCGTACACCAGGAAGAACAGGACGGTACCCACGGTCATCGAGAGGCTGAGCAGGCGATCGTCACCCAGCCCGGCCTTCACCTCCACTGGCACTTCTGCCGTGAGGTGTTGACGGACCAGGGGGAGCCGCAGGCCTATCAACACCATGATGACGACATACGCCCCGATCCACAGCACCCGCGACGTTGAACTTACCTGGCTCCCTGCGGACGGCTCCGATCCTGTTTTCGGGGCTTGGGGTACCGGGATGACGGTCTCGGATCGCGCAGCATTCTCCTCGTTGTTCATTGGATTCCCTTAGGTTTTCAGGTGGATCAAGACGCTCTCGATGGCCGCGCCGATGACTATCAGGGCGACGGCGATGAGCAAGGAGCCCAGGGAGCGTGCGATGGAGTCGACGAACGAGCCCACGCTCACGGGCTTGTTCTTCATCAGGCGGCCCGCCAGCCCTGCGGCTGGCTGGAGTCCGGCAGTCGTCGCCAACACCAGGCCGAAGAATTCGAACGGGACGTACCAAATCACGTCGGCGAAGAGGGTTGCCCCGCCAACGGAATTCAACCCAAGGGACAGGGTGGCCCCGACGTACAGGGCCAGGATCCCCGCTCCGATTATGGTGGTGAGCCCTAGCGTCACAACGCCCGAGTAAAGCACCAACGCAGCGCCGATATTCCGCGCCAGGATCTGGAAGAAATCCGTACCGTAAAGCGGACTGCTGCCCGGTCCCTTGGCGTCACGGACCCAAGACACATCGACCGCGACGTAACCGAAGACGGCTATGGCAGCCATGATCAAACCCGTGCTTGAGAGCAGCCCTTTCGGAATGCTCCCAAGCACGCGCGCCATTCCCGGAAGCATTGATTTAGGCGACAGCCTGTGCCCGGCCGACGCGGAAAAGGATTGCCCGGGCTGTCGCGATCAGTGCGCCCGTGATCCCGGCACCGAAGACAGCGCCGATTGCGACCAGCGCCCAGCCTCCGACCTCGATGGCCCTAACGATCTGGGATGCCGCCGCAGCTGAGATGCCGAGTGATCCCGCGATCCAAGAGACGGCGAGGCTGGCGCCAAAGATGCCAGCGACGGCGAGGGCCATTGCCGTCGCGGCCTGCAGCCCTGTCTTTTTCGTGATTGTTGATGCCACTTTCAACTCCTGTTTGTCGACGTAACCGACCAGCCGCGCAGCTGGTCCTGAAAGGTGTAGGCCGTGAATCAGCGCCCACGCCTCTCATCGTCCTGCTGAACGTGGTGGCTAGGTGGCGGATCGGTCGAAAGCCGTGTGGGAAGGGCTAAAAATGGGGCCGGAACTGCCGAATCTGGGTGTTGGGTCGACAGGACCGTGCAACGGTCCCTAAGTGCCGTCAGGGCACTGGCAACAGGATCGGCGGCGTAGTGACAGGCCCTCCGCACTGTTCGGTTCCGCCCACCCTCGTCCAGACAAGCTCTTGCTCCCGCTCTGCCAGCACTCTGCCGTCTGCGGCGTGGGCCCGCACAGTGACCTTTGCCGGATCGCCAGAGCTCACAGTGAAAACCCAGGTGTCCTGATCTTCCCGGCGGCTGTGGAACGGCGGATAGGTGACGGTTGGCTGCGGCTCGGGGGAGAACTCCGTGACCACGGTCTTCATGGGGACCGGCGTGCCCGCCGTAGGCCCCGGTTCCGAACATCGCGTCTCGTCGCACAGCTTTACATCGCTGACGGCCGCGATATTTCCTTCGATGTGCACCGTCAGGGTTCTGACATAGCCGATGGCGGGGCACGCAACCACGGTGCAGCCAGTGGCCGGCACAATCCCGACTGCCAGCGCAGCAAGCAAACCCAGGATCCCCCAATCCGATTTCATGCTGCGAGTCTACGCCCGAGCCGTTTCCGCGCGGCCCGGTCTGGCACAATGGCCTGAACCATGCCTAGTCCACGGTCACCAGCTCCGGAGTGCCGGCTCTCCGGAAACTCCTGTGCCGCAGAATGAAGAACATCGCAGCTGCAAGACCCAGGAATCCCGTCCCCAGCTGTAGCCAGCCGCCAAGCCCCTGGTTGACCACCGTGAATGTCAGGATCAACGGCGCCGCCATGACGCCGAGGGACGTACCGAAGGAGAATACTCCCTGGTAGGCGCCGAGCCTGCGCTGATCCGCCAAGGCGTAGCTGAGGGTCCAGCCGGCGGCGGAAAATACCACCTCCGCCACGGACAACGTGGCCACGCCCAGCAGCAGCGCAATGATGGCGAGTACGGTGTTGGACGACCCGGAGGCGCTGAACAGAACCGTGGCCAAGGCCAGTGCCCCTCCGGACAGCAGGCACTGCCGGACGGCGGCCTCGTAGCCGGACGCCATGGCGGCAAACCGCATCTGCAGCGACACCACCAGGACAGTGTTCAGGATGACGGCCGCAGAGATCATGAAGGTGGGCATAGACGTCCCGGTGGTGATCCACATTGGTAGGAGGAAATCCAGGACGAGGTAGAGGACAGACATCAACCCCGCCAATAATGCGAAAGTCAGGTACTTGCCGTCGCGGGCAACCATGCTCACGGGGAAGTGACTTTTTGCGGCAGGGGCGGGGCGATCGGCGCCGACCCGAAGGAGAAAGCCGCCGGCGAGGGCCTCGAGGGCGGCCATCACGGCAAAAGCTGCCACATACCAGGGAGCCGTGGAGGCAAGGAGAACGGGTACTGCCGCAGCCGCCCCCAGTGAAATGCCAATGTTGCCCACCGTGCGCATGAGAGCCCTTGTAAGGACCGAGTAATCACCTGGAACGGCAATCCCGGCGAGCGTGGCGTTGCTGGAACTCGATACACGATCAGCAAACGTTGCGATGCTGAGGAGAACAACAAAAACCGATGCATGCGGGAAAACAGCCAGCCCGGTGAGGGCCGCGGCTGCAAGAAACGAGGACACAGCGGCTACCGTCCGCGGATGCCACCGGTCCGACAGGAAGCCGCCCAGGAGGGACCCCATGAGCCCGAGGCCGCCGGCAATAGTGAAGGCCCATGCCGTTTCGCCGGCGCTCAGTTTCACCTGGGTGGTGGCGAACAGTACAGACACCGCCACCAGCAGCCCGCGCGCCAGCGCCTTGAAAAAGGCACTGTACGTCATGGACGCGAGCGTCCTGCGGTTGGCCGTGCCGAGCTGGGGATCGCTAAGCCACGCCATGCCGACAATTTCCAGGAACCTGGGTTTCATCGGTCCAGCCCCACGTAGGTCCGGTCGCCGGCTGCGGACTCCGGGAAGTGTTTCCGCTGCCACTGGCGCAGCTCCGCCACATCCTGCGTAACCGGCACCACTACCGACGCCTCGTGGAACCATTCCTGCAGGGCACGGATGCTGGCTTCCATCTCGGCGTCTGTGCGGGACACCACCAGCGCCTCGGCCGACCTGATGTGAGTTCCATGGCCTTCGCCCTGGGCAACCACCGATCCCGGCGGTGAAAAGACGCGGGCGAACTTAACGTCCGGTTGCGCCTCGATGTCCAGATAGCTCGGACTGGACAGGACCGTGCCCGGCACGTTCAGCAGCTGCGTGGTGCCAACAGCCGAAGGCGAGGAAACGGTGGCGCAATCAGGCCGTTCCCCCAAGCAGCACCTCAAGGCCGCTTCAACGATGTTGAAGGAGTACTTGGCCAGCAGCTGTTCGTAGGTGAAGGCACCGCCCCGGCGGATGCCGCATTCACCGAAAATGGCTGTGCCATCGCCTGGCCGGTAGAAGAACTCCATGTGGAATGCCCCGTTCAACGCCCCAAGGGCAGCGAGGGCATCGTGGACGAAGGGCTTCAACCGCTCCACATGGACCCGGTGCATGCCATGGTCCAGTTTCTGCATTGTCATCGCCCGGCCGCCGTCGAGGGAATCAAGGCATGGCTCGCCGTAACGGCTGAAGGACAGGAACTCGATTTTCCCGTCGAAGATGATTCCGTCCGCTATCCACTCTTCGCCGGTGACAAACTCCTCGACGACGTAGTTCAGGTCTTCGGCCCGGGTGCCGCGGATCCGGCCGACCGCTTCCGAGAACTCCCCGGCGCTGGCGACTTTCGCCGTATGCATGGTCCCTGCACTGGCTACTGGCTTGAGGACGTGTGGCCCGGACCAGTCCAGGGACGCCGGGTCAAAAGCCAGGATGTCGTGGACATGGACAGCCCTGGCGGTCCTCACCGTGCTCCCGCTGAGTGACATCTTCTGCACGGCCTTGTCGCGGAACTGGATCACCGATCCGTTCGACGTCATTCTGGGCGTACCGGCGAGCTCTGCCAGCCGATCAGCCGCGCCGATGGAGAACTCGTCGGTGGTGTACACGCCGCCGAACGATTCCAGGTCAAGCCCCGCAAGGCTGATGGCAGACAGGCATTGGTCGATCACCGACTGGTCCTCCACCAGCAGAGGCGAAACCTCTGCCCGGTGGGAGCGGAAGGAAGCTTTCCACGCCTTGCTGGAGCAGATGACCACAACGTCCAGGCCCATCCGGGCAGCGGCATCGATGGCCGGCCAGTCAAGCCCCACCATGAGGACACGCTGGGTTGGGCCGCTTCCAGAATTTGCCTCGCTCATACCGGCTCCTTCACCCGGGTCAGCGACAGGTACCAGTCGCGAATGCGCCCGGCAATCACTGGTGGGGAATACGTTGTTTGGTTGATCCGGGCCACCGGCAGGATCTCGTAGGCAGTTCCGCAGACAAACACCTCAGTGGCTGTGTCCAGCTCCGCGACCTGGATGTCGCGGATGTGCGTTTTCAGGCCCAACTCCGCCGCGCCGTCGAGAATCGTTTGCCGGGTGATCCCCGCCAGGAAGGAGTCACAGTCCGGCGTGTGCAGTTCGCCGTCGATGACCAGGAAGATGTTGGCCCCCGTGAGATCGGCTACAAATCCCCGGTGGCTGAGGAAGAGGGCGTCATCGAATCCTGCCTGGCTTGCTTCCGACGCGGCCAGCGTGCCGATCGTGTAGAGGTTTGCGCACTTTGCTTCGGTGGGCGCAGACTCAGGCGAGGGCCGCCGCCACCGCGAGACCTGGACGGAAATGCCGTTTTCAACCTGCCGGGTGGAGAACGGCGAAGGCCATTCCCAGGCGGCGACGGCGAGATGGACGCTTGACCGTTCGCCCCGCACGCCAACGGATTCCTCACCGCGCCAGACCACCGGGCGGACGTAGGCATCCCGAAGGCCGTTCCGGCTCACCACAGCAGCGACGGCGTCCTGCATTTCCGGAATGGTGTACGGAAGGTTGTAGCCCAGGATGTTCGCTGACGCAGCCAACCGGGCCAGGTGCTGCTCACATTTGAACGGCACGCCGTCGTAGACCCGGATTCCCTCGAAGGCCGAGCTTGCATAGTGCAGGCTGTGGCTCATCACGCTGATGGCGGCTTTGTCGGCCTGGACCAATCGTCCGTCAAACCATATGTTGTCCGCTTCAGCGATCACTGGAAAACCACCTTGATCCGGTCGTCGAGCTGCCGGTGGAAAACTTCAAGATCGTCAATGTCGTCATGGCGGGACAACACAAACCCCGGGTAGCCGCTGAATTCGGGATAGGGCTTGACCAAGTGTCCGCGCCGCATGGTGGAAACTACGAGGTCGACTCTGGGGTCGGTACCGATCTCGGACAGGCCTTCGACCTCTTGGAAGACCCCGGACCCCTGGCACTGCACGATGTAGTTGCCGGCGGCCGCCAAGGTCCGGATTTCTGGCACATTCATCACTTCTGGTTCGCGGCCCACTGCTGCCGCGAGGACTTCTCCGAAGTAGTCCACACCGGTCGATGCCTGCACGATGTAGTGCGAGACCCCGGACCCGCCCACCCGTCCGCCGATCTCGAGGATGTACGGCTGTCCACCCGGACCGAGCCTGAGCTCCGTATGCGTGGGTCCCCAGCCAATTCCGAGGTGCCTGTGGGCGGAAACTACTTCGTTGCGCACGAGCTCAAGGAGTTCTTCGTCCAGCCGGGCGGGCGCCTGATAGACGCTTTCTTCGAAGTAGGGCCCGGCGGGTTGTCCCTTGAACCCGATGGCGAGAATCTGCGTCTCGCCCGCGTAGCTCAGTGACTCTACGGCCAGCTCCACGCCGTCGAGGAATTCCTCCACAACCAGGCGTTGCGCGGTGATGCCGAGTTGTTCGCGGAGCGGCCGGGCTGCCTCCTGGCAACTGGCGATGGCCTCCGGCAGCAACTCATGCCGGTCAACCCTGATCACCCCTGCGCTGGAGTACCCGTCCACCGGTTTCACAACCGCCGGAAACCGCAGACTGGCACTTGCTTCGAGGAGTCCGTCCTCCGCAGTTCCGGCGGCGAAGCGCGGAACGTTCAACCCGCCGTCGTCGAGCGCTGACCGGAAGGTTCCTTTGTCGCGCAGAATGTCCGCGGTTGCCGGGGAGATGCCTGGCAGTCCGCAGGCTTCCGCCAGGCGGGCTGCGAGGGCCACGGAATCCTCGTGGCAGGCGAGTACTCCATCGATGGCGTGCTCGGCAATAACCGTGGCCAAGAAGCCGACAAGGCGGTCAAGGTCCTGCGTGTAGTCGGCCCAGACGACGTCAGTGACGCACGGCGGCAGTTGGTCGCGGCTGACCGATTTCTCCGTGTCGAGCGGCACCAGGACAACGTCAAAACCGGCAGCTGTTGCGCTGTTAAACAGCCACGCGAGGCTCGTACGCTGGTGCAGGGCCAAGACCTTTGGCCGTTTTGTCGACCCGGGGTTAGCTCCCTCAACGGTCATCGGGATCACAGGACGGGATTGGAGAAGTCGAGAGGTGCCTGCTCAGCGAGGTGGCTGCTCCTGGAGCGCAGGATGTCCTGATATGGCAGGAACCTGTACCTGCGGCCGTCCTCGCCGGGGGCCAGGTACTCATAGACAAAGGCTTTGGCCGCTGCTTTGTATTCGTCCGGCGTATCCGCACTGTTTTCAACGGCTTCGATCTCACTCACCAGCCGGGGGAGCAGTGCGAGCACAGCCTCACGGTCGATTGCCAGGCGGCCATCGGAGACCTGAAGGGCTCCGGCGGCATGGAACCAGGAATACAGGAAGACGCCCGTTGCCGCGTCAAAATTCGATTCCGCTTCCTTTTCCAGCGGGTACCGGAACAGCCGTTCGACAAGAATCATGGCGAGCAGTTCGTTCGCATAAGGCATTGATGTCGAGTGAGCCAAGAGGATTGCTTTGGCATCAACCTTGATCTCTTCAAGGACCCCGATGAACCAATTCATCTTCAGCAGTGTGTAATCGCCAATAGGCCATTTGCCGCTGAAGTGTGCCCTGTCGTGCAGGTACCCCCAGAGGCTGCGGGCTTCGTAGCACCCGTAGGGGTCCATGCCCCCGGAATCGAGGATGACGGATTCGGGCGTCATCACCTCGCGGGCAGCTGCCACCCCGATTTCCTCATGGATGGCTTGGAACTTGCTGAAGAAGAACACGGCATAGTTCTGCTCCTTGATCTTTTCTGCCGCGGCAATATTTTCCGGGAAGAAGACAAGGCAGTTGCCGCGGGTAAAACCTTCGCTCCCAGCGAGGAGAATGACCTCCTGCACCACATTGTTCGGGTGGGGATATTCCTCGGCTATCGACGTCACAAAGGTGGGCTCGTGGCGCTGCGCGTAGAAGTAGTCCAACCGGTGGCCGCAGGGCTGTTCGCTGTTGGTGGCGTAAACAGCCCCCAGGAAGAACATCTCAGCATTGTTCGGGACCACGGTGAAGGTGTCCCGGCTGCGGTCAAAGGCGGGTTTGGCGTCGAGGCCAGCGTCAATCCAGGCGTCGATGTCCTCGCGGAGGGCACGTGCCTGCTGGTCCCTTCCCATTTCGCGAAGGAATGTACTTGCCACGTCTGCGATCTCCCGAAGGAGCGTTACATCGCTGTCATCGGGCCGTTCGATGCGTCCGTCAAGTTCCTGCCGGCGCCGGAACCTGTCCACGAGGGGGGACAGCACGCGCCGCAGATAGTCGGCGCGGCCTTTGTTCGCGTCTTCGACAAAACTCCCGAGAGTCTTGGGGGTTGTTGTTGTCGGGTTCATTTTTTCTTCCTCAGTTCCAAGTCTTTTCCAGCAGTCTCTGATGCGGTGCGATGGCTAGGGCGCGGCATGCAGCGTAAAGGCCATGGGCACCGGCCCGAAGTCACGAATCACGGACATTCCATGTCGCCGGGCGGAGACATCGGTGGTTATGCACGCATCTGCCGATCCGCTCAGGCAGTCCAGTGCTGCCTGCGAGTTGCTGGTGCTTTCGATCCAGCGCACGCCTTCTGGCAGGAGGGAACTGGGCGCGCGGTGACTGGCGCAGGTCGATATGGCACTGCTGCCGACGGCGGCCAGAACCATGTTGTGCGTCGGCATAATGAAGCTGTCGACGATTTCCAGGGTCGAGAGGTTCCGGAACACAATGTCGTGAAACTTTGGATAGGCGGCGCACGCCATGATTGCTTCGTCTTTGCCATCGGTCTTTTCGATGGCGTCCTCAACGCTTGGATGCAGCACAACAGTTCCGGCGATCCCATTTCTGCGGAACCATTCATGTGCAGCGGCCTCGAGATTTGATCCCTCCGGACCGAGAGTTCGTACAGTTTTATAGTCCAGATTCCCCAATTTGGTCCCATTTCAATCAGCCGGAGCCCACGCGAAAAGTGCCACCAAATACTGTCACCTTTGGTGCCGAGATAATCGCGAGGTCCGGAAAGTCTTTGGCGGTGGATGGCGTTGCATCCATGCTTATCCAACGAGTGGACATATTGCATCGGGATCGACCCTACGGAAACAAGCCCGGGCTTGCAGTTTGTTACGGACCAGCCCACATCTGTATGACGCGCGGTTGCCAGCACTGGGCAGGGCCGGTCAGCGACCGGCCCTGCCCAGTGTCAGTGCCCCAGGGCTACTTGTCCGGGTTGGGATTACGGACGTCCTTTTCGCCGATATCGGCGGCCCCCAGGGCTGCAGCCGCGGGGCTATGGCTGGTGTCGTGCTCGCGCACACGAAGCTCCGGGTGATGCAGGTCAAGGGCCGGACGCTCGGAGCGGATCCTTGGCAGCGACGTGAAGTTGTGGCGTGGCGGCGGGCAGGACGTGGCCCACTCGAGCGAGGCGCCGAAGCCCCACGGATCGTCCACTTCGACCTTTTCGCTCGATCGCGCCGTGATGTAGACGTTCCAGAAGAACGGGATCATCGATGCGCCCAGGAGGTAGGACCCGAAGCTGGAAAACTGGTTCATCCACATGAAGTTGTCTTCGACCAGGTAGTCCGCGTACCGGCGGGGCATGCCCATGACGCCCAGCCAGTGCTGAATGAGGAACGTCCCGTGAAAGCCCAGGAACAGCATCCAGAAGTGGATCTTTCCGAGCCGCTCGTTGAGCATCTTGCCAGTCCACTTGGGCCACCAGAAGTAGAAGCCGGCGAACATCGCGAACACCACGGTGCCGAACACGACGTAGTGGAAGTGCGCCACCACGAAGTAGGAATCAGAGACGTGGAAGTCCAACGGCGGCGAGGCCAGGATGATGCCGGTCAGGCCACCGAAAAGGAAGGTGATCAGGAAGCCGAGACTCCACAGCATTGGCGTTTCGAAGGTCAGGGAACCGCGCCACATGGTGCCGATCCAGTTGAAGAACTTCACCCCGGTGGGCACTGCGATCAGCATGGTCATGAAGGCGAAGAACGGCAGGAGCACCGAACCGGTCACGTACATGTGGTGCGCCCATACGGTCATGGACAGGGCGGCGATGGCGATGGTGGCGTAGACCAGGCCCTTGTAGCCGAAGATCGGTTTCCGGCTGAAGACCGGGAAAATCTCGGAGACGATGCCGAAGAACGGCAGGGCGATGATGTACACCTCTGGGTGGCCGAAGAACCAGAAGAGGTGCTGCCACAGGACGGCGCCGCCGTTCTCCGGGTCGTAGATGTGGGCGCCGAATTTGCGGTCCGCACCCAGGGCGAACAGTGCAGCGGCGAGCGGTGGAAAGGCCATGATCACCAGGATGGCCGTGACCAGCGTGTTCCAGGTGAAGATCGGCATCCGCCACATGGTCAGGCCCGGGGCACGCATGCAGATGATGGTGGTGATGAAGTTGACGGCACCGAGGATGGTGCCGAAGCCCGACAGCGCAAGGCCAAAGACCCACAGGTCGCCTCCCACGCCCGGGGTGAACGTGGTGTTGTTCAACGGTGCGTAGGCGAACCAGCCGAACGCCGCCGCGCCCTGCGGGGTGATGAAGCCTGCGACGGCGATAGTGGAGCCGAAGAGGAAGAACCAGAAAGCCAGTGCGTTCAGCCGCGGGAACGCGACGTCAGGTGCACCAATCTGCAGGGGCATGATGACGTTGGCGAAGCCGGCGAACAGCGGGGTGGCGAACATCAGCAGCATCATGGTGCCGTGCATGGTGAACAGCTGGTTGTACTGCTCCTTGGTCTGCAGGATCTGCATGCCGGGCTCGAACAGCTCGGCCCGGATGAGCAGGGCCATCACCCCGGCCATCATGAAGAACACAAACGAGGCGATCAGATACATGTACCCGATGATCTTGTGGTCTGTGGACGTGATCCATCTGACCACCATGCTGCCTTTGCGCCGCGGTACTGCTGCGGGCACGGAAGCGGCTGTCCTTTGTGAATGTCCGGCGATGGCCATTTTCCACCTCACAGAATTCCTGTATGGCGCGACAGAGTCCCTAGTTTGAGTCCCTAATTGCAGGCTACTCAGGAACGCGGCCTCCGGGAAGAGGAGAGGCTAGTGCAGGCCCATCGCGTTCCGGACCTCGTCCAGGATGTGGTGCATGGCGGACTCAGCGGTGACGGCGTCCCCACCGGCCACCGCGGCAGCTACATCCTCATGCGCCTGCAACGCTTCGTTCCGCGGCTTGAACGGCATGAGCCCCTGCTTGGTTCGGCTGGTCAAGACCTCGGCCACCATGCCTTCCAGCGCCGTGAACATCTCGTTGCCGCAGCTATGGAGCAGCATCCGATGGAACTCGATGTCCACGGCCAGGAAGCCCTCAAGGTCGCCGGCCTCACCTAGCCGGCGAAGGTCGCCCGCCAACGAAAGCAGCTTGGCGCGCTCGGCGGCGCTCGCCCGGCGCGCGGCCCCGGCCGCGGCAATGGGTTCGACGGCGATGCGCAGCTCCGTGAGGCTGCTGTACTGCTCGGCACTGTTGTCTGAGGCGAGGCGCCAGCGCACCAGCTTGGGGTCGTAGACGTTCCACAGTGCGCGCTCCTGCACCACGATGCCCACCCGGCGGCGGGAATACACGAGGTTCATGGATTCGAGGACCTTCATCGTGTCGCGGGCCACGGTGCGGGAGATCCCGTACTCCTGCTGGAGCAAGTCCAGCGTGAGCCGGCTTCCGGGCGGAAGACTTCCGGACGCGATGGCTATGCCAACCGCCTCCAGAACGCGTTCATGCATCGCGGGGGAGGCCCCGCCGTCGTCCGCGGTTTCCGCGTCCTGTGGTGTCGCCGTCGACATCTGGCCTACCTTCCTCTGCGCCTGCGCGCCCTGCAATCGTACCGAGAAAGTCGTAAAGGTATGACTTGTGACACCAAAAGATAGTATCTGTGGGCCGAAATGGTGATACCTTATCTCCAGCGCACCTCACTGTGAGATGCGCAACGAGCTTTCTTCACTAAGCCAACGGCGTCTTCTTCGGAGGTAAAACATGCAGTATCCAGCCACGCACCTGGTGGTAATGGGCGTTGCCGGTTCCGGCAAGTCCACCATTGCGGCAGCTCTTTCCCGGCAGCTTGGCTGGGCCTGTGCCGAAGCGGACGAGTTCCACCCGCAGTCCAACATCGACAAGATGACCCAGGGCATTCCGCTGCAGGACGAGGACCGCTGGCCCTGGCTGCGGGAGATCCAGGACTGGATGACCACCCAGGCCACCGCCGGGAAAAGCACCGTGCTCACCTGCTCAGCGCTCAAACAGAGCTACCGACGGCTGCTCTCCGATGCGCAGGGCCGGGTCCTGTTCCTGCACTTGCACGGCGGGGCCGACCTGATCGGCCAGCGCATGCAGGGCCGCGAAGGCCACTTCATGCCGCCCACGCTCCTGCCCAGCCAACTGGCCACCCTGGAACCGCTGACCGACGGCGAACTCGCCGCCGGCAGCCTCCAGCTGGACATCTCCCTCTCCCCGGAGGAGATCGTCGCCGCCGTGATCGCAGCGCTCAAGCTGCCCGCACAGCCGGCGGCTAGCTGACCCTCAATTTTGATCGGTCCTTGAGCCCTTGGGCTCGCCGGACCCCCCGATTTCCCCCCATAAATTCTGTTTCAAAGGAGAACCATGGTCATCGAAGGATGGACCCAAACGCTGGGCGCAGGCCCCCTGCTGCTCATCGCCGCGGCAGCGATTGTTGTGCTGCTGTTCCTGATCATCAAGCTGCGGATGCACGCGCTCGTCGCCCTGATCGTGATCAGCCTCGCCACAGCATTTGCCACCGGAATCCCCGCCAACCAGGTGGTACCGGTATTGATCAACGGGTTCGGCACCACCCTGGGCACCGTGGCGCTCCTCGTCGGCCTCGGCGCAATGCTCGGCCGCATCGTTGAAACGTCCGGCGGAGCGAAAGTCCTTGCCGAGTACCTGATTGGTGTCTTCGGCGAGAAGCGGGCCCCGTTCGCCCTGGGCCTCGCATCGCTGATCTTCGGTTTCCCCATCTTCTTCGACGCCGGCCTGGTAGTCATGCTGCCCGTCGTCTTCGCCGTCGCCCACCGCCTGGGCGGGGGAGTGCTGCGCTACGGCCTCCCGGCTGCCGGTGCGTTCTCCGTGATGCACATCTTCCTGCCGCCGCACCCGGGCCCGGTTTCCGCCGCAGCCTTCTTCGATGCCAACATCGGCCTGGTCATGATCGCCGGCCTTATCACCGCCATCCCCACCTGGTACGTCACCGCCTACCTGTTCGGCCTCTGGACCGGCAAGAAGCTGGTCCTGCCCGTTCCGGAAATCCTCGGCCACGCCACCGCTGAAGCCGAGTCCCACCCACCGCGTTTCCGCACCATCGTTGGCCTGCTGCTGCTGCCGCTCGTCCTGATCTTCCTCAACACCGGGCTGAACACCCTGGCCTCCTCGGGCGCGCTGTCCGAAGGCGTCAAGAACGAGCAGTGGTTCCAGATCCTGCGCACCATCGGCGAAACCCCGGTGGCCCTGCTGATCGCCGTGCTCGTGGCTGTGTTTGTCCTGGGCGCCCGCCGTGGCAAGGATGCCGGCGCCATCGAGAAGTTGCTCGAATCCTCACTCGGCCCGGTCTGCTCGGTCATCCTGATCACCGGCGCAGGCGGCATGTTCGGCGGCGTCCTGCGCACATCGGGCATCGGCGCGGCCCTGGCGGACGTGCTGGGCAACCTGGGCATCCCGCTGATCCTGGCCGGCTTCCTGATCTCCGCCATCCTGCGCATCGCCCAGGGCTCGGCCACCGTGGCACTGACCACCACCGCAGGCCTGATCGCCCCGGCTGTGGCACTGGCCGGCCTGACCGGTATGCAGGTTGCCGCGCTGGTCATCGCCGTGGCCGCTGGCTCCGTGGTTGTCTCCCACGTCAACGACTCCGGCTTCTGGCTGGTGGGTCGCTTCTTCGGCATGGACGTCAAGACCACGCTGAAGACCTGGACCGTGATGGAAACGCTGATCGGTGTGATGGGCTTCGCCATCGCGGCGGCCCTGTTCTTCCTCGCCGGGGTGGCTGGCTAACTTCCCCCGCTCCAGCCCAACTAAGTAGCAGCAGATGTCGTTTTGAGCCCTCAAAACGACATCTGCTGCTACTTAGTTGGGGGGCGCTTGGGGGACAGGGGGGAACACCGGCCGGCCCGCCGTCGTTGTGCCCAGAGGCAGCGTGTTCCACCCGAGCGCTGAATCCCGATCAAAGGACACCCCTTGACCCAACGCACCATCGTGATCACCGGCGCCAGCGACGGCATCGGCGCAGCAGCCGCGCGGACGCTCGCGGAGGCAGGGGACCGGGTTGTCGTCGTCGGCCGTTCCGAGGAAAAGACGCAGGCCCTCGCGAAGGAACTGAACGCGGACTACTTCGTCACCGACTTCGCCGAACTCGCCCAGGTCCGCACCCTCGCCGCGCAGCTCAGGGACGATTACGACCGGATCGACGTCCTGGCCAACAATGCCGGCGGCATCCGGAGCGGGCACCAGCTTACGGTGGACGGCAACGAATCCACCTTCCAGATCAATCACCTGGCACCGTTCCTGCTCACCACCGAGCTCATGGACGTCCTCACCGCCAGCAACGCCAAGGTCATCAACACCGCCAGCGGCGCCAACAACTTCGGCAAACTGGACCTCTTCGACCTCAACGCCGAGCACAGCTACTCCACGCACCGTGCCTACGGCACCGCCAAGCTCGCCAACATCCTCTTCACTTCAGAACTGCACCGCCGGTTCGGCGAGCAGGGAATCACGACGGCGGCATTCCACCCGGGCGTGGTCCGCACCAACTTCGCAGCGGATTCGTCCAGCCCGTGGCGGCACGCCTACAAGACCCTGCTCAACCGCTTTATGCTCAGTCCGGACCAGGGTGCCGACACCATGCTGTGGCTCATCAACGGGACCGCCGGCACTGACTGGGTCTCCGGCGCCTACTATGCCAAGCGCGCACTGGCCAAGGCCAACCCGCAGGCTTACGACGCCGGGCTGGCGCAGGGGCTGTGGGAGGCCAGCGAAGCGTTGGTGGCGCCCTAGATCTCCACTGGGTCGGGTCACCCGAGGTAACAAGTGTGCAATATGAACAAGTTCGCATGATTTTAACGATCGTAATTCGGCGATTGTGCTAATTTCTCTCTGTTGACGTGCATATCTTCGTTACCCGGGACGGGACTGGAGTGCGCGCATCTGCCGCACACCTGCTGACCACCCCTCCTGGAGACGATCGTGGAATCCCCCTCACCCCTCACGCTGGACGCTACGACGCCGACCGGGCTGGCACCTGTTCAACCCGGACTCCGCAGATCCATGGGCTCCCGGCACCTGGTGATGATCGCGATGGGCGGCGTTATCGGCTCCGGCCTGTTCCTCAGCTCGGGGTACACCATCTCCCAGGCCGGTCCGCTGGGCGCGGTGCTCGCCTACCTGGTGGGCGCGTTTGTGGTGTACCTCGTGATGGCCTGCCTGGGCGAGCTGGCCATCGCGTATCCGGTCTCCGGGGCATTCCACATCTACGCCGCGCGCTCCATCGGCCCAGCCACCGGCTTCGCCACGGCGTGGCTGTACTGGCTCTGCTGGGCCGTGGCCATCGGCTCCGAGTTCACTGCGTCCGGGCTCCTCATGCAACGCTGGTTCCCGGACGTTGACGTGTGGGTCTGGTGCCTGGTGTTCGCCGCCGTGCTGTTCGGCTTCAACGCTGTGTCCGCCAAGTTCTTCGGCGAGTCCGAGTTCTGGTTCGCCATCGTCAAGGTAGGCGCCATCATTGGCCTCATCGTCCTAGGCGGCGCCGCGCTGTTCGGCTTCCGCCCACTCAGCGACGGCGGCAGCCACCCCAGTCTGTTCGAGAACTTCGCCACTGAGGGCGGACTGTTCCCCAACGGCTTCACCGGCGTACTGGTCACCGTGCTCGCCGTGTTCTACGCCTTCTCCGGCTCCGAGCTCATCGGCGTGGCGGCCGGCGAAACCAAGGACCCCGCCACAAGCATCCCCAAAGCCATGCGCACCACCGTGATACGCCTGCTGATCTTCTTCGTCGGGGCCATAGCTGTCATCGCCGCCACCATCCCGTACACCGAAGTGGGGCTGGACGAGAGCCCGTTCGTTACGGTCTTCTCCGCCGTCGGGATCCCTTTCGCCGCCGACATCATGAACTTTGTGATCATCACCGCGCTCCTGTCCGCCGGTAACAGCGGCCTCTTCTCCTGTGCCAGGATGCTCTACTCCCTGGCGGACGAGGGGCACGCACCCCGGGCCCTGAAGAAGCTCACCCGCCGCGGCATCCCGCTGATCGCACTCTCGGTGAGCATGGTGGGCGGCATCGCCTCGCTGGTCAGCAGCGTGGTGGCCCCGGAAACGGTGTACCTGGTGTTGGTCTCCGTAGCCGGCTTCGCTGTGGTGGGCGTATGGATGTCCATTACCGCCTCGCACTTCTTCCACCGGCGCGCTTTTGTGCGGAACGGCGGAGACGTTGCGGCCCTCGCCTATAAGGCCCCGTGGTTCCCCGTGGTGCCCATCCTGGCGTTCACGCTGTGCGTCATCTCGCTGGTGGGCATCGCGCTGGATCCCAACCAGGTGGCCGCACTCTATTTCGGCGTCCCGTTTGTCGTTGCCTGCTACGGCTACTTCTACTTCCGGCACGGCCGCCAAACGCCGGTCAGGCCCTCACTGGGGAGCTGAATCCACGATTCGGTAGTCGATGGCGGTGTGTCCGGTCACCTCATTGGACCCGAAGCCAAAGGCAGCGTAGGTCATGATGGTCCGTTCGCCGATGACCAGCCCGTTCGCGGGGTCGATGATCATTTCTGCCCGTTGTCCGGCGCGAAGGGGTTCCGTCCGCCCGATCGCCACGCCAACCTTGCCATCGAAGTTGGCCTGCTCGCTGGCGGTGACTCCGGGGATCAGGTTGTTCGTCGTCACCAGGAGCCAGGGCAGTATTGAGTCATTCACCATGCGGATGCTGGCACGCCGTCGCCATGCTTCGTAGAAGACCACGGCAGTGACGTCCTCAGCCACATGCGGCTGGCCCAGCACTTTTGTCGCGTGACGCCAGACCCGGTCATGGTGGCGGTCAAAAAGTATCCCGAAGGCGTCGCCATCACCGTTGACCGCCTGGCACCACAAAACCTCGTCCGAGACATCCGATGGATCGCCCATACCTCATAGTGTCCGGTCGCCGGCGCCGGTTCCATGATGAGGGGGACTATTTTGAACCGGGTCATGCAGGAAGCCCCGGATATCAGGGCCCGGAAGTGAACGTACGACGTCGGCAGTTCCGTAACCAGCGCACGTCGCCTCCGCGACCGCCGGGGATTGCCGTGGAACAATAGTGCGGGCACCGGCAGTAAGGGGTAACAGGCGTGGATTCGTCCGCAGAGGCGTCATCGTTGGCGCAGGGGCTCCGCATTCTCCGGCTGGTGGTGGACCGGGAAAAACGCGGTCGGCAGCAGCCCGGCGTATCCCAGCTGGCGGCGGAACTGGACATGGACCAGGGCCGCGTGTCACGGCTCGCACAGGAGCTGTGCGATCTGGGCCTGCTGGAGCGGGCGGACCGGGGACCGTTCCTGACCGGGCCGCGGTTCTTCAGCCTGGCCGCTTCGCTCAACACCGGCTGGGTACGTGCAGCGAAGCCAGAACTGGAGTCGCTGGTTTCCGCCTTGGGGTTGCGGGCACGGCTCTCTATTCGGGACGGCTTCCGGGCGATCCTGTTGCGCACTTCCAGCAACGACGCCGGACTGGGCAGCTTCGTAGCGCCGGGGATGGTGACGCCGGTGTGGTGTTCTGGTGCCGGCCGGGCCTTGCTCTGGGACCACGACCGGTCCGCCCTGGACCAGTTGCTGCACGAGGTGAACTTCATCGGGGTGGGTGGCCCCGGCGCCGCACATTCCATTGATGAAGTGTGGGACCTGATGGCCCGCGACGTGCCCAGGGGCTACGTCACTTCCGACGAGGAATTTGAGCACGACATTGTGGAAGTCGCCGTCCCTGTGCGGAAGACCGACGGCGCCATCCTCGCCTCGCTCAGCGTGCTGGGAAGCCGTGCCCAAATGGGAACGGATGCCGCGGGAGTTGCCACCGTTCTGCGTGGGGCAGCGGAGCGGCTGGGTTCCCTTGCCGCCAGCTAGTCCTGCACCCGCCTAGTCCTGGCTGCTTAGCGGCTGCCGGTACCCCAGCCGGGCCTCAAGCCATGTTCCCTTTGCCACCAAAGCCGCGGCGCACTCAGTCCGCCGCGGTTCCAGGCGGGCTTTCGTGCCGACGATCTGCAGCGCTGCCGCCACCTCGCCCTTGAAGTCCCGGACGGGCACGGCCAGCGAATAGAGTCCCGGCTCCGCTTCCTCATCCACCACTGAGTAGCCCCGCACGCGCGCCGCGGCCAGCCGCATAAGGAAGTCGTCGACGTCGGACGGGGTATTGGGGCCGTGCCGCACAAAGTCGACGCCGGCAAACACCGTCCGCACCTCGGTGTCCGATGACTCCCACAGTGCAGCCTGCCCGGCGTCGCTGCAGTACGCGGGGTAGGGCCTGCCCAGCCACGAACCCACCAGGTTGCTGCTGGCCGGAACGCTTTCGCCGATGGTCACCGTGCCCGCGCCGTGCAGCACCCCAAGGAAGCAGGCCTCGTCGGTGTCTCGGGCCAAGTGCTCCAGAGCCACGGCACCGTCTGTATGCAGCCTCCGGGCGGTCAACTGCTGCGCATCGGTCAGGAGGGACCAATCCAGGGTGTACGTGCGCTCGCCAGTCCGGCTGAGGAATCCCTCCTGCTCACCGGTGCGGAGGTTCCGCGAGACCTGGCTGCGGTCTTTGTCCAGATCGGCGGCGATCCCTGCCACAGTGCCGCCGGGAAGTCCTGCGCCCTGCCGTGCACCCAATGCCAGGATGGCCAGCATGCCGCGGCCCATGCTGGAGGATTTCAACATAGGCCAGAGTCTAACGGAGGTGCCGCCAGCCAGCCCGGTCATAGTTCGCCATGATCATTAAACACATCTTGGATTGTTTATGATGAACAAAGGACCCTTCCGCAAACCTCCGGAGTTCATTCCATGCCCCGCAATACCACGCTGTCCCAGCTTCTCGATGCCCGGGCGTACCTCACGGCCGACGGCGCCCTTGCCACCGAGCTGGAGGCGCGCGGCTGCAGCCTGGATGACCCGCTGTGGTCGGCCAAAGTCCTTTTGGAGCAGCCGCAGCTGATCCGCGATGTGCACCGCGACTACTTCGAGGCCGGCGCAAATGTGGCAACGACCGCCAGCTACCAGGCCACGCCGCTCGGGTTTTCGCAGCGCGGGCTTTCAGAAGACGCGGCGCTGGACCTTGTCAGGCTTTCGGTCCGCCTGGCCGATGAGGCCCGGCTCGAACACCTTGCCCGGAATCCGCAAGCAGGGCCGCTGCTGGTGGCCGGGTCGGTGGGCCCCTACGGCGCCTACCTCGCAGACGGCTCGGAGTACCGCGGGGACTATGTCCTGGACGCCGAAGCCTTCAAGGATTTCCACCGTCCGCGCATCGCAGCGCTGGTGGACGCCGGCGCCGACTTCCTGGCGTGCGAGACGCTTCCGTCCTTTGCCGAAGCAGAGGCGCTGCTGGCACTGACGGGGGAGTTCGACGTCGAATCCTGGTTCTCCTTCTCGCTGCGGGACGGTGCGCACATCAGTGATGGCACACCGCTGGCTGCGGTAGCGGAACTCTGCGGGTCCGATGATCGCGTGGTGGCCGTAGGTGTGAACTGCGTGACGCTGCACCTGGTTCCGGCCGCCCTGGGAGCCCTCGGCGGGGCCGGCACCAAGCCGCTGGTCACATACCCGAACTCCGGCGAATCCTATGACGCCGCCACGAAGACCTGGGCCGCCGGATCGGGCGCTGAAGGCGAAGGCGGGGCTTCCGGAGCAGACGGCGTGCCAACAGGGCTTGCGGCAGGAGCCGGTGCCTGGCGGGAGCTCGGTGCCCGCATCCTGGGCGGCTGCTGCCGCACCACGCCGAGGGACATCGCTGCCCTCGCCGCCGCCCTGCCGCCCACCCCAAGTAGGTAGCAGCAGATGTCGTTATGAGGCTCCATAGCGACATCTACTGCTACTTAGTTGGGCGGCCGGGCACCCAGATTAGGGGCGCGTCGGACGGGCCCGCTCGACGTCGGCAGCGCTCTCCGTCTGCCCCCGGGCGGTGAGCCCATTAATCACCCCGTCGATGTCGGCGTCGGGCCGGTTCTGGCTCAGCTTGGCCTTCGCCTCAATCCTGGAGATCACCAGCTCGATGCCCACGATCGCGCGCAACTGGCCGGCGATGTAGCGCTCTGGCGCGTCGTCCACGCTCCATGGATGGTCAAAGCCGGCCTCATGGGCGCCGGTAAGGCGCCTGACCTGGCCCGCGAGCCATGCCGGATCCTCGTGGACCACCAGGGTGCCGTACACGTGGGCCGTGGAGTAGTTCCAGGTGGGCACCACGCGGCCGTGCTCAGCCTTGGATGCGTACCAGGAAGGCGAAACGTACGCGTCCGCGCCTTGGATGATCATGAGCGCTTCGCCGATGGCAGGCTCAGACCACTGCGCGTTGTTCCGTGCCAGATGCCCTTGCAGCGCGCCGTGCTCGCCCACCGCAGCATCGTAGACAAACGGCATCAGCGTAGCCAGCAGGCCCTGCGAGGTCATGGTGACCAGGTTGGCCGCCCCGGGTTGGTTGAGCAGGTCCTGGACGGCCTCGGGGCCAGGTTCGAAATGGGCAGGAACGTACATGATGCTAATCCTTTGCAGGTTGGAGGGTTCGGGGAGTGGGGAGGAAGGCGGGCTGGGCGGCAGGCGGCTTGAGCCGGACCCGGACGGCTGCCCCCGCGCAGAGGATGACGGCAAGGCCGCCCACCATAGTGGCCCACGTCAGGGTTTCGCCCAGCAGCAGCCCGGCCCAGCAAATGGTCAGCACCGGCTGGATGAGCTGGACCTGGCTGACCTGGGCGATGGGGCCGATGGCCAGCCCGCGGTACCAGGCGAAAAAGCCCAGGAACATGCTCACCACGCCGAGGTAGGCAAAGGCGGCCCACTGGACCGGCGTCGCGGAAGGCGGCTGCAGCGAGACGGAGACGGCCGTCAGTGCCACCATCAGCGGCGAGGCCAGCACCAAAGCCCAGGACACGGTTTGCCACGCACCGAGCTCACGGGCCAGCAAACCGCCTTCGGCATAACCGACAGCGGCAGCCACCACCGCGCCGAGGAGCAGTACGTCAGCCCAGTGCAGTTGTCCGAAGCCGCCGGACTGCATGGCGGCGAAGGCGACGGCGGCGAGGACTCCTACGGCGGTGATGAGCCAGAATGCGAGCGGCGGACGTTCGCGGCCGCGGAGGACAGCCGCCGTCGCGGTCGCGGCGGGGAGCAAGGCGATCACCACGGCGCCGTGGCTGGCTGGGGTGCTTGTCAGGGCGAAGGACGTGAGCAGCGGAAACCCGACGACGACGCCGGCGGCCACGACTGCCAGGCGCGCCCATTGCGCGCCGCGGGGGAGCCGCTGCCGGGTAAGTGCGAGGGCGAAGGCTGCGAGGAGGGCGGCCACCACCGCGCGGCCGGAACCGATGTACAGCGGGGACAGGCCGGCGACGGCGACCTTGGTGAACGGAACGGTGAAGGAAAAGGCCGCTACTCCGATCAGGCCCAACCAGAGTCCGGTCGGCGGTGAGGGGGATAGCACTATGCGTCCCGATTGAGTAGCGCTACTATTGTCTCTCATGAACTACGATAGCAGTTCCAGGATTGTGGCGCACCTGAAAAAATGGATCGCCGCAGCGGCGCCCGGTGCGAAACTGCCATCCACCCGTTACCTGGTGGCCGAGTACCAAGCAAGTCCCGTCACAGTGCAGAAGGCCCTGCAGACCCTCACGGCACAGGGTCTGATTGAGAGTAGGCCCGGCGTCGGGACGTTCGTGCGGGCGGTCCGGACCGCGCGTCCGTCCGACTACGGCTGGCAGAGCGCGGCCCTCCGGTCACCGCTGGCGCCGCTTCCCCCTGCCTCCAGCACCATGCGCACGGTGGCCAACGATGCCATCTCCTTCCACTCCGGCTACCCGGACCGCGAACTCCTGCCAGAACGGCTGGTCCGTGCCGCCCTCGCCAGGGCAGCCCGCGGCGACGCAGCGCTGTCCCGCCCGCCCGCAGCCGGCATGCCGGAACTGCAGTCGTGGTTCGCGCAGGAGCTTGGCGCCTTGACGCCTGCCGGGACCACACCGCCGAACCCGAGTGACGTCGTCGTACTTCCCGGCAGCCAAAGTGGGCTGAGTTCCATCTTCAGCGCACTCGCTGGCCGCGGACAGCCGCTGCTGATGGAATCGCCGTCCTACTGGGGTGCCATCCTGGCTGCGGCCCAGGCCGGCGTGCGCGTCGTTCCGGTGCCCAGCGGGCCGGACGGTCCGGACACCGCGGAATTGGCCCGCGCCTTCGAGGAGACCGGCGCGCGGCTGTTCTACGCCCAGCCCAACTACGCAAATCCCACTGGTGCCCAGTGGTCAGCCGAACGGCGCGAACAGGTCCTGGACGTAGTGCGCGCGAAGGGCGCATTCCTTGTGGAGGACGACTGGGCCCACGACTTCGGCATCACCTCCAACCCGGTTCCAATCGCCTCCCGCGACGACTCCGGGCATGTGGTCTACCTGCGCTCGCTGACCAAGAGCGTTTCTCCGTCGATCCGCGTGGCCGCGGTGATCGCCCGCGGCCCGGCGCGAGAGCGCATCCTGGCGGACCGGGCGGCCGAGTCGATGTACGTCAGCGGCCTGCTGCAGGCGGCAGCGCTCGACGTCGTCACGCAGCCCGGGTGGCAGACGCACCTTCGCAGCCTCCGCCACCAGCTCGAAGCCCGACGCGACCTGCTGGTCACCAGCCTGCGCCGGCACGCGCCGCAGGCACACATCGAGCAGGTGCCCAAGGGTGGCCTGAACCTCTGGGCGCGGCTGCCCGACGGGACCGACCTCGAACGCCTGACCCGCGATTGTGAAGCGGCCGGAGTGATCATCGCAGGCGGCAACGAGTGGTTTCCCGCCGAACCGGCCGGCCCGTTTATCCGCCTCAACTACTCGGGAACGAACCCGGGCGCCTTTCCCGAAGGCGCCCGGATCATCGGCCAGTCATTGGAGCGGAACAGGGGTTAGGGCTTCAGGGCGGCGCTCCATGCACACCAGCCCGGGCCGTGCGTCCCACGAGGGGACGGTGACGAACCCCCTTGATTCGTATAGCCGCGCGGCCTGTGTCCGCCAATCCCAAACTGAGAGGCGCACAACGCCGGTGCTCTCCCGCAGGACGGCATCAAGGAGCGCGGAACCGATGCCGCGGCCGCGTACCTGCGGGTCGGCCCAAAGCCGCTTGATTTCGTTGGCACCGCGGGCCTTTGAGGCGATGGCGACTCCAACCGCTTCGGCGTCGATCTCCGCCAGGTACACCGACGCCGTTTTGAATACCGTTTCGGGGCGGTCGACCTCGGCTTGGTAGTTTGGCGGGAGTTCCTCATCCGGCCCCAGCGACGGAAGCGACAGGTTCACGGCCTTCTCATGCTCCGTTTGTCGCAAGTAAGTCCCAATGAGGCGTCCTACTTGCCGGGAATCCGGCCCGGTGAGGAGGGCACGTCGAACCGTGGGTTGAGACGGGGAAGCTGGCATGTATCCACTATTGCGCACCGGTCCGCCCGCGCCAACCGTCCAGCGGCCGAAAACAAGCCAGCGGAAGGCTGGATGGAAGTCAGTAGGCTTAGGCCAGCAAGCCGAAGGACGATGGGTGGGGGTTGAACCGGTGACGGAGTTGGTTCTGTGGGCCCGGGCTTACTTTGGCGTCCAGGCGGTAGCCGGCGCCTGCTGGTGGGTTGCGGTCTTCATGTCGCCAGCGGTGCGTGAAGCGACCCTCGGAAATCTCGACCCGATTACCGTGGCCATTTTAGACATTCCACTGTTCGTCATTGCCTCAGCTATGGCCGCAGCAGGCGTCCGGGCTGCCGCAGTGGTGGGTGCAGGCTGGACGTGTGCCGTCGCCATCGCCATGGCGGTTTACGCCACGGTCACAACCGAAGCGGGTTGGGGCGTGCTCACCATGGGTGCCGCCGCCGCAGCTTCGCTGGCCTCGCTCGGCGTCATCCTGCGCGGGTGCGTACCGACCTCGTGGATCATCCGTGGTCCGTTCGCATTCCGTCCCGCCACTGTTCGCTCCAGCGCGGCAATCCACGTGCTTTCAACTTTCGGTCAAATCGTCCTTTTCTGGGGGTTTTTCCTGGCGATGATTCCGCTTGCCATCGCGTTTTTCGAACAGCGCTGGGCGGTGGCAATCCCCTTTCCCTCAGTGGCAGGCCCTGTGGGCGTGGGGGTTCTTGTACTCGCCAGCGCCCTGGGCATCTGGTCCGCAGTGGTGATGTCGGCCCTGGGAAATGGCACGCCGCTGCCGGCGGCGATGCCCAACCGCCTGGTGATCGCAGGCCCGTATCGCTGGATCCGTAACCCGATGGCCGTCGCAGGCATCGTCCAGGGCGCCGCGGTTGGCATCATCCTGCAGTCGTGGCTTGTTATCGCCTACGCGGTGGTTGGCTCCCTGGTGTGGAACTATGTTGTCCGGCCGCTTGAGGAAGCTGACCTCCGGGACCGCTTCGGCGAAGACTTCGAGCGATACCGGGATACGGTGCGTTGCTGGGTGCCCCGGATGCCGAAGGCCCCGCGCTCGCCGTCCCTGCTGTAGGCCTCCTGTAGGCCGCCCGCTCGAAGACCGTGGGCTCAGCCGCCCAGCAGGCTGTACGTGCTGATGACGTTGCCTTTGCTGGTCCTGTACTCATCCTTCAGGGTGAGGCGGGTGACGGGGTCGCCGTCCTCAAACAGGCGCCTGCCGCTGCCGGCCACTACCGGATGAGTCATCAGGGTGAGCTCGTCCAGCAGCCCTGCGAACAACAGCTGACGCGTGACGGAAATGCTGCCGAACACGGCGATCTCGCCGCCGTCGCGCTGTTTCAGCTCCGCGACAAAGTCTTCCAGCGGGCCGTGGATCAGGTGCGAGTTCTGCCACTCCAGCGGCTCAGGCAGAGTCCTGGAGGCCACAAACTTTTCCATCGGGTTGATGAAGCCGGCGAAGTCGTCGTCCACGGTCGCGTTGGGCCAGTAGCCCCCCCATTCCTGGTAGCTCACCCTGCCCAGGACTCCGGTGTCCACGCGCTCCATCATCTCCGTCATGCCCTTGCCCAGGTCTTCGTCGAAGCTGTCGAACTGCCAGAGGTTCGGGTCCGACACCACTCCATCAACGGAGTGGAACAGGCCAGCAGTTACTTTGCGCATGAGGACCTCCAAGAAGGGTGCGTACGGTGCGTGTGGGTCCGGCGGCATGGCCGGACAAATCCACCGTATTCGGCGCTTCCTTGGCAGGGAAGGGCCGCGGAACCGGCTACTGTTCCGGCAGCTCGACCGGAATGCGTAACTTTAGGCCCAGTGGGCACCCGCCACCGGCGTAAATCCGAGGCCGGCGGCTTCGCAGGCGTCCGTAAATGACGCATTTTGGGCAGCCTTCCTTGGCACGGAAATCGCTCCCCGACACGGCCTGGAGTTAGGTTCGTCACCACTGCCTGCGTGTTGCCCGAATCCGCGCTCCGGCAGCCCCATACTGGTGTTGATGCGGCCTGTCGCCGCAGCCCCCGGCCAGGCAGGAGGAAATGCGTGGAAACCCTGAAGAAGATTGTAAAGAACGAGTATTTTCCTGCTGCCGCGGTTCTCGTGGCAGTGGTGCTGTTTTGGGTCATCGCCATGCTCGGCGGGCTCTCGCTCCTGAACAATAACCAGCCGCCGATGGCCACCCTGACATGGCTGCTGTTCGTCTACGCGGCCGCAGTGCTGACACCGCTCGCCGGCGTCCTGGCCGCCATCAATCTGGTCCGCCGCTGGCAGCGCAACCGTCAGTACGCGCAGGCTGTGGCAGGCGTGCAGGATGATGTCGACTTGGCGGATGAGCCGGAAACTGCAGCGGAGCCTGCCGCTGTGCCGTCAGCCGAGCCCAAGCCTGTGCCGGTCCAGCGTGAGCAGGGCCGCCTCGAACCGCAGAGCCGTCCTGTGCCCAAGCAGCCGGCACCGAACCACCAGCCAACGAACCACCAGCCAGCGCAGAGCCGCCCGGCCAAGAGCCAGCCGCTCAAGAAGCCGGCCCAGTCGAAACAGCGCAAGAAAGCCGCGTAGCACAGCCGCCAGCCAGGACTGGTGGTGAAAGCGCCTACACCGCCAGCTCCACCCGGTTCCGCCCGGCCGCCTTGGCCGCATAGAGCGCCGCATCGGCTTCGCCCAGGAGGGTCTCGGTGTCGGCCTGGTGATCCGCACTGTAGGCGGCGATGCCGGCGCTCAGCGTCAGCTGCCCACGGGGGTCGCCGGAGTGGGCCAGTTCCAGGTCGCGCACGCTGACCAGCGCCCGCTCCATAAAAGCCTTGGCGCCCAGCTGCGACTGGTTCGGCAGGACCAGCAGGAACTCTTCGCCCCCATACCGGTAGACGCCGTCGCTTTTGCGTGCCGCGCCCACCAAAGCCGCAGCCACGGCCCGGAGCGCGAGGTCGCCCGCCTGGTGCCCGTAGATATCGTTGTAGCTTTTGAAGTTGTCCACATCGCACATGGCCAGGCAGTAGGCCTCCGCGTACCGCTGGCTACGGGCGTGCAGCTGCTCCAGGTCCTCTGCCAGCTTCAGTCGGTTGTGCAGGCCGGTGAGGGGGTCCGTCCTCGCCTGCTGCGACAGCACCTTACGGTAGTGGGCCAGGTCGGCGTGAAGCGTAGTCACTCGCAGCGCCACCAGCAGCCGCGCGTGCAGAACGAAAGGGTCCAAGGGTTTGGTGACGTAGTCGTCCGCGCCGGCCTCCAGCCCGGCGAGAACGTCGTCGCGTGACCCCTGCGAGGTCAGCAGCACCACGTAGGTGTAGAGGTCCGCGTCCCGCGCCCGGATGGCCCGGCACAGCGCCAGCCCATCCATCCCCGGCATCATCCAGTCCGTGACCACCACGTCCGGCTGGTGTTCCAGGTACAGCGCCCACGCCTCGTCGCCGTCGGCCGCCGCCAGGCAGTCATGCCCGTAGCGTTCGACGGCGGCCCTGGCCACTAAGAGCGAGCCCGGGTCGTCATCTGCCACCAGGACTTTCACTGCGCCACCTCCAGTGCTTGATCGAGTTCGAAGTTCACCCGCGCGAGCTCAGCCTCCAGCCTGCTGACCAGTTGCGGGCCGCCGTCGTGATTTCCGTTGCGCCCCATCTCTTCCAGCTGGCCGCACAGGCTGGCCACGGCCGTTGCTCCAATGTTGGCCGCCGCGCCCTTCAATGTGTGCGCGGCCTGCGCCAAGGCCAGGCCGCCGCCATTGTGCACGGACTCCCGCAGCACTGCGAGCCGGGCCGGAACGTCCTTCCGGAACGCCGCCGCGGCGGCCGGCAGCAGGCCCAGGCCATCCTCCGGGCCGAGGCCCCGCAGCATGGCCAGCCGGTCCGGATCCACCGACGGCGGTCCGCCGCCCGTGACAGCCAGCAGCTGGGGAGCCAGATCGGGTACCCAGCGGGCCAGCGCGGCCTCCAGTTCCGCAGCGTCCACGGGCTTGGAGAGATAATCGTCCATGCCCGCGTCCAGACAGCGTTCCCGGTCGCCGTCGAGGGCGCCGGCAGTCATGGCGATGATGGGAAGGCGGCTCCGCTTGCCCTCGCGTTCCCTGATGACCCGGGTGGCCTCGAAGCCGTCCATGACCGGCATGTGGCAGTCCATCAAAATGGCGGCGTAGTGGCTTCGGGCGGTGGCTGCGACCGCCTCGGCGCCGTCTGCCACCACGTCCACGGCATAGCCGAATTTGGTCACGGTGGCCCGGGCCACCAGCTGGTTCACCGCGTTGTCCTCCACCACCAGGATGCGGCCGCGGGAGGGCGCCTCCGCCATGGTCAGCTCAGCGGAGGACTGCTCCGGGACCGACCCGGCAGGCGCAGCGGGGACCGCGGCGAGTTCCCGGGTGGACATCAGGCGTACCAGGCGGTTATAGAACTCGGAGCTGCGTACCGGCTTCATGAGCCATTCGCGCACCCCTGCGGCGGCGATCTCCGCTGCGTTGACCTGCATCGTAGAGGTCAGCATGATCAGTTGGATGTCCGCCAGGTCGGCGTCGGCCTTCATGGTGCGGGCGAGCTCCAGGCCATCGGTGTCCGGCATGCAGAGGTCAAGCACGGCGAGGTCGAACGGCTTCCCCGCGGCTGATGCCTCGCGCGCCCGGGCGAGGGCAGCTTTGGCGTCGGGAACCGCTTCCGGCTGGAGCTTCCAGCCGCGGAGCTGGGATTCCAGCACCAGGCGGTTGGTGGCGTTGTCGTCCACCACCAGCACCCTCAGCCCCGTGAGGAAGCCGGCTGCGGGAACAGGATCGGTCGACGGCGGTGCCACCGGCAGTGGGATCCGGAACCAGAACCTGCTGCCTTCCCCGGGCACGCTTTCCAGCGCGATCTCGCCACCCATGGCCTCAGTCAGCCGACGGCAGATTGCCAGGCCCAGGCCGGTGCCCCCGTAGCGGCGGGTAGTGGAGGCGTCCGCCTGCGAGAAGGACTCGAACAGCCTCGCATGGTGGGCGGGATCAATGCCAATACCGGTATCACGGACTTCGAAGCAGACCATTGCGGTGGTGCCGGGCTTGGTGTCAGGCTTCTCCACCTTCACCTGGATGGACACCTCCCCGGCCGCGGTGAACTTCACGGCGTTGGAAGCGAGGTTCAGCAGGATCTGGCGGATCCGCCCGGAATCCCCGTTCAGCCTGGCGGGAACATCGGCTTGGCAGTAGGCGATGAGTTCCAGGTTCTTGGCCTGCGCCGGCTCTGTCAGCAGGCCCGCCACTTCCTCCACGAGCATGCGGGGATCGAACGGCCGGACGTCCAAATCCACCTTGCCGGCCTCCAGCTTGGAGAAGTCCAGGATGTCGTTGATGAGGGCAAGCAGCGCTTCACCGGCACCCTTGACGCCTTGGGCATATTGCTTCTGTGTCTCGTCCAGGGGCGTCTCAAGCAGTAGGGCGGTCAGCCCCACCACACCGTTCATGGGTGTGCGGATCTCGTGGCTCATGGTGGCCAGGAACTCTGATTTGAGCCGGCTTGATTCCAGCGCGGCTTCCCGCGCCGCCTGCAGCTCCTGTTCGGCGGCCCGGCGCAGGGTGATGTCCCTGGCAATAACGGCGACCCCGCGCACGTTCCCGGCCTCACGGATGGGGGAGATGGTCAGCGACACCGGGATGACTGTCCCGTCCTTGCGTAGGTGCTCGATCTCGAAGCTCATGGCTTCGCCGCTGTCGCGAAGCTGCTCGAACACTTCATCATCCGCGGCTGTGCTGTCCGGCGGCAGCAGGAACCGGGCGTCGCGGCCCAGCGCTTCCGCGGCCATGTAGCCGTACTGCCGCTCCGCCCCCGGGTTCCAGCTGGTGATGATGCCCTCCGGCGTAGTGCTGAAGATGGCGTCCGAGGAGGACTTGACGATCGCGCCCAGTCCCTCGAGTTCCGCCGTCCGGGCAGCAACTTCCTGCTCCAGTCCGGTGGTGAGGGTGAGGTTTTCTATGATAATCAGGACCTGGCGGACCAGGATGCAGGCGACGGTGATTCTTGCCACCACCAGCAGGAAGGCGCTCATTTCGCTGACGTGCGGGGCCGCAACCATGATCACGGCCACCAGGATCGGAACGTAAGGCAGCAGTTCCAAGGCCAGCGCAAAGGCCTTGCGGTCCGGCCGCGGTTTCTCGGCGTAGGGGAGCAGCGGTGCCAGCGCAATCAGGAGGAAGGCGCCAATCCATCCCAAAGCCAGCGGTGATCCGGTGACGCCTGCGACGCCTTCGAACGTCAGCCGCACATAGATGCTGTCCGTGATGGTGAGGACCAGCAGGCCGCCGCCGAAACACAGCCACGGCAGGCGCTCACCGGGCTGCCTGCGCATTCCGAGGACCAGCACCAGGGACGTCATGACCACGTCCACCACAGGGTAGCCCATGGACGTGAGCCGGGTCAGGAAGTCGCCTTCCGCGCTGAAGGCCGGGCCCAACGCCGTATACCAGCTGACCACCAGGACGGAGCCAGCGATCACAGCGGCGTCCAAGGCAGTCCGGACCATCCCCACCCGGGTGGTGCCGCCGGGACGCTTAAAGCTGAAGAGGGCGATGGCGGCCGGCACGGAATAGGACAGGAACAAGGCGTCCGCCAGGGAAGGGAAGGGGTAGACGTGGTTGTTGGTGAGGCCGAAGTACGTCCAGACGAGCATGCCGGCCGCCCAAACGTAGGCGGCCACCGACATCAGGGTCCAGGCCCGGGCATTCACGCCGCCGCGGCGTGCGGCGTGTGCGCAGCTTCGACCAGCCAGGATCGCGGCCAGGAGGATGGAGAAATCACCCGCCACGATGGCGGTTGCAGTGCTGCTGTTGGCAGCAAAATATAGCCCAAGAACCGCCATCACCACGGCACCAAGCGCAATCAGCCAACCCAGTTTGGCCGTGCGCCTGCCAGTGGCGGGACGATGTTCCAGGAGACCTGTCTGAGACACGCGGATCCCTCCCCATAGGTGCGCCCTTTACCCATAAAAACGTGAGACCTGGGCCCGCCCGAGACCTGGGCGGAGACGCACCCCTATGATATCCCTCACACCTCAAGAGCGCCGTACTTTGCGTCCACGTGGACCACGTTCCGGCCGGCGCGCTGGAGCAGGCTGGCAGCCACCCCGGAGCGGTACCCGGTGGCGCAGTGCACCCACACCCTGCCGTCTGGAATCTCGGCCATCCGCCCCAGCAGCTCATGCAGCGGGATGTTGACCGCCCCGGCCACGTGGCCGCCGTCGTACTCGTCCGTCCGCCGCACATCCAGCACCACATCTCCGGCAGCTCGCCCGTGCTCCAGTTCGGCCCAGCCCACCAGTGGATAATGCGCGACGGCGGTGCCCGGCGCGAGTGCCGACGGCTCGGTTCCGATGGCGGCGTCGGGGGAGTCGATGCCGATCCGGGAGAGGTCCCGGATGGCCTTTTCGACGTCGTCGCGGGCTCCCACCAGCGTCAGTTGCCGGTTCCACGGCAGGACCCAGCCCAGGTAGGCGGTGAAGCTAGAGCCGCGGCCGTACTCAAAGCTGACAGAACCCTGCAGGTGGCTGCTGGCGAAGGCCACCCGGTGGCGGAGGTCCACCACCCATTCACCGTCTGCCAGCCGATGGGTGAGCTCGTCCGGATCCAACGACTCCGGTACGGCAAGGTCCGGGGCGTCCGGGCCCCTCCGGTTGGCCGGGGCCATGTGCGCGTAATAGGACGGGTAGGCGGTGAGGTTGTTGATGAGCTCCCGTACAAAGTGCTCCTCGTCAGGATCCGTGAAGGCGTGGTTGGTTCCCTGCTGTTCGCCGATGGTGGAGCCGTAAACGCCCGACGCCGGCCCGGACGAACAGAAGGAGCCGAACCCGTGCGTGGGGTAGAGGGCTGCCTCCGGCCTGGCCTCGGCGGCGAGGCGGCGGACCGAGGAATACTGCGCGTGGGTCAGCTGTTCGGTATCGCCATCATTGACCAGATCCGTCCTGCCCACCGATCCGTACAGCAGGCTGCCGCCGGAAAACACCGCCTGTTCCCGGCCGTCCGTCACCACATAACTGAGGTGATGGTGGGTGTGGCCCGGCGTGGCCACTGCCTTCACGGTGAGCCGGCCCACCTGGACCGTGCCGCCGTCGGCCATCTCCACGCGTTCAAACTCGACGGCGTCCGCTCCGTTCACGAGGTAAGCGGCGCCGTGGGCGCGGGCCAGGATAAGCCCGCCGGTGAGGTAGTCGTTGTGCAGGTGGGTTTCGGCAACGTGCGTGATCCTGACGTTGGCTTCCGCGGCAGCGGCCTCCACCCGGTCCGTGTCCCGCTGCGGATCAATGACCAGCGCCACCTGCCCGTCGTGGACCAGGTAGCTGCGGTCCCCGAGCGGCCGGGTTTCGATGACAACGACGTCCATAGATTCATTGTCCTCGCATGCGGGATTCGCGGCTGTGCCTTGCTGGGGGTGGGCGTGGTGCCCTCGTTCAGGAGCGGTCCGTGCGGGCATCGAGCGCGTCGATTGCCTGTTTGGCCTGCCGAACGGCCAGCTCCAGCCGGCTCCCATTTTCCGGCAGTGAGAACAGGTAGCCCTGCAGCGAATCGCACTCCAGCGCCGTCAGGTAGTCGGCCTGCGTCGCCGTCTCAACGCCCTCGGCGGTGACGGTCAGGCCCAGGCTGTGGGCCATATTGATCATCGAGCTGAGGATGGGCAGCCGTTCCTCGCCGGTCCGTACCATGGACACAAAGGTCCGGTCGATTTTGACGGTGTCGACGGGGAGTTCCTGCAGCCGGCCCAGCGAGGAGTAGCCGGTGCCGAAGTCATCCAGTGCCACCCGAACGCCGGCCTCGCGCAGGCTGCTCAGCTGCCTGATCAGGCTTTGGTCGGCGTCGAAAAATACACTCTCGGTCACTTCCAGGACCAGCTGGTAGGCGCCCACACCGGCGGCCTCGGTGAGGCGGAGGACGCCGTCGGCAAAGTGGGCGTCCTGCAGCTGCACTCCGGAAACGTTCACCGCGAGCGAGCGTGTGGGGTCCTCGCTCAGCCACGACGCCAGCTGCACCAGGCCGAGCGCCATCACTTCCTCACCGATCTCGCTGATCAGCCCACTGCGTTCCGCCAAGGGGATAAAGACCGACGGCGGGACGCGCTCGCCGCCGCGGTCCCACCTGGCCAGCGCCTCGAACTGCACTACCTGCCCCATCCGCGGGGACACGATGGGCTGGAAGGCGACGGAGATTTCGCCGCGCGGCACGGCCAACTGGAGCCCGGCCTCCATGTCCGTGCGCTGCACGAGGGCTGTCATCATCTCGGGGTGGAACCGCAGGAAACGGTTCTTGCCCGCGGCCTTGGCCGCATACATGGCAATGTCGGCCTGGCGCAGCAGTTCAGACGGGCCAATGGCATCCGCGCTGGCCGATGCCAGCCCAAGGCTCAGGCTGGGGCGGAACACGGTGCCGCTGATGGTTACAGGAACGTGCAGGCACCTGACGATGCACGCCGCGATGGCATCGGCGTCGGGGCAGGCGGTCAGCAGCACCACGAACTCGTCCCCGCCCAGCCTGGCCACCACATCCGCGGTGGGGACACAGCCACGGAGCCTGCGGGCCACTTCCACCAACATGTCGTCGCCGGCCTGATGGCCCAGGATGTCGTTGACTTCCTTGAAATCGTCCAGGTCGATCAGGAGCACGTCCACGGTCTTGAGGCGGGGTTCGCGCAGGGCTGTGGCCACTCCATCGTTGAAGACTGCCCGGTTGGCCAGCCCAGTCAAGGGATCCTGGAAGGCCAGCGCCCGGAGTTTCTCGGCCTGGGCGGCGAGGTCCAGCATGGCCTGCTGTGCCTGTTCCTGGGCTTTCCGGCGCGGGGTGACGTCGCGGAAGCTCCACACCCTGCCGACGATCTTTTCGCCCACGCGCCGCGGCCGGGAGTATCGTTCAAAGGTCCGGCCGTCCTTGAAATCCAGCACGTCATGGCTTTCCGTATCCGGGCTGGACGCTACTTCGTTGAGCCGCGCGATGAAAGCCTCAGGATTCTTAATCTGGGAGACGATCAGCCGCATGACGGGCTCTTCACTTTCGCCTTCCAGAAGCTCGGGGGAGATGCCCCACATCTTCAGAAACTGGTCATTGAACCCCGCCACACTGCCGTCCGAGCTGATCACCAGGATGCCGTCCGCGGTGGATTCGAGGGTTGCCGTCAGCAGCGACATGGCCTCGCGCAGGTCTGCGTCAGCAGCCTTCCGGTGGGAGGTGCTGCGGATCGACACCAGCAGTTGGGGGCCATCGTCGGTTTCCAGCAATGCGCCGGCCATCTCGGCTGCGAACTCGGTGCCGTCACTGTGAAGGCCAAAAACTTCACGTGGCGGGATCGGCTCCAGGTCCCTGAGGCGCCGGAAGATCTGCTCGATCTCGTTCCGGAAGCCCTCCGACAGCAAGGTCCGGTGGTCACTCCCCACGAGCTCGTCGGCCGCGACGCCGAACAGCCGGGACGCTGCGGCGTTGGCGATCCGGATGCTGCCGTCTTTGGCTATCGCCAGGAGGGCATCGGGACTGGCCTCGAACATGGCGTGGCTCCCCGTGGGGTCACCGGCAACGCGCGGCGAACCGCCCGCCTGGGAAGTCCCCGGCGCGGCAGCGTCATCGCCAAAAGCTCCTACCGGCAAATCTTCGCTGTGCCGTCCCGAACCCCCCATGACCCAATCACCCCCACGCACATCATAAAGTGCGAATCCGGGATATCAATGCGGCAGGTGGAATCGGTTTCCTGTTCTGTGCGCAATTTGGCGGGCATGGCAAAGGCGCCGTCCCCTGTCCGGGGGAGCGGCGCCTTTTCGCCTCAAGGACGTACGTGTCAGACGCGGCTGCCGCGCCTTGTGACTGCGCCGTAGATGAGCAGGACAATGATGGAGCCCAGGATGGCCAGCAGCCAGGTGCGCAGGTCGAAGAATTCGGCCAGTCCGCCCCCAAAGATCAGGGAGCCGATCCAGCCGCCCAGGATAGCGCCGACCACACCCAGGACGAGGGTGATGAGCCAGCCTCCTCCTTGCCTGCCGGGCAGGATTGCCTTGGCAATCGCTCCAGCTATCAGGCCCAAAATGAGAAATCCAAGAATTCCCATGATCACACTTCCTTGTCGATTTATTGGTGCCGACGCCTCACCCCGTGATCCAATTCAATCAGTGTGCTTACTACTCCGCAAGGACTCCCCGATATCAAAAAGGCGACAATTAGCCCGTTGGCGCCCCAGTTTGCGGAACTATTGGCTCCGGCGGGGCGCGAAAAGCCCGAAATCGCGCGGCGGCCGGCCCGCGAATCCTTCAATAGTTACGCATTTTAGGTCAGGGCCGTGGCACTCCGCTCCGTGGACTGCCGTCCCAGGCCGCGGACTACCCAACCTTTGGCCTGCCACTCCACGGCATCCAGTACATTCCGGGCATCCAGAATGATCTTCCGTCGGACCAGTCCGCCCGCCTCAGCCGGGCTCAGGCGCCGATACTCCTCCCACTCGGTGAGCAGCAGCACCAGTTCGGCGTCCTCAAGCGCGCGCCGGGTGGACACCTCGAACCGCAGCTGGGGGTAGCGCATCCAGGCGTTGTTGATGGCTTTCGGGTCCGTCACCGTCACGTGGGCGCCTGCCGCGGCGAGCCGAGCCGCGACGTCGAGCGCGGGGGAGTCACGGATGTCGTCCGTGTCCGGCTTGAACGCGGCACCGAGGACAGTGACAGTACGGCCCGCCAGGTCACCGGAGAGTTCACGGGCCAGGTCCACGGTGCGGGAACGCTGGCCCACATTGATGCCGTCCACCAATCCCATCCAGTCGTCCACAGAATCCACCTGCAAAGCGGCCGCCTGTGCCCGAAAGCTGCGGATGTCCTTGGGCAGGCACCCTCCGCCGAAGCCCAGGCCAGCGTGCAGGTACCGGCCGCCGATCCGAGGATCCAGCCCCATCGCCTCGCCGAGTTCGGTCACGTCGGCGCCGGAGGCATCGCACAGCTCGGACATTGCATTGATGAAGCTGACCTTGGTGGCCAGGTAGGCATTGGCTGCCGACTTGATCAGCTCCGCAGTGGCAAAGTTGGAGACCAGCCTCGGAATGCCTGCGCGCAGCAGGGGTTCGTAGACAGCATCCAGTGCGGCGGTCACTCCGCGCGGAGCACCCGTCCCGCGATGAAAGGCGGAGGCCCGCCCGCCTGACACGCCGTAGACCAGCCGGTCCGGAACCAGCGAGTCCTTGACGGCAGTCCCCTGCCGCAGGAACTCAGGGTTCCAGCCCAGCAGCACATCTGGCCGGCTCGCCAGAATGTCGCGAAGCATATCCACGGTTCCCACCGGCACCGTGGATTTGCCAACGACGGCGGCGCCCCTTGCCAGGTGTGGAAGCAGCGCCTTGGTGGCGGACACCAGGAAGGTGAGGTCGGCGCCGTCGGACGTCTTGGACTGCGGCGTCCCCACACACAGGAAGTGGACCTGCGCACGGTCGGCTTCGGAGAAGGCCGTGGAGAATGTAAGCCGGCCCGTAGCCTTCCCGTCCCGGAGCAGTTCGTCCAGGCCTGGTTCAAAGAAGGGCGCGTGCCCGCGCCTGAGGTGGTCCACCCTCGCGGCGTCGATGTCGATGCCTACTACCGTGTGGCCCATCGAGGCGAGCGTGGCGGCATGGACAGCACCGAGGTAGCCGCAGCCGATGACCGAGATCCTCACAGTACCCACCCGCGCCCTAACTTCGCAGGCTCGGCCAAAGGAACCCGTGGGCGTGGGCCCTGCGCAAGCATCGGCTCACCACTGATCACTGAGCGATAATGCCGTACCAGTTCAGCGCTGAGCGCAGGCCACGTCCGGTCCTGGACCGAGGCATGGGCCGCCTCTGCGAACGCGCGGCGCTTGGCGTCATCGCCAATCAGGTCCATGACATGTCCGCGCAGTCCAGCCAAATCACCGGGCTGGTACAGCCACCCGGTGCGGGAGTTCTCCACCAGGTCCAGTGGGCCGCCGCGTCCGGTGGCAACCACGGGAACGCCCGATGCCATGGCCTCCTGGATGGTTTGGCAGAACGTCTCAAACTCACCGGGATGGACAAAAAGATCGAAGGAGGCCACCGCGCGTGCAAGCTGTTCGCCGCCGAGGAATCCTGTGAACGTGGCGTTCGGCAGGGCTTCCTCGAGGGTTGCCCGCTGCGGGCCGTCGCCCACGATCACCAGCTTGGTATTGGGCACATTGGCCAGCGCGGCCAGGTCCTCGACCTGCTTCTCGATGGCTAGCCGGCCCACATACCCGATGATCCGCTCACCGCCGGGCGCCACGGAAGCCCGCCACCCGTCGTCGCGCTTTCCAGGCGAAAACCGGGCCGTGTCCACACCGCGCCGCCACATGTCCACGCGCGGAATGCCGCGGCCGCGGAGCTGGTTCAGGGCGAAGGTGGACGGGACCAGCGTCCGGGTGGCCAGCAGGTGGATGTTCTCCACCCGGTTCCAGGCCCAGTTCTCCAGGAACGGCACCCCGTACCGGGCGGCGTAACTGGGGACTTCGGTCTGGTAGATGGCGACGGTGGGGATGCCCAGCTGGTGCGCCGCCTGCACCGCGCGCCAGCCCAGGACAAAGGGTGATGCCAGGTGGACGACGTCCGGTGCGTAGTCGGCAAGGATTCGCTTGACCCGGTACACACCGCCCATCGCCACGCGCACATTGGTGTACCCGGCCAGCGGCACCGAGGGAAGCCGGTGCACCAATGCACCGTTCACAGCCTCGGGGACCGCGGTGTCCCTGGCGTCCAGTGTTGAGGGGGCAATCACCAGGACCTCGTGGCCCCGTTCCTCCAGGTGCTCCAGCACCCGCAGGATGGAGTGGGTCACCCCGTTCATCAGTGGCAGGAATGATTCAGCGACAATTGCGATCCTCACCCCTCCACGGTGGGTGCCCGGGCTGACGGTCCGGGGTCGCGGGAGTAGAGCGCAGGGAAAGCTTGGGTTAACAGATCAGAGGCGCCTGGTGGCACCGGGCGCACGGCCCGGGCCCGGGATCCTTATTCAGCCTGTTGGCCAAGGATCTCGCGGGCAATCCGCTGGGCCTCAAGCTCTTCGGGGCCAACGGTGTTTCCCCGCAGGTATCCGGCGCTGGCGATGATGTGCCGCAGCTCAGCTTCTGTCCGCGGTGAGCCAACGCCGTGGTGGGCCATGGCATGGCAGTTGGCGCACAGCGGAACGAGGTCCGTGAGCGGGTCCAGCACGTAGTCGTTCCCCAGTTGGGAAGCGGGTACCACGTGGTGGACCTGGATGAAGTCCGCGCCAATTTCGCCGTAGGCCATCTCGAAGGAGAACCCGCAGGCCGCGCAGTTGATGCCACGATGCGCGATGCAGGCCCGCCGTGCCTCGGGGTCGCGTTCGTGCCGGTTGACCGCGACGCGTGCGACAGCATTGTCGGGGTAGGTGCCGGGAACAGGTTGTGTCGGGTCAGTTCCCTGCGAGGGGCCGTAGCTGGTCCAGACCGCCCGGATGGCGGCAGCATCGCCGGGCCCGAGTTCCAGGCCGGCGACGTCGGCGGTATCCCACGCGACATCGGGCATCACCTCCCGGAGAAGTCCTGCAGGAACCTGGTCGCCGAGGGGCAGCAGCGCGTCGAAGGCAACCTGCACCGTAAATCCGGGATGGTCCGGGGCGGCGTCGGGTTCGGGCGGCCCTGGTTCTTCCAGGGGCTCCCGCTGCTGGGACAGCACCACGCCGTGACCGATCAGCCCGGGAGCGTGGTCTCCCACGACGAGCAGCCACACGTCGGTGCCGGTGGCAAAGCCGCGGCGCACGCTCCAGGGCTCAAGGTGCAGCCCTGTATCGGCGACTTGTTCAACAACCGCCGCGTAGTTCCAGCGGTTCCAGCGGACCGGGTCCCAGCCCAGGATGATGGTGCTCATGCGCCCATTGTTCCAGTGCCCGGCCTGTGGAGCGGCTGGAATGCTCCATTAGTCCTGCGGCTCGTGTTCGGTGGGGCGGCCCCCAGCACCGCCCCACCCAACATGGCCCTTAGCCGAGCTTGCGCATCGGGTCTGGCCAGTTGCCCACAGTCGAGATGATGCAGGCGCGGTTGATCACAGTGATGGTGATGGACATGACGGTGTCTCCTGACTGAATGTGGTTTCCGCGCACCGATGGTGGGCGGTGGTCATGTTCTGCCGCGAAATGGGCAGGGGTGACCTGTTCAGTCGGGTGAGGACCCCGGATCGAAGGAAGGGCCGGCCGGCAACGTCTCGGCGCCGGACATCTTTGGTCCGTTTACGGCGGCGGGGAGTGCTGTCCAGGACCCACCAAGGTCGGCCGCGCCGTCGGCGCCTCCGGCCGACCCGGAGCTGGCCGTCCCCGCTGAATTAGCCGCGGCCGGCAGATCAAGCCTGCCGGGAATGTGGTCCCGGTCTTCCGGCCCGGAAGGGCTGGCCGTTGCCGCGGCAGGCGAGGCCACTCCGGGGCGGTCCTGGGCGGGGGTGAAGCCGAAGCCCAAGGTATTGGATCCGACGTCGACATTCGCCGGTTCCGTTGGTGTCGCGATGATGTTGGCAGCGGCCGAGCCCTGGGTGCCAACGCCATCAGCCGCGACAGCGTCCGACGCCGGGAGGCTGGGAGCCGCGGTGGGCGCACGGCCGGGTGCCGGCGTCGGGAGCGGTGGCGGGCTGGGCAACGGAGCTATCCCTGGAACGGGCGCCAGGTCCGGGAGCGGCAAAGGCAGGGGCGCGGGCAGGGGTTCCGGCAGCAGCGGGGGCAACTGGTCGGGCAAAGGCAGGACGTCGGTCAGGGGAAGCGGAAGGGGCGCCTGCACCAGGGGCAACTCTGTAAGCGCGGGCGCGAGGAGGGTGACTGTATCGACAGTGCCGGAGACCACCGGCAGGGCGGGTGCGGCCAACGGAGTGACGACGCCTGTTGCTGAATTCGTGACCGAGGTTGCGGTGGCCTCTGCAAGTTCGCCGGCGCTGACAACGGGGGGAGGCTCAATGGCCGGGAGCGGCTCGGCAAGAGGGGACGCCGCGGGCTTAAGGAGATCCCCGGCGTCCGGGGCGAGGCTGGATGCGGTGGCTGCTCCGGCTCCCCACACAAGCCAAGCCACCGCGGCAAGGAGGGCAAGCAGAAGGGGCCGGACGGCGGAGCGGCATCGGGCTTTCGGTGTCGCTCCCATCCCATCCCCCCTCTCGATGTGGACAACAGGCTACGCCGAGTGGCGCCGTCCGTCGACCCCCTAAATGCCCCTTCTTAGCGGTCCCGCAAAGAAGGGGAGGAAAAAATACTAAGTAGGCTTTTCTTTCGATGATAAGCATGCTTATCGTATAGGGGCAGTTATAGCGGAAACCTCAAGAAGATGGGGCGGATGCCAGCCTTTCCGGACACCGATGTAGTTCGGGTTGGTGGATCAACCGCAAGCCAGGAAACCATCCAAAGGAGAAGTCATGCTCACGAGGGAAAGCATCGAAAACCTGCTCAACCGGGGAGGAAACGTCATCGGAGCCGACGGCGAGAAGATCGGCTCGATCGGCCAGTTGTACGCCGACGACGACACGGGCGAGCCCACCTGGGTCACCGTCAAGACCGGGCTCTTCGGCACACACGAGTCGTTCGTTCCGGTGGAAGGCGCCCGGGCCGAAGGCGATGACCTCGTGGTCCCGTACACGAAAGACCATGTTAAAGACGCCCCGCGGGTGGATACGGACGGGCACCTTGAACCCGAGGAAGAGGACCGTCTCTACGCCCACTACGAACGCGAGGCCCGAACATACTCCGAGACGCGCTCCGATACCGACAGGGACACCGACTATGCAGGCGATGCCGACCTGAATGCGGGCACCCGGGCTGCCGGCGCCGTCGGCCACGACACGTCGGGTCCCACGACGGACGACGCCATGACCCGCTCCGAAGAGCGCCTGCGCGTCGGCACAGAGCGGCAGGCCGCAGGCCGCGTCCGGCTTCGGAAGTACGTCACCACGGAGAATGTCACCAAGACTGTGCCCGTGCAGCGCGAGGAAGTCCGCTTGGAGCGCGAGCCGATCACGGAAGCCAACCGTGGAGCGGCCATGTCCGGTCCGGACATCAGTGAAGAGGAACACGAGGTGACCCTCCACGAGGAACGCCCCGTGGTCGAGAAGGAAACCGTTCCGGTGGAGCGGGTACGCCTCGACAAGGACGTGGTCACGGATGACGTTACGGTCAATGACGAAGTCCGCAAGGAGCGCATCGAGACGGACGGTCTTGAGGGCAAGCGCGACATCGACGACATGCGCCGCTGACGCACCTCCGGGGGCCGTCGGCTGACAGCCGCTGACTTCCGGGTCTCTGGTACGCGATCGACGCCGGGAGCCGCCGTGAGCGGCCCCGGCGTCTTCGTGCCGCCGTTGTGATTGCCGTTACTTGCAGCACTTGCCGCAGAAACTTTAGGAGGCACAAGGAAAGCCGGTGCAGCTGTCCGCGTCACCGCGCCAACTGCACCAGCCCTTAGGACGAATATTCAGAATTTATTGAACTAACCTCATACGCGGCTCCTATTTCCCGGGTTCGGTTCCGGGTTACCTTCTGTCGCTGGCCATGTTGCGGGACAACAGCCAGCCACCAGCAATCATCGCAACGCCCAGCACCAGGTGCGCCCAGTTGTCAGCCATGTTGAACGACAGGAAATTGGCTGCCGAATCAACACCCACACTGAGCCCAAAAATGGCAAGGACGATGTACAGCGCGCCGGCGCCCAAGAGGAAATTACGCGCGCCATGTTCGGTCCGGGACATCGCCCAGCCCGTTGCGCCGATGGCCAGTTGCACAATATTGAGCAGCATGGACACCTGGAACAAACCAAGGAACATGGCGTGGGAATCAGGCCCAAGGAACATCAATTCGCTGTACTGCGTGGTGACGCCCGGGACAAAGCCCAGGATGCCCACCACGACCAAGAGAATACCTACACCCATGCCGGCATTCTGGACGTCTGCGCGCCCGAAATGAACGCCGTGTGCATGTGGGGATGCGGTAGTCATTTTTCTGCCTCCAACCACTGATTGCGGACATTCCAATTTTACGGCTGACCTGTGAAAAAAGCGCTGTAGGGCCCTGGCGCGGGCCGACTGGCGCACTGCAGCTACGAACTCTGGTGAGCCGGGTCTCGTAGGCGCGCTAAGCCTGTCGTAGACCCGTGGGAAGGCCGCTCCGTGACACCATGGAACACGATGAAACTGCGCGCTGATCAGACCGGAGACCGAGGCCTTCCCATGCCCTTATGGCTGCAGGGGGCGCTTGAAACGGCGCAGGCAGCCATCATTTCGGCCCTCGTGGTGATCGCGCCGATCATCGCCGTCTGGGCTACCGCCGGTTTCCAGAACGCCGAGTTCGACATCCTGGCCAGGCTTGCGGGCCAGGCGTGGCTGCTGATCCACGGCGTTCCCCTGGTACTGGCCGACGTCGGGTCTGGCGCGGCCGGCAGCGCAGGGTCCGGCATGCTGACCCTGGTTCCCCTCGGACTGACACTGATCCCGTTCCTGCTCGCGTGGCGGGCAGGGCGGCGGCTGGCGCGCGCTTCGTACACTGACCAGCTATGGCAGGCCCTGCTGGGGTCCTGGATGGTCTATGCCGCCTTCGGCGCGGCCACCGGATTCGTGTGCCGTACCGCCGACGTCGTCATCAACCTCTGGTACGCCATGCTGGTCCCGCTGATCCCTTACGCACTGGGGATGGTGGTGGGTGCCCGGCGCGAGGCAGGGTCGTGGAGCCGGCTGATCGGTGTGGACGCCGTGGCCTGGATCTCCCGCACCAGCCAGCATTCCCGCTGGGCTGGTTCCTATCTGGCCTCCGCAGCCAAGGCCGGATTCGTGGCGTTGGCATCGGCCCTGGCGCTCGCGTGCGTGTTACTTGCTGCGGACCTGTTTATTCATTGGAACCTGGTGGTGGCGGTCTATGAAGCGCTCGACGCCGGCGCCCTGGGAGGTGCGGCGCTGACCATCGCGCAACTCGGGTACCTCCCCAACCTCGCCGTCTTTGCCCTCGCCTGGACATCCGGATCCGGGTTTGCCATGGGCGTTGGTTCGCAGGTGGGCCCGCTCGGAACCGCCACCGGGCCCCTGCCGTCCATTCCCGTCTTCGCTGCCATCCCTGCAGGTTCGCTGGACTACGGGTTTGTGGCGCTGGTGGTGCCGGTTCTGGCGGGCTTGCTGGCGGGCTGGTGGTTCCTGCGCGAAGGGGAGAACCACTTCGACGAGTGGCTTTCCATCAAGATCCACGCCCGCTGGTTCACAGCGACCGTGTCGACGCTGGCGCTCGGCGTGCTGGTCGGTGTAGTCGCCGGGTTGCTGTCCGCGGCACTGGCCTGGCTGGCACGCGGATCAGCCGGCCTGGGACGCCTAACGGATATCGGGCCGGACCCGCTGTGGACCGCAGCCTGGGTGGCCGCTGAGGTGGGCATCGGCGTCGTGATCGGGTACGCGGCAGGACCGTGGTTGGAACGCCAGCAGCAGGTGGAAGAGGAAGCGGAGCTGGCGCTCTAGCTGCCGGCCTCAGGGCAGGCGCGGCAGCGAGTTCTCCATCTGGACCCTGCAGGAGGACATCGCCTGGTCCGTGATGGCCTGTCGGATGCACTGCTGGTAATCGCGGAACTCATCGAAGAACACGGACGCCGCCAGGATGACCACCACCATGACCAGCGAAACCACCAGCCCGGAGATGGTGCCGACCAGCACTAGCTTGGACTCCTTGAGCCGGACCGCGCGGATCAGCAGCAGGATGCCCAGGACAAAGCTGGCTGCCGTCAGGATGCCGGTGAGCCAGAGGTAGCTGACGTCGAGCTGGAAGACGAAAAAGGCTCCCAGCACGGTGACGATGAACGCCCGGAACAGATTGTGCGTGGTGCTCAGCGAGCTCTTGGCTGCCTCGCTGAGCGGTGGTTTGGTCCGCTGCCGACCAGCGGGTTCCGGGAGGGAGTTCATGTTTTCAAGCCTACGCGAGCCTGCCCATAAGCTAGACCCATGCGCATCGTAGTCCTCGTATCCGGTACTGGCTCCAATCTCCAGGCAGTCATCGACGCCGTCAAATCCGGGGAGCTGGACGTGGAGATCGCTGCCGTGGGCTCCGACCGCGAGGGGACATACGGCGTCGAACGCGCTTCCGAGGCGGGACTGGAGACATTCGTGGTCAACTTCAACTCGTTCCCCACCCGCGCCGAATGGGATGAAGCGCTGACCGCGAGGGTGGCGTCCTACGCCCCGGACGTGGTGGTCTCCTCCGGCTTCATGCGCATTGTCAGCGCCGAGTTCATCGATGCATTCCACGGCAGGTACCTCAACACGCATCCGGCGCTGCTGCCTTCATTCCCGGGCGCCCACGGTGTCCGCGACGCCCTGGCCTACGGCGTGAAGGTCACCGGCTGCACGGTGCACTGGGCCGATGCAGGGGTGGACACAGGGCCCATCATTGCCCAGGAAGCTGTGACGGTCGAGGACTCCGACACCGAGGAATCCCTGCACGAACGCATCAAAGTGGTGGAGCGCCGCCTCCTGGTCTCCACGCTCGCAGCCCTCGCCGCGGCTCCTGTGTCCTAACCGCCTTCCCCGCCCCGACACCCCTCCCGTTACCCCTCCCAACTAGGTAGCAGCTGATGTCGTTTTGGGCCTTCAAAACGACATCAGCTGCTACCTAGTTGGGCCAGTGGGGCGTACCTGTGGATAACTTATGCGGCCCGGCGCAAAATTTGCCACGATGGCCCCATGAAAACTCCGCAGCCACTGCCGGGACAGCTGCGTGCGGCGGCATTTACTTTCCAGGAAGCGGTCGACGCCGGTGCAACAGTTGCGCGTCTGCGGCACCGTTCGTTGGTCGTACCGAGCCGAGGGGTCAGGCAGCCAGCGCACCACACGTTCGCCGAACAAGCGTCGGCAGTCCGGCCGCTGACGTTGGTCACGGAATTTTCGGCTGCTTCCCATGCGACGGCGTTCAATTTGTGGGAGTTTCCGGGCTTCCTTCCGGGCGCGGACGAACCCCTCACCCACATCTCCAGGCCGGACAACTTGGCCATGCCCCGCCGCACCGGAGTCCGGGGGCATCGAGGCCAGTTCTTTGCCGATGAAATCGTCAGTCACAACGGCCTCCTGATCACCTCGCGAACCAGGACCTGGCTGGACTGCTCCCGAAAGATGAGCATCGAGGAACTGACCGTTGTTGCCGATCACTTGCTGAGGATTCCGAGGCCGCACTTCGAAGCGAGATCGGAACCGTTCGCAACGCGCGAGGACCTTGCTGACATGCTCGACCGGCACAAGGGGACACCCGGTATCCAGAAGGCACGCGTTGCCCTGGACCTGGCGCGCGTGGGCTCGGATTCCGCCCCGGAAACGAGGCTTCGGCTGGAACTCGTGTATGCCGGCCTGCCCGAAGCTCAACTGAACGTGCCCACAGCTCTGAGCGCCGGCGTCGTGCGTGAACCGGACCTGGCCTATCCGGAACAAAAGGTGGCCGTGGAGTACGACGGCGAAGTCCATTCCGAGGCGGCGCAGATCGTCCGGGACATCGCAAGGGAGGAAGATTTTGTGCGGGCCGGCTGGTTGCTGGTCCGAATTTCCAATTGCCACATGCTGAATGATGCCAGGGCCGCCGTCGCCAAAGTCCGCTCAGCGCTTACGAGCCGCGGCTGGTCACCCAAGTAGGTAGCAGCAGATGTCGTTTTGAGCCCCCAAAACGACATCTGCTGCTACTTAGTTGGGGAGGGGAGGGAGGATTTACTCGAGGCGGCGCTGTTTGGTCTCCGGGGAGAAGAACGCCATCCACAGCACGGCCACCAGGACCAGCCCGCCGGCAAGTGCGAAGGAGGTGGCAAGGCCCAGCTCCGGCCAGAAATAGTTCGCGAAAATGAGCGGGCCGAAGCCTGCGCCCAACCTGGAGAACGTCGACGCCCAGCCGAACCCGGTGCCGCGTAGCTCCGTCGGGTAGAGCTCGGAAACGTAGGCGTAGAGCACCGGGATGGCCACCTGGACCACGAAGCCGAACACCAGCAGCCAGAACACCGCGGCCGTGGGGATGTCCACCACAATCGCCACGATCACCAGGGTCAGGGCTGAAAGCGGCCCTGTGATTGCGAGGATCCACTTGCGGCCCACCCGTTCCACCAGCAGCGCGGCTACGATCACACCCAGAAGTCCGACGGCGGCCATGGACGCCGTGGTCACGAACGCCTTGTACTCAGCGAAGCCGGCACCGATGAGGATCCGCGGCATCCACGTCAGCGACAGGTAATACACCAGCAGGATGCTGAAGAACAGGGCCCAGGCCGTGGCCGTGATCTTCCAGTTGAACTGCCACACCAGCCGCAACTGGTGCCAGGCGCTGCCGGCGGACAGCCGCGGAACTTCCTGGGCATCGGGCAGGCTGTAGGCGCGGGGTTCGGCACCGGTTGCGGCCACCAGGCCGTCGATGACCTTCGCGGCTTCCTCGCGCCGTCCCTTGCGGATGAGGAACAGGGGGGATTCCGGGACACTCCGGCGGACCCAGAACACCAGGAGCGCCGGCAACACCATGACCAGCATGGTCAGACGCCAATCGCCGAACACGGCCACCAGTCCCGCGGAGACAAAGCCTGCCAGGGCGGCGCCGACAGGCCACCAGCCGTCCATGGCAGTGAGGACCTTCCCACGCTGTTTCCGCGGAGTGAACTCACCCACCAGCGCGTAGTCCACCGGGATACAGCCACCCAGTCCAAAGCCGGCCATGAAGCGGAAAACGCAGAACCAAACAAAGTCGGGGGAGAAAGCACCGAGGACCGTGAAAAGCGAGAAAATCAGCAACGTGGCTGTGAAGGCCTTCTTGCGCCCGATGGTGTCCGCTATGGTGCCCCACACAAAGGCACCCAGCGCCATCCCGATCAGGTTCGCCGTACCCACCCACGCAACCTCGCCCGGGGCCAGGGCCCAGTGCGTGGACAGCAGGGGAATGAGGATGCCGTTCAGCGTCACGTCCCAGGCATCGAACATGAAACCCAGCCCCCCGATGAGGAAAATCCGCCCCTGGACCTTCCACCGCCACGGCAGTTCCTGGACCACCTGTTCGCCGCTGGGCACAGTGGTGTAAGTATTCATTTTGGCCTCCTGTGAAAACTCTATCCGTGCCCACAGACCTTCACACTCCGCCGGGCAAACGGGGGAAGTCCGGCAACGCGATAAACTGGCCGTATCCCCACCAACCGCGGCACTGTTCCGCGAGATAAGACGGAGACTTTTGTGAGCTTCACGCAGCTTGACCGTGTTCCCATCCGCCGGGCCCTCATCTCGGTATACGACAAGACCGGTCTGGAGGAGCTCGCCAAGGGCCTGCACGCAGCGGGCGTGAAGATCGTATCCACCGGCTCCACGGCCAAGAAGATCGCCGAGGCCGGCATCCCGGTCCAGGAAGTCGAGGAAGTCACCGGCTCCCCGGAGATGCTTGACGGCCGCGTCAAGACCCTGCACCCCCGCGTGCACGGCGGCATCCTGGCCGACCGTCGCGTCCCGGCACACATGGAAACCCTCGCCGGCATGGAGATCGAAACCTTCGACCTCGTGGTAGTGAACCTCTACCCGTTCGTGGAAACCGTCAAGTCCGGTGCCGCGCAGGACGACGTCGTCGAACAGATCGACATCGGCGGGCCCGCCATGGTGCGCTCCGCTGCGAAGAACCACGCCGCCGTCGCCATTGTCGTTGACCCCGGTTTCTACGGCGAAGTGGTCACAGCCGCGGCCGAGGGCGGCTTTGACCTAAAAACGCGACGCCGGCTCGCAGCCAAGGCTTTCGCCCACACCGCCACGTACGACAACGCCGTGGCCACGTGGACCGCCAGCCAGTTCCTGGACGAGGACGGCGACGGCGTCATCGACTGGCCTGCCTACGCAGGCGTTGCGCTGGAGCGCTCAGAGGTCCTCCGCTACGGCGAAAATCCCCACCAGCAGGCCGCACTGTACGTTGACAAGGCCGCTCCTGCGGGCATCGCACAGGCGGACCAGCTGCACGGCAAGGCGATGAGCTACAACAACTTCGTCGACGCCGATGCCGCCCTCCGCGCTGCATTCGACTTCGCCGAGCCGGCTGTCGCCGTTATCAAGCACGCCAACCCGTGCGGTGTGGCCGTCGGTTCAGCCGATGCTGAAGACCCGATCGCCGACGCCCACGCCAAAGCCCACGCCTGCGATCCCGTCTCGGCCTTTGGTGGTGTCATTGCCGCCAACCGCACGGTCTCCGCCGGAATGGCCCGCACCGTGGCCAACATCTTCACCGAGGTGGTCATCGCGCCGGCTTTCGAGCCGGAGGCTGTGGAGATCCTGTCCAAGAAGAAGAACATCCGCCTCCTCGCCCTGCCCGAAGGCTACGGCCGCTACCCGGCGGAAATGCGTCAGGTTTCCGGTGGTGTCCTGGTGCAGATGTCGGACAAGGTGGACGCCGACGGCGACAACCCCGCCAACTGGACTCTCGCCGCCGGTGACGCCGCAGATGAGAAGACTCTGGCAGACCTCGCCTTCGCCTGGACCGCCTGCCGCGCTGCCAAGTCGAATGCCATCCTGATCGCCGCGGACGGTGCAGCCGTGGGTATCGGGATGGGCCAGGTCAACCGCCTGGACTCCTGCCGCCTCGCTGTGGAGCGTGCCAACACTCTGGGCGTGAAAGTGGAGTCCGACGTCGAAGGTGCCGGCGGTGCCTCGAACGCCGCCGCGAGCGGCGCACCAGAGCGGGCCCGCGGCGCAGTGGCTGCCTCGGACGCGTTCTTCCCGTTCGCCGACGGCCTGCAGATCCTGATCGACGCCGGCGTCCGCGCCGTGGTCCAGCCGGGCGGTTCCGTCCGGGACGAGGAAGTCATCGCTGCGGCCAACGCGGCCGGCATCACCATGTACTTCACGGGTGCCCGCCACTTCTTCCACTAGTCCCCACCAGCACCCTCGCCTCGCAGGCTCGGCCAGGGAAACCTGGCGGCGTGGGCCCGGTTAAAGCCCGACGGCGTCCGTCCCCCTTTGAGGGGGACGGACGCCGTCGCGCTTTAACTGCTGGTTACTGCTCACCGCATGAGGATCCGCGCCCCGCTGCTTGAGGCGCGGACCCCTCCTCCGGAAGCCGGAGCTCCCGGGGCCTGGCTTCCGCCATCCGCTCATCCGTCCAGTACTCGAGGATCTCCTCGTGCGACTGATCCGTTTTGCTGTGGCTAACGGTGTCCTCCTGTGGCGAGGATTCCTTAGGAGGCGGCCGCACTCGTGTAGGTCTGCTGGATGACGGTGCCCCAGTATGGGCCGTACATGACCGGTGACCGGCTGTAACCGTAGCTGTTGATGGAGTTCTGGAGGCCGCCGGCGTTGCTTCCGATGAACCACGGACCGCCTGAGGACCCGCCGGTCATGTCGCAGCTGATGCCCTGGGTGAGGAACTGCGGGTTGTTGGGATCGTTGGACGCCGGGCCGTAGCAGCTCTTGAGGCTCTCACCGTTGAAGGGTGAAGCGGCGGGGTAGCCGTAGGCCTTGTAGGTCAGGCCTCGGGCAGCGTTGAATTCGACGCCGGATTCGTTCACGACGTCTGATAGGAAGTTGCCATTGAGGGTGTTCATGACAGCGAACCCGGTGTCGTACTGCATGTTGCCGTCGTTGCTCCACTGGGCGGGGGCGTAGAGGGCCTTTGCGGTCCACTTGCCGTAGGGGGCGGCACCGTTCAGGTAGGCGGGAACGAAGATGAAGTTCGTGGCGAATGCTCCCGGCCCCTCGTTGAGGCAGTGGCCGGCGGTGGAAACGGTGCTCTTGTTGTTCGAGACCACGGCATTGCCGGAGCAGACATAGTTGCTCCCGGCGAGGGTGAAGAAGACCTTGCCAATATGGTCCACGGGGTTTTCGCTGACGGCGATGGTGGTCTTGCCCTTGCCAGCCTGGATCTTGGTGTTGTTGCCTTTCTCCACGGGCGCGGCGCTGCTGTTGCCCCGTTCCAGTGCCTTGCCCGCCAGGACATCGCCGGGAATGGCGTTGCGCATGCGGTCGGCGGTCCAGTAATCTGCGGCTCCCGTGCTGTCCACGACGGCGCTGGTGACGGAGGGTTGCTCCTTGTCACTGGATGCGGAGGGTGCTGCCGTCGCCCCGCCGGCCGTGGTCAACGCCAGCAGTGCGGCTGCGGAAAGGCTCAGAAAGCTGGTAGCCAGAGACCTCGTACGTGTCATGGTTGTCCTGTCTAAACGGGTGGGGGAGGGCTCCAGTCAAGCCCGCCGAGTGACCTACCGAATTTATCCGCATATGACAAGTTTGTAAATAGTAGTGACGTCTCATGTATGGTGCGGTCCCTGACCTGCGTGAAAGCCGCAGCAGGCCCACAAACATTCCGCATAATGTTCTGAAACCACGTTCCAGCTCTGGCGGTAACTCCTAGCAGCGGAGTAATTTGAGCCACAGCATTGGCTGTCCGACTGGGCTCCGGACCTAATAGAGATTGGGGTCCTCGTCATGTTTTCCTTCCGCAAGTCCGGCAAGAAACCCGCCCTCAACGGCCGCCATTTCTCCGCTGCCGAGACGCAGCCGGCAGCTGTTGACCTCGCAGCTCAGGCGGTAACCTTCCAACTCCGTGACGTTGACCCGGTCCACACCTTCACCTCAACGGAGGAATTGCGCGGCCGGGATGCCAAGTATGTGCAGGTCTGGCCCAGTGATGTTCCCCACAGGCGGCGCTGACTGCTCCCACGCCGTCACCGGCGACTCCCGCAACCAAAGCGCGACGACGGCCTGCCCGCCTGGGCGTGCGACCGCCGTCGTGCGTTTTCCAACGCTGTAATCCGGCAGTAATGGAGCGGCGCCAAAGCTCGCGGGTAGGGTTCAAAGCCGCGTCCTCGGGTAAGTTAACCATGGTGAAATAGACCGGATTTGAAAAAAATCAGCCGACCTTCAGGGAGACGCCCGCGCATGTCCAAGATTATCTATACCCACACCGACGAAGCGCCGATGCTGGCTACCTATTCGTTTTTGCCGATCATCGAGGCGTTTGCTTCGACCGCAGGTGTGGAGGTGGAGACCCGTGACATTTCGCTCGCAGGCCGCATCATCTCCGTGTTCGGTGACTACCTCACCCCGGAACAGCAGATCGGTGACGCCCTTGCTGAACTGGGTGCACTGGCAAAGACGCCCGAAGCCAACATCATCAAGCTGCCCAACATCAGCGCTTCCATCCCACAGCTGAAGGCCGCCATCGCCGAGCTCCAGGGCCAGGGCTACAACCTGCCGGATTACCCGGACAACCCTTCCTCGGACGAGGAAACGGCCATCCGCTCCCGCTACGACAAAATCAAGGGCTCCGCCGTGAACCCTGTCCTGCGCGAAGGCAACTCGGACCGTCGGGCGCCGCTGTCCGTCAAGAACTACGCCCGCCAGAACCCGCACTCCATGGGTGCGTGGTCCGCGGACTCCAAGACCAACGTGGCCACCATGGGCAAAGACGACTTCCGCTCCAACGAGAAGTCCGTGGTTATTGAGTCTGAGGGCACCGTCGCCATCCAGCTGGTTCGCGAAGACGGCTCGGTCAAGGTCCTGAAGAAGGCCTTCCCCGTTTTGGCCGGAGAAGTTATTGACGGCACGGTCATGCGCGCCGCCGCCTTGGACGAGTTCCTGGCAGCACAAGTGGCCCGTGCCAAGGAAGAGGGAGTCCTCTTCTCTGCACACCTGAAAGCCACCATGATGAAGGTCTCGGACCCCATCATCTTCGGCCACGTGGTGAAGGCATACTTCTCCGAACTGTTCGACACTTATGGCAAGCAGCTCGCCGCCGCCGGCATCAGCCCCAACAATGGCCTCGCCGCCATCTTGAGCAGCCTCGAAGACCTGCCTGAAGACGTCCGTGAGGGCGTCCAGGCACTCATCAAGAAGGGCCTCGAAGAGGGTCCCGCCCTTGCGATGGTGGACTCGGACAAGGGCATCACTACCCTGAACGTCCCCTCCGATGTCATTGTGGACGCCTCTATGCCCGCCATGATCCGCAGCTCCGGCCACATGTGGGGTCCCGACGGCAAGGAAGCCGACACCCTGGCCGTACTGCCGGACAGCTCCTACGCCGGCATCTACCAGGTTGTTGTGGACGACTGCCGCGCCCACGGCGCCTACGACCCCACCACCATGGGCACCGTCCCGAACGTGGGCCTCATGGCCCAGGCCGCTGAGGAATACGGCAGCCACGACAAGACGTTCGAGATCCAGGAAGCCGGAACAGTGCAGATCGTTGACGCGTCCGGCGCCGTGCTGATCGAACACGAGGTAGCTCCGGGCGACATCTGGCGCGCATGCCAGACCAAGGATGCCCCCATCCGCGACTGGGTCAAACTGGCAGTTACCCGTGCCCGCGCGTCGAAGACGCCCGCAGTGTTCTGGCTGGACGAGACCCGCGCACACGACGCCAACCTCATCGCCAAGGTCAAGGAGTACCTCAAGGACCACGACACCGAAGGCCTGGACATCCAGATCATGTCTCCGGTGAAGGCCACGGCGTTCACCCTGGAGCGCATCCGCAAGGGCGAAGACACCATCTCCGTGTCCGGCAACGTGCTCCGGGACTATCTCACGGACCTGTTCCCGATCCTGGAATTGGGCACCAGCGCCAAGATGCTCTCCGTTGTCCCGCTGATGAACGGCGGCGGGCTCTTCGAGACAGGCGCTGGCGGATCCGCCCCCAAGCACGTCCAGCAGCTGCTCAAGGAAAACCACCTTCGCTGGGACAGCCTGGGTGAGTTCCTTGCCCTGGCCGTCAGTTTCGAACATCTGGCCACCACCACGGACAACGCCCGCGCCCAGATCCTGGCTGACACCCTGGACAAGGCCACCGGCACGTTCCTGCTGGAGAACAAATCCCCGAGCCGCCGCGCCGGCGAGCTGGACAACCGCGGCAGCCACTACTTCCTCGCCCGTTACTGGGCCGAGGAACTGGCCAAGCAGACCGAGGACGCCGACCTCGCGGCATCGTTCTTTGCAGTGGCCAACGAGCTGTCCTCCAAGGAGGAGACCATCGTGGGTGAACTGGCTGCGGTCCAGGGCTCGCCGGTGGACATTGGGGGCTACTACCGTCCGGACGAGGCCAAGGCCTCCGCTGTCATGCGTCCGTCGGCCACGCTGAACCAAGTTATTGCAACCTTGAACTAGGTCCAAGCCAGACGAAACAAGAGGCGGTGCCCCGGGAAACCGGGGCACCGCCTCTTGTCAGTCGTTCTCCTTGCCCTTGCCTTTGCCGTCGTTGCCTTTGCCGTCGGCCGGCGCCGGTGCCGCGGGGGCGGGGGCTTCCTTTGCGGCTTGAGCAGCAGCTTCGGCTTCGGCCTGCACCTGTGCTGCGGCAGCTTCCGCTGCAGCCTTCGCCGCGGCGGCGTCGGCCACCGCTTTGGCTGCCGCAAGGTCAGCCCGGACAGCGGTGGCGGCGGTCATGATGCTCCGCCTGCGGTCTTCGGATACCTGTCCGTTCCCGACGGCGGAGGCTAGATCTGCCTCAAGACTGTCCAAAGCGGCAAGCCCGCTCGCCGGATCATTGCCCGCCGCGGCCTGGGTCACGCCAAGAACACGTTGCTGGAGTTGCCGGGCGGCGTCGGGCTTGAGGCCGTTATCCGCGGAGCCGCAACCCGCCAGGAACACGGCGAGTAGAAGCGCCGCCCCAGCGGCCACGGCCCGGGCGGCGGTTATGCGACGGTGTCCGTTAGGGGCAGGACTCATGGCTCGACGCTCTCCTGAAGCTGCTTGAGGTGGTCACCCAAGGTGCCGGTGACGGACGGGTACGGGACGACGTCGGGCGTTGGCTGTGGTGCCAGGCTGAACGTCAGTGCAGCTGCGATGGCTCCTATGGTGAGGATGCCCAGGACGAGCACGAGCCAGATTCGCTTTCCGGCGTGGCGAAGCCGGGAGAGTACCGGGACTCGGCCGCGTGCTTCTGAACCGCTGGACGCTGCCGCTTCGGCCATGTGCTCCTGGTAGCCGGGGAGCTTGGTTTCAGTGGTAATTGTCGGGGGCCTGAACGGCATGGCCGGAAGCACCCGCGTGGTTTCCGGTGCGAGCTCGCCAGGTGCGGAGACGGGGGATACGAGGGCCTGGCGTAGTGCCGTTTCCACATCCGCTGCTGTAGGGCGTTCCAACGGTTCGACAGCAGTCATCGAGCGGATGAGGTCAGCCCACTCCGCCGGCACGTCGTCTGGTATTTCCGGTGCACGATGAATCCTGGCCACAGCAGATTCGACGGCACTTCCCGGGTACTCTATGGTCTGCTTGATGCATTCCAGGAGGACAAGGCCCAGCGAATAGATATCCGTTGCCGGTGACAGGGGAGCCCCCATGGCCTGCTCCGGACTGAGGTACGCGGCCGTGCCCACCAGGGTTCCGGTGGTGGTAAGCCGTGTTGAGTCCGCGATCCTGGCGATGCCAAAATCCGTCAGTTTGGGCCGCAGGGGTTCCCCCGGACGGATCTGCACCAACAGGATGTTGCCTGGTTTGATGTCGCGATGGATGATGCCCAGGCTGTGCACGTAGGCCAAGGCATCGGCGATTCCTGCACCAATGACGGCGAGCTCGTCCAGCGGAACTGCACTGTGCCTGATTCGGCTGCGAAGGTCTTGCCCGTCCACCAGCTCCATTGTCAGGAACGGCCGGGGCTCATCCGGGATGCGGGTATCGATTCCGGCGTCGAACAGTGTTACCAGGCTTGGATGGTTAAGGGTTGCCAGCAGCTGGATTTCGGCTTCCTGCCGCTTGAGTTCATCGGAGTCCGGGGCCTGCGGCGCGAAGAGCTTCAGTGCCACATCCCGGCCAAGGTGCTCGTCCCTGGCACAGTACACCGATGACATGCCGCCCCGGCCGATCACTTCTCCCAGGCGATACCGTCCGCCAACCACTTCATTCTTGATGGAGCTAGGCGAATCCGCCACCATGACCAGCTCCCTCCGGTGCGCTGCGGCACTATTGTTCCTAAATTATACCGGCCGGTAACGCCTCCTGGAGTGGTTATCGTGCGCGCCTGCGGTCCGGGTGCAGAGGCATGGAGGCCTTCGCACCCGGACCACTGGTCACAAGGACATGTGCTATCTGGCTGGCGGCCACCTCCTTTCGCCGGCTGCCGCGTACGGCAGCGATTGTTGGTGCTTGTCGAGTTTCAGAACCTCTTGATCCATCTTCTGATTGTTAGGACGTCTTGCGACGGCGGAACATCAGCAGGCCTGTAACCAGCAGGAGCAGGGCGACGGGGATCAGCGATGCATCGATTCCTGTCTTGGCCAGCGTGGCGGTGCCGCCCTGGCCTGTGGTGCTGCCCCTGGCGTTGCCCAGGGTGTTGGCCGCTGCGGATGCCGAGCCTGCAGTGGTGCCGGTGGTGCCCCCAGCCGGGACAACGGTGATTCCGGTGCTGTCAGAGCCGGTGGTACCGGTGGTGGTGCCGGTATTTCCGGTGGTGCCGGTGGTGCCGGTTCCCGGGGTATCGGTGCCGCCGGTAGTGCCCGTTCCGCCCGGCGTTCCCGTGCCCGGCGTTTCGGTTCCTGGGGTCTCAGTGCCGGGTGTTTCCGTACCGGGAGTGACACTGCCGTCAGTGGCGCCTCCGATGATGACGGATCCACCGACGCCGGCTGTCACGTCATCCAAAAGACCTGAGGTGTCCAGACCCAGGTCGACATCAACTGCGGCGTCCAGGCCACCACCGGTGGTGCCGGTAGTGCCGTCGGTGCCGAGGCCGAGGCCGAGGCCCAGGTCGACGGCGGCGGCCACATCGGCTGTGGTGTCGGTGCCGGTCAGGCTGCCGTTGCCGAGGCCGAGGTTGATGTCGGCTGCGGCGGCCACGTCGGCTGTGGTGTCGGTGCCGGTCAGGCTGCCGTTACCGAGGCCGAGTGCGACGTCGGCTGCGACGGCCACGTCGGCGGTGGTGTCGGTGCCGGTCAGATTGCCGTTACCGAGGCCGAGGTTGATGTCGGCTGCGGCGGCCACGTCGGCGGTGGTTCCGCCGTCGTTAGTCCCGCCGAGGACGCTGTTGCCGAGGCCGAGGTTGATGTCGGCTGCGGCGGCCACGTCGGCTGTGGTGTCGGTGCCGGTCAGGCTGCCGTTTCCAAGGCCGAGGTTGACGTCGACCACAGCGGCAACATCCGCGGTATCCGACGGCGTTGGGTCACCCAGCAGGCCCAACGACGTCGTGTTCGCGGATGTCGCCGCTGAGACCAGGGCGGATGCGGTGAGGTCCGATCCGCTGGTTGTATCCGCAGCGTTGGCTGCGGTGGCGCCGAGGGCTAGGAGCCCGCCGGCAAAGAGGGTGCTAAGCAGCCCTCTGCGAAGGTTGGAATGCATGGTTTTGTCTCCTGAGAAGTTGATGTGGGGCGCAGGTAAGCAACCCTTTTGCCTTGTCCTGCCACGGAATGGCAGGCAGGGCTCAACTAGTCAGGAGAGGAACCGGGGTCGAATGACACCGGTGAGGGGGCATGCTCAGAGGATCCGCTGACCGGGAAAGCGCCCGGGAGCAGGAAATCAAGATCAAGGTCGTTCAGCCAGGCGGCCGAGCCTGAGGGGCCCGACGGCGGTGCTCCGCTCCCAGCCCCGGAACTGGGGCCGGAAGGTGCCGGTGAAGGACTGCCTGCAAGTGGTAGCTCAGGCTCCGAGGCGGCAGTCGTGGGCGCGCCAGGGGAGGAAGATGTTCCGGCAAGGGCAGCCACAGGAGAGGCCGGGAAGCCTGCTGTGCTGGCAGCCCCGGGAAGTTGCTCCAGAATGATCCCTGAGAAATTACCAGAGGCGGTCGGATCCGCCAGCGAGTCACCCTCGTTCAGAATGCTTGCGGAATCAGTAGTAACGGATCCGCTGTCCGGGACGCTGGGCAGGGTTACGGGCAAGGGAACAGCTCCCGTGACCAAGTCCGAGACTGGCTGCACCAGAGGCTCAAGAACTGGAACCGCGCCAACGAGCGGCGGAGCGACAGTTTCCACCAGTCCCGCGGCGGCGTCATCGGCCACAACAGCAACAGGGACGACAACAGTGGAGACCGTGCCCGCAGGAACAACCTCGTTCACGACCGGGACGGCCGTGACCAACTGGTCTGTGGCGCCGGTGAGTGTGCCCGCCACGGGCCGCAGGAGTCCGGGCGATGGCACGGGCTGAGGGGCCGGTGTCGCAACCTCGGGCAGGGACGGCAGCGTGCTTGCCAGCGGGGCTGCGAGGGACGAAACCGACGAAGTTACCCCGCCCAGTAGCGAACCCGAATCGGGCGAATCGGCAGATGCGGCAGTGGTGGAAAGCGTCAGCCAAGTGAGTGTGGCGGCTCCAGCGAGGAGAACTGGCCGGAGCGCACGCCATGGCGATAGACCTCTAGCCATGCGTACCACCCCCAGAGCGGATCAACCGACGATGTTTACATCGTAAGACCGCTTATTGATCGAAGTCCATGAAAAAATCAACAAATTCCCATCAAATTGACTTTCTTTGTCATTCATATTCAGTCGGCCCTAATGCGCGTCGTTTGGGTAGCTGACACCGAGTTGGGCTCGCACGCCATCGAAAAGGCGCATGGTGTTCAGGGAATCCTCGAGGGGCATAACGGGGCTTTCGACAAGCCCTTGCTGGATGCAGCGTGTCACTTCGCGGAGTTCATAGGTGTAGCCCCGACCGACGACGTCGAACACTTCGCGGCGGAGTTCCCCGCGGCCTATCCGGACCAGCAGTTCGCTCGGATTGTTGATGGAGCCCACGCTTTGGAGGTATCCCAGGCTTCCGGCCACTGTTGCGATCCGTGGACCGTGTGCCAACAGCGACGACGTCAGCTGGACTTGGGCGCCGTGGTTGTAACCGAGAGTCATCGCATTTTGGGCGTCCACGCCGTCGTCGTTGACAACGCCAGTGGCACTGACGGTCTGCGGGAAACCGAGGGTTCCCAGCGCCCAGAGCAGCGGGTAGACGGAGATGTCCAGCAGCGCCCCGCCGCCGTCCTGCCTCGCCCAAAGCCTGGACGTGGGGGAGTACGGCGCGGGGAAGCCCAGATCGGCGCTGACCCAGTGCACATCACCCAGTTCCCCTGAGGCAGCGATGTCGAAGGCGCGTTGCATGGCCGGCAGGAACCGGCTCCAGATCGCTTCCATCAGGAAGAGGTTCTTTTTGCGGGCCACGGCAATGAGCTCGCTGGCTTCGCGGGCGTTGATCGTCAAGGCCTTTTCGCACAGGACGTGTTTCCCGGCGTTCAGGGCAGCGAGGACAATCTGGTGGTGCTGGGCGTGGGGCGTGGCCACATACACGACGTCAATCGAATCATTGGCGAGGAGCCGCTGGTAGCCGTGGACGCCGTCGTCGTCCCCGTATCCCTTGGCGAACCCGTAGGCCGCGGCGAAGTTGTCCGCAGTCTCCTGGCTGCGGGAACTGACGGCGTAGAGCTCGGCGTCGGCCAGGAGGGCCAGATCTTCGGACACGGACCGGGCGATGCCGCCGGTGGCTACTACTCCCCACTTCAGGGTGTTGCCGGTAGCGGACCTGGGGTCCTGGTCGGACTGGCTGGACAGCCACGGTTTGGCGATAGGCGCACTCATGAGAGCCATCCTCTCATTGCAGTGAGAGGGTCCGGGAAAAACCTGTAGGAAGTGAGGGAGGGTCCCTGGGCGGACCCTCCCTTTCGCTATGCCGGGGTTGCCACCGCCGAACGGGTGCGGGCAGCCTCTTCCGTCAGCTTGCCCTGCTGCAGCCTGAAGCGGCGGTCCGCCTTGTTGGCTAGCGCCCGGTCGTGGGTGACCACCAGGATGGTGGTGTTGTGCTCCCGGCTGAGCGAACTGAGGAGCTCGATGATGTGATCACCGGTCTGTTCGTCCAGGTTGCCTGTTGGTTCGTCCGCCAGGATCAGTTGGGGTTCATTGGCCAGAGCACGGGCAATCGCCACGCGCTGCTGCTCGCCGCCCGAGAGCCGGTTGATCCGCCGTACTTGTTTGTCCGGGTCCAGCTGCACCTGTTCGAGAAGATCCTTTGCCCGCTGGAGGCGTCCGGCCTTGCGCATCCCGGCGAACTCCATCGGAAGCATCACGTTGTCCACCGCGGAGAGATTCGGGATGAGGTTGAACTGCTGGAACACAAAGCCGATGTCCCGGCGTCGGTATTCGGTCAGCTTCCCGTCCGGCATGCTCGCCAGGCTCACACCGTTCACGACGACGTCGCCGCTGGTGGGCTTGTCCAGCGCACCCAGGAGGGACAACAGGGTGCTCTTGCCGCTGCCGCTCTTGCCGACGATGGACGCCAACGTGCCCTGCTCGAGTTCAAAACTCACATTGTTGACTGGCTTGATGGTGCGGTCGCCCGAGTTGAAGGTGCGGACCAGGTTCTTGACTTCAATCATGGCTATTCTCCTCGCAGGACTTCGATGGGGCGGATGCGGGCCGTGAGCAGCGCGGGGACAAGCGCGCCGATGATGGCGACTCCGAATACTGCGGCTATTCCGGCGGCAATGACGCCGGGGGAAGCGCTGGCGGTGACGGAGGTAAGCAGCTGGGAGGCTCCGCCGAACGGTCCGCCGGAAGGAAGGCCAGCGCCGCCAGGGAAGCCTGCGCCGCCGCCCGGCAAACCGGCGCCGCCAGCTGCCCCGGCCATGACGGCCCCGGGGCCGGTGGGGGCCGCCGTCGTGGTGTTGGTGCTGATCAGCGCCGAGGCGATGCCGCCGCTGGCGAAGGATGCGATCGCGGCACCCACGGCGCTGCCCATGGCAACCAGGACGAGGGCTTCGAGCACGAACTGCAGGCCGATGGTGCGGTTGGGTGCGCCGATGGCCTTGAGGACACCGATCTCCCGGCGGCGTTCGCGGACCAGCATGACCATGATCAGCAAGATGATGAGCCCAGCCGTGCCGAGAGCTGCAACGAAGGCGATGAAGGAGATGTTCCTGACGCTGCCGAGGGAGCTGACCGCCGTCTCCAGGTTCTGGCCCTGGGTGACATCAGCCTTGTCGGTGCCGAGGGCCGTCTCCAGGGCAGCCTTCGTGGACTGAACATTTTCCAACGAGTCCACGGTCACAATCATGCTGGACAGCTCGTCGGGCAGCTCCGCCAGGTTCTGCGCCGTCGGAAGAGTTACGTAAAGGGCGTTGTTGCCGAACGTCGTGCCGGAATCGAACAGGCCCGCCACGGTGTAGGTCTGGTCATTGATGGTGAACGTGGACCCCACCGAGAGCCCGTTCTTTTCCGCGAGTGTGGTGCCCAGCAGGGCGTTGGCCGATTCCGCGGTGTAGTCGCCCAGACCTGATCCGTCAGTGATGGTCAGCGCTTTGCCGGTGCTGTCCATCTCCGCGCCGATGCCGGTGGCGGTGATCGGCAGCGAGCGGGCAGGCTGCGTGGTGGTGGTGCCGGTGGCACCCGTAGTGCCGTTGGCCGCCTGGTTGCGGTTGCCCAGCGTGCCGGCATCAATGGCGGCTGTCAGGCTGGTGGTCAGTGTAGTTGCGGACGTGCCCCCGGGTCCGCCGCCCTGGCCTCCGCCGGGGCCTGCCGGGGCGCCGGCGGCCGTCTGGGCGGCAGCCTCGGCAGCGTTCCGGAGCCTGAGGGAAGTGGTCCCGACGACGGAACTGACGTTGGGAACGGCAGCGGCGGTGGCGGCCTGCTCGGTTGTCAGCGGCTCGCCGCCACCTTCGAAGCCCTGGCCTCCGGCGGGGTTGACGGTCAGGACAGTCCCGACGGAGGCATTCAGCTCCTGGACTTTGGCGCTCACGGCCTGGTTGGCCACCAGCATGGCCAGTGCCAGACCGATGGCCACTGCCAGGACCGCAACGACTGCAGCCGTTCGAACCTTGTTTCTGAAGGCATTGCCTACACTCCGGGCAAGGACGCTCACTGTACTCCTAGGATCTCGGCCGGCGGAAAGACCGGCGTTCTGATCCCAGACTCGTGCCCGTCCCTGTGCGGAAAACGTGGCGAACCTATGTTTGCGCTGTGAAGCCGTTCTTGTTTGAAGAGCGGCAAAAAAGGACACCCCTTGACAGCTTTGTCACGGCCGACGTAAGAATAGTAGTGCCACTCGGAAAGCGTTTTCTGAGCGGCGGTTCCCCGAAATCTGTATCCGCACCCGACTAGGCATGTGGTCTGTTTGGCATGCCGGAAATAAAGGCCAATGACGTCCTCCATACGTTTCAAATCCACGTCCCATTCGAGACTTGCCCGTCCTCGCCTCGCCGGAGCAGTGGTGGCGTCCGCCTCGGTGCTGGCGCTCGCTGCCGGGCTCGCTGTTGCCGGACCCGCCGACGCAGCACCCGGAACCAGGGCGCCTGGTGGCACAGCGGCTTCGTCCCTGACTGGAGGGGGCGTCATCCGCGCCGACGACGCGGCACCCACCGGCTGGGCCGCCGTCGACGGCGTCACGAACGGCGGGGCGGGCGCTCCGGCCGAAAACCGCTACGAGGTGGGCACGCTGGCAGAGCTGAAGGCAGCGCTGGCCAACCGTGGTGAACCGAAAGCGCCCAAAATCATCTATGTCCGCGGAACCATCGACGGCAACCAGACACCGGACGGGCGCATTCTCGGGGAGCAGTACTATGCGCCCGGCTACGACATCAACAAGTACATGTCCTGCTTCGGTCCGGACGGCAGGACCTGGAGCGACCAGACCTTCGATTACTGCAGGTCCATGCGCCAGCTGCGCCAGACGGGCAGCAACAACATGAAGCGGCAGATCGAGGTGAGCGTCCCCAGCAACACCACATTGATGGGCCTCGGTAATGGCGCGGGGTTTGTAGGTGCAAACATCGTGATCCTGAGCGCCACGAACGTGGTGGTGCGCAACCTCAGCGTGGAGGCACCCGTGGACTTCTTCACCACGTGGTCCCCGGACGACGGCCAGGGCGCCTGGAACGCGCGGTTCGACGCCCTGTCCTCAGTCACGTCAGACCATCTCTGGATCGATCACGTCCGGCTGACCGACGGACGATACCCGGACAGTGAGGCGCCCATGGGGTTCCGGGGCAAGCCCGCCAACCGGCATGACGGTTTGCTGGACCTCAAGGACGGCACCGATTATGTGACCATTTCCAACAGCAAACTGCACAACCACGACAAGACGATGCTGCTCGGCTCCGGCGACGAGCACGTGGACAAGGACGGCGGCAAGCTGCGCGTCAGCTACATCGGCAACCTGATGGAGAACATCCAGCAGCGCGGCCCCCGCGTCAGGTTCGGCAAGGTGCACGTGGTGAACAACTACTTTGTGGGCAGCACCGACCATCAGCAGTACCCGATGGTCAGTAAGGCACAGGGCGGCAGCAGCTACTTCCTGGGCGCAGGCTACGAGTCCAGGATTTTCTCCGAGTACAACGCCTTCGACTACACGGGACCCGGCGCGGACGCATCCATCATGGTCAGCAGCTACAACGGGCACCGCTTCAGCGACACCGGGTCGTGGTTCAACGGAGCCCCGGCGGACCTGAAGTCCGTGGCCCGGGCCTCCTACGAAACCAACCGGGCGGAGGCACTGGCAGAGGCGGAACTGAGCGGCACACCCGCACCGGACTGGACCGCTTGGGACTTCACCACCGACGTCGGCTGGCACCCGGCGGACGCGTACGGCTACAGGGCCTTCACCACGCCGCAGGCTGTGCGCAACCACGCACTGCACTTCACAGGGCCGGGCGTCCTACGCGTGGACGGCCCGGCGTCGTAGTTCTAAAACGGCAAAGTTGGGCGCACGCGCATCGCTTAAAGGGGAATGCCCCGGCTCCTGTGAACTGGTCACTGAGGGAGCCGGGGCATTCCGCGTTCAGTTTGTTACTTGGTGATCGGGCCGAGGGTCGGATCGTCCACGTAGGCAGTCTTCACGTTGGCTGCGGTCACGATCGCAGGCGGCAACAGGAAGGCAGGAACGCGCTTGAACTCGTTCTTGTAGTTGCGGTTGTCGTTGATTTCCAAGGCGAGGCCCTGCTGCAGGTCCTTGATCATGGTGATCGTGTGTTCGACAATCTTGCGAGTGTCCTTGTTGATCGTGGAGTACTGCTCGCCAGCCATGATGGACTTCACGGACTCCACCTCGGAGTCCTGGCCGGTCACAACCGGAACGGACTTGCCGGCGCTCTTGATGGACGTGATCACGGCCCGGGCCAGGGTGTCATTTGGAGACAGGACACCGTCCAGCTCAGAAGAGGCGTAGCTGCCCGAGAGCAGTGCGTCCATGCGGCGCTGGGCGTTTTCCGGCTTCCAGTCCTGCGTGACAGCCCGCTGGAAATCGGACTGGCCGGAGACCACCTTCAGGGTCCCGTCGTCGATCTTGGGCTTCAGGACGCTCATGGCGCCGTCGAAGAACACCTTTGAGTTGGCGTCGTCCGGGGATCCTGCGAAGAGTTCGACGTTATACGGGCCAGCCTTCTTGGCCGCCATGCCTTCCAGCAACGCCTGGCCCTGCAGTTCACCGACCCTGAAGTTGTCATACGCCACGTAGTAGTCGATGGCCTTGGTGTTTGTCAGCATGCGGTCGTAGGCGATGATGACCGCGCCAGCGTCCTTGGCCTGCTGGAGCTGGGTGCCCAGCTGTGCACCGTCCACGGCGCCGACCACGATCACCTTGGCGCCGGAGGTGATCATCGTGGAGATCTGGTTCTGCTGCTCGGATACGCCGTTGTTAGCGAACTGCACGTTGGGCTTGAAGCCGGCCGAGGACAGCCCGTCGTTGAACAGCTTCTCTGCCAGGGTCCAGTTCTCGCTGGTCTTTTTGGGAAGGGCGACGCCGATCACGGCGTCCTGGGGAAAACCGGACAGGGCGGTGCCCGCCTTGGCGGCTTCGGCGTCGACGTCGGAGCGGCCGCACCCTGTCAGGGAGAGCGTTGCGACGGCCGCGAGGACGGTCAGGGTCTTTGCGATTTTACGCATGTGAGTTTCTCTTTCTGGGTCCAAAGGCAGCCGGGCATGCCGGCCGCCGTCGCGGGCTATTTTGACTCGGCTGGTTCTGCGGGAGTGATGATCTCGGAGGTCTTGGCAATCTCTTTCTCCGGGGTGGGCGGCTGGTTGGAGCGCAGGCCGTTCATCAGCATCCCGATGATGGAGCGGCGCCCCTGGCTCTTGTTGTAGACATCGATGGCCACGGCAATCAGCAGCACCAGGCCCTTGATGATCGACTGCATGTCGGCTCCGACGCTCAGCAACTGCAGGCCGTTGTTCAGCACAGCCATAACGAGGCCACCCACGATGGAACCGATCACGGTGCCGACGCCGCCGCTGACCGCCGCGCCGCCGATGAAGACGGCCGCAATGGCGTCAAGTTCCCAGCCCACGCCGTCCGCGGGTCCTGAGCTGGTGGACCTGGCCACGAACATCATTCCAGCGAGTGCCGCCAGGATGGACATGTTCATCATGACCAGGAAGTTGACCTTCTTGGACTGCACACCGGAGAGTTCGGCGGCGTGGCGGTTGCCACCTACCGCGTAGACGTGCCGGCCAAGGATGGTCTTGCTGGTGATGAAGACGTAGAGCGCCACCAGGCCCACGAGGATCAGGCCAGAGACGGGGAACGAGGTCCCGTAGCGTCCGGTCGAGAACAACCAGGTGACGTACAGGACTGCCCCGGCAAGCAGGACCAGCCGGGTGATGGGCACCCAGAGCGGATCCACGGTGGCACCGGTGCCGGCTTCGATGCGGCGGTTGCGGAACTCCAGGAACACCACGACGGCGATCAGCAGGAATCCGAGGATGACTGTGGGGGCGTTGTAACGGGCGAAGTCGCCGATCTCCGGCAGGAAGCCTGCACCCATGGCACGGAATTCCTCCGGCACGGGAACGGTCAACGATTTGCCCACGAACTGGTTGGCGCCACGGAAAAGCAGCATTCCGGCCAAGGTGACGATGAAGGCGGGAATGCCCACATAGGCCACCCAGAAGCCCTGCCAGGCACCGATCACTGCGCCCAGGACCAGTCCGAGGACGATGCCAAGGTACCAGGGGATGCCCCAGTCCCGCATGGCTATGGCCACTACGATGCCCACGGCTGCGGCAACAGAGCCGACAGAGAGGTCGATGTGGCCGGCAATGATCACCAGCACCATTCCGATCGCCAGGACCAGGATGTAGGAGTTGCCGTTGAACAGGTTGATCATGTTGGTCGGCGTCAGGACCTTACCGCCGGTGAACAACTGGAAGAACAGCACGAGTGCCACGAGGGCAATGATCATGCCGAACTGGCGGGTGTCACCGCCGAAAATCCTTTTAAGTGCTTTCATAATTGTTCCGTCCTCGGGCTTATGCGGTTTGTGCAGTGGGGGCGGCGTTGTTGCCGGCGCGGGTGGCTGAGGTCATCAGGCGCATCAGGCTTTCCTGAGTGGCGTGTTCCTTATCCAGTACTCCCGTGATGGAGCCCTCAAAGATGGTGTAGATCCGGTCCGACAGTCCGAGCAGCTCAGGCAGCTCAGAGGAGATCACAATGACGCCCTTGCCCTGCTGTGCCAGCTGCTGGATGATGCCGTAGATCTCGTACTTCGCGCCGACGTCGATTCCGCGCGTGGGCTCGTCAAGGATGAGCAGGTCCGGGCCGGTGAACATCCACTTGGCCAGCACAACCTTCTGCTGATTGCCGCCGGAGAGCTTGGACACCCCTTCATTGACTGTGGGCGCTTTGGTCCGAAGGCTCTTGCGGTACCCCTCGGCCACCGTGAATTCCTTGCGGTTGTCAACGACGAGGCCCTTGGTGATGGCCTTGAGGTTTGCTGAGACGGTGGTGGTCTTGATGTCATCCAGCAGGTTCAGGCCGAGGCTCTTGCGGTCTTCAGTGACGTACGCCAGTCCCGCTTTGATGGCTTGGGGAACATTCCGGATGTGGATTTCCTGGCCGTTCTTGAAGACCTGGCCTGAGATGTAGTTCCCGTAGGAACGCCCAAACAGGGAGCGGGCAAGTTCGGTGCGGCCCGCGCCCATGAGCCCTGCGAAGCCGACGATCTCGCCGCGGCGCACCGTGAAGCTCGAGTTCTTGCAGACGAGCCGGTCTGCCACCTGGGGATGGCCCACTGTCCAGTTGCGGACCTCGAACAGCACATCGCCGATTTCCGGGGTGTGCTCCGGGAAGCGGGACTCAAGGGAACGTCCCACCATTCCCTTGATGATCCGGTCCTCGTCCACGCCGTCGGCCACGATGTTCAGTGTTTCCACCGCTTTACCGTCGCGGATGATGGTGATCTCATCCGCGATCTGTTCGATTTCGTTGAGCTTGTGGGAAATGATGATCGAGGTAATGCCCTTGGCCTTGAGGCCGAGCATCAGGTCCAGCAGGTGCTGGGAGTCGGATTCGTTCAGGGCGGCAGTGGGCTCGTCCAGGATGAGTAGTTTTACCGACTTGTTCAGGGCCTTGGCGATTTCCACCAGTTGCTGCTTGCCGACGCCGATTTCCTTGACGGGAGTGTCCGGATCCTCGCGGAGGCCTACCCGGGCGAGGAGTTCGATGGAGCGTTTACGCGCCTCTCCCCAGTTGATCACGCCACGGCGCGCCGGCTCATTGCCCAGGAAGATGTTCTCCATGATGGAGAGTTCCGGGATGAGTGCCAGTTCCTGGTGGATGATGACGATGCCCGCGTGCTCACTGGCCCGGATGTCCTTGAACTGCTGGACCTCGTTCTGGTAGACGATGTCGCCGTCGTAGCTGCCGTACGGGTAGACGCCGGACAGCACCTTCATGAGCGTGGATTTGCCGGCGCCGTTCTCACCGCAGATGGCGTGGATCTCGCCGGCCTTGACCCGGAGGCTGACCTCCGACAGCGCCTTGACGCCGGGGAACTCCTTCGTGATGGAGCGCATCTCGAGGATTACTGGATCACTTTGCGTGGTTTGGGACGTCATATGCCCTTACGCCTCCAATGATGACTTCGTTGTCCGCCCCGCAAACCGCGGGGCCGTCTGATGAAAAAGTAAACTGGATCACAGCCGTTGTCGTCAAGTCTTGAACGCAACCTCCCCATATCTAGTCGGTCTGGGAACGCCGGATCCCGGCGTACTGGAAGACCAGCGCGGCCGCCCCGAGAGCTTCGGCGCGGTCCCCGAGGGATGACATGGTGAGTGTGGTTGTCTCGCCGATGACGGGCACGGCATGGCGCACCAGGCCCCGCCTGATGGGGTCCAGGAGGAGGCTGCCAAGGCCGGCCAGCGGCCCGCCCACCACGATCACTTCCGGGTTGATGAGGTTGGCCACGTTGCCTAGCGCCCGCCCCACTGCCAGGCCGGCATCGTCCACGACGCGGAGCGTTGCCGGATCCTTGGCGAGGGCCTTACTGACGATGTCCGCCGGCGTCAGGGGCCTGTCCTCGCGGCGGCTGAGGAGCTCGATCATGGTGGTGGTGGATGCGATGGTTTCGAGGCATCCGCGGTTCCCGCACCGGCACACGAGGCCCTGCTCATGGATGGTGGCATGGCCGATTTCACCAGTGATTCCGACGTTGCCGTAATAGGGCGCGCCGTTGAGGATCAGGCCCGCACCGATGCCCGATCCGATCTTCAGGAACATCAGGTTTTCGACCCCCGTGTGAGGCCCCCAGGTCACTTCAGACCAGGCGCCGAGATTGGCGTCGTTGTCAACATACACGGGGAATTTCAGGGTGTCCTCGAGGTGCTGGAGAATGTTGATTCCCACCCATTCGGGGAGGATGGCACCCTGCGCCACGGTTCCGGTCCGGCGGTCGATCGGCCCGGGAATTCCGACGCCGGCACCCACGATTGCGCTCCGGTCCACTCCGCTTTCCCGCATCAGTTTTTCAAGGAGGACCACCGCCGCTTGGATGCCTTCCTCGGCCTGGTGGCCGAGTGGCAGCATCACGGATTCCTCCGCGATGACGTGGTAGCTGAGCGATGCCAGGACCACCCTGAGGTGCCGGCGGCCGAAGTCGATTCCGACGGCGACGGCACCGTTGCTGTTCAATCTGACATTCAGCGCCCGGCGCCCGGAACTGGTGATGGGCTCGGTCGATGCCAGCCCCGAATCCTGCATGATTTTGACGATGTTTGAGACGGTGGCCGTGGACAGGCCTGTCTGCCTGGCGAGCTCGGCCTGGGTGGCGGGTCCGCCCATCAGGGTCTCGATGATCCGCTGTTGGTTCAACTGCCTCAGGGCGGATTGGGATCCTGGGTTTTTGGGGTTGCTCCTCGTCGAGCGCGGTGTTGCGGACATGCAAAGAAGATTGCCCTATGGTGACTGTTGTAGTCAAGAAGTTAACGCAAGCGGTCCGCCGGCGGGGCCGCAAGTACGGGACGATCCGCCCGTCCGAAGGCCCCCACCGGTGCAATTGGCCCCAAAGGGCACTGCGGCCGATGGCTAGGCTGGAAAAAGCGGACGCACTCCTTCATGTGGCCGTCCCGATCTTGTGAGGTGGTAAAGGTGCTGCTGGCCCTGATGCAGGCAAACGCCCGCGTACTCGACATTGAGGCAAATTGCGCCGCCCTGGATGCGGCCGCGGCGGAGGCCGCCACGGCCGGCGCAGCCGTGCTGGTGACCCCCGAACTGTTTCCCGTGGGCTACGCGCCGCTGCGGGTTCGTGCGGAGCTGGACCCCGCGAGGCTTCCCGCAATCAAGGAAGTGCTGAGCGGCATCGCGCGGCGGCACGGAATTGCCCTGGTGTACAGCCTGCCGTCAGTTACGGACGAGGGCAGCTGGCACATCACCTCCACACTGCTGGACGCCGCAGGGTCTGAGCTGCTCAGCTACGCCAAGGTGCACCTCTTTGGTGAGGACGAGCGCACGGCGTTCAGCCCGGCGGAGGCGGGTCCCGCCGTCGTGGATTTCAACGGCTTCCAGACCTCCATGGTGATCTGTTACGACGTGGAATTTCCGGAAACGGTCAGGGCTGCCGCGCTGGGTGGGGCAGAGCTGCTCCTGGTGCCTACCGCACTGGCGCACGGCTTCGACACGGTTCCGCAGGTCCTGTTGCGGGCCCGAGCGCTCGAAAGCCAGCTGACCATCGCCTATGCCAACCATTCCGGAACCGAGGAAGGCTGCGACTTCCTCGGCGGCAGCGTCATCGCCGGGCCGGACGGATCGCTGCTGGCCACGGCGGGACCTGAGGCCGGTCTCCTGTATGCCGAAGTGGATCCGGACGCCGCACGGAAAGCCCGCAACGTGGTGCCCTACCTCCGTGAACGCCGACCGGAGCTCTACCGGTCCTGGGGTGTTTGAGGCGTCCCGGCCTCGAGTGCGTCAACGTACTGAAGGGCAATCCAGAGTTCAGCCCGCACCTGGGCGGAGCTAAGGTCCATGGCCAGCAGCTCGGCCAGGGCGTTGATCTGGCGCCGCACACTGTTCCGGTGCAAGCCGAGGACCTTGGCTGTGGCATCCCAGTTGCCGTTTTCACCCAGCCATGACTTCAGGACATTGAGCTGGGAGCTGCGGCGGTCAGGCTCCTGTGCCAGAACCGGTTCCAGCAGCCGTGCGGCGAGCATGCTGCCGGCGCTGCGGCCCAACAGTCCCGTGACTGACCACGTCACCTCATCCACGCGCACGCTTTCTCCGCTGGCCTTGACGCGGGGCCGCACTGACGCGGCACGCTGGTAGGCAGCCGGAAGGCCCGCCATGTCCGTAGGATCGCCCACTACCAGGCGCCAGCCCAGTCCCTCCACCTCATGCATCAGGGCGTCGTCCACTTTGAACCGGGTCACGGCGGCAAATCCGTAGTCCGTCAGCTCCACCATCTTCGTGTCGAACAGCCTTCGCCATTGCAGCAGCTCCCTGACAGGGCCATCCGCCGAAGCCGGCGCTGAGCCGTCCGCCCGCACGCCCTGGATCACGCGGACAGCTCCGGACCTGGTTCCCGAAACGCTCTGCGCCAGGAGGTCCCGCAGTACGTTCAGCTGCCGGGCTGAACCGGCGGTCAGGCTTTCCGGATGCAGCAGCAGGGCTGTTGCCAGCTGGCTGGGAGCGAGCGATCCGCTGGTCCGCTGGCGCACGAGTAGTTCCAGCAGCCCCACCACCGAGGAGACCACGCTGTTCTGCGCCGGTGTCAGTGGCTTGTCCGTCCCCAGGATGAGGGCTCCGAGGGTGGCGTCCTTGGTGCTCCGGAGGGGATGGCCGAAGACGAGGGCCGGACCGTCTGCCGGAAACGAATCCGTCTCTACCCGCGGGCCCGTGCCGGCCAGCAGGCGCTTCAGCAATGGTTGCAGTGCAGAATGTTCGACGGCGGCCGCAGGGCTGGTCCCGCCGGTCCCGGTTGCTGCCGCCCGGGCCCGCACCCGGCCATCGGCCCCGAAAAGCTGGGCCCACACCGGGACCCGTTGGGCCAGTGCAGCAAGGAGTTCATGCTCGGGCCTGGCAGAGAGCACGGCCCGCATCAGTTGCCGGTTGGTGTCAGCCAGTTGACGGAAGACCCGTGCATTTCCGGATTCCAGGAGCTGGGAGAATTCCAGGCCGATGGCAGCGAAGGGTACGCTGCTGGGGATCTGCACCAGGGTGAGCTGGTGCTTTTGGCACGCTGAGCGCACCCGCTCCGGGACGGCGTCGAAATACGGCTCCAGCCCGAACCCCAGGGCTGCGACTCCCGCGGCGACCAGCCGCCGGACGTAGGCTTCCGCACTCTCCTTCGTTCCGCCGTCGTCAAGGAACGGCCGCCCCGCCGTCAGGACGAACTCCCCATCCAGCAAATATGGCGTGGGATCCTCCAGTTCGCTGGGCTCCACCCAGCGCAAAGGCGCACCGCCATTGCCGGCATCGTGAAGGACCGCGAGGTCCGCCGGGAGTGCGGCCAGAAACTCTCCCAGCGTTACGGCATCCAGGCGTTCCGCCGCCTCAGGCTGCACGAACGGACCCCTGGCCACAGTATCCACCGCTTCTTTGGTTTGGTGCATTACGTCTCATGATTGAAAACTATAGGTCACTTTGCACATCCCTGAGATGCGGCTCACACCCCTACGCTGGGTGAGGGAAACCCACCAACTACTCACGAACGGACGTCAACGATGACTGTGCCAACACTCTCCGGACAGGCCACGGGCCGCGCAGCCGGCCGTCCCGGGCTGGGCGCGCAACTGCTGCGCCGGAAACCGATCGGCCAAATGGTCAGTGAAGCCGAAAGTGGCCAGGGCGGACCGAAACTGGTCCGCAGTTTCGGGGTCCTGCAGCTGACCATGATCAGTGTCGGCGCAACCCTGGGAACCGGCATCCTGGTGATCCTGGGCGAATCCGTTCCACTGGCTGGGCCTGCGATCTGGATCTCGTTCGCCATTGCCGGGTTCGCCGCACTCCTCTCCGCCGTCTCATACGCAGAAATGGCCGGCATGGTCCCCGTGGCCGGCTCCAGCTACTCCTACACCTACGCCACCATGGGCGAGGGCATGGCATGGATCTGCGGCTGGTGCCTGGTCCTTGAGTACGCCGTCTCGGTCGCGGCCGTGGCGGTCGGGGCAGGCCAGTACGTGAACGAGACCCTGGCCGTGTTCGGGCAGGTCCTGCCCGACGCCGTTTCCCAGCCCCCGGGCGACGGCGGCCTGGTCAACATCCCTGCCATGGTCATCGTGGTGCTGGCAACCATCCTGCTGGTTCGCGGCGCAAAGGAAAGCGCCTGGATCAACACGTCCATCGTGGTGGTCAAGGTGGGTATCCTCCTCTTCTTCTGCGCCGTGGCCTTCACCGCCTTCAATGCGGGCAACTTCGAACCGCTCCTGCCGATGGGTGCCGCAGGAGTCTCAGCCGCCGCGTCCCGTGTGTTCTTCTCCTACATCGGCTTCGACGCCGCGTCCACCGCCGGCGAGGAGGCCCGGAACCCGAAGCGGGACCTGCCCCGCGCCATCATGCTCTCCATGGTCATCGTCACCACCATCTACGTCCTCGTGGCCGTCGCAGCTATCGGCGCCCGGCCGTGGGGATGGTTCGACGGCACCGAGGCGGCCCTGGTGAAAATCCTGGAGGAAACAACCGGCCAGCCCTGGATCGCACTGGTCTTTGCGGTGGGTGCCGTCCTGGCTATCGCCAGCATCGTCCTGACCGTCCTCTACGGCCAGACACGCATCCTGCTCTCCATGTCACGCGACGGCCTCATCCCGAAGGTGTTCGGCCGCGTCTCCCGCCGGACCGGCACCCCCGCGGCCGGCACGCTCCTGGTGGGCATCGCCGTCGCCCTCACCGCCGGGCTGGTCCCGCTCGGTGCCCTCGCCGACGCCACCAGCATCGGAACACTGTTTGCCTTTGCCCTGGTCAACGTTGCCGTGATCTACCTGCGACGCACCCGGCCCGAACTGGAGCGCACCTTCCGCGTCCCGCTGTTCCCGCTGACCCCGATCCTCGGCGCCCTGATGTGCGCCTACCTCATGGCCAACCTCGGAGCCGACACCTGGGTGACCTTTGGAATCTGGATGCTGGTGGGCGTGGCGGCCTACTTCGGTTACGGCCGCCGGAACTCCAGAGTGGCGGCGCTGAGCCAGGAGGAATACCGTGAGCGAAGCCGCCCGGAATCTTCAACGCTGTCCACCCCCGAACCTAAGAAGGCAGAGCTTTCATGACCGTCGCCACCGAACTCCCGGCCTCTGACCCGTCCAGCACCCAGGCCGGCCCTATCACCATGCTGAACCCGGATTTTCCGTTCAGCTACGACCACTATCTCGCCCACCCCGCAGGCCTCGGCGCGGTTCCGCCGGAGCTCCATGGCACCGAAGTGGCAGTTGTGGGCGCGGGGCTCTCGGGCCTCGTCACTGCCTACGAGCTCATGAAGCTGGGGTTGCGCCCTGTTGTCTACGAAGCGGACAGGATCGGCGGGCGCCTGCGCACAGCCAGCTTCCCGTCCGCCCCGAGCGTGGTGGCCGACCTCGGAGGGATGCGGTTCCCCGTGTCCGGCAAGGCGTTTTACCACTACGTGGACCTGCTGGGGCTGGAAACCCAGGACTTCCCCAACCCGCTGGCGCCCGTCACCTCGAGCACGGTCATCGAACTGGCCGGCCAGAAGCACTACGCCGAGACCGCCCAGGACCTGCCGCCGTTCTTCCGCGAGGTGGCGGATGCCTGGAAGGCCGCGGTAAACGACGGCGCCAAGTTCGTTGAAATGCAGGAAGCCATCCGGGCGCGGGACACCGGCCGGATCAAGGACCTGTGGAACGAGCTGCTGCCGCTCATGGACGAGCAGACCTTCTATGGCTTCATCGCCGGGAGCGAGTCCTTCAAGGAAGCCGGTTTTGCGCACCGTGAAGCCTTTGGCCAGGTGGGCTTCGGCACCGGCGGCTGGGACACAGACTTCCCCAACTCCATCCTGGAAATCCTCCGTGTGGTCTACACGGATGCCGATGACCAGCACCGGCTCATCAGCGGGGGAGCGCAACGGCTGCCCGAGGCACTATGGCAGCACGCGCCGTCGGGCATGGCCCACTGGCCGGACGGCACGTCCTTGGCTTCCCTTCACTCCGGCTCGCCCCGCGGGGCTGTGGGCAGGATCAGCCGCGATTCCGACGGCGGCCTCCGGATCCGGGAGCGCTGGGGCCGGGAGGCCAGCTACCCGGCTGTGGTGACCACGTGCCAGTCCTGGCTGCTCTCCACGCGCATCCACACGGAGGAGGCACTGTTCCCCGCCGAGCTGTGGACCGCGATCGAGCGCTCCCATTACATGCAGTCGTCCAAGACGTTTGTGATGGTGGACCGGCCGTTCTGGAAGGACGTGGATCCGGACACAGGCCGTGAGGTGCTGTCGATGACCCTGACGGACCGGCTGAACAGGGCCACCTACCTCCTGGATGACGGTCCGGACAAGCCAGCCGTGATCCTGCTGTCCTACACCTGGAATGATGACGCGCTGAAATGGCTGGCTCTGGATGCGGACGAGCGCGTTGAACTGATGCTGCATTCACTGGAGCAGATCTACCCGGGAGTGGACATCGCCAGCCACATCGTTGGCCAGCCCATCACGGTTTCCTGGGAGGCCGATCCCAACTTCATGGGTGCCTTCAAAGCAAACCTGCCCGGGCACTACCGTTACCAGCAGCGGCTGTTCACGCATTTCAAGCAGGACAAGCTGCCCGAAAGCCAGCGCGGGATCTTCCTCGCCGGTGACGATGTGTCCTTCACAGCGGGCTGGGCCGAAGGCGCCGTGACCACCGGCTTGAACGCCGTGTGGGGAGTGGTGAACCACTTGGGCGGTTCATCGGCTCCGGGGAACCCGGGTCCGGGTGAGCTCCTGGACGCCATGGGGCCGATCAGCCTGGACTGAGGACGCAGAAACAGCCTGAGGACGCAGAATCGGTGTGGGGACACCCGTTTTTGGGCGTCCCCACACCGATTGCGTGTCCTGGGGCGGGCGGGTGGAGATTAGCCGTGCAGTTCCCGGTGCGCCCGTGCCAGTTCGACGTAGCGGGCGGCGTTTTGCTTCACGCCGTCGAACTCCTCGTCGGTGAGTTCCCGCCGCACCTTGGCGGGAACCCCGGCCACGAGTGACCGCGGCGGCACTACAGTGCCTTCCAGCACGACGGCGCCGGCCGCCACGAGCGAGCCGGTGCCGATCACCGCGCCATTGAGCACGGTTGCCCCCATGCCGATCAGGCAGTCGTCCTCCACGGTGCAGCCATGGACGACGGCGGCGTGCCCCACGCTGACTCCTGCTCCAACGCTGCAAGGAAATCCCGGGTCAGCGTGCAGCACCACGTTGTCCTGAAGGTTACTTCCGGCCCCCACGCTGATGGTTGCGGTGTCCGCCCGGACGGAGACACCGTAGAACGCGCTGGAGTCCTCGGCGAGGGTGGCCTGGCCAATGATCGATGCGGTGGGGGCGATGAAGGCGGAGTCGTGGACGGCCGGTGACGCGCCGGCGAAATCGTATAGGGGAGCCATGGCCCAAGCCTAGGACATCCCCCACCCCAACTAGGTAGCAGCAGATGTCGTTTTCAGCGCTCAAAACGACATCTGCTGCTACTTAGTTGGGGCGGGTGGGGTGCGGAGGATGAGGAACTGGTAGTGCTGCGTCCAGTTCCCCGCGCCGGGGCCGGATTCCTCGCCCGTGCCCTCCGGCCAGGTGACAAAGTCCTCGATGGTTCCGTGCCGTCCGAAAACCTTCCGAACCGTTTCGTCGCTGCGCCGGCTGAAGAACCGCCGGGATTCAAGGTCGTCCTCGGGGTTCAGCACCTCCTCGTCAGCACCGGACCAGAGGCCGACGGCGATCGGAGCGTTGGGTGCCGCGATGCGCACCAGTTCACGCAGGACGCCGTCGATGTCAGCAGCGGGGATGTGCAGGAGCGTGCTCATGGACCAGACAGCAGGAAAGGCGCCATCGGCGAAGGGCAGCCGCCGGGCGCTTGCGACAGAGACGTCCAAGCCTTTGGAGCGGGCCTGACGGACGTGCTCCTCGGCGAGGTCAACACCGGTGTAACGGATACCGGCCTGGACAAATTTCAGGCCGTCCTGGCCTGGGCCAGTGCCGATTTCGAGGACGTCGTGGCGACCTTCGGACTTAAGCAGGCCAATGAATCGTTCGCGTGCCTCCACACGCCGTGGAGACAGGGGATGATCCCAGCCGGACGCGGCACGGCGGTTGTAGAACTCGGCGAGGCGCTGCTCGCTGCCGGGGTCCTCCCTGCCAGGCACCATGGCTGCCTCCGCTCCGCTAGTTTAATCCCCTAGTTAAAGACAACGGTCCTGTTGCCGTCCAGCAGCACCCGGTGCTCAGCATGCCACTGGACTGCCTGGGCCAGCGTGCGGCCTTCGACGTCCCGGCCCATCTGCACGAACTGTTCCGGTGTGCGGGCATGGTCCACCCGGATCACTTCCTGCTCGATGATCGGCCCCTCGTCCAGCGCGGCCGTGACGTAGTGGGCCGTGGCTCCGATCAGCTTCACGCCGCGGGCATGGGCCTGGTGGTATGGCCGCGCGCCCTTGAAGGAGGGCAGGAATGAGTGGTGGATGTTGATAGCCTTGCCGGTCAGTTCGGCACAAAGGTCGTCCGAAAGGATCTGCATGTAGCGGGCCAGCACCGTCAGTTCGATGTCGTGTTCGGCCATGATGGCCCGCAGCTTGTCCTCGGCCTGGGCCTTGGTGTCAGGCGTGACGGGAATGTAGTGGAACGGAATGCCGTAGAACTCGGCCAGCCCGGCGAGGTCCTGGTGGTTTGAGACGATGGCGGGGATGTCGATGGGGAGGGTGCCGGAACGCTGCTGGAAGAGGATGTCGTTGAGGCAGTGGGCTGACGTGCTGGCCATCAGCAGGGTCCGCACCTTCTGGTCCACGGCGTTGAGGCTCCACTGCATCCCGAAAGCCTCGACCACCGGCTCAAGCGCTGACTGGAGCTCGGACTTGGCGGCCGTCGTCGTGACTTCCACCCGCATGAAGAAGTTTCCGGTGGCCGGACTGCCATACTGCTGCGAGTCCGTAATATTGCAGCCTGCCACCAGAAGGGCACCGGCCACGGCGTGCACGATTCCGGGGCGGTCCGGGCAGGACAGGGTTACTACATACGCTTGGTTCAGCTGCTCATTACTCACGCCTACCAGCCTACCCGCGCCCACGTGCTGCATTTGGTAGTCTTGTTCAGTCGCAACTGGCGTTGGGTGGCTAACCACCAGGGAGCGGCAATCACGAAGACCACGGATCGTACGCCTGGGCCGAGGGTCATGTTTTGCCGGACAAGTGCTGCAACCCTGCCGGGAAACAGCACGCACTTTCACGCCCTGTCATCAAGCGGCGGCGGCGTGCGCCAGCCGGTAGCCTGACCTTAGCAGTGCCCGTATCCCTAGCCAGGAGTTTTTCGTGACTACTACCGCCACCACAACAGCCGCAGTCAGCAACCAGTCGCTGGCCGAGCTCGATCCCGAAATCGCCGCAGTCCTCGACCAGGAACTTGGCCGCCAGCGCGGCACCCTGGAAATGATCGCGTCGGAAAACTTCGCCCCGCGCGCCGTGATGGAAGCCCAGGGCTCCGTCCTGACCAACAAGTACGCCGAGGGCTACCCGGGCCGCCGCTACTACGGCGGTTGTGAATACGTGGACGTCGCCGAGCAGTTGGCGATCGACCGCGTCAAGGCACTGTTCGGCGCCGAGTACGCCAATGTCCAGCCGCACTCCGGCGCGCAGGCCAACGCCGCAGCACTCTCCGCCATGATCACCCCCGGTGACAAGATCCTGGGCCTGTCCCTGGCGCACGGCGGCCACCTGACCCACGGCATGAAGCTGAACTTCTCCGGCAAGCTGTACAACGTCGCCGCCTATCAGGTGGAGGAGGACAACTTCCGCGTGGACATGGACAAGCTGCGCGAGCAGGCCATCGCCGAAAAGCCGCAGGTCATCATTGCCGGCTGGTCCGCCTACCCGCGCCACCTGGACTTCGCTGCCTTCCGCTCCATCGCCGATGAAGTGGGTGCGCTGCTCTGGACCGACATGGCACACTTCGCCGGGCTGGTTGCCGCAGGCCTGCACCCTAGCCCGGTGCCTTACTCCGACGTCGTCACTTCCACCGTGCACAAGACGCTCGCCGGTCCCCGCTCCGGCGTGATCCTGGCAAAGCAGGAGTGGGCCAAGAAGCTCAACTCCAACGTCTTCCCGGGCCAGCAGGGCGGTCCGCTCATGCACGTCATCGCTGCCAAGGCCGTCGCCTTCAAGATCGCCGGCACCGAGGAATTCAAAGAGCGCCAGGAGCGCGTCCTTGAAGGCGCCAAGATCATCGCCGACCGCCTCAACCAGGCCGACGTCGCCGAAGCCGGCGTCTCGGTCCTTACTGGCGGCACCGACGTCCACCTGGTCCTCGTTGACCTGCGCAACTCCCAGCTGGACGGCCAGCAGGCCGAGGACCTCCTCCACTCCGTGGGCATCACCGTGAACCGCAACGCCGTTCCGTTCGACCCCCGCCCGCCGATGGTCACCTCCGGGCTGCGCATCGGCACCCCGGCACTGGCCACCCGCGGCTTCGGCGCCGAGGAGTTCACTGAGGTGGCCGAGATCATCGCCACCGCACTGAAGGCCGGCACGGCTACCGACGTCGAGGCCCTGCAGTCCCGCGTGGACAAGCTCGCCGCCGACTTCCCGCTCTACCCGCAGCACGAGCAGTGGTAACCCCGTCCATGGTGCAGACCGCGAAGATCCTTGACGGCAGGGCAGCCGCGTCCGCCATCAAATCCGAGCTGACTGAGCGTGTAGCGGCCCTCAAAGCCCACGGCGTCACTCCAGGCATTGCCACGGTGCTCGTGGGAGCGGACCCGGCCTCGCAGCTGTACGTGTCCATGAAGCACAAGCAGTCTGTGGAAATCGGGATGAACTCGATCCAGCGTGAGCTTCCGGCAGATGCCACCCAGGCGCAGGTCGAGGCCCTCATTGATGATCTCAATGCGGATCCCGCCTGCCACGGTTACATCGTGCAGCTGCCGCTGCCCAAGCACCTGGACACCGACGCCATCCTCGAGCGGATCGACCCCGCCAAGGATGCCGACGGCCTGCACCCGACCAACCTCGGCCGGCTTGTGCTCAACGTCAATGGCGAGATCACTTCGCCGCTGCCGTGCACGCCCCGCGGCGTCATCGAGCTCCTGGAGCGCAACGGCTACAGCCTCGCCGGCAAACACGTGGTGGTGGTGGGCCGCGGCGTTACCATCGGACGCTCAATCGGCCTCCTGCTCACCCGGCGGGCCGTCAACGCCACCGTGACCCTGACGCACACTGGCACCGAGAACCTTTCGGAGCTGCTGCGGCAGGCGGACGTCATTGTGGGTGCGGCGGGTGTCAAGCACATCGTCAAGGCTGCGGACGTGAAGCCGGGAGCGGCCCTGCTCGATGTCGGTGTCACCCGTGAAAGTGACCCTGAGACGGGCAAGAGCAAGGTCCACGGCGATATCGATCCCGCCGCTGCCGAGGTAGCTGGCTGGATTTCTCCGAACCCCGGGGGAGTTGGCCCGATGACCGTCGCGCTGCTGATGACCAACGTAGTGGAAGCCGCCGAACGCCAATTGGCAGCGAAAAGCGGCTCGGGGATCGCCTAGCACCAAGCCAGGACAGCAACCAACAAAGCCCGACGTCGGCACCTTACGCAGGTGCCGACGTCGGGCTTTGTTGTGGAAGCCGCAGCCCTACTTCAGTTGCCCGCGGATCTCGCCGCCCGGGAAGGTAGGTGTGTGGACGTTGACGTAGTAGCTGCGCGGACTGGCCTCAATGGCTGCCAGGAGTGCGGGGTCCGCTGTGGTGCAGGTGTCGACGGTCCAGCTGGTTCCGCTGCCCACAGTCAGCGGTACCACGACGGGACCGGCCACATTCCGGGGTGCCACGTGGATGTGCGCGGCGGTCGCCGGTTCGGAAAGGTTGCGAGCGGTGAGCGTGTAGCAGAGTTCTGAGCCGTCAATGGAGTAGGTGAAGAAGCCGCTGGCGCCGGTGTTGGAGCCGGTGACCTCCTGCTCGGTGTTCAACGGGATGGCCGGAGAGCCGCCGGCCTTTGCGGTGGCAGGGCCGGCGGTTCCTGCCAGGGAAAGGATAGCGGCCGCTACTGCCGCGGTCCGCAGCGCGTGACTTTTCATGATGCGTCCTCAGATAGATGGTTTTGTTCCGGCCCCTAGCGGAAATCACGCTACGCCGGGGTCCCGGTGCGTGCAATAGCTCATTGCCGGGCACGAGGGCGGTGCCGCCGTCGGCCGTTCCGGAACCAAGTGCAAGTCCTCTTTCACATTCCGGGGGGCTCCACTAGTCTGCGGAGGGTGCACAATAAAGCCATCGTGTCCTCCACCGCCCCCGCTGGCCCTCCGATGAAGCAGCAGACAGTTATCGCCGCGGAAAACCTGCGCAAGACCTACGCCGACGTGGCCGCCGTCGACGGAGTTACCTTCAGCGTTCCGGCCGGGGAGTCGTTCGGCCTGCTTGGACCGAATGGGGCGGGGAAATCCACCACCATGAAGATGATCGGCGCGGTCACGCAACGCACCTCCGGCGATCTCAGCATCATGGGACTGGACCCGGACAGCCACGGGCCGGAGGTCCGCGCGCACTTGGGCGTGGTGCCTCAGCAGGACAATTTGGATGAGGAACTGAGGGTCCGGGACAACCTCTTGGTCTACGGCCGCTATTTCGGTCTGCCCATGAGCTACCTCAAGCCGAAGGCCGACGAATTGCTGGAGTTCGCCCAGCTCACCGACAAAGCAAAATCGAAGGTCGATGCCCTGTCCGGCGGGATGAAGCGGCGCCTCACCATCGCCCGCTCCCTCATCAATGAACCGCGCATCCTCCTGCTGGATGAGCCCACCACCGGCCTCGATCCGCAGGCGCGGCACATCCTGTGGGACCGGCTGTTCCGGCTCAAAGAGCAGGGCGTGACCCTGATCCTCACTACGCACTATATGGATGAAGCGGAGCAACTGTGCGACCGGCTCATCGTGGTGGACAAGGGCAGGATCATGGCCGAAGGATCGCCGGCGCAGCTGATCCGGGAGCACTCCACCCGCGAGGTGCTGGAGCTGCGGTTTGGGTCGGAGCGCAATGGCACTATTGGCGGGGAACTGCAGGGGATCGGCGAACGCCTCGAAGCGCTTCCGGACCGGGTGCTCATTTACGCGAACGACGGCGAGGCTGCCCTTGAGCAGGTTTCTTCCCGTGGACTGCGGCCGCTGACATCCCTGGTGCGGCGGTCTTCGCTGGAGGACGTCTTCCTGCGCCTGACCGGCAGGAGCCTCGTTGACTGACGATGCTGCCCTGACCGCCATGGCCCCACGTGCCCATCCGCCCGAGGTATCCGCCGCCCGGGCACGCAGGTGGGGTGCCTTCTACTATGCGGAGCAGGTCCTCCGGGTCATGAAGGGCTACGGCTGGTCCATCCTGATGTATAGCGTGGGGCAGCCGGTGGCCTACCTTTTTGCGATGGGTGTGGGGCTTGCCACCCTGGTGGACGCCGACGATGCAGCCGCCTTCGGCGGAGTCAGCTACCTGGCGTTCATAGCCCCGGCGCTGCTTGTGTCCGCCGCCGTCATGACCGCTGCCAACGAGTTCACCTTCCCCGTGATGGACGGGTTCAAATGGCGCCGGATTTATTACGGCCCGCACGCCTCCCCGTTGACACCGGAGCAGATCGCCGCCGGTCAGATCATCGCCGTTACCCTGAGGCTGCTGCTGCAGTCCGCCATCTACTTCGCCGCCGTGGCATTGTTCGGTGCCTCGCCCTCCGGCTGGGGCTGGGCGGGAATCGTCGTAGCGACTCTGGCCGGACTGTCCTTTGGCCTGCCGCTCATGGCGTATTCGGCATCCATCAAGGAGGACAAAGGGCAGTTCGCCTTGGTGATGCGGTTCATCGTCATGCCGCTGTTCCTCTTCTCCGGAACGTTCTTCCCGCTTGATACGCTGCCGTGGGCCGTCCGGTGGATTGGCTGGATCTCACCCATCTGGCACGGCACCGAACTGGGCAGGGTCTTCAGCTACGGGTACGAGGAACCGCCGGTTCTCACCATGGTCCATATCGTGGTGCTGGTGGTACTCGCAGCGGTGGGCTGGGTCCTTACCAGACGCCAGTTCGTCCAAAGGCTGGGGCAATGAGCATCGTCACCGGCGGCCACAGCGTGGCGGACGCGGCCCGAAACAGGACCTTCGGACCGCTGTATTCACGCAACGCCAAAGCCGTCATTTCGCGCGGGCTGATGGCCACTAAGAGCACCAACTGGCTGGTCATGCTGTCCGGGTTCTTTGAGCCGGTACTGTTCCTGATCTCCATGGGTGTCGGGCTGGGTGCCATTGTGGGTTCAGTGCAGGGACCCGATGGGACCGAGATCAGCTACGCGGCCTACATCGCACCGGCACTGCTGGCCGTCTCCGCCATGAACGGCGCCGTGTACGACTCCACCTGGAACGTCTTTTTCAAGATGAACTTCGCAAAGCTCTACCAAGGCATGCTTTACACGTCATTGGGGCCCTTGGACGTTGCCTTGGGCGAGATCTTCCTGGCCTTGTTGCGCGGCCTGTTGTATGCCACCGGGTTCACAGCCGTGATGGGCCTGATGGGACTGATCACCACTCCCTGGGCCATCCTGATGATTCCGGCCTCAGTGTTGATCGCCTTCGGATTCGCCAGCATGGGGATGGGCATCACCAGTTTCCTGAAGACCTTTCAGCAGATGGACTGGATCAACTTCATCATGCTGCCGATGTTCCTGTTCAGCGCTACGTTCTACCCGCTCAGCGTCTACCCCCAGTACATCCAGTGGCTCATCCAGGCCATGCCCCTTTGGCATGGGGTGGAACTGCTGCGCCAGATCAGCGTCGGAACCTTCACTCCGGCCACCGCCATCCATATCGGCTATTACGTAGCGATGACGGCGCTGGGGATGCTGCTCACCACGGTCCGCCTCCGCAAGCTGTTCCTGAAGTAGGCCTTCCCAACTAGGTAGCAGCAGATGTCGTTATGAGCGCTCAAAACGACATCTGCTGCTACCTAGTTGGGGTGGTGTTCGCCGGGGGTGGAAGGTACCGTAGCCCGCCGCAGCGTTTGAGACAATGTAGGAATGCGATCTCTGGGTAACCCTCACTCTGCGTCCAAACCAGCCAAGGGCGGCTTCTCCATGCTCCGGATCAGTGGGCCGGGAATGATGATTTTTGTCGTCGCCTTTGTGGTCGCGGTCATCTTCGCAGCCAACCAGAACGACGTCGTGGGTTGGGTTGTGGCCATTATCGCCGCCTTCTGGCTCGCATTGGCAGCCTTTGTGGTCTTCAGCATCCAAAAGGCCGCCAAGAAGGCCGGCGCCAAGCTGACGGAAGCCCAGAATGCCTTTAACACTGCAGCTGGCCGCGCGCCGTCGTCGTCCTCTGCGGACCATGGCGGCACCCGCGTGGTCTACGAGCGCTCCGAAGCGGACGAAGTCCGCGACCTCAAGCTTGACCACTCCTTCAAGATCGTCCAGGTTCAGGTCCGGGTGGTGGAGCAGGAGCGCGCCAAGGGTGAGGCCGCCGACCAGGACACCATCCGCCGCGCGCTGGAGACTATCGAAATCACCGCCACAAATGCCCGGGACATGATCCGCTCCTCGGGCGGCACGGAGGACCCGGTCACCGGAACGGTCATCGACTAGAGTGGAGCGGGTGAGCTCGGCATTGAAGAAGGACCACCTTCGCATCGCATCAGTCAACGTTAACGGCCTCCGCGCTGCCTTCAGGAATGGCATGGCGGCGTGGCTGGAGCCCCGCGAGGTGGACATCCTTTGCCTCCAGGAAGTCCGGGCCCCTGACGCGATCGTTCGGGAGCTCCTCGGCGATGGCTGGCACATCCTGCACGCTGAAGCCGAAGCCAAGGGCCGGGCCGGCGTCGCAATCGCCTCCCGCGAAGAGCCGCTGGAGACCCGCAACGGCATCGGGGACGACTACTTCGCCACCGCCGGCCGGTGGGTGGAAGCAGATTTCAGGCTGACCGATACTGCCGGGGAACCGGTGCAGCTGACCGTTGCCAGTGCCTACGTGCACTCCGGTGAAGCCGGAACCCCCAAGCAGGCGGACAAGTACCGTTTCCTGGATGCCATGAGCACGCGCCTGCCGGAACTGACCAAGCACAGCGACCACGGCCTGGTGGTGGGTGACCTGAACGTGGGCCATACGGAATTGGACATCCGTAACTGGAAGGGCAATGTGAAAAAGGCCGGCTTCCTGCCTGAGGAACGCGCGTACTTTGACCGGTTCTTCGGCGAGGACATCGGCTGGAAGGATGTCCACCGGGGCCTGGCCGGCAGTGTGGACGGCCCTTACACGTGGTGGTCGCAGCGGGGTCAGGCCTTTGACAATGACACTGGCTGGCGGATCGACTACCACCTGGCCACCCCGGAACTGGCTGCAGCCGCATTCTCCGCAGTCGTTGACAGGGCGCCGTCATGGGACACCCGTTTCTCTGACCATGCACCGCTGGTAGTGGACTACCGGCTCTAGATTTAAGGCCACAACGAATGACCACCTCTTCAACAGTCACCGGCCCCGCCGCGTCGCCGGCACCTGACGCCGTGACCGCCCACGCGCAAGCTGACCTGCCCGCCACCGGTGTGCGGCACCGCATCCTGTCCGGCATGCAGCCGTCGGCAGATTCGCTGCACCTCGGCAATTATCTCGGCGCCCTCGTTAACTGGGTCCGGATGCAGGACGAATACGACGCCGTCTTCTTCATCCCGGACCTGCACGCGATCACCGTCCCCCAGGATCCCGCCGAGCTGGCACGGCGTACGCGGATCACTGCGGCCCAATACATCGCCGGCGGCGTGGACGTCCACAAGTGCACCCTGTTCGTCCAGTCACAGGTGCCCGAACACGCACAGCTCGCGTGGGTCCTGAATTGCATTACCGGCTTCGGTGAAGCGTCCCGGATGACCCAGTTCAAGGACAAGGCGCAGAAACAGGGCACTGATTTCGCCAGTGTTGGGCTGTTTACCTACCCCATCCTGCAAGCGGCCGACATCCTCCTGTACCAGCCGGAGGGCGTCCCGGTAGGGGAGGACCAGCGCCAGCATGTGGAGCTGAGCCGTGACCTCGCCACACGCTTCAACTCGCGCTTCGGGGAAACGTTCACGGTGCCGCAGCCCTTCATCCAGAAGGAGTCCGCGAAAATCTACGACCTGCAGAACCCCACGGCGAAGATGTCCAAATCCGCCGAATCGCCGGCCGGCCTGATCAACCTCCTTGACGAGCCCAAGATCACGGCTAAGCGCATCAAATCCGCGGTCACGGACACGGAAACGGAAATCCGCTTCGACCGCGAAACCAAGCCTGGCGTCTCCAACCTGCTCACCATCTTCTCCGGGGTGACCGGCCAGAGCGTGGAGCAGCTGGTGGAGAGCTACCAGGGAAAGATGTACGGACACCTCAAAGTGGACCTGGCGGAAGCGGTCGTGGGCCACCTGACCCCCATCCGGGACCGCGCCAACGAGCTCCTGTCGGACCCTGCCGAGCTGGACCGGCTCCTGGCCCATGGCGCAGACAAGGCCCGGGAGATCGCGTCCGTCACTCTCAGCGACGTCTATGCCAAGGTGGGATTCCTTCCCTATGGCGGCGCACCGGGAGTCCGCTAACCCGATGTCGGTCTCAAGCAATGTCAGTGAAGGAATGAGCGTAGGCGTCATTCTGGGATTCCCCCCTGCCATCGCGAAAGAACTTCAACGGTGGCGCGCTTCGTTCGGTGATCCCATGGCGGCGGTGATCCCTGCCCACATCACACTGATCACCACCACGCCCACCCAGGACTGGGAGGCTACGCGGGAGCACGTCCGCGAGGTGGCGCGGAGGCAGGAACCGTTCATGGTGACCATAGCGGGCACCGGCACTTTCCGGCCTGTATCCCCGGTGGTGTACATCAACGTTGAGGACGGATTCGAGTCCTGCGTGGAGCTGCACGAGAAACTCCAGACCGGACCGCTCCAGCGTGACCTGCCGTTCTCGTACCATCCCCACGTGACGATCGCCCACGACGTCGCTCCCGAAAGCCTCGACGAAGCTGAAACGGTCCTGAAGGACTATAGGGCGACGTTCCCTGTGGTTAGCATGGGACTTTACGAGCACGATGCTGACGGCATCTGGCAGCTACGGGAAGAGCTGGACTTTGGGACCGAAACTGACAACGACGCCGGGGCCTGGGCCGCGGACGCAGCCGCCAACTCCGGGGGACCCGCCTCTTCCCACTGAACGCTCGCGCCTGAGGCTTGCCGTCATCCAGAAACGGATGGAATGGGGCAAAGCCAAGAGGTCCGACGGCGGCCCGGTGGCCAGTGCTGTGGCTATGTTCCAGTGGCTTCTGGCGCGGCTTAACGCTTTCCGGCCAATGCGCGCCTGGCAGCACTACAACCTCCAGCACGGCCCGCTGATGAGCGCCGGCATCGGCTTCCGGATGTTCTTCTCCATCACCGGCCTGTTGGCCACTGGCTTTTCGATCGCCGGGCTGGTGCTGCGGGGCCAGCCGGCCCTCCTGGACACGATTATCGCCAGCGTGGCCCAGAGTGCTCCGGGACTGCTTAAAGTGGACGGCGGGGAAGGCCTTGTGGATCCCCGGGACCTGTTGAACCCCGACGGCCTTGGCTGGACCGCGGTGATTGCGGCAGTGGTCACGGTGGTGACGTCGCTGGGCTGGATCGCTGCCCTGCGGGACGGACTCCGCGGCGTATTGCAGCTCCCGCCCCTGAAGGTCAACCCCATTGTCCTCAAACTGCGCGACGCCGGGACCCTCCTCCTCTTGGGTGTCGCCTTGGTCATCAGCGCCGGAGCTTCGCTTGTGTTTGGGACCGCGGCAGGTTGGGTCACGGATTTCCTGCAGTTGGAAGACGCCGTGGCGGGGCCGCTCACTACGGTGATCAAGATCGGCGTTCCGCTGACACTGAACTGGGTTACCGCGGTGATCATGTTCCGCCTTGCCGGAGGACTCAAGCTGTCCAAGCGGGCACTACTGGAGGGCACTATCCTGGCCGGAGTCGGGACGGCCGCGCTGCAGGTCTTCAGCACCGAACTGCTGGCCGGTGCCGGCCGCAATCCCATCCTGGCGCCGTTTGCCATCATTATCGGCCTGCTGATCTGGTTCAACCTGGTCAGTCAGGTCTACCTCGTATGCGCCAGCTGGTCCGCCATCCGCGACGTGGACCTGCGGAGCGTTCCCTCGGAGCACGAGAAAGCCGGGTGGGGCTCGCGCCACGTGCAACCCGGCAAGGTGCCCGTGGTGGGGCGTGCCAAGGACAGGCCGGGCGCTACTTCCCGGCGTCCAGGTACTGGTCGGCCCAGGCAGAAATAATCCTCGCCGCCCGCGCTGCCTGACCCTTGCCGGTGAGCAGGTGGTCGCTGCCCTCGAGGGAGACGAAGTTCCGGGGGTGGCGGGCGGTTTGGAAAATGGAGCTGGCATTCTCGATGCCCACCGTGTTGTCCGTGGGGGAGTGGAGCACCATCAGCGGCTTGTGCAACTGGCGGATGCAGTCCGTGAGGTCGGCGTTTTCCAGGTCCTCCACAAAGTGCTTGCGGATCTCCACGCGCTTCCCACCGAGGTCCACTTCGGCACTGCCCTCGCTGAGGATCTTATCCAGGGCAGCGTCGAAGACGTGCGCCACGTGCTTGGGTGAGAAGGGGGCGCCTACTGTTGCAACGGCGTCGAGCTCTGGAATCTGGCGGGCGGCAGACAGTACGGCGGCCCCGCCGAAGGAGTGGCCTACCAGCAGCGAGATGGCCTTGCCCTCTTCCCGCATGAATTCGGCAGCCTTGACGGTGTCGGCCACCTTATGGCTGAAGGAACCCTCCGACCAGTGGCCGGCGGATTCGCCCAGGCCCAGGTTGTCGAAGCGGAGCATGCCGATGCCTGTGTCAGCCAGGGCCTTGCACATCCGTGAAGCGGACGGGCTATCCTTGCCCAGCGTGAAGCCGTGGGAGAACACGCCCCAGCCGCGCACTGGACCCTCCGGGACGTCGATGATGCCCGACAGGAGTTCCCCGGTGGAACCTGCGAAGCTGACTTTTTCGGAGCGGGACATGGCGTGCCCTTTCGTTATGGCCGTCGTGTGTTAAAACAGACGACGGCGCCATTAACACTTTCAGTGCATGACGCCGTCGTTCGGTAAGACGTGAACTAGATCTTGCGGGAGAGGATTGCCTGCTTGACCTCGGCGATGGCCTGGGTCACCTGGATGCCGCGGGGGCACGCTTCGGAGCAGTTGAAGGTGGTGCGGCAACGCCACACGCCTTCCTTGTCGTTCAGGATCTCCAGGCGCATGTCGCCGGCATCATCACGTGAATCGAAGATGAAGCGGTGGGCGTTCACGATGGCGGCCGGGCCGAAGTACTGCCCGTCCGTCCAGAACACGGGGCACGAGGACGTGCACGCAGCGCAGAGGATGCACTTGGTGGTGTCGTCGAAGCGCTCACGGTCCTCGGCGGACTGCAGCCGTTCCTTGGTGGGCTCGTGGCCCTTGTTGATGAGGAAGGGCATGACTTCACGGAACGACTGGAAGAACGGCTCCATGTCCACGATCAGGTCCTTCTCGACCGGCAGGCCCTTGATCGGCTCAACCGTGATGGGCTTGGACGTGTCCAGGTCCTTCAGGAGTGTCTTGCAGGCGAGGCGGTTGCGGCCGTTGATGCGCATGGCATCGGAGCCGCAGACGCCGTGGGCGCAGGAGCGGCGGAACGAAACGCTGCCGTCGATCTCCCACTTGACCTTGTGCAGGGCATCCAGCACGCGGTCGGTGCCGTACATGGTCACCTTGAAGTCGTCCCATGTGGCGTCCTCGGACACCTCGGGGTTGTAACGGCGCACGCGGAGCGTGACATCGAATGTGGGGATCTCGCCGCCGCCTCCGATGTGGGCGGGCAGTTCGATCTTTGAGGCTGGCTCAGCAAGTTCGGCGGACATCTTAGTACTTCCTCACCATCGGCTCGTAGCGGGTAAAGACAACCGGTTTGGTGGCCAGGCGGATGCCGGCAATTGCTTCTGCAGAGCCGTCGGCCGGGGCGTGGTCGTCCTTGTACGCCATGGAGTGCTTCATGAATTTTTCGTCGTCACGGTCCGGGAAATCCTCGCGGAAGTGTCCACCGCGGGATTCCTCACGATGCAGGGCTGCCACGGTCATGACCTTGGCCAACTCCAGCAGGAAGCCGAGTTCAACGGCTTCCAGAAGGTCCAGGTTGAAGCGCTTGCCCTTGTCCTGGACGCTGATGTTCTTGTAGCGGGCCTCGAAGGACTCGATGTCCCGAAGGACCTGGTTCAGCGTGTCGGCCGTACGGAACACCTGCATGTTGGCGTCCATGGTGTCCTGGAGTTCCTTGCGGATCACGGCCACCTTCTCGTCGCCGTTGCCGTTCCGGGCAATGTCCAGCAGTTCGATGGTGTAAGCCTCGGGATCCTCCGGGAGGTCCACGAAGTCGGCCGTCTTGGCGTATTCAGCCGCCGCAATGCCGGCGCGCTTGCCGAACACGTTGATGTCCAGGAGGGAGTTGGTGCCGAGGCGGTTGGAGCCGTGGACGGAAACGCATGCCACTTCACCGGCGGCGTACAGGCCCGGCACCACGGTGTCATTGTCCTGCAGGACCTCGGTGGTGATGTTCGTGGGGATGCCGCCCATGGCGTAGTGGGCCGTCGGGAACACCGGGACAGGCTCCGTGTAAGGCTCCACGCCCAGATAGGTCCGTGCAAATTCAGTGATGTCCGGGAGTTTGGCATCGATGTGCGCAGGCTCCAGGTGGGTCAGGTCCAGGAGGACGTAGTCCTTGTTCGGACCACAGCCGCGGCCTTCACGGACTTCGTTGGCCATGGAGCGGGCCACGATGTCACGGGGTGCGAGGTCCTTGATGGTGGGGGCGTAGCGCTCCATGAAGCGCTCACCCTCGGAGTTACGAAGGATGGCACCTTCACCGCGGGCTGCCTCGGAAAGCAGGATGCCCAGGCCGGCGAGGCCTGTCGGGTGGAACTGGAAGAACTCCATGTCCTCCAGGGGGATGCCGCGGCGGAACGCGATGCCCATGCCGTCGCCGGTCAGGGTGTGGGCGTTGGAGGTGGTCTTGAAGACTTTGCCAGCACCGCCGGAGGCGAACACCACGGACTTGGCCTGGAATACGTGCAGTTCACCGGAGGCGAGGTCATAGGATACGACGCCGGCAACACGCTTCTGCTTGTACGGCGTGCCGTCCTCGCGGACCGCGTCCTCTTCGACCGTCAGGAGATCCAGGACGTAGTACTCGTTGTAGAACTCCACATTGTGCTTGACGCAGTTTTGGTAGAGAGTCTGCAGGATCATGTGGCCCGTGCGGTCTGCGGCGTAGCAGGCGCGGCGGACCGGTGCCTTGCCGTGGTCGCGGGTGTGGCCGCCGAAGCGGCGCTGGTCGATGCGGCCTTCAGGCGTGCGGTTGAACGGCAGGCCCATTTTCTCAAGGTCCAGCACGGCGTCGATGGCTTCCTTCGCCATGACTTCGGCGGCGTCCTGGTCAACCAGGTAGTCGCCGCCCTTAATGGTGTCGAAGGTGTGCCACTCCCAGTTGTCTTCCTCGACGTTGGCAAGTGCCGCGCACATGCCACCCTGCGCCGCACCGGTGTGCGAGCGGGTGGGGTAGAGCTTGGTCAGTACTGCTGTGCGGGCGCGCTGACCGGATTCGATCGCGGCGCGCATGCCAGCGCCACCGGCACCGACGATGACGACGTCGTACTTATGGACCTGCATACCAGACGCTCTTTCTCTCAAAATTCTGTGTAAAACAACGGGCAGGCGTTGCCTGCTCCGCAAAACGCGGCCCGCGGTTAATCGCGGGCTCCAGATGGTCGCTACGCAGCGGGGCAGAAACCACCCGGCAGCGGCACGCCGTTGACGTCCAACGGGCACGGGTTGAAGGTGAAGATCACCAAGGTGCCGAGGATGATGATGACGGCGGTGGCAGCATAGAGCACTGCCTTGAGCCAGAAGCGGCTGGAGTCCTTCTCGGCGTAGTCGTTAATAATGGTGCGGACGCCGTTGGTGCCGTGCAGCATGGCGAGCCACAGCATGGCCAGGTCCCAGAACTGCCAGAACGGATCGGCCCATTTGCCGGCCACGAAACCGAAGTCGATGGCGTGGATGCCTTCGCCCACGAGCAGGTTCACAAAGAGGTGCCCGAAAATCAGGACAACCAGGACCACGCCTGAGAGCCGCATGAACAGCCAAGCGGCCATCTCGAAGTTCCCCCTCGATGCGCCGCTGCGGCGGTACTGCGGGGCGATCTTGCCGCTGCGCGGACTCTGGATCTGAGTTGCAGTCATGGCTTAGTGACCTCCGAGGGCGAGGGAAAGGTGGCGGATGGAGAAGCCGACCATAACGACTACCCAAAGGGCCAGGACCGTCCACAGCATTTGGCGCTGGTACTTCGCGCCCTTCTTCCAGAAATCGACGGCGATGATCCGCAGGCCGTTAAAGGCGTGGAAGACAATCGCGGCGACAAGGCCCGTTTCACCCAGGGCCATCAGGGGATTCTTGTAGGCACCGATCACAGCCGTGTAGGCCTCGGGGGACACACGCACCAATGAGGTGTCCAGCACATGGACCAACAAGAAGAAAAAGATCACAACACCGGTAATACGGTGTCCTACCCAGGACCACATGCCTTCACGGCCGCGGTACAAGGTGCCAGCTGGTTTTGTCGGCACTGATTAAACCTCCCTGCAACACAGCGGCGCTGGCATGAGATCCACGCGGGGGGAACGCCTGCTGCGAGAGCACTCGTAGCTCAGGCCTAAATCTAGGCTTCGCTCACAGCTTATTCAATTTAGGAACTCCTTGGTGACTCCTGCTGCCGCGGTTTTGCGCCTGTTTTGAGACGAACGCCACATGATCGGGCGGTTCGGGGCGTGCCAGCTGCCCTTTGGGGAGGCCTCCGCGGGCGGGTCCGCTAAAGTAAGCGGTGATGAGTACAAACAAAGTGACAAGCCCGGCTTCACCCCTTAACCGCTTTATTGCGGTGATTCCGGCAGGCGGAGTGGGGACCCGTCTATGGCCCCTGTCACGCGCAGCAGCTCCCAAGTTCCTCCACGACCTCACGGGGTCTGGCAGCACTTTGCTTCGTGCCACGTACGACCGACTAGAGCCCTTGGCGGGCCGGCGGGTCCTCGTGGTCACGGGCACGGCACACCGTGCGGCCGTCTGCCGCCAGTTGCCCGAGGTCCAGGACGCCGACCTCGTGCTCGAAAGCGAGCCGAAGGATTCCGGCGCAGCCATCGGCCTCGCCGCTGCCATCCTGCACGAACGGGACCCGGATACCATCATGGGTTCCTTTGCCGCAGACCAGGTGATCAGCCCGGACCACCTTTTCCAGGAAGCCGTCCGGGAGGCCATCCATACGGCAGCCGCGGGAAAGATCGTGACGATCGGCATTAAGCCGACCCACCCGTCCACCGGTTTCGGCTACATCCGGGCCGGGCAGGAACTCCACATCGAAGGAGCCCCCAGTGCCCAGGCGGTGGTGGAGTTCGTGGAGAAGCCGGACGAGGACGTTGCCCAGCAGTATGTGGACAGCGGCGAGTACGTCTGGAATGCGGGTATGTTCGTGGCTCCCGTTGCCCTGATGCTTAAGCACCTTGAAGCCAACCAACCGGAACTCTTCAAGGGCCTGCAGGAGATTGCCCAGGCGTGGGACACTCCCGAACGGGATGCAGTCACGGCACGGGTCTGGCCCACACTGCCCAAGATCGCCATTGACTACGCGGTGGCCGAACCTGCTGCCGCTGCAGGCGACGTCGCAGTGGTCCCCGGCACTTTCGGCTGGGACGACGTCGGAGACTTCGCATCGGTGGGCCGGCTCAACAGCGCCCGTGAGGTGGATGACGTCACGGTTATTGGCGAGGGAGCCCGCGTCTTCACCGAGAACGCCAGCGGCGTGGTGGTCTCTGACACGAAGCGCGTCATTGCCCTTATCGGCATCAAGGACGTTGTCATCGTTGACACCGGGGACGCCCTTCTGGTGACCACCAAGCAGCACGCCCAGCGGGTCAAGGGTGCTGTTGATGCGCTGAAGGCAAGCGGCGACACCGACGTCCTGTAGTTCAATGGTCCGAGTCGCTCCGGGACGAGTAATCCGTAACGCGCCGCCTGTGATGCCGCTATTCCGTGGACGCTCGCTAGAGTAAATCTGTGCGCAATTACACTACTGAAGCTGAGCCCACCGCGTTGGTGGGGCCATGGCTGGAGCCGCTCCTTCCGGAACTGATCGATTTCCGCCGGGACCTTCACGCGCACCCTGAGCTGTCGTTCAAGGAATTCCGAACCACTGACAGGCTCGTGGAACGGCTTGAGGCTGCCGGCCTGCAACCCAAGCGGCTTGACGGAACCGGGCTGACGGTGGACGTCGGTGAGGGCCCCATTGCCACTGCCCTGCGCGGTGATATCGATGCCCTCCCCATCATCGAAGAGACAGGCCTGCCGTTCGCGTCCAAGAACCACGGCGTGACCCATGCCTGCGGCCATGATGTCCACACCACCACCATGCTGGGCATCGCCTTGGTGCTTGACCGGATGCACCAGGAAGCGCCGCTGGGTGGCACTGTCCGTATTATCTTCCAGCCCGCAGAAGAGACCATGCCCGGCGGTGCGCATTCGTGCATCGAGCAAGGCGTCCTGGACGGCGTCCCGCGGATCCTTGCGCTGCACTGTGACCCGCGTATCGACGTCGGCAAGATCGGAACGCGCATCGGCGCCATCACCTCGGCGTCGGACACCATTCGGATTGAGCTGTCAGGCCGGGGTGGCCACACCTCCCGCCCGCACCTGACCGAAGACCTCGTGTTTGCCCTGTCGCAGATAGCCGTGAACGTTCCGGCCGTGTTGTCCCGCCGCGTGGATGTCCGCAGCGGGGTGTCCGTGGTCTGGGGGCAGATCTCCGCCGGGTCCGCTCCCAACGCCATTCCGGGCAGCGGATACATGGCCGGCACCATGCGCTGCCTGGACCGGGACGCTTGGCACAGCGCCGGGGAACTCCTGGATGAGGTGGTCCACCAAGTGGCCGCGCCGTATGGCGTGGACGTGCGGCTGGAGCACACCAGGGGAGTCCCGCCAGTAGTTAACTCCGAGCACGAAACCGCCCTCATCGAAGCTGCTGCTCGCGCTGAAATCGGCGAAGGCGCGGTAGTGCTGACCCCGCAGTCCATGGGCGGGGAGGACTTCGCCTGGTTCCTGGCAGAACTGCCCGGCGCCATGATGCGGCTTGGCACTAAGACTCCCGGCGGCGAAGAGTACGATCTCCACCGCGGCGATTACATCCTGGACGAGCGGGCCCTCGGCTTCGGCATCCAGGTCCTGACCGCCGCCGCCCTGAGGACCATCCGCGACCTCCGGGCCGTCTGACTCCCTGGCGCGAACTGGCAGCTAACGCCCTTAATTCCACAATTTGGGCGCATTACCTGCGAGTTCGCGCCTTTTCCAATCCGGTAAGTTGTGCACAATTGAATTGTGCACTATCGTTTAGGTCATGACTGAAGCTCCCCGCCTCGACCGCCAGGTGTGCTTTGCCCTCTACGCCGCCTCCCGTGCGGCAACCGCCGTGTACCGGCCCATCCTTGAAGACCTCGGCCTGACCTACCCGCAGTATCTGGTGATGCTGGTCCTGTGGGAATCCGATGCGAAGGGAGTCAAGGAATTGGGGGAGGAGCTGGGGCTCGACTCGGGCACACTGTCGCCGCTGCTCAAGCGCCTGGAAGCGCTGGGCTTCGTGGAGCGGCGCCGATCCGGCGAAGACGAACGCCGTGTAGCCATCCACCTGACCACAGCCGGGCGGGCGCTCAGCAGCAAGGCCAGCGGGATTCCCCAGCATCTTGCCGATGCTGCCGGACTTTCGGACCAAGAACTCGAACAGCTCCGCGCCACTCTCGGCAGGCTCACGGAAGCACTCCACCGCTCGCACTGACCACCACTTTTTCCGCCATCCATATCCAACAGGACGGACACACATGAAGACTCTCTACACGGCCGAGGCCCTGGCTTCCGGCGAAGGCCGGGACGGAAACGCACGCACCAAGGACGGGAAGCTGGATGTCAGCCTGGCGAGCCCCGTGGAACTGGGCGGAGACGGCTTGGGCACCAATCCGGAGCAGCTTTTCGCCGCCGGCTACGCTGCGTGCTTCCATTCGGCACTCCGCCTCGTAGGGCGCAAGGAGCGTGCTGATCTCACCGATTCGGCGGTGGCTGCCAAGATCCACTTCGGGGCACTGGAGGACGGCGTTGGTTACGGCCTCGCCGCGGAACTGGAAATTGCTGTCCCTGCCGTTGACCTCGCCACGGCCGAAAGCCTGGTAGCCAAAGCGCACCAGATCTGCCCCTACTCCAACGCCACCCGCGGAAACATGACGGTGGACATCAAAATCCTGGAGTTCGCAGCATGAGCACAACAACTGCACTACCCACATCCACCCGTGAAATCCACCTGGCATCGCGCCCCGCCGGACGCCCCGTTCCGGAGAACTTCCGCTTGGCCGAGGCGCCGCTGCCGGCGCTCAAGGAGGGCCAAATCCTGGTCCGGAACCTCTACATTTCGGTGGATCCCTACATGCGCGGACGCATGAATGACGTCAAGTCCTACTCCGCGCCTTTCGCACTGGATGCGGCGCTCGACGGCGGTGCCGTTGGTGAGGTCATCGCGTCCAGGGCCGAGGGACGGAAGGTGGGTGACGCCGTCGTCCATCAGCTGGGCTGGCGCGAGTACGCTGTCCTGGACGCAGACAAAACATCTGTTGCCCGCACCGACCTCGCGCCGGCGTCGGCGTTCCTCGGGGCCCTGGGCATGACCGGCCTGACGGCGTATGCCGGACTCCTTAAGGTGGCGGACTTCAAAGCCGGGGATGCCGTGTTCGTTTCCGGTGCCGCTGGTGCTGTGGGGTCGCTCGTGGGTCAGATTGCCAAGGCGATGGGCGCTTCCCGGGTCATCGGCAGTGCGGGAACCCCCGAAAAGGTTGCACGGCTCCTGGAGCTGGGCTTCGATGCTGCGTTCAACTACCACGACGGGCCCGTGCGGGAGCAGCTCGAAATGGCCGCCGGAACTGCAGGCATCGACGTGTATTTCGATAACGTGGGCGGTGAGCACCTGGAGGCAGCGCTGGCGGTCCTGAATGTCGGCGGCCGCGTGGCCATGTGCGGCGCCATCGCCCAGTACAACTCCACCGAGCCCACACCGGCTCCGCGCAACCTCATGCTCGCCATCGGCAAGCAGCTCACCTTGCGCGGGTTCCTGGTGGGCGGACAGCGCCAGCACGGACCGGAGTTCTTCGAGAAGATGTCGGCCTGGCTGGCGGACGGTTCGGTCCGCTACGACGAGACGGTGGTGGACGGACTGGAGAACGCTCCGCGGGCCTTCATGGACCTCCTGGGCGGCGCGAACACCGGGAAGATGCTGGTTCGCCTCTAGCGCCGTCCTCCAGGACAGACGAACACTTGTGGCCCCGTTTCGACGGGGCCACAAGTGTTTCATCCGCCCCATATATGCGTGGTACCTACTGCTTGGTAACAAAATCTCAACAATCTTCGGGATCGGCCCGGGATGTGTTACCGGTAGTGGCGCAGGCCACTAAAGTAGCTTTCATCAGAGCGCTTCGGCGCAGTGCTGCGGACCGTCAGTGAAAACAGAATTTCAGGGTTGAAACAGACACTCATTGAATTCCCGTCGTAGCGCATCTCTCTTCATCCTGGAGGAATCTTGAAGACATCACTGCGTGCACACCTCAAACGCGGTTCAGTCGCAGGCGTGGCCACTGTGGGTGCTACCGCACTCCTCTTGACCGGCTGCGGTGCGCCTCCCGAAGCCGGCAGCCCCACCGCGACGGCCAGTGACTACACCGGCTGCATCGTCTCGGACTCCGGCGGATTCGATGACCAGTCGTTCAACCAGTCCTCGTACGAGGGCTTGAAGAAGGCACAAGCCGATCTGGGCATCAAGATCAACCAGGTCGAGTCCAAGACCAATAACGACTTCGAGCCGAACCTGCGGGCGATGGTTGCAGCCAACTGCGACCTCACCTTGACGGTCGGATTCCTGCTCGGCGATGCCACCAAGGCCCAGGCCGCGGCCAACCCGAACAGCCACTTCGCCATCATCGACTTCGGCTACGACCCGCCCATCAGCAACGTCAAGCCGATCATCTACGACACCGCCCAGGCAGCGTTCCTGTCCGGTTACTTGGCCGCAGGAACCACCAAGACCGGAAGCGTAGCCACTTTCGGGGGCCGGAAGATCCCCACCGTGACCATCTTTATGGACGGCTTTGCCGATGGCGTGAAGTACTACAACGAAAAGAAGGGCGCGGACGTCAAGGTCCTTGGCTGGGACAAAGCCACCCAGGACGGCAGCTTCACCGGCGACTTCGAAAAGCAGGACAAGGGCAAGCAGCTCACCCAGAACTTCCTGGACCAGGGAGCTGACATCGTTATGCCTGTCGCCGGTCCGGTGGGCAAGGGTGCGGGCGCGGCTCTCATGGAGGCGAAGGCTGCGGGCAAGGACGTCAAGCTTATCTGGGTTGACTCCGACGGCTTCCTGACCGCACCGGAATACAAGGACATCATGCTTTCCTCGGTCATGAAGCTGATGGGCGACGCCGTTGAAACCGTGGTTAAGGACGACAAGGACGGTAAGTTCACCAACACCCCCTATGTTGGCACCTTGGCGAACGACGGCGTCCAGCTGGCACCTTTCCACAACTTCGACGCCGAGGTCCCGGCTGAGCTGAAGTCCGAGCTGGACCAGCTCAAGAAGGACATCATCGACGGCAAGCTGAAGGTCGAGTCGGCGGCAAGCCCCAAGGCTTAGCCACCTTCACTGAGCGCCACCCCCGGATGGTCATCGACTGGCCGGGCGGTGGCGCTTTTTGTTGGAGTTCGCTGGTCCGCGAGACCGCCCACGCAGGACTGCACGCACTAGGCTGGTGCTGCAGCCACATATCCCGTCCGGTGGGGATTCACCGGACGCTTCGAGATTGGTCAGAGTTTTGAAACTTGAACTCAGAGGGATCACCAAACGTTTCGGCTCCCTGCTCGCCAACGATCACATCGACGTGGTGGTTGAACCCGGACAGATCCATTGTCTGCTGGGCGAGAACGGGGCCGGCAAGTCCACCCTGATGAATGTGCTGTACGGGCTCTACGAGCCCACCGAGGGCGAAATCCTCATTGACGACAAACCAGTTTCCTTCCGCGGCCCCGGCGACGCCATGGCTGCCGGCATCGGCATGGTGCACCAGCACTTTATGCTCGTTCCTGTCTTCACGGTTGCCGAGAATGTAGCCCTTGGCGCGGAATCCACCAAGGCGGGCGGCTTCCTTAACCTGGACGACACCCGGCGCAAGATCAGGGAGATCTCGGACCGCTACGGATTCGACGTCGACCCCGATGCCCTGGTGGAGGACCTCCCGGTGGGCGTGCAGCAGCGCGTGGAAATCATCAAGGCGCTCGTCCGCGACGCCAGGGTCCTCATCCTCGACGAACCGACGGCGGTGCTGACGCCACAGGACACCGATGAGCTGCTGGACATCATGCGCCAGCTCAAAAGCAGCGGAACCTCGATTGTCTTCATCTCGCACAAACTCCGTGAGGTCAAGGCGGTGTCCGACACCATCACCGTGATCCGGCGCGGCAAAGTTGTGGGCAGCGCTGACCCTGCGGCCCCCACGGCGGAATTGGCATCGATGATGGTCGGCCGGGCTGTCAGCCTCACCCTGGACAAGGCTCCCGCCAAGCCCCAGGAGAAGACCTTCCAGGTCAAGGACCTCACCGTCATTGCCCCGAGTGGCCAACACGTAGTAGACGGCATCAGCTTCGACATCGCCCGGGGCGAGATCCTGGCGCTGGCAGGGGTCCAGGGAAACGGGCAGACGGAACTGACCGAGGCCATCCTTGGCCTGCAAGATCGGGTTCACGGCTCGATCATGCTCGACGGTGAAGAACTCCTGGGCCGCAGCGTCAAAGATGTCCTCAACTCCGGCGTCGGTTTTGTTCCGGAGGACCGCTCGGTGGACGGCCTGATCGGAACGTTCTCCATCGCAGAGAACCTCGTCCTGGACCGTTACGACCAGCCCCCGTTCGCCAAGGGGATCAGCATGAGCCCGGCGAAAGTCCTGGAGAATGCGAAGGCGCGGATTGGCGAGTTCGATGTCCGCACCGAGTCAGGGTCCCTGGCTGCAGGGACGCTGTCCGGAGGCAACCAGCAAAAAGTAGTCATGGCCAGGGAACTCTCCCGGCCCTTGCGATTGTTTATCGCCTCCCAACCCACACGCGGTGTTGACGTTGGTTCGATCGAGTTCCTGCACAAACGGATCGTTGCCGAACGCGACCACGGAACGCCTGTGCTGATCGTTTCCACGGAGCTGGACGAGGTCATGGAACTCGCCGACCGGATTGCGGTCGTTTATAAGGGCAAGCTCGTGGGCATAGTCCCTTCGGGCACAGGCAGGGACGTCCTCGGCCTCATGATGGCCGGGATATCGCCGGAGGACGCTACACCAACGGACACTGCGCTCGCAGGGAAGCTGCCCGCAGAAAACGGGCGCCGGGAAACAGGCACCACTGAGACCCCACCAACCTCCACCGCCAGCGCCGAAGGAGGCGACCATGTCTGAGAAGCACCCCCGCAAACACGCGGCTGACCGGCCTGCTGAGAAACCCCATGAGGACAGTCCCGCTGCCGAGGAAACTGCCGCGGTTGTCGCCCTGGATACTGCCGGGGGAGCCATGGAACCTTCGGCGGTTCCGGCCACGGCGCAGAGCGGCAAGCTGCCTGGCGGTCCCGAGACACTGGCCCGGCGGATCTTCACCGGCAGCGGCATGGTTTCCCTGCTGGCTGTGCTGCTTGCCCTCGTCATCGGCGGCCTGCTGATAGCAAGCACCGATGAGCGGGTGGGCGCGACCTCCACGTACCTGTTTGCCCGCCCCACGGATTTCCTCTCCGCTGTCTGGACCGCGGCCACTGGCTCCTATGTAGCCCTGTTCCAGGGTGCGATCTTCAACCCGATGGCTTCCAGCGTGGCTGTCCAGTTTGCCCCGCTGATGGAGACCCTCACCATTGCGACGCCCTTGATCACCGCTGGCCTGGGTGTAGCCCTGGCATTCCGCGCGGGCCTCTTTAACATCGGTGCCCAAGGCCAGATCGTCATGGCAGGCATCCTTGCCGCGTGGGTTGGCTTCGCGCTGCACCTCCCGGTGGGACTGCACCTGCTGCTGGTCCTCGTAGCCGGCATCGTGGGCGGCGCACTGTGGGGCGGGCTGGTGGGGCTCCTCAAGGCCCGGACAGGCGCCCACGAGGTCATCGTGACCATCATGTTCAACTATGTGGCGCTGTACTTTCTGGGATATCTGCTGAACACGCCGGCCTTCCAGCGACCGGGCGAATCCAACCCCATCTCGCCCATCCTGGACGCCACCGCGGTATACCCTCAAATCCTCGGCTCACAGTACCGGCTGCACCTGGGCTTCATCCTGGCCATCGCCGCAACCATCCTGGTCTGGTGGCTCCTCAACCGTTCCACGGTCGGCTTTGAATTCCGGGCCGTGGGGGCAAACCCCAAGGCGGCCCAGACAGCCGGCATCAACGTGTCGCGCTCCACCATCCTGGTGATGGCAATCGCGGGAGCCCTGGCCGGCATGTCAGGGGTCGCCCAGGTAGCAGGGACGGAAAAGGTCCTGACCGACGGGGTGGCTGCCACTTACGGCTTCGACGCGATCACCGTTGCGCTGCTGGGACGTTCGACGCCGTGGGGCACCTTCGCGGCGGGCTTGCTGTTCGGCGCCTTCCGCGCCGGCGCCGTGCAGATGCAGATCCAGACCGGAACCCCCATCGACATCGTCCTGGTGGTCCAGTCCCTGATCGTCCTCTTCATCGCGGCCCCGCCGCTGGTGCGGGCCGTCTTCGGGCTGAATCCACGGCGCAGGAAGCCGGCTAAAGCCGGCAGGTCCCAGCAGGCAGCAACCACCGGAGGCGCAGCATGAGCACAACAGCAACCTCGCCCCTGCCAGGAAAACGCGAGCCTGGAACCCCGCAGGCCGCCAACCGGTCCCAGGGAGTCTCGGCTAAGCCAGTGACATGGAAGACCCCCGTGATGCTGGCGCTCCTGGCACTCGTCGCCTTTGTCTTCTTTGGCCTCTTGGGACCCAACCAGACTGCCGAGTTTGGCATTTCCACCGGCAGTGACTTCTTCCAGCTACCGGCCCTCGAAGTGCCCGCGTTCCTTGGCGGCTTGGTGCTTTCGGTGATCCTGCTGGGGCTCGCGGCGTATGCGGTCTTCCTCAAAACGAAGGACCAGGCAGCACCGGCCTGGCTGCCCATCACCTTCACCGTACTCTTCGTGGCAGCCTTCCTGATCTGGGTGGTGGGCGGAGCCCGTACGCCCAGCATTTCGCTTGCGGGCCTGATCGCCGGATCCGTCACCCTTGCAGTACCGCTGGTGTTCGGATCCTTGTCGGGGGTCCTGTGCGAACGCGTCGGCGTGGTCAACATAGCAATCGAAGGGCAACTCCTCGGCGGTGCGTTCACGGCCGCCATGGTGGCGACGATGACCAGGAACCCCTTCCTGGGCCTACTGGCCGCAGCAGTGGCGGGTGCCGTCGTCTCCATGGTCCTGGCGCTCTTCAGCATCAAGTACCTGGTCAACCAGATCATTGTGGGTGTTGTCCTCAACGTCCTGGTGTCCGGCCTCACCGGTTTCCTGTTCAGTACCGTCATGCAGGCCAACAAGGCCCAGTTCAATTCGCCCGTGGGCCTGGACAACATCGAAATTCCGGTGCTGTCCGGTATCCCGATCATTGGGCCCATCCTGTTCAAGCAGACGCTGGTGGGCTACCTGATGTACGTCGCGGTCATCGTCGTCTGGCTTGGCCTCTTCAAGACCAAATGGGGGCTAAGGGTCCGTGCCGTGGGCGAACACCCGCAGGCGGCGGACACCCTGGGCATCAAGGTCAACGCCACGCGTTTCTGGAACGTCACCATCGGCGGCGCCATCGCAGGCATCGGCGGATCGTTCTTCACCCTGGTGGCGATCGACAGCTTCACTAAGGAGATCTCCGGCGGTCGCGGATTCATCGCCCTGGCCGCGTTGATCTTTGGCCGGTGGAACCCCATTGGAGCTTTCTTTGCCGCCCTGCTGTTCGGCTTCGCGGACAACCTCCAGAGCATCGTGACTATTATCGGGACCCCCGTGCCCAGCCAGTTCATGGCCATGCTGCCCTACCTGGTGACCGTCTTCGCCGTCGCCGGACTGGTGGGACGTTCCAGGCCGCCGGCGGCCAGCGGCATCCCGTACGTCAAGGGTTGACGGCCATGGAGACCCCTGCGAAGGGCACGAACCCCGTTGACTGGCCGGCGCTTGAAGCGGCCGCAGTAGCCGCCATGCACAACGCCTACGCGCCGTACTCGAAGTTCCATGTCGGGGCCGCGGCCCTTACCGACGACGGACGCATCGTCAGCGGCTGCAACGTGGAGAATGCCAGCTACGGACTGTCACTCTGCGCCGAATGCGCGCTGGTAGGCAACCTGCACATGACGGGAGGCGGTTTGCTCCGCGCCTTCTATTGCGTGGATGCCTCCGGCCACGTGCTGATGCCGTGTGGCCGCTGCCGCCAGTTGCTCTATGAGTTCCGCGCTCCCGGCATGGAGCTGATGACCACCCAAGGCATCAAGACGATGGACCAGGTGCTGCCCGATGCATTTGGCCCCCAAAACCTGGAGGACTGGACGTGACCCAAAGAACTGACGCGTTCGACGCCGTCGACATCATCCGCACCAAGCGGGATAAAGGCGTACTGAGTCCCGAGCAGATCGACTGGACGATCGACGCCTACACCCGCGGTGCAATAGCCGACGAACAGATGGCGGCACTGAACATGGCCATCCTGCTGAACGGCATGAACCGGGCGGAGATATCCCGCTGGACCGCTGCCATGATTGCCTCGGGGGAGCGGATGGACTTCTCCGGCCTGCGGCGGCCCGACGGCGGTGTGAAGGCTACGTCCGACAAGCACTCTACCGGCGGCGTGGGCGACAAGATCACCCTCCCGCTGGCGCCGCTCGTAGCCGTTTTTGGCGTGGCGGTACCACAGCTGTCCGGCCGCGGCCTGGGCCACACTGGCGGCACGCTGGACAAGCTGGAGTCGATTCCCGGCTGGCGGGCAGACCTGAGTAACGACGAGATGATGGCCCAGCTCCAGGATGTAGGCGCCGTGATTTGCGCCGCAGGTGCCGGGCTGGCGCCTGCGGACAAAAAGCTCTACGCCCTCCGCGACGTCACGGGCACCGTCGAAGCCATCCCGCTGATCGCCTCCTCGATCATGAGCAAGAAGATCGCCGAAGGCACGGGCTCGTTGGTCCTCGACGTCAAGGTGGGAAGCGGCGCGTTTATGAAGGACGAGGCCCAAGCCCGGGAACTGGCAGAGACCATGGTGGCCCTCGGGAAGGATGCCGGCGTCAATACCGTGGCGCTGCTCACCAACATGGGCACGCCCCTGGGCCTCACCGCCGGCAACGCCATCGAGGTGGAAGAATCCGTGGAGGTGCTGGCCGGCGGCGGGCCGGAAGACGTCGTCGAACTCACAGTCCGGCTGGCGGAGGAGATGCTGGCTTGCGCCGGCGTCCACGACGCCGACCCCCGGGCCGCGCTGAAGGATGGCCGGGCCATGGACGTCTGGGACCGCATGGTCCAGGCCCAAGGAGGGGATCCCCGGGCCAAGCTGCCGGTGGCCAAGGAATCGGAAGTCATCTACGCACCCGCGGACGGCGTGCTCGTTGAACTCGACGCACTGTCGGTGGGTGTTGCGGCCTGGCGCCTTGGCGCCGGACGTGCCCGCAAGGAGGACCTCGTCCAGGCCGGTGCCGGCGTCCGGATGCATGCCAAGCCGGGAGCCGTGGTGCGCGCAGGCGAACCGCTGATGACGCTGCTCACGGACACTCCGGAGAAGTTCGCGCGCGCCAAGGAAGCACTGGAGCACGCGGTGGTGATCGCTCCGGAGGGTTCCCGTCCGGCCCAACAGCTCATCATCGACCGAATAGCATAGGGACAATGCAGGCCATCAATGATTTCATCCTCGCCGCCGCCGGGCAGCCCTGGGTGCTGTTCCTCGTTCTGGCCTGCTGCGTCATTGATGGTTTCTTTCCCCCGATACCCAGTGAATCCGTAGTGGTGGGACTGGCAGCAGTGGCCGCCACCGCGGATGTCCCCAACCCCTGGCTGCTGATGCTGGTTGCAGGCCTCGGCGCCTTCTCGGGCGACAACATCGCCTACGCCATCGGGCGGAGGGTCGGGACACACCGCTGGTCCTGGATGCGCGGCCCCCGCATGCAAAGCGCCTTCCGCTGGGCAGGTGGGGAACTGCGGAAACGGCCTGCGTCGCTGATCCTGGTAGCCCGGTTCGTGCCGATCGGCCGCGTGGCAGTGAACCTCACCGCCGGCGTGACGCACTATCCGCGGCTGCGGTTCATCAGCCTGACCGTACTCTCGGCTACCCTGTGGGCCAGTTATTCGGTGGGCATCGGGCTGTTCTTCGGGCAGTGGTTCGAGGATAACCACCTGCTGGGCGCCGTCATCGCCATCGTCTGTGCCGTAGCACTCGGCATCGTTGTAGACCTCGTTATCAACCGCATCCGCGGGAGGGTGCCGGTGGTGGAACGGATGAAGGACCCCGAAGCCTCGGCCGACGGCGGGACTCCACCCAAGGACTGACGCGGCACCTTGCCGATATCAGCCCGCAGGACGACGACGGAACGGCCCGCCTGCCGCTAGGTTTGGAAGCGTACTTCCACGGCCGGGACGTAGCGAACGACGCCCTGGCCGTGGGACACTGAAGAGCGATTTCCGTCACTTTTGGCTGCGTCATTTTTTCGTCTAGGAGCAAGACCCGCGTGGAGTTTATCAATGAGGCCGTGCTCCATGCAGCGGGCCAGTGGTGGATTTACCCAGTTCTGCTGGTTTTCTTTTTTGTGGACGGCTTCGCGATGGTGGTCCCCAGTGAGACCCTCATCGTTGCGTTGGCAGCTTTTTCCCGCCACAGTGGGGAGCCCAACCTGTGGATCTTGGGCGTCACCGCACTGATCGGTGCCATCGCGGGGGACAACATGGCTTTCCTCCTGGGCCGCAGGATCGGCCTGGACCGCTGGAAATGGATGCGCCGCCCGAAGGTGCAGAAGGCTTTCGGCTGGGCGAGGTATGAACTCGAAAAGCGCGGGGCGGTCCTCATCTTCACGGCCCGGTACATCCCCTGGGGCCGTGTAGCCGTGAACTATGTGGCCGGGAGCACCGGTTTTGGGCACCGCCGGTTCTTCCTGCTGGATGCCTTCGCCTGCGTTACGTGGGTGGGCTATTCGATCGGCATCGGCCTCCTTGCCAGTTCGTTCCCGTGGCTCCACCACAACCCGCTGCTGAGTGCAGGCATTGCCGTGGTGTTCGCGATCGTCCTGGGCATCGTGATCGACCACGCCCTGCGCTGGTGGCACAAGCACCTTGCCCGCAACGACGCCGAAGTCGTGGATGAATGGCTCGACGGCGGACCGGACGGGGCCCAACCCCTGCCTGCAGGGTCTGCCCCGATCCTGGCCTCCTCGTCCGGGGACCCTGAGCCTGGCACCCAGTAGCGGCTGGCGTTGCGCGTCCGCCGACCCTAAGGTTGGTACGTGACTGAGCCCATTGTTGACGCTGCCCCTGCCATCGATTTCGACCTGAAGAGCCTGCCCAAGGTTTCCCTTCACGATCACCTGGACGGCGGCCTCCGCCCCGCCACCATCATCGAGCTTGCCGAGGCCGTTGGCCACACGCTTCCCTCCGATGACCCTGTGGCACTGGGCCAATGGTTCCGTGAGTCCGCCGACTCCGGCTCGCTGGTCCGCTACCTGGAGACGTTCGACCACACGGTGGCGGTGATGCAGACCAAGGAAGGCCTGTTCCGCGTCGCCAAGGAGTTCGTTGAAGACTTGGCCGACGACGGCGTGGTCTACGGCGAGGTCCGGTGGGCTCCCGAACAGCATCTTCAGAAGGGCCTATCCCTGGACGAAGCGGTAGAGGCTGTGCAGGAAGGCCTCGAAGCGGGCGTCGACGCCGTGGCCGAAACCGGCCGGGAGATCCAGGTTGGCCAGCTGATCACGGCAATGCGGCACGCGGACCGCGGCCAGGAAATTGCCGAGCTCGCTGTGCGCCACCGCAATAAGGGAGCGGTCGGCTTCGACATCGCCGGCGCCGAGGACGGCTTCCTGCCTTCCCGTTTCAAGGACGCGTTCACCTACCTGGCAGAGCACAACTTCCCCGCGACGGTGCACGCCGGCGAGGCCGCCGGACTGGAGAGCATCCAGTCCGCCCTGGTCGATGGCCGGGCTCTGCGCCTTGGCCACGGCGTCCGCATCGCTGAGGACATCATGGTGGAGTTCGACGACGAAGATGACGCTGAGAGCGATGAAGACAGCATCGGCCTGGTCACCCTGGGTGACCTCTCCAGCTGGATCCGGGACCGCGGCATCGCCTTGGAGATCTGCCCCTCCTCCAACCTCCAGACCGGGGCGATTGCCGGCTTCGGCGACGGCATCGAGAGCCACCCGCTGGACATGCTCTACCAGCTCGGGTTCAACGTGACCATCAACACCGACAACCGGCTGATGAGCGGCGTCACCCTGACTGACGAGTTCGAGCTCCTGGTGGAGACCTTCGACTACGACCTCGACGACCTCCTCGAGCTCACCCTCAACGCGGCGGAGGCGTCCTTCCTGCCCCTTGAGGAGAAGGAAGCGCTAGTGGAGTACATCAACGACGCCTACGCAAACCTTGGCTGACCAGACTCCCGTTGAACGGCTGCTGATTGTCATAGCCCAGCTGCGGGAACACTGCCCGTGGATGGGCGCGCTCACCCACAGGTCCCTGGTGGAGTACCTCCTGGAGGAGTCGTTCGAGGTCGCCGAGACCATCGAGACCGGCGCAGACGACTCCGAACTCCAAGGCGAGCTCGGCGATGTGCTGCTCCAGGTGGTGCTGCACGCCCGGCTCGCCCAGGAGCGGGGAAGCTTTTCGTTCGACGACGTTGCCCGCGGGCTGACGGCCAAAATGGTCCGGCGCAACCCGCACGTATTCCGGCCCGACGGCTCCCTGCAGGACAGCTTTCCGGCAACTGTCGAGGAGATTGTGCAGAAATGGGATGCCGTCAAGAGGGCTGAACGGCCAGAACGCAAGGACCCCTTCGAGGGTATTCCGCACGCGCTGCCGGCCTTGGCCAAGGCGCAGAAAGCGCTGGACCGGGCAGCCCGCTCCGGGTCCCCACATGCTCGGTCCCCGGAAGTCGAAACCCCCTCCGTGCAAACAGAAGAGGAGCTGGGCGAGTTGCTGCTCGCCGTTGTCGGCTCCGCACGCAGTCAGGGATTCGACGCCGAACGTGCCCTTCGGGGCGCTGTCCGGCGCTACCAGGCCGCTTATGAGGGCAGCAACGCGCCTTCATGACGTCCGGGGGTTGGATAGGTTTCCGTAACCTCCACCACTCTCGACTACTCTTGTCCCTGACGAGGACGTCGAGTTTTCCGCTAATTTTCCGCTGTCAGACTCCCAGTTATCGCCCATAAGGAGCATATTCATGGCGCTTATCGATGCCATCCACGCCCGCGAGATCCTCGATTCCCGTGGCAACCCGACCGTAGAAGTTGAAGTCCTGCTTTCCGATGGCCAGATCGGCCGCGCGGCAGTTCCCTCCGGTGCCTCCACCGGTGAGCACGAGGCTGTTGAGCTCCGTGACGGAGACAAAGGCCGTTACCTCGGCAAGGGTGTCCAGAAGGCCGTTGACGCCGTTATCGACCAGATCGCTCCGGCCCTGACCGGCTTCGACGCCACTGACCAGCGCAGCATCGACCAGGCCATGATCGACCTGGACGGCACCGCCAACAAGGGCAAGCTGGGCGCCAACGCCATCCTCGGCGTCTCCCTCGCCGTCGCGAACGCAGCTGCAGCCTCCGCTGACCTGCCGCTGTACAAGTACCTGGGCGGTCCGAACGCCCACGTGCTGCCCGTGCCGCTGATGAACATCCTCAACGGTGGCTCACACGCCGACTCCGACGTCGACATCCAGGAATTCATGGTTGTCCCGCTGGGTGCCGAAACCTTCTCCGAGGGGCTCCGCTGGGGCGTTGAGGTCTACCACGCCCTCAAGGCCGTCCTGCAGGAAAAGGGCCTCTCCACCGGCCTCGGCGACGAGGGTGGCTTCGCACCGAACCTGCCGTCCAACCGTGCAGCGCTGGACCTGATCCAGGAAGCCATCAAGAACGCCGGCTACACCCCGGGCCAGGACATCGCCCTGGCACTGGACGTCGCCTCCTCCGAGTTCTTCACCGACGGTGCTTACCAGTTCGAAGGCAAGGCACTGTCCGCCACCGAGATGAGCGCCTACTACGCCGAGCTCGTCGCCGACTACCCGTTGGTTTCCATCGAGGACCCGCTTGACGAGAACGACTGGGAAGGCTGGAAGACCCTCACCGACACCATCGGTGACAAGGTCCAGCTCGTTGGCGATGACCTCTTCGTCACCAACCCGTCCATCCTGCAGCGTGGCATCGACACCAAGACGGCTAACTCGCTGCTGGTGAAGGTCAACCAGATCGGTTCACTGACCGAGACGCTGGACGCCGTCAGCCTGGCCCAGCGCGCCGGTTACACCACCATCACCTCGCACCGCTCCGGCGAGACCGAGGACACCACCATCGCTGACATCTCGGTGGCCACCAATGCAGGCCAGATCAAGACCGGCGCTCCGGCCCGCTCCGAGCGTGTGGCCAAGTACAACCAGCTGCTGCGCATCGAAGAAGAACTCGACGACGCTGCCCGCTACGCCGGCCGCAGCGCGTTCCCGCGTTTCAAGGGCTAGTAGCCGCATAAACAACTGACCGGTGGTTATGGTTGAAAGACCATAGCCACCGGTTTTTGTTTCGCCGGGCTGTCCACCCGGCATAGTTTTGTTCAGCCGCGGGTTGTCCCGCGCAGACAGTTGCTGCCGCAGCAGGCCGCACGTTTCAGGAGTGTCATGGCTACCCGCCGTCCCAAAGTTCCCAGGGCCGCCACTCGGCCGCCAGCCACCACGGAGCCAGCCAAGGAAGCCGCGGGGAAAGCTGAGGTCATCCGGGCCGATTTCGGCGGGACCAAGGACAAAGTGGCCTCTGCCAAAAGCGCCGCCCCAGCAAACAGGGACACTCAGGCGCCGGCGACGAAGACGCGGGGGAGCGGCGTCCACCTTCCTGGCAAAGGCGGAACGCGGAAGGGCGGCCCCGCCAGGGATGCGGCACACGACGACGGCCATCCGGTCCCGGCCAAGGCCTTCTCCGGGCGGATGCTCGCGCTGGCCGTGGTCATGATTGCGATCACCATCATGCTGGCGCCCACGGTGAAGATCTTCTTCGACAAAAGGGCCGAAATCGCCGCCCTGAATGCCGACATTGCGGCCAGCCAGGCACAGCAGGACACCCTCCGGCAACAGGTTTCGCGGTGGCAGGACCCCAACTACGTGAAACAACAGGCCCGCGACCGCATTAACATGGTTATGCCGGGTGAGACCGGCTACTGGGTATTCGGCAGCGACTTGCCGGCCGGTAGCAGCAGCAGCCAGTCCGCTGCTGCAGCACAAGACCCCGCCGATCTGCCGTGGGTGGATTCCCTGTGGGAGTCCATCAGGCGTGCGGCCACAGACTGAACCAATAGAGGAAGGATGGCCGCGCCAGTGGAAGAAAACACGGCAACTGCGCCGGAGAAGTCCCGCCAGCCATCAGCGCACGATCTCGAAGTGCTTAGCCGCCAGCTGGGCAGGCCCGTCCGCGATGTTGTGGAGATCCCGGCGCGCTGCGTCTGCGGGAACCCGCTCGTGGCCGCCACCGCCCCACGGCTGGGCAACGGCACACCGTTCCCCACCACTTTCTACCTGACGCATCCCGTGATCACCTCAGCGGTCTCCCGGCTGGAGGCCGCCGGACTGATGAACGACATGAATGAGCGGCTGGCTGCCGATGAGTCGCTTGCCGCTGCCTACCGGTCGGCGCACGAAGAGTACCTGGTATCCAGGGCCGCAATTGGGGAACGCTCAGGAGTGGGCGCAGTCCCGGAGATTGACGGTATCTCCGCCGGAGGCATGCCCACCCGCGTCAAATGCCTGCACGTCCTCGTGGGGCACTCGCTGGCGGCCGGTCCGGGAGTCAACCCTCTCGGTGATGAGGCCATCGCGGACATTAGCGAATGGTGGACAGCGGACCGTTGCTATTGCGACGGCGCCTGGGACACCGCGGGCGAGGCCCCGGCCAAGGACCTGAGCAGGCACGGACCCCAAGGTCTGCCCGATATCGTTGGCCGTCCCGCACCGGTCCGCAAGTCCGCCAGCACTACGGAGGCAACACCATGAGCCGCGTCGCAGCCATCGACTGCGGGACGAATTCCATCCGCTTGCTGATCGCTGACATCGACCGCAGCAACGGGGACGTGAAACTGACCGATGTGGTCCGCGAGATGCGCGTTGTCCGACTGGGTGAAGGCGTGGACGCCACCGGTGAGCTCGCTCCCGCAGCCCTGGAACGCACCTTCGCGGCCACAGCTGACTATGCCCGGCTGATCCGCGACCACGGCGCCGGGAAAGTCCGCTTCGTCGCCACCTCCGCCAGCCGGGACGCGCGTAACCGCCAGGTCTTTGTGGACGGAATCCGTGACCTCCTCGGAGTCGAACCCGAGGTGATCACCGGCGATGAGGAAGCGGCGCTCTCCTTCGCCGGTGCCAGCAGTGTCCTGCCCATCCTCGACGGGGCCCAGGTATTGGTGGTTGATCTTGGCGGCGGAAGCACCGAATTCGTGCTCGGCACCGCCGACGGCGTCACCGCCGCCAAATCGGTGGATATCGGCTGCGTCAGGCTGACTGAACGCCACCTGAGGGAAGACCCGCCCACTGCTGAACAGATCGTCGCCGCGGAAGCCGACGTTGATGCCGCCATTACCAAGGCGGGACTGGACGTTCCGCTGGAACGTGCCACCGCCGTCGTCGGGGTGGCCGGATCGATCACCACCATCACAGCCCACGCGATGCGCCTGCCGGAATATTCGCCGGACGCGATCCACGGCACCGAACTGCCCATCGACGACATCCGCGGGGCGGCTACCGACCTGTTGGAGATGCCCAGGGCGCAGCGTGCCGCACTGCCGTACATGCATCCGGGCCGGGTGGACGTCATCGGCGCCGGCGGCCTTGTCTGGCGGCGCATCCTGGAACGGCTTCGCGGGCTCAGCGGCGGCCGGATCGTCACGGCCACTGCCAGCGAACACGATATTCTTGACGGTATTGCCCTGAGCATCAGCTGAGCGGCAGCAGCCAGGCAGTGTCAGTCCGACGCAGCCAGCCGCCCGAGTTCATGTCACCGACCATGGGACCCCAAATGACCAGAGCAACAGCCCGGCTCCGCCGGACCGCCTCCGCTCTCCTGGCGATGACCGTGGCAGGAGCCAGCCTGGCTGCAGGACTTGCGGTTGCGCCTGCAGCGCAGGCCGACGCCGAGCGCGACAAACAATACTGGCTGGCCGAGTCCGGCATCACGAAGGCCTGGGAGGTCTCGAAGGGTTCCGGCGTGAAGGTCGCTGTGATCGACAGCGGCGTGGACGGCCAACATCCCGACCTCAAGGGAGCCGTCGCCGGGGGCTACGATGCATCGGGGGCCGGAAATCCGGACGGGCAGAAGAGCATCGGCGCCAAGCCGGAACACGGGACGCTGGTAGCCACGATGCTGGCCGGCCGCGGCCATCAGCCGGCAGGCTCCACCGCCAGTCCAAGCCCTGCCCCCTCCGGTGCCGGACCGGCCGGAATCGTGGGCGTTGCCCCTGAGGCGCAGATCCTGTCAGTGTCCACCTGGCTGGGTTCCGCCAACCCTGCCGGGAAGAGCGATCAGGACCAGATCCCCGAAGCCGTCCGCTGGGCCGTGGACAACGGCGCCAAGGTCATCAATATTTCCCTGGGCAGCACCACGCCCCAGTGGCCACAGAGCTGGGATGCGGCGTTCCTGTATGCGGAGCAGAAGGATGTCGTTATCGTGGCCGCCGCCGGAAACCGGGTGGGCGGTAACCTCCAGGTCGGTGCACCGGCAACTATTCCGGGCGTGCTAACGGTGGCCGGGCTGGACCGCAAGGGTGTGGCAAGCGTCGACTCGTCCTCGCAGGGGATCAGCATCGGTGTGGCGGCCCCGGCGGAAAACCTGCTCGGGGGGATGCCCGGCGGCGGCTACGCCGAATGGGCAGGCACCTCCGGCGCGACTCCCATTGTGGCCGGAGTCGCTGCCCTGATCCGGTCGAAGTGGCCGGAGATGAGCGCAAAACAAGTCATCAACCGGATCGTCACCACCGCGAAGGACGCCGGCGCACCGGGCAAGGACCCGCTGTACGGGTTCGGCGTCCTCAACGCCGAGGCCGCGTTGAAGGATTCAGTTCCCGAAGCCGCCAGCAACCCGCTGGGCTCCATCTCGGACTGGATCCGCGTGCATCGCCGCGGCAACCTGTCAACGCCCGCGCCAGTGCCCACCACCGACGTCCCCAGCGCAGTACCCACCTTGCCCGAGGCCACAGTGCCCGCCGCAGAGGCTCCGTCGCAGCGTGACTCCGCCCTCGGCGCCGCCGTCGTTATTGGGTTCGCCGTTCTTTTTGTGGTCATCATCGCGGCAGCCGCGATCCAGCTGCGGAGGGCCGCCCGCAATCCCCGCCTGGCCCATGAAGAACCCGATACCGGGGTCCTGGACGCCGTCGATTCGGGAGGCAAGCCATAGCCGGGCAGTAGTTAGTGAAGATTTTCACAAAGTACTGTATTCTTAAACCATGGCAACCACCCCAGAGCTCCAGGACCGTCCCAGGGTACTCGTCGTCGGCGGCGGGTACGTCGGCCTGTACGTAGCACTCAAACTGCAGAAGAAGATCGCGAATGCCGGTGGCATCGTCACCCTCGTTGATCCACTGCCCTACATGACCTACCAGCCGTTCCTCCCCGAGGTAGCAGGCGGCAACATCGAAGCCCGCCACGCCGTGGTCTCCCACCGCCAGCACCTCAAGCAGACTGAACTGATCCAGGGCCGCGTCACCTCGATCGACCACGCCAACCGCACCGCCGTTGTGGCTCCCACGGACGGCGGCGAGAACTTCGAGGTTCCCTACTTCGACGTCGTCATGGCCGCAGGCGCCATCACCCGCACCTTCCCCATCAAGGGCCTCGCGGACAAGGGCATCGGCCTGAAGACCATCGAAGAGGCTGTGGCCCTTCGCAACAAGGTGCTGGAGCGCATTGAAGCAGCATCCACCATCACCGATCCCGCAGCACGCGCCAAGGCACTGACCTTCGTGGTGGTGGGCGGCGGCTTTGCCGGTATCGAGTGCATCACCGAGATGGAAGACCTCGCCCGCGCGGCGGTCAGGAACAACCCCCGCATCAAGCAGGAGGAAATCCGCTTCGTCCTGGTCGAGGCCATGGGACGCATCATGCCCGAGGTAACGGCCAAGCAGGCCGAATGGGTTGTGGAGCACCTCCGCAGCCGCGGCATCGAGGTCCTGCTGAACACCTCCCTGGACAATGCCGAGGGCTCCATCAAGCTCATCAACCTCCCGGACAAGACGCCAGCGCAGGACTTCGAAGCAGACACCCTGGTCTGGACTGCCGGCGTGCAGGCCAACCCGATGGTGCGCTCCACCGACTTCCCGCTCGAGCCGCGCGGCCGCGTCCGCACCCTTCCTGACCTGCGCATCGGTGGGGACGAGGGAATCGTCGAGAACGCCTGGGCCGCCGGCGACATCGCAGCCGTACCGGACCTCACGGGCAGTGGCCTGCCGGACGGTACGTGCGTTCCGAACGCCCAGCACGCCCTTCGCCAGGCCAAGCGACTCGCGAAGAACCTGTGGGCTTCCCGCTGGGACAAGCCGCTGAAGGACTACAAGCACAAGAACCTCGGTGCCGTGGCCGGCTTCGGCGAATGGAAGGGTGTTGCGAACATCAACCTCGTCGGCAGCATCGGCCTCAAGGGCGGCCTGGCCTGGCTCGCCCACCGTGGATACCATGGCATGGCAATGCCCACGTTCGAGCGCAAGTTCCGGGTGATCTTCAACTGGATCATCAGCTTCTTCGCGGGCCGCGACACCACGCAGCTGATCGACCTCGACAACCCCCGTGGCGCCTTCGTCGCAGCGGCCACACCGGCCCCCAAACCAGCCGCAGCCCCTGCTGCGCCTGCTGGTTCGGCGGCCGACGCGCCGCTGCCCGGTGCCCCAGGATCTGCGGAGAAGACCAAGGTCGACCCCCAGAAACCAGTCACCGCTGACGCCAAGTAGCTCGCGCGTCCCGGGCCACACGGTCCAACGCCCGACGGCGGCTGTCCCCTGCGAGGGGATGGCCGCCGTTTGCGTTGGTGGGCACTCCCGGAGTGCCCTGGCCGTCCGGACGGTCCGTCCTCATAGACTGGGCACCATGACTGGTGAAATGAACCTCCAGACCCTGTTGGCCTCCCTTCACCCGGTGGTACGCCAGGGGGAGTATGTCTACGTCCTGTGGCCCCACGGCAGGCCACTCGCCGCCGGAATCGAAGCCGCGGTGCGTGAGGCTGAAGGACTCACAGTGGTCCTTCCCCGGGAAGAGGCGGACCGCCTGGGCCTGGCCTATGACTTCGTGGCGGCGTGGATCACCCTGGAGGTGCATTCAGAGCTCGAGGCAGTGGGCCTGACTGCCGCCGTCGGAAAGGCACTGACCGAGGCGCGGATCAGCTGCAACGTGCTCGCCGGGTTCCATCATGACCACCTGCTGGTACCGGTCGCCGACGCGGCCCGTGCTCTCGAAGTCGTGGCCGAGCTGTCTGCAGAGAGCCGCCACCAGCCCAGACCGGAGCTTGTGCTGCGCAACGAAACGGAGGCTGACCGGGCCGCGATCCTGGCATTGACGGCAGAGGCCTTCGCCGTCTCGCCGGCCACCGGCCTGCCTGCGGAGGGAGAACCTGTTGAAGTGGAACTGCTCCGCCAGTTGTTCAAATGCGAGGAGTACCTGCCGGAATTCAGCATTGTGGGCGTCTTGGACGGCGAGGTTGTTGGCCACGTTATCAGTACGCGTGGATGGGTGGCCGGGCATGAGCTGCTGGGGCTCGGGCCGATTGGGGTGACGCCCAGGCTTCAGCGGCACGGCATTGGGAGCGCACTGATGAATGAGACCATCGCGCGGGCCAACGCTGCGGGGGAGAGCGGCATCGCGCTGCTTGGCAGCACCGAGTACTACCCACGCTTCGGCTTTGTGCCGGCTGCTTCCCTCGGTGTCCTGCCTCCCGAAGAGGCTTGGGCGGACAACTTCCAGCTCCTGCCGCTGGCGGTGTGGCCGGGGGGAGTTCATGGCACGTTCCGGTATGCCGCGCCGTTCGACCGGATGTGACGAGATACCATTGACCGGGCGCCCCAGTAGCCCAATTGGCAGAGGCAGCGGACTTAAAATCCGCGTGTTGCGAGTTCGAGTCTCGCCTGGGGCACAACTTCTCCCAATATCGCCGTCATTCTGCGCTGCGTAGCGTGTCTTCCTTGACCTCTGCGGACTGCCCGGTCCGGAGATTTCGCATATGCAACGACTGTTATAAGGATGTGACCTCAGTCACTTATATCCGCCTTGGATATGCACTAGCTTGAAAGTTAAATCAGGAACACCTGATCATCCGCATCAAAGGCCGTTCGCACCTTTCGATCCAGGAGATTGTCAATGATTTCACTTTCCCCGGCGGCACCCCGTATCGCAAAGCTCACAGCGCTTAGCGTCGGCGTCGCCTTTCTGGCTACAGCTTGTGGTGGTACCTCCACGCCGAGCTCGACGGAAACCACCACCGCACCTCAGGGCGCAATCTCTTGCCCGGCGGGTTCCGGTGCTGGCGCCAGCACCTCAGCCGCGGCAGCTCCCACGGGCGCTGTTCCGCCTTCCACAACCACCACGGACGCGCCGTTGAAGCTCGGCTCGCTCTTGCCCACGACCGGCAACCTGGCATACCTTGGCCCACCCGAAATCGCTGGTGTTAACCTCGGCGTTCAGGAGGTCAACGCAGCAGGCGGTGTTCTGGGTAAGCCAGTGGAAGTTATCCATCGTGACTCCGGCGACACCAAAACCGACATCGCCACGCAGTCCACTACGGCGCTGCTTGGTCAGGGAGTCAGCGCGGTTATTGGCGCAGCTTCCTCTTCTGTATCCAAGACCGTGATCGGCCAGATCACCGGGGCCGGCGTGCTCCACTTCTCCCCGGCAAACACCTCGCCGGACTTCACCACCTGGGATGACAAGGGCCTGTACTGGCGCACCGCACCCTCAGACGTGGTGCAGGGCAAGGTCCTGGGCAACTACATCGCTGCCTGTGGAGCACAGACAGTCGGAATGATCGTCCTGAACGACGCCTATGGAACAGGTCTCCAGAAGAACGTCAAGGAGGCCTTCGAAGGTGCTGGCGGCAAGGTCGTTGAAGAGCAGCTGTATAACACCGGCGACTCCCAGTTCAGCGCCCAGGTGGACAAAGTCATTGCTGCCAAGCCGGACGCTATCGCCCTGATCACCTTTGACGAGGCCAAGAGCATCATTCCATTGCTGACGGGCAAGGGGATCAAGCCAACGCAGCTGTTCCTGGTGGACGGCAACACATCCGACTACAGCAAGGACTTCCAGCCCGGCACCTTGAAGGGCGCGCAGGGCACCCAGCCCGGAACGTTCGCCAAGGCGGACTTCAAGAAGTCACTTCAGGCCATCGATCCGGCGCTGAAGGACTACAACTACGCCGGCGAGTCCTACGACGCCGTCAACCTGATTGCCCTGGCCTCGGAAGCGGCTAAGAGCACCAAGGGTGCCGACATTGCCAAGCAACTGAAGGGTGTCTCCGAGGTCGGTGAGAAGTGCAACACCTTCGCTTCGTGCGTCACGTTGCTCCGCAACGGCAAGGATATTGACTACGACGGCCAGTCGGGTCCGGTAACCTTCTCCGATGCCGGTGATCCGACCGAAGCCTACATCGGTATCTACCAGTACGATGACACGAACAAGCCGCAGCCAGTCAAGGAAGAATTCGGCAAGCTGTAAGCCGAGCCTTAACTGACGCTACAACGAAGGCCCCCGTCCACGGACGGGGGCCTTCGTTGTAGCCGGGCTGAGTCGGTCACAAAGAGGAGGGCCCTCGTTCAGAAAGCTCTGAACGAGGGCCCTCCGCTGTGCGGCTTTACTCCACCGTGTCGGCGAGGGTGCCCAGGTAGAGTTGGATGACCTTGGGATCCTTCATGAGCTCCCGTCCAGTGCCCGTGTAGGCATCCCTGCCCTGGTCCAGGACGTAGCCCCGGTCGCAGATCTGAAGGCATCGCCGGGCGTTCTGTTCCACCATAATGACGGAGACGCCTGCCCTGTTGATCTCATGGACCCGCAGGAACGTCTCATCCTGCTTGACGGGGGAGAGGCCGGCGGATGGCTCGTCGAGCAGCAGGACGGCCGGTTCCATCATCAGTGCCCGTCCCATGGCCACCATTTGGCGTTCACCACCGGAGAGGGACCCTGCACGCTGGGCCCGCCGCTTGCCAAGCTCCGGAAACAGGCTGACGACGAACTCAAACCGTTTGGAGAAGTCCTTGGGCCGCTGGAACATCCCCATCTGCATGTTTTCCTCGATGGTGAGGGTGGCAAAGACGTTGTTGTTCTGCGGCACGAAGCCCACGCCCTGGGTGACCAGCTTGTTGGCTTTTAGCCCTGTGATGTCCTTCCCGCGGACAACTACGTTGCCGGAATGGACTTTCACCAAGCCGAACATGGCCTTGAGCAGCGTCGACTTGCCTGCCCCGTTGGGTCCGATGATGCCGATCAGTTCGCCCTTCCGGGCTTCGATGCTGCAACCATTGAGGATGTTCACACCCGGAAGGTAACCGGCCACAAGGTCGGTTACCCTGACGACGACGTCATCCGCCGGCGCTGTCGTGGTGGAAGGGGCAGCGCTGGTGGCACTCATTCTTTGTCCTTGTCTGTGGTGCCAGCTTCTCTCAGGCCGGACTCGGGCGAAAGGGGTTCATCGGCGGCCGGAGCCTGGTGGGCTTCCGGGCTGAGGTCGGGTTGCTTAAGGTCTGCGTCTTTGGCCTCGGTGGTCACTGCATCAACAGCGATGATGCCAGCGTTTTCCGTACCCACAATCGATTCCTCGTCGGCTTCAAGTACTGCTTCGAGTTCCCTGATGCCTTCAGTGTCACCAAGATCGACGTCGTGGTGGGCTCCCAGGTAAGCGTCAATAACAGCAGGGTTCTTCATAACATCGGCAGGGGGACCCTCCGCCACAATCTTCCCCTCGGCCATGACAACAACCCAGTCGGCAATGTGCCTGACCATGTTCATATCGTGTTCCACGAACAACACGGTCATACCTTCAGCCTTGAGGTTCTTGATGTGGTCCAGCAGCGACTGCGTCAAAGCCGGGTTGACGCCGGCCATCGGTTCGTCCAGCATCACCAGCTTGGGCCGGACCATCAGGGCACGCGCCATTTCGAGCAGCTTGCGCTGGCCGCCTGACAGTGAAGCCGCGTAGTCATCTTTCTTGACGTCGAGCTTGAACTTCTCCAGCAGGACGTCCGCCTGGGCCGTAATTTCCTTCTCCCGGCCGCCCCAAATCCCCTTGAACAGTGCCTTCGACAGCCGTTCGCCGGGCTGGCTGGAGCCGCCAAGGCGCATGTTTTCCATAACGGTGAGCTTGCCCATGACCTTGGTGAGCTGGAAAGTGCGCACCATGCCCATGCGGGCCAGCTTGTACGAGGAGACACCCTCGATGTTCTTTCCTTCAAACTGCCATTTGCCGGAGTTGGGCGTATCGAAGCCGGTAAGGAGGTTAAAGAGGGTCGTTTTGCCTGCCCCGTTGGGGCCGATCAGCGCGGTGATTTTGTGCCGTGGGATCTCCAGGTACTGGACGTCGACGGCGTTGATGCCGCCGAAGGTTCGGGTGACGTTCTCGGCCACCACGATGGGGTCCCTCTTCTTGCAGCCCGGGGCGATGTCCCCGGCGGCAATCGGACTGGTGTCAGTCATATAGTCGATGGCTGCGTCGTTGTGTGCTGTGCTGTGTACATTTTCATTCATTGAATGTGCACCGTGACTCATGCGAATGCCAGCTCCTTCTTATTGCCAAAGACGCCCTGCGGCCTGAAGATCATCAACAGCATCAGGGCGATGCCAACAAGGATAAAGCGCAGCTGGCCCGCCTGGACTGTGGTCAGCCAGGTCACCGCGCCGGATTCAATAAGGCCGGACAGGATGCCCTGTGTCAGGGACAAGACCACCCAGAAGATCATGGCGCCGATAACAGGCCCCAGGACGGTGGCCATGCCGCCCAGCAGGAGGCATGTCCAGAGGAAAAACGTCAGCTCGGTGCCATAGTTCGCGGGCTGGACTGCGCCGCGCGGAAGTGTGAACACCATGCCGGCGAGGGCGCCGAGGACACCGCCGATGATCAGCGCCTGCATCTTGTAGGCATAGACGTTCTTGCCAAGGGAACGGACAGCGTTCTCGTCTTCCCGGATGCCCTTGAGCACACGCCCCCAGGGGCTGCGCATCAACAGCCAGATGACAAGGCAGCATACGACCACCAAGGTCCAGGCCACGACCCGGATGAAGAAGTCGCGGTTATTCATGCCCAGGTAGGACCCTTCGGGGAAAGGGTTCATGGAATAGAACCCACCCTCAAAGGCACCCAGGCCGTCTGCCGAACCTGTCACTGCATCCATCTGGTTGGTGGTTACGACGTAGCGGACAATTTCGGCTGCGGCGATAGTAACGATGGCCAAGTAGTCAGCCCTTAGCCGCAGGGTGGGGATCCCCAGCAGCAGGGCAAACAGGCAGGAACTGACGACCGCGATGAGCAGACCAACAAAGAATGGCACCCCGAAAGACAACGTCGAGATGGCAAAGCCATAGGCGCCCACTGCCATGAAGCCGGCCTGCCCAAAGTTCAGCAGGCCGGAGTAGCCGAAGTGAACGGCCAGTCCGAGGGCTGCAAGGGCATAGGCAGCCGTTGTCGGGCTGAATATTTCGCTGGCAGCGCTGGAGAAAACGAATCCGTAGTCCATGGCGGCCTCCTAACCCACACGCTCACGACGGCCCAGGATGCCCTGGGGACGAAACAAGAGGACAACAATCATGATGAACAGTGCTCCCACGAATTTCAGATCGGCGGCGAGGCCGAAGACGGTGGTCAGTTCCACGAAAATACCGACGATGAGTGACCCGATCAGGGCCCCGAATACAGTCCCGAGGCCACCCAGGGTGACGCCGGCGAAGATCAACAGCAGGATTTGCGAGCCCATGTCGAACGTCACGCCGGGCCGGTAGTACGCCCACAGGATGCCGCCAAGCGACGCCAGCATTCCGCCTGCTACCCAGACGATGCGGATCACGGAGTCGACGTCGATGCCCGATGCCGCCGCCAACGCCGGGTTATCTGCCACCGCGCGCGTGGCCTTTCCCAAGCGGGTTTTGAGCAGGATGACGCCGATCAAACCTATGACAATGGCGCTGATGACGAGGGACCACAGGTTATTGGGCGAGATGGACACAGGCCCAAGCTGGATCTCGCTCGACTGGGCGAATGGCAGTTGCTGGGTGGCACCACCGAAGTAGAACTGGATGACATAGCGGGCGGCCAACGCAAGGCCGATGCTGACGATCATCATGGGGACAAGGCCCGTCCCGCGGGCGCGCAGTGGCTTCCACAGGCCTGCGTCCTGGATAAAGCCGGACAGGCCACCGATCAAGAGCGCCAGGATTCCGGCGAGCCAGAAGGGCAAGTTCATCGCGCTGAGGCCAAACATAGCTACGGCGCCCAGCGTGACCATTTCACCGTGGGCAAAGTTCGTCAGGCCTGTAGTACCGAAAATTAGTGATAGTCCCACGGACGCCAACGCCAGCAGGAGGCCGAAGCTCAGGCCAGCCACCAGGCGGTTGAGCAGGTTCTGGGCGAAGTTCTGCTCCTGGACCACAATTCCCTCGCCAAAAGTGAAGATCACCGAGAGATTGGAAGTCTGGCTGAACGAGACGTTGCGGGGGTTCTCCTGGCCCTCGGCCAGCTTGATTCCCTCGGGAAGCGTGGACTCATCCAGCTCTATTTCATAGGTGCCTTGGACGGGCACTCCGATAGTCCACGCGCCATTGGCGCCGGATTTTGTGGTTCCGGTGAAATCTCCGCTTTTGGCAGTGATGGTGACATCTGCGATGGGTGCACGTTCGTCATCCCGAAGGAATCCGCTGATGCTGTTCTGGAATACCGTCGGTGACGGGGATGGTGTCGGTGACGGTGTAGTGGCTTGCGACGCGGGCGCGACGACGAGCAGGATTGTGACAATGGCCGCGAAGATCGCGCCCACAGCCTTGAGCAATCTGCCCCGCCGCTGGTGCAACAGGCCTCTCGGTGTGCTTTTCAAAATAGAAAACCTCCGCTTGGGGGTGGTCTCGGCTGCGCCTTTGCAACCGCTGCGAACGAAGCCGGGCAGACGATGATGCGGTGCTGATATCAGCAATCGCTGCAAATCTGTGATTTTCGTCACCCGGCTTGGCCTTATGTTACAGCGCTGCAGGGGCGAAAAATGCCGCCCGAAGCGGCCTTCGGGTAGCGATCAGATAACAACTGTGTAGCAGGACCTGCCTCTATCGTTAGGCTGACTAAAGAAACTTTTGTTGATCCCCGGTATTTCTTAACATTCGGTCCGCCCTGCCGGGATTGTCGTCACCGGCTTCGGACAACGTCCCATGTCACAGTTAGGTTGCTTCCCTCAAGGGCGGGGAACTTTCGGCGGCGGTGAGGCGTGGAAATTGGTAACGTGAATCATAAGGTTCAGCACCCACCCCTTACTTGGAGGACACCAGCAATGGCACTTGGCGGAAACCCGATCTTCAACGGAAAGAATTTCCGTGAAGCGACGCAGGCGCCGCCTGTCCCGCAGGCGCCTTACGGGCAGGCACCTTACGGCCAGCAGCCCTACGGCCAGCCTTATGGACAGCAGGCGTACGGCCGCGCACCCGGCCAGGTCATGGACGGCCAGGGCGGCTACGCTGCTCAAAACATGACCAACGAGCAGCTGCAGCAGATGTACAACCAGCCGGCCGCGGGTCCCGCGGACACTGGCCGGATGACCTACGACGACGTCATCGTCAAGACGGCCGCCTGCCTTGGAGTGCTTCTCGTCGGCGCAGCGGTGACAATGTTCGTCAGCATGGGCCTCGCGAGCATGCTGATGATCGTTGGTGCCCTCGGCGGCTTCGTTCTGGCACTCGTCAACACCTTCAAGAAGCAGCCGTCACCTGCGCTGATTCTCGCTTATGCCGGCCTTGAGGGACTCTTCCTCGGCGGTCTCACCCGCGTACTGGACACCATGTACCCGGGGGTTGGTCTCCAGGCTGTCATCGGCACCTTGTCCGTCTTCACCGTGACGCTGCTCCTGTTCAAGAGCGGCAAGGTACGGGCCACACCCAAGGCCATGAAGTTCTTCATGATCGCCCTGGTTGGCTACGCACTGTTCTCGCTGGTCAACCTCGTCATGATGATGACCGGTCTGACGACTGAGCCCTTCGGTCTGCGCAGCGGTATCATTGGTGTCGTCATCGGCATCCTGGCCATCGGCCTGGCTGCGTTCTCCCTGGTTATGGACTTCACCAGCATCGAGGCAGGGGTCCAGAGCGGCGCTCCGCAGCGCTTCTCCTGGACGGCAGCGTTCGGCCTCACGGTCACGCTGGTGTGGCTTTACGTGGAAATCATCCGCTTGCTCGCTATCCTCCGGGGCGACGACTAGCACCCAAGCCGGCAGCCGCCGTCGTACGTTAAACCTAAAAGGAGAGGGTCCCCGCCTGGTGCGCATAGCACTGGCGGGGACCCTCTCCTGTTGTGTCTCTGAGCGCCTTACGAAAGGCGCATCGCTCCGGCGGCCGGGGTGACGGTAAAGATGTCGGGAGCCTTGTGCCCGGCCTCGGAAAAGGCGCGTTCGACGGCGGCGCGCACCTGCTGCTCCACCTCTGCCGGGGTGAGGGCAATGGCGGCCCCGCCGAAACCGCCGCCGGTCATCCGGGCTCCGATAGCCCCGTTGGCGCGGGAGATGTCCACAGCCAGATCCAGTTCCGGGCAAGAGATCTCGAAATCGTCCCGCATGGAGGCGTGGCTGGCGTCCAGCAGGGCGCCGATGGAACCCGGGCCCTCGCTGGCCAGCAGCTCGACGGTCTGCAGCACACGGTCGTTCTCGGTGACCACGTGGCGCACGCGCCGGTAGGTGACCTCGTCCAGGAGCCCGGCTGCTTCCTCAAGGTCCGCCACGCGGACGTCCCGGAGCGCTTTGACGCCCAAGACCTGAGCACCCAATTCGCAGGAGGCCCGGCGTGAGGCGTAACCGCCGTCGGCGTGGGAGTGGGAAACCTTGGTGTCGATCACCAGCATCACCAGCCCGGATTGCTCGGCTTCAAAAGGAACCAGCTGGACGCTTTGGTCGCGGCAGTCCAGAAAGACGGCGTGGCCCTTGGATCCGCGCAGGGACGCAGACTGGTCCATGATGCCCGTGGGGGCGCCCACAAAGTCGTTCTCTGCGCGCTGGGTGGCGAGGACCATCTCCTCCGGTTCCAGTCCGGCTCCCGTGATGTCGTTGAGCGCTGAGATGACTGCGCACTCGATCGCGTGCGACGAGGACAGGCCTGCGCCGAGCGGAACGTTGGAATCGAGGAGCAGGTCCAGTCCCGGAACCGCGATGCCGCGCTGCTGAAGGGCCCAGATGACCCCGAGGGGATACTTCGTCCAGCCCTTGGCCGAGGCGGCTGCGATGGTGCCAAGATCGGCATTGACTACGCCCTGGTCACCGTACGTGGACAGGAGCCGGATGGCGCTGTCCGGCCGGACTGCCACGGCCACCCGGGCAGTCTTGTCGATGGCGAACGGAAGCACAAAGCCCTCGTTGTAGTCGGTGTGCTCGCCGATCAGGTTGACGCGGCCCGGCGCCTGCCAGACGCCGTCGGGAAGCCTGCCGAACTCCCGCTCAAAGCGGGCGGCAAGGTCCGCGGCAGTGGGCGGTGCCTGGGTGGTCAGCGGGTCAGGGGCGGCGCTCACGCATGTGCTCCTTCAGGTAGGGCCCCCAGAGGGACGGCGGTAGTGGCTGCGGGCGAGGGGGTGGACTCCGGGACGCTAACGGCGCGGAGCCGCTCCGCCACGCTTTCGGGCGTGGTGTCGTTGATGAACGCGCCCATCGCGGCTTCGGAGCCTGCCAAGTACTTGAGTTTGTCGGCTGCCCTGCGCGGTGACGTCAACTGCAGGTGCAGGTAGCTGGCCGGCCGCAAAAGGTCGTCCAGGGGGGCTTGGTGCCAGGCGGAAATGTACGGGGTGGGCGTGGGGTAGAGGGCGTCGAGCCGTTTGAGCAGGTCCAGGTAAACATGCGCCAGCTCATCCTTTTCCTCGCCGCTCAAAGCTGCCAGGTCGGGTACCTGCCGGTGCGGTACCAGATGGATCTCCAGCGGCCAGCGGGCAGCGAAAGGCACGTAAGCGCTGAAGTTCTCGCCCTCCATCACCATCCTGCTTCCGTCCTCCCGTTCAGCCCGAAGCAGCGACCCGGTGAGGGTCTGCCGGCCGTCGGACCCATCGTAGAACTTGCGTGCCGCCGCGCCCAGGACCCCGGCCCTCGGAGTGATGTACGGGTAGGCATAGATCTGTCCGTGCGGATGGTGGAGGGTGACGCCGATGTCGGCCCCCCGGTTCTCGAACGGGAAAACCTGTTTGATTCCCGCCATCTTGCTGAGCGCCTCAGTTCGGTGCGCCCAGGCCTCCACGACTGTGCGGGCCCGCTCCTCGCCCAACCCGCTGAACGACCCCGTGTGCTCAGGGGTGAAGGACACCACCTCACAGCGTCCATACGCCGGGCCGGTGGTTCCCCATTCCGGGGCGGCCGGTATGGGACCCAGGTCCGGGCCCAGTGACGGGAAGCGGTTTTCAAACACCACCACGTCGTAGTCCGGCGCGGGGATCTCGGAGGGGTTATTCGGTGTGGTGGGGCAGATGGGGCACTGATCTGCCGGGGGCAGGTGCGTACGCGACTGCCGGTGGGCCGCAACGGCGACCCACTCGTCCGTGAGGGCATCGAACCGTACTTCGCCTGGCTCGCCCCGCTCCGGCAGCGGCCGGTGGTCCGTGGTCGTTTCCGCCGTGCGCGGCTTCGGTGTTGCGGCGTCGTCGAAATAGATCAGCTCCCGGCCGTCGGCGAGTTTCGTACTGGTGATACCTGTCATGGGGCTTTTCCTTTGGGTACTGGTGGCTGGTACTGCCGGGGATCAGGGCTGATAACGCTGGCCGGTTCCGCATGGCCGTTACGGCTGTTCGGAAGCCGTACTGTCCGAACCTCGGAAACGGCTTTTCGGAGGGCGGCAAGGGCTCCGGTGGATGCGGCGCGGATTCCGCTGTCGGTGACCAGGATGTGCACCGCGGACAAGGGGCAGATGCCAGCCAGGCCGACGACGCCGTACTTGCTTGAGTCTGCGAGGACCACCAGGCGCGAGGACGCCCTGACCATGGCGGCATTGACCTCGGCTTCGAGAAGGTTGGGCGAGGTGATCCCCGCCTGGAGATCCAGTCCGTGCGCGCCCATAAAACAGAGATCGGCGGCAATGGTGCTGACGGCCTGAACGGTCAGCGGACCAACGAGGGCCTCTGACGGTGTCCGCTCTCCGCCCAGCACGAGGGTCCGGATGCCGCTGTCCTCTCCCGTTCCTTCCCGGGCAGCAAGCGAACTGGCCACCATAACCGAGTTGGTGGCAACGGTGAGATCGAAGTTCCGGGGCAGCATCCTTGCCAGCTCAAACGTTGTGGTTCCGCCCGAAATGAGCAGCGTCATGCCGGGCCGGACCAACTTGAGTGCCTCGGCCGCGATGGCTGCCTTAGCAGGCTGGGCGAGGGCGGACTTGTTGGCGAACCCGGGTTCGAGCGCGCTGAAGCTGTCCGTTCGAGCGGCTCCTCCGTGGACCCGCAGGACCAGGCCGCCGGCATCGAGGGCGTCGATGTCGCGGCGGATGGTCATTTCCGAAACGTCGAAACGTGCGGCGAGGGTGGCCACCCGCACGGTTCCCTCGTTGTGGACCTCTTGGAGGATCAGATGCTGCCGTTGTGCTGCAAGCATCACATCCCCTTCCCGCGTGGCCCGCTCAATGTCATCATCATTGTCGCATATTTAGCTCAAAAAAGAATAGTTTCAAACAAAATATAACATGTGGCGCTGTTGGGACGGCTGGCGCCATGCAATGTACGGTGGTGCCCATGACTTCACCTTCTCTGCCGGAAACCAGCGTCCCTTCCGGCTTCCGGTCCTACGCCAGCGGGCGGCAGTACGAACTCCGGCGGGGGGATGCGCTCGCAGTTGTTACAGAGCTGGCCGCAGGCCTTCGCCTCTACAGCCGGGGCGGCGTGCAACTCACCGAGACTTACGGCGATGCTGAAATTTCTCCCGGTGCGGCAGGTATCACCCTGGCGCCTTGGGCGAACAGGGTGGAGGACGGCGTCTGGTACCTCGATGGCAAGAAGCAGCAACTGGACATCACCGAAGTGTCCCGGAACAACGCCAGCCACGGACTGCTGCGGAACGCCTCCTACAGCTTGGTGGACGAGTCGCAGTTCTCCGTCACCCTCGAAGCGACCGTTTTCCCCCAGCATGGATACCCGTTCCTGCTGCGCCACCGGGTGCAGTATCTGCTGGCGGAGGACCTGGGCCTTGAGGTCCGGCAGACCCTGGTCAACGACTCCAAGGCGCCGGCACCGTTTGTCCTGGGCGCACACCCGTACCTGCGGCTCGGCGATACGGAGCTCGACGACCTGCTACTGACCGTCTCCGCCGACACCCGGCTCGTTGCCGACAAGCGGCTGATTCCGCGCAGCTCTGAACCGGTTGGTGGCGATACGGACCTCCGCTCGGGCCGGCGTGTGGGAAGCCTGGACATCGACGTCGCACTGACGGACATAACGTTCGACGGCGGCACGGCCCGCCATACTCTGTCGGCTCCGGACGGCCGCAGCGTCAGCCTGTGGCAGGACGAGGCATGCGCCTACGTCCATGTGTTCGTCACCACCGAATTTCCCGGCAGGGCGAGGGCGGTGGCCATCGAGCCAATGACGGGACCAGCCAATGCCTTCAACTCCGGGGACGGGCTCCGCTGGCTTTCGCCGGGGGACAGCTTCACCATGACCTGGGGGATCGACGCCACCCTTAACGAAGCCGGGTAGCGGTTTCCCATAAGCCCGCAGCTGGTGAAGTATTAGGCTATGACGCCAGCTGAGGACGCCAAACCGACCGACCCTTCCACCCTCTCGCAACTAAGCGGGCGGGCGGACGACACTGCAGGCCGCGCTGCCCCGCCACTGCGGGTCCTGGCGGACCGTGAACTGGACCGCGACATCCCCTACGGTGTCCGCATCGCGGCGTCATGGGCTTGGCGTCTGGGACTCATCCTGTTGGTGGGAGGCGCCCTGATCTGGCTCCTCAGCCGGATTAGCTTCCTTATCATTCCCGTCATGGTGGCAGCGCTGCTGGCTGGCCTGCTCAGCCCCATCGTGGGCTGGCTCAGGAATCATCGGCTGCCCAACGGCGCCGCCGTGGCGGTCACCGTGCTGGGGTTCCTCGGCCTGATTGGCGGTTCCCTGGCGCTCGTGGGACGGCAGCTTGTTGCGGGTTTCAGCGAGCTGTGGAGCGAGGCGCTGGCCGGGATACAGCAAATCCAGGGCTGGCTGGCGGAAGGGCCGCTTCACTTGTCGGCGGCCCAGATCGACCAGTACCTGCAGGAGGCAACAGCCGCGCTGCAGAACAACAGCAGCAGCATCCTGAGCGGAGCCCTTTCTTTTGGAAGTACAGCAGGGCATTTTGCCGCGGGACTTGTCCTCGCGCTGTTTGTCCTGATTTTCTTCCTCCTGGAAGGTGACCGCATTTGGGCGTTCCTGGTCCGGCTGCTGCCAAAAAAGGCCCGCGCCGCCACGTTCGGGGCAGGCCGCAAGGGCTGGGCATCCATGGTCAGCTACGCCCGCATCCAAATGTTCGTGGCTTTTGTGGACGCCGTGGGAATCGGCGTGGGTGCCGCCATTATCGGAGTCCCACTTGCGCTTCCGCTGGGCGTGCTGGTCTTCATGGGTTCCTTCATCCCCATCGTCGGCGCACTCGTCACCGGGGCTGTGGCTGTGCTGCTGGCGCTCGTGGCAAATGGTTGGGTCAACGCGCTCATCATGTTGGGGATCGTGCTGCTGGTCCAGCAGCTGGAAAGCCACATCCTGCAGCCACTCGTGATGGGAAAGGCAGTCGCGCTGCACCCGGTGGCGGTGATCCTGGCTGTGGCGGCCGGTTCATACCTTGCCGGAATTCCCGGCGCGCTGTTTTCTGTTCCCATCCTCGCTGTAGCAAACTCGGCGATTCGCTACATCGCCGGCAGAACATGGGAACATGAACAGGTGCTGGCTACCCCCGGAGGGCCGGTGATGGTTGGCTCAGGCCAGGATGACACGATTAAGGACGTCAGACTGCCCGGCTGGAAACCCAGGGACAGCAAGGAAGCTGTGACCAGCACAAACGCACACAATCCGGAAACCCCGGCCGGCACCGCAGGCCAGGGCACCGGAGCAGAATCTGCCAAAGGAGAATAGTCCGTGAACATCCTCGAAACCCTTCCCGTGTCGCTGGACGATGTCCTGGAGGCGCAGAAGCTGCTTGAGGGGATTATTGCCCGGACACCAGTGGAGTCGTCGCGGGCCCTCGGCAGCATGGTGGGCGGGGACGTCTTCTTCAAGTGCGAGAACCTGCAGCGGGCAGGATCATTCAAGGTCCGGGGCGCCTATGTCCGGATGGCCCGGCTATCGCCAGAGGAAAAGAAGCGCGGCGTTGTTGCCGCGTCCGCCGGAAACCACGCGCAGGGTGTGGCTGTTGCCGCGAAGAGCCTCGGCATCAAGGCACGCATCTACATGCCCCTGGGCGTGGCCCTTCCCAAACTGGCAGCCACCCGCAGCCATGGAGCGGAGGTGGTCCTCCACGGACACAACGTTGACGAGGCGCTGGCTGAAGCGCAGCGCTACGCCAACGAGTCCGGAACCGTTTTTGTCCACCCCTTTGACAACGTGGACGTGGTGGCCGGCCAAGGCACCATCGGCCTCGAGATACTCGAGCAGATCCCCAATGTCGACACCATCCTGATGGGTGTTGGCGGCGGCGGCCTCCTGGCAGGGGTTGCGGTGGCCGTCAAGGCCCGTGCACGTGAGTTGGGACGGGAAATCCGCATCATCGGCGTCCAGGCGGAGAACGCGGCCGCCTACCCGCCTTCACTCGCCGCAGATGCACTGGTTCCCTTGAAGAAGGTATCAACCATGGCCGACGGCATCGCCGTGGGCCGCCCTGGCCAGCTGCCATTCAGCATCATCCGTGAGCTCGTGGACGATGTTGTTACCGTCAGCGAGGATTCCTTGGCCCGTGCGCTGATCTTCCTGCTGGAACGGGCCAAGCTGGTAGTGGAGCCCGCCGGTGCCGTGGGCGTTGCCGCACTCATGGACGGAAAGATTGAGAATCCCGGCACCACAGCGGTGATCCTGTCCGGCGGCAACATCGATCCCATGCTGATGCTCAAAGTCATCCAGCGTGGCCTGTCCGCCGCCGGGCGCTACATGACCGTGCGCATGATGCTGGATGACCGGCCGGGCTCCCTTGCCACTATTGCCCGGATCATTGCCGAGAACGATGCCAACGTGACTGGGCTGGACCACACAAGGGTGGGCGGTTCCATTAGCATGGGAGACGTGTCCATCACCGTGAATCTTGAAACCAAGGGACATGAGCACTGCGAGCAAGTGCTTGGGGCCCTCCGTGCTGAGGGCTTCCAGCCCATAGTGGTGCACTAGGCAGCCATGCTGGACGCGCTGGGGGACGGGCAGCCGCGGAGCCGGGAAACAACCGCCTCCCGCGCTAAAGGCGGGTTGCTGGTGGTGGGCGGGTTCGCCGTCGTCCTCTTTGTTATCGAGATCGTCAACATGCTCACCCTCCATTCATTGAACAGGACCTTTGGCCTGCGGCCACGGAGCTTGGACGGGCTCCTGGACATCTTCACTTTCCCACTGCTCCATGCGAGCCTGAACCACCTGCTCTCGAACGCCCTGCCTCTGATCATTTTCGGATTTCTGGTGTTCCTGTCCGGGCTCCGGGTGTTCCTGACGGCGCTGGCGTTCAGTTGGCTGGGTTCCGGGCTGACAGTGTGGCTCATCGGTAACGGCGGCGTGACCGTGGGCGCGTCCGGACTGGTCTTTGGACTCTTCGCGTTCCTGCTGGTGCGGGGCTTCTTCAATCACAGTTGGCGCCAAATCCTGCTGGCCGTCGTACTGTTCATGGCCTACGGCAGCCTCCTGCTCGGCGTGCTGCCCTTTGTGGCGGGATACATTTCCTGGCAGGCGCACCTGGGCGGTGCGGTGGGTGGAGTCGCCGCTGCCCTGCTGATGCGGCCCCGGCAAGGGACCTAGGCACCGATCACAGGCACAAAAGAGCCGGCCACCTGCTGGTGGCCGGCTCTTTCCTTCAAAAACTATTACGCGGCGTAAGGCTTGGCAGAGAGGATCTCCACCGTGATGTCCTTGCCGTTAGGCGCCGTGTAGCTCAGGGTGTCGCCCTCTTTGTGGCCAACAATTGCTGCACCCAGCGGTGACTTTTCGCTGAAGACATCAATATCGGAGTCGCCGGCGATTTCGCGGGAGCCGAGCAGGAAGGTCTCTTCGTCACCGGCGATCTTGGCAACAACGATCATGCCGGGTTCGACGATTCCGTCGTCGGCGGGAGCTTCCCCCACATGGGCATCACGCAGCAGCGCCGTGAGCTGGCGGATGCGGGCTTCGATCTTGCCCTGTTCTTCCTTGGCTGCATGGTAGCCGCCGTTTTCCTTCAGGTCACCCTCCTGGCGGGCAGCTTCAATCTTCTGGACAATTTCTGCCCGGCCAGCGCCGGAAAGGTGGTCCAGCTCTGCCTTCAGGCGGTCATAAGCTTCCTGTGTGAGCCAGGCTGCAGGCGCGCTGTTGGTGGTCGACACGGACTTCTCCTCTTCGGTCATACATGCAAAAGACCCCGCCACGGTGGCCACTTGTGGAACTCAGTAACCAGCTCAGCGGGGTAAAGGTATTGCTCCATTGTAGTCAATCCTCTGGACATAACCCAATAAGCAAGCGGCGTAGATCACATTCTGCTAATTGCCGCCGTCCGGAATCCAGCAGCTGTCCACTACTCCGGACACGGACAGTGACTCGGTCTTCACCACGATGCGCTGGGAAATGGTCCGCCCGCCGTCGGCTGTCTGGTCAGCCTCACCGGGCGGGATGTCCACCACTTTCCAACCCACCACGGCAAACTTTGAATCCAATGCTTTGACGGCACATTTCACGGCTGTCCCAGGCTCCCGGGTGACCTGGAAATCCACTTCTGCCTGGGTGGCGTCGGTGGTGCTGTAACCGATGTCCTTGAACGTCACGCTGGAGACGGCTGAGGACGTGGAAACCCAGGCCATGAAGCCGATTCCGCCCGCCAGCGCCCCCGCGCCGATGATTCGCTTCGCCATGGGGGAGAGCCCGCGCTTTTGACGGCCATAACGATTGGCTAGGCTAGTGTCTGCTGGCGCGGAAACGGCGGGCTGATCCTGGGAAGTCACCAGTCCAGTTTAGTGCGGATCCGGGCCCCGGATTTCCGGAACCAGCCAGCCTCACCCCAGTTCAAGCGGCCAGCACAACGGCTACAGAAGATGAAGGAGCCGTCCACCCATGACAGCGTCCAGCTCCACCCCGGCCACGCTCCGCCTGCTCGCCGTCCATGCCCACCCGGATGACGAGTCCAGCAAGGGCGCTGCAACCATGGCCATGTACGCGGCCTCAGGCGTGGACGTCATGGTGGCCACGTGCACGGACGGGTCAAGGGGAGATATCCAGAACCCGGCAGTGGAAGGCGAACCCCACCCGAAAAGGGACATGGCGGGGGCGCGGCGCCTTGAGATGGAGCGCGCGGCCAAGGTACTGGGCATCCGTCAACGTTGGCTGGGTTTCGTGGACTCCGGCCTCCCCGAGGGTGATCCGCTTCCGCCCCTCCCGCCTGGCTCGTTTGCCACGCAACCGTTGGAGCGCGCTGCTGCGCCACTGGTGCGGCTGGTCCGGGAATTCAAGCCCCAGGTAATCATCAGCTACGACGAAAACGGCGGTTATCCCCACCCGGACCACATCATGGCGCACAAGGTGGCTGTGGAAGCCTTCGAAGCTGCCGGTGATCCTGACCGCTACCCGGACACCGGCGAGGCCTGGGTGCCCAGCAAGCTTTACTACGACCGGGCGTTCAGCCCTGAGCGGTTCCGGGCGCTGCATTTTGCCTTGGAGGAAGCTGGCCTGCAGTCTCCCTATGCCGAACGGCTCGCCGCCTGGCTGGAAACGGACGCAGAAGGCCACACTCCGCCGCCTGCAGGACATCCCACCACCACGCAGATTGACTGCGGTGACTACTTCGAAGCCCGCGACGACGCCCTCCGGGCCCACAGGACGCAGGTGGACCCGCTGGGCTTCTTCTTCGCCGTCGCCCCTGAGATGCAGCGACGCGCCTGGCCGTGGGAAGACTACTCGCTGATCCAGTCCCGGATCCCCGCGAAGCTGCCGGAGAAGGATCTTTTCGCGGGGCTAAGATAGAGGCAGCAGGCAATTTCTATGCCGCGTAGAAGAGCGCCCCGCCGTGGCTGGATCCTCAGTCCACGGCCGGACGCCTGTCAGTTTCCATAGAAGGTTTATACCGTGCACCACTTGCTCCTGGCCCTGGCCACCACACCGTCCCCGCTGCCCACACCTTCTTTGCGTGAGGGCGTGTCGGAGGACCAAATCACCCCGGGCCTGTGGGGCTTCATCATGACTGCCTTCTTTGTGCTGGCAACCACCTTGCTCATCGTGGACATGGTGCGCCGTATCCGCCGGGTCCGCTACCGGGCGCAGGTGGAGGAGGAACGCATGGCGGCTGCAGCAGCAGCGGACGTCGACGCTGCCGATGCCCATGACGGTACGGGTACGCCGGATTATGATGCCGAAAGTGAAGGAAACGGGACGGGCGCCGCTCCTGACCGTTCCCAGCCTCGGGATTAGGGCGGGCCGTCAGCCGAGGACGGCGATAGCGATCGCCGCAAAGTGGGAGGCAAAGGCCAGCACGGTGAGGGCGTGGAACAGTTCGTGGAAGCCGAAGTGCTCATAGCTGAAGTTGGGCTTCTTGAGGGCGTAGAAGACGGCACCGGTAATGTACAGGATGCCGCCGACGCAGATCAGGACGGCGGCCGGGACACTGGCGGCGAAGAACTCGGGCAGGTAGAACAGCGCACCGCAGCCCAGGGCGATGTAGATCGGCACGTATAACCAGCGCGGGGCATGCGTCCATAGCAGCCGGAAAAGTACACCCAGGATGGCCCCGGTCCAGATGACCCAAAGCAGCAGCACGGCCTTCGGGCGTTCCAGGAGGGACCATGCCAGCGGCGTGTAGCTGCCCGCGATGACCAGCATGATGTTGGTGTGGTCCAGCCGCTTCAGGACAATCCTTACTCCGGGAGACCAGTTGCCGCGGTGGTAGACGGCGCTGATGCCGAAGAGCAGAACTCCGGTAGCCGCGTAGATGGCGGAGGCGATTCTCAGGTCCGCCGCAGGGGCGAGCAGTACAAGGACAACCCCTGCAATGAGGGCCAGCGGCGCCGTGACGGTGTGGATCCAGCCGCGCCACTTGGGTTTGATCATGAGCAGTTCCGCCAGCCGGACGGCGGCATCATCGACGGGACCCGAATTTCCCTCCGTCCCCTTGCCTGGCTGGCCGTTTGAAGTCTCGCTGTTCATTGCTCCAGAATAACCTACGCTCCAGTAAGTTACCCATCGGTAACATGTGGCATGTCCTCTGCATGGAGTCCCGGCTCCATCCTCCCGCCTGCGGACGGTAGCCTAGGATGTGCAAGGCGTCGTACAGCAAGGGAAGTCAGGTGAGTCTCCGCGTGGAATTGCCCGGGTTCCTCTATGGCTTCTATGAGCGCAGGCTACTTAGGGACCTCGCCGGGGACCGTATCCCGAGGCATATCGGTGTGATGGTGGATGGCAACCGGCGTTGGGCGAAACAGTTCAATGCGCCCACCAGCCAGGGCCACCAGGCAGGAGCGGATAAGATTCACGAGTTCCTCGGCTGGTGCCAGGAACTCGGTGTCAAAGTAGTCACCCTTTACATGCTTTCCACCGACAATATGAGCCGGTCCAGCGAAGAATTGGACCTGCTGATGGGGATTATCGCCAACACCTTGGACCGCCTGGATGAGGACGCGAACATCTCGGTCCATGCGATGGGCGCGCCGGAACTGCTACCTGATTACCTCGCTGAACGGCTAAACAAACTAACAGCACGGACGCCCGTACGTGAAAAGATCCACGTTAACGTGGCAGTGGGTTATGGCGGACGCAGGGAGATTGTGGATGCCGTCCGTGAGTTGCTCCATGATGCAGTTGCGAACGGCGCGGACATCTCGAAGCTGGCCGACAGCCTGAGCGTTGATGACATTTCGCGTTTTCTGTACACCCGCGGCCAGCCCGACCCCGACCTCGTGATCAGGACCTCCGGGGAACAGCGTTTGTCCGGGTTCCTGATGTGGCAGAGCGCCTACAGCGAGTTCTATTTCTGTGAAGCGCTATGGCCGGCCTTCCGAAAAGTGGACTTCCTCCGCGCACTTCGCGACTACGCAGGCAGGCAGCGGCGCTTCGGCACCTGACCGTTGCGGCAGCGGCGCCGTTCACGCGGAATTCACATGGCCGCAACAGGAATCGCCGACGGATGAAGCCGGAAATTACTGGCGATGGAATTACGTTGTAACCATCAGCAGGCAAAACCGCCGGCTGATCGGGGAGGCCAGTACATGGAGCGATGTTTCGCACCGGTTGTATGGGAGGCCGAGTCCGGCCTCCAGGCCGAGCCGCCTCACCAATAACAATTCCGGGCACGCCCGGGGCTGGAGTCGATGTGGCTATTTCTGAACAACTGCCCGAGGTCGTTTTTGATCAGGGACAGAAAGCTACCTCTCGCGCCACGCGAGCAACCTCAACAACCGGTGCAGCAGACGAAAAGCCTGCGGCCGGTTTTGCTGTCTCCGGAAGGGATGCCACCATCAGCAGCTTCGTCATTGACACGTCCGTCCTGCTCTCCGACCCCCGCGCACTGCTGCGTTTCGCTGAGCACGAGGTCATTGTTCCGATCGTGGTCATCAGCGAGCTGGAGGCCAAGCGGCACGATCCCGAACTCGGATACTTTGCCCGCAAAGCCCTACGGCTGCTCGACGACCTCCGCGTCAAACACGGGGGCCTCAGCCGGCCCATTCCGATAGGCGACGACGGCGGGACGCTCATGGTGGAAATGAACCACATTTCCGCTGAGGTGCTTCCCATGGGCTTCCGCAGTGGTGACAACGACAGCAGGATCCTGGCCGTAGCCAAGAACCTCGCCAACGAAGGCCGGAACGTCACGGTGGTCTCAAAGGACCTTCCCATGCGCGTCAAAGCCTCCGCCATGGGGCTGACCGCAGACGAGTACCGCAACGAATTGGTGAAGGACTCCGGCTGGACCGGCGTTGCGGAGGTGGAGGCCAGCGAAGAGGAAATCTCCACCCTGTATGGCCACGAACCCGTCTTCATCCCCGCGGCCGCTGAAATGCCGGTCAACACCGGCCTGGTGCTTCTGTCGAACAGGGGCTCGGCCCTGGGCCGCGTGGGCTCCGACAAACAGGTTCGGCTCGTCAAGGGGGACCGCGACGTCTTCGGGCTCCACGGACGCTCGGCGGAGCAGCGGCTGGCCATCGACATGCTGATGGATCCCGCCGTCGGGATTGTATCCATCGGTGGGCGGGCCGGAACCGGCAAGTCGGCGCTGGCCCTGTGCGCAGGCCTGGAAGCGGTCCTGGAACGACGAGAGCACCGGAAAGTCATTGTGTTCCGGCCTCTCTACGCGGTGGGCGGGCAGGAGCTCGGTTACTTGCCCGGCTCCGAGTCGGAAAAGATGAACCCGTGGGCGCAGGCCGTCTTTGACACCTTGGGCGCTTTGGTCAGCCAGGAAGTCGTGGAAGAGGTCATGGACCGGGGAATGCTGGAAGTCATGCCCCTGACCCACATCCGGGGTCGCTCCCTGCATGACGCCTTCGTGATCGTCGACGAGGCCCAGTCCCTGGAGAAGAACGTGCTCCTCACAGTGATGAGCCGCATCGGCCAGAACTCCAAGATTGTCCTCACCCACGACATCGCCCAGCGCGACAACCTGCGTGTTGGCCGGCACGACGGCATCGCTGCCGTCGTCGAAACCTTGAAAGGCCATCCACTGTTCGGCCACATCACCCTCACCCGCTCCGAACGCTCACCGATCGCAGCCCTGGTCACAGAGCTCCTCGAAGGGGCAGAGATCTAGCCACTAACGGTAAGTGCGGGGCCGTGGTCCAGTTCATCGGGCCACGGCCCTTCTTCGGTCAGCCTTGAGTGATTTTGTTATGGTATGCGCCGGGACCCAAGCCAATGCCTCGCAAAGTCAAAAAGACTCACGAGACCCAATGAAAGGGCAAAAGCCAGTACTACCACCAGTATCTCTCGAACCAGATTTCTGCCAGTCCACCAGTTGTAGTTGGCGATCATCACAACGATGGTCAAGAGCGCCGCCCGTCCAATTTGCGATTTCCGTACTGTTTTGTCTGGGCCTTTCGAGTTTTCCAACATCTACCTCTTCGGGCCCAGTTGAACGATCACCCAACAAAACGGCCCCGACAAGCTCATTTTGGGCCCGTTGTGCAATGGGCTTGAGAAACGGGGGGAAAACAGATCTGATGCATCCCCCCACCAAGGCATATACCCGGCTTTGAGCGTCGGCTTGCTTGCCCTGAAGCGTGCCAAGACGGCAACAAAGGGAGCGAGGGCAATTGGAAGCGCACGGGGATGGATGTCCGTTCGAGCGCCTGCTGCCTGTAGGTCGACGGCGACGGCTTGACTGATGAAGGCGAACTGCATCTTCGGTTCAGCCGGAAAAAGCACTCGCGCCTGATCCGCCAGAGTCATGGTCGGACCTATCGCCCCGAGCTTTGTTTCGACAGTTCTGGGACGATCGCGCTGCCACTGGATGTCCCATTCGACACTGCTAATCCGGGCATACGCCGGTCAACAACAGGGCAATCGTCAATGTCCCGACAAGGGCAATTCTCAAAGTTCTCATTTCTCCGCTCCACTCTATGTTGGAAGGACAGGACGAGAGGCCTCTTCTCGTAGCTGCTTCGGTTACCCTGAGTCCGCTCGATTCTCGAAGCCTAGAGGGTCTCCTCAAGCGCGAGTGGTGTTGTAGGCCAAATTGAGTGGCCGGAACTAGGGAAGTTGAGTGTTTCAAATACTCAGAATGAGTGTTCATCTCAGTTACACAAAGTGGCCTACTTCAACATCAACGGCGTCATTGAAACCCTGAAAGGCCATTTACCGTTCGGCCACATCACCCTCACCCGCTCCGAACGCTCACCGCTCGCTGCCCTGGTAACAGAGCTCCTCCACGGGCCTTTTCCTCGTTCACCCATGAGGCGGCAAGACGACTGGCTCACATCGGCCCCCGGTCCTTCTCGTAGGAGCGCATCGCGGCGCATCGGGCCTTGGAGGTCGCGCCGCGACCGGAGAGGCCCTTTTGCACCGTGTCTAAGCGACGGAGAAGTGCTGGGGGCGGACGAATCCAGCCGCTGCCCGGCACTAACCGATGCCGAGGAACTTTGCGGCGGGCTCGTGGCCCTCTACTTTCAGGGTCCAATCGGGGCGTTTGAAGGTCGCCGGGGTGAGACGGACTTTTTGGACTTCCTCCATTTTGCTGCCCCAGGACATCCGTGCGACGCCGTTGAGTTCGTAGCCGAGCGCGCGGGACACGCCCAGGGAGGCTGCGTTCCAGGCTGCGGCCTCGGACTCTGCCACCTCGGCGTTGAGCCAGTCGAAGGCGTAGAGTGCGACGGCGGCGCGCATCTCCTTGCCGAGCCCGCGCCCGTGGACGGACTGCTTGAGCCAGGAGCCGGTGCTGACGGTCTTGAGGGCGGCGAAGTCCTTGGCGCCGATGTCCTGGCATCCGATGAACTCGCCTTCGTGCCAGATGCCCAGGAGCAAGGTCCAGGACTCTATGGTGGCCTCGCTCCGGCACCGCCAATAGAACTGCGCCATTTTCGGCCCCAGTTCCTCCGCAGGGAGCTCGGCCCAGGGGGTGCTGAACGGATTCCTGCCTGGTTCGTGCACGCCGCTGCGGGCCGCCGCTACCGCGGCTGGAATGTCATCATCCGTGATGGGACGCAACATCAGGCGTGGTGTGCTCAGCGTGAGGCCGAAAAGAGGCCAGAGGGAAGAAAGCGCGGTCATCAGCGAAGCCTAGCCCAAGGCCCGCCGTGGGGCGTGTCAAGCAGTGGCCTGGCGCGGTGTCCCGCCCCGATCAGGCGGAGATATCCCAAGTGATGTGTCGACGGACATCTGTAAGGTTCATGGACTCCGCGAGGAACAGATCATCGAGCATGTACTCGTCAACTGCGATGATCCGAAGCCAGTGCCCGTAGTCAGGGGTGGCGGCTTCCAATGACTGGCTGGACACGCAGACGCCTGTTTCCAGGTCTATCCGCACCCGGTTGCTGCCGGGCATGCACAGCGGTGCGGCAGGATCTGCGGCGTGATAGGCGGCGGATGGGGTGACAATGGCCTCAAGGGCCGCTCGCCCGTCGTGGTCGACCCGGCGTATGTCAGTGACGTCTACGGCGTTACTGCCCGGAAATTCCAGGGGTACCGGGGCGTTGCCTGCCAGCTCAACGGGATCAAGGGCGGCGGAAAAGCGGCCGTTGCCAAAGCCGGGTTCACCGTAGGCGGCCTCCGGCCGGCGCCGCACCAGGCCGCCGTCGTCGTAAACGGGCGCCACGAGGTGCGGCGGCAGGAGCCAGGACTTCCGGGTGGCACTGACGTAGAACCCGTCCTTGGAGTCGTTGATCCCTGTTGTGCTGTGGAGGACCAGTCCGTCGGCGGTCTCGAGGCGAAGGGCACCGGGCCGGCGCAGCCAGGCTCGCACGAACGGCGCCGCAGGGTCCGGGGCCTCGGCAAAGGGCTCGTCCCAGTACTCAAAGCGCAGGCTCTGCCATTTCCAGGGTGAAGACCTGCAGAGGTTCCGGAACACCGTGGTCAGGTCAGCGGGAGAATCGCCGCGGTCCGGATTTGGCCGGCGCCTGGTGTCCCATGTCGACATATCCACAGTTTACGCGTGGGCCCTCCGGCAGGAAGCGAAAATCCAGTAGCATCCGAGGGGTGATCCGACGACTGGACGAACTTTGGGAAGCAGCCCCGCTGGCCTTCTGGCTGGTCCTGGCGGCGTGCGCGTATTTCGTGGTGATGGCGGTACGCCTGACAGTGATCGACGTGCGCCACCATCTGTTGCCTAACCGTATTGTCTTTCCGTCCTATGCCGTGGCAGGCGTCCTTCTGGCCGCGGCTGCGGTGGTCCCCGTAGTCTCCGGTGCCTGGGCGCTGCCGGAAGGGCCCGACGGCGCTGCGGCCTTGTTCGGGCTGCCGGCCCTCCGGATCCTGGCCGGGGGTGCAGTTCTTTGGTGCTTCTATTTTGTGTTGCGGCTGGTCTATCCGCCCGGGATGGGATTCGGAGATGTAAAGCTCGCGGGCGTCCTGGGGATGTACCTGGGGTATCTGGGATGGGCACACATTTTCGCCGGGACTTTTGGGGCGTTCCTGCTGGGCGGACTCTGGAGCCTGGCCCTGCTGGCCGCCCGCCGGGGCACATTGAAATCCTCCATCCCATTCGGCCCGTTCATGCTGGCAGGCGCTGCCGCCGCCATGCTTTTGCCTGCCTGACCCAATCCCGCCTGACCCCGGTTCCGGGTGTCCCACTACACCCAAGCGCCGCAGCCTCCGCCTGCCGCCCGCCGTTGGCCGTTAGGCTGGCAGCATGCCTGCACCTGACTACATCCTCAAGCTCCGCGAGAAGGTCGGCCACGACTCCCTATGGGTACCCGGTGTCCGCGGCGTTGTCCTTGACCACTCCGGCCGTATACTCCTGACCCGGCGTGCCGACAACGGTCACTGGGCGCTCATCAGCGGCATGCTGGATCCAGGCGAACCTCCCGCGAGGGGCCTCGTGCGCGAAATCTTCGAGGAAACCGCAGTGGTGGCGGAAGCCGAGCGGGTTGTCTCGGTGGGCGCTGTCGGCCCATTCACGTATCCGAACGGCGACGTCTGCGAATTCCTGGATGTGGTCTTCCTCTGCCGTTACGTTTCAGGGACGGCACGGGTTAACGATGACGAGTCGCTCGACGTCGGCTGGTTCAGCCCGGCTGACCTGCCAGAGCTGATGCCGGGCCACCTTACGAGCATCCGCCGTGCCCTCTCTCCGACGGAGGCCGCCCACTTCGAGCCTTGACCCGCGCGCAGCCGCGGTCAGCGACGCTGGGAGACCAGTTCGCCGTCGTCGTCCTTGATACCCGCTGTTCACCCTGGCCGCCGACATGCCCGAGGACCTCAACCACGTCGCCCAGGAACTCAACGGACGGCCACGCAAAACGCTCGGCTGGGATACCCCAGCCGAGCGTTTTGCGTGATTCACTCTTGGCAAACTAACCGCCAACGGTGTTGCAACGACCCCTGAATCCGCCAGTCGAGCGGCCGACGTGTTCGTTATGGAGCCGGGGGAGCTATGCCTTGTGCGGCGGGCGCGTCATGGACATAACGTCCAGGGCGGTATCCAGCTGCTCCTCGGTGACCTCGCCGCGCTCCAGGAAGCCCATGGCCACGACGGTCTCGCGGATGGTGAGGCCCTCGGCGACGGCCTTCTTGGCGATCTTCGCTGCGTTCTCGTAGCCGATGTACTTGTTAAGCGGCGTGACGATGGACGGTGATGCCTCTGCGAGGAAGCGTGCGCGCTCAACGTTTGCCGTGATCCCGTCGATCATCTTGTCGGCCATGACGCGGCTGGTGTTGGCCAGCAGGCGGACGGACTCCAGCAGGTTGGCAGCCATGACGGGGATGCCGACGTTCAATTCGAAGGCGCCGTTGGTGCCGGACCACGCGATGGCGGTGTCGTTGCCGATGACCTGCGCGGCAACCATGATGGACGCCTCGCAGATGACCGGGTTGACCTTGCCTGGCATGATCGAGGACCCGGGCTGCAGGTCAGGGATGGCGATTTCGCCCAGGCCGGTGTTGGGGCCGGAGCCCATCCAGCGGAGGTCGTTGTTGATCTTCATGAAGGAGATCGCAATGTTGCGCAGCTGGCTGGATGCTTCGATCAGGCCGTCGCGGTTGGCTTGGGCTTCGAAGTGGTCGCGGGCCTCGGTCAGCGGCAGGCCGGTATCGGTCGCGAGCAGTTCGATGACCCGCTCCGGGAACCCGGCCGGGGTATTGATGCCGGTGCCCACAGCCGTGCCGCCGAGCGGAACTTCAGCCACGCGGGGGAGCGAGGCGTTGATGCGCTCGATGCCGTAGCGGACCTGGGCAGCGTAGCCGCCGAACTCCTGGCCCAGCGTGACCGGGGTGGCGTCCATCAGGTGGGTACGGCCGGACTTGACGACGTCCTTGAACTCCACGGCCTTGCGCTCCAGCGACTCTGCCAGGTAGCCGAGGGCGGGAATGAGGTCGTTGATCAGGGCCGAGGTGGCGGCAACGTGCACGGACGTGGGGAAGACGTCATTGGAGGACTGCGAGGCGTTGACGTGGTCGTTCGGGTGGACGACTTTATCGCTGCCAGCGGCCTTGAGGGCGCGGGTGGCCAGTTCGGCGATGACCTCGTTTGTGTTCATGTTCGAGGAGGTGCCGGAGCCGGTCTGGAAAACGTCGATCGGGAAATCGCCGTCGTACTTGCCGGCAGCTACCTCATCGGCGGCCTCTGCAATCGCCTTGGCCAGCTCGCCGTCGAGCACCCCAAGTTCTGCGTTAGCCTGGGCGGCCGCCTTCTTGACCCGGGCGAGGGCTTCGATGTGGGCGCGTTCCAGGGTCTTGCCGGAGATGGGGAAGTTTTCAACTGCACGCTGCGTCTGTGCACGGTACAGCGCGTTCACGGGGACGCGGACTTCGCCCATCGTGTCGTGTTCAATACGGAATTCTTCAGTGGAAGTCATGGGGCTAGCTTAGGACGCGCAGAGGCCGCATCGAAAACCGTGAACGGCATGCTACGGGTGCAGCGAAACCGCCTCAGGGCGTCCGATCAGAGCTCTCCGATTCCGGAAACAAGGTCCGCGTGGCCATCAGCGAGGCTGTAGGAAAGGCCGATAACCGCTGCCCGGCCGGTCTCGATTGCGTCCGAAATCACACGGGAGCTGTCCACGAGGCGGTGCGAGGTCTGCTTGACGTGCTCCACCACCATGTCGTTGACCTCCGGTTTGTTGTTGCGCAGCGACGTCAGGACGGACGGCGTGATGCGCTCGACGAGGTCCCGGATGAAGCCCACCGGCATCTGGCCGGTTTCGACGGCGGACTTTGTGGCACTGACGGCACCGCAGCTGTCATGTCCCAGCACCACGATCAGCGGCACCCCCAGCACACCGATGCTGTATTCGAGTGAGCCAAGGACGGCGTCGTCAATGACCTGGCCGGCTGTCCGCACCACAAAAACGTCACCGAGTCCGACGTCGAAGATAATTTCGGCCGCGAGGCGGGAGTCGGAGCAGCCGAAGATCACGGCGAACGGATGCTGGTTCTCCACGAGCGAAGACCGCCGGGATGCATCCTGGTTGGGGTGGGAGGATTCGCCGTTGACGAAGCGTTCGTTGCCTTCGCGGAGTCGTCGCCAGGCCAGGGCCGGAGTCAGGTAGGTTGCCACGGCCCTACCTTACGATGTGGGAACCGCAGAGGGTGAAACCGTGACGGCGGGGTTACTTTCCATGGACTTCACGACGGCGTCCGCCAGGACCACAAACTCGTCCAACTTAGCGGGTCCAGTGAGGACAACGGTGGTGCCCCGGTATGTGAGGACCATGCTCCGCTCGCCCTTGCCCGTATCCCGAAGCTCCCACTCCTGGCCGCCTGCGCTGCGGGTTCCCGTGACGGGGGCGTTTCCCGTTTCCTGGAGGAGCCAGGTGGGATTGGCCTGCCGGGTCTGGACCAAGCCGATGAAGGAGTCGTTGGGAGTCAGGAAGCCTACTTCCCAGGTGGGGACGCCGCTGCCACTGCCGGACTCCCAGCGGGCGTAGTTGGACGTGAATGTGTCGCCGGTCTCCGGCGCGACGGGTGTGAATCCTGCCACATCTGTGGCGTTCCGGGCCACCTCGCTGACGTTAATGTCAGGCCGGAAGCCGTCACTTTTCGGAAACGGGTTCATCAGCACGATCGGCAGGAACGCGGCGATACTGACCAGCAGCGCAATGACCATGCCGATCACCGAGGCGTTGGCACGCTTGGCTGCGGCAGCCGGGATAACGGGCTTGACGGGCTGCTGTCCGTCACCCTCCGGGGCTTTGCCGGCGCTCCCGGAACCGGAGGCGTCCTGGCCGGGGCTGGTCTTTTCCTGCATATCACTCACCCCTCTATAGTCGCCCATCCGGGCGTCCAACTCACACTCGAGGCGCTGCTGATGCACTGCCATCCCGGCAGCGCACATTGCGGGGCAGCGTCATGCCACGACTGAGAGGCGGCGCCCCGACTATGATCGGTAGCAGAGGAATCACCGTATCCGCCGGAACAGGCGGAGCGGGTCCAATGATCGCCACTCGAAGAAGAGGTTCACGTGTCACCTTCGCCCATGACCCAGCAGTACTCCACCATTTCGCCGTCCCTGGCTGTGGGGATCGACGAGCCGGACCGCAACCTCGCCCTGGAACTTGTCCGCGTCACCGAGGCCGCGGCTATTGCCGGTGGCCACTGGGTTGGCTTCGGGGACAAGAACAAAGCCGACGGCGCGGCCGTTGACGCCATGCGCTCCTTCCTTCACACGGTCCACTTCAACGGTGTTGTGGTTATCGGCGAAGGCGAGAAGGACGAAGCCCCGATGCTCTTCAACGGAGAGCACGTTGGCGACGGCACCGGCCCTGAATGCGACGTCGCCGTAGACCCCATCGATGGCACGCGCCTGACCGCGCTGGGCATCAACAACGCCCTTGCAGTGCTGGCCGTAGCCGAGCGTGGTTCCATGTTCGACCCCTCCGCCGTGTTCTACATGGAAAAGCTCGTCACCGGCCCGGAGGCCGCTGACATGGTTGACCTGCGGCTGCCGGTCAAGCAGAACCTGCACCTGATCGCCAAGGCAAAGGGCGTGAAGGTCAACCAGCTCAACGTCATGATCCTTGACCGTGACCGCCACCGCCCCCTGGTCGAGGAGATCCGGGAAGCCGGCGCGCGCACCAAGTTCATCATGGACGGCGACGTCGCCGGTGCCATCGCCGCGGCCCGCTCCGGTACCGGCGTTGACGCACTGATGGGCATCGGTGGCACTCCCGAAGGCATCGTTGCTGCTTGTGCCATCAAGTCCCTGGGTGGCGTCATCCAGGGCCGGCTGTGGCCCACCAGCGACGACGAGAAGCAGAAGGCAATCGACGCCGGCCACGACCTGGAGCGCGTGCTTTCCACCAATGACCTCGTGTCCAGTGACAACTGCTACTTCGCGGCCACCGGCATCACGGATGGCGACCTCCTCAAGGGCGTCCGCTACTCCAAGGACAAGGTCCTCACCCAGTCCATCGTGATGCGCTCCAAGTCCGGCACCATCCGCTTCGTTGATGGCGAGCACCAGGCCAGCAAGTGGGAAGGCTACGCCCGCAAGAACTAGGTTCGTCGCCCGCGCCCCAGGGTGAGTGGGCATACAATTGAGGCCCCGGATCCGCTTGGATCCGGGGCCTCAACTGTATGTCCGCGTCGAACTAGAGGGGCTTAGGTCTTGGTTCGGGCCAGGGGGGAGCGGAGCGTCCGGAGCTTGTCCCGCAAGTGCCGCGCCACTTGGTAGGCGTTGTAACGCAGCTTCTTCACCGGGAGGTCCCAGGCGCCGGGATAGGCGATTTCACGGCCACCGAATGACCTTTTGAAGGCGCTGAACCCTGCCCATTTGTGGCCGGGCTGGTCAGCAGGCGCCACGCCCCAGAGGTCGACGTGCTTGAGGCCCCGGTCCTTTGCATCGGCCATTAGGGTCACGAGGAGCGGGATTCCTGCGCTGAGCTTCCGGTGGGTGTCGTCCAGGGCTGCATGGGCGTACGTACGGGTATCCGCGGAATCGTAGGCCAGGGCTGCGGCTATGGGCTCCCCGTGCAGCTCGGCGATGAAGAGGGTGGCGGCGCCCGCCGGCATCAGCGAAGCAGCCACCCGGGTCAGGTAGTCGTCGCTCTGCGGCTTGAATCCGTTGCGCCGCGCCGTCATATGAAGGAACTCCAGCAGGATGCTGATGTCCTTCGGGTCCTGTGACGTCCGGAACGTAACGCCCTTCTTGTGGATGTTCCGGTAGAGGTTCCGGTTCACGGGCTTCATGGCGGCCAGGACGTCCTTGAAGTCACCGTCCAGGTCCACGATCCAGCTGAGTTCAGGCTGCGGGTTGCTTGGTGCGGGCTGGAGGCCCCTGCGTCGGAGTTCGTCCGCTGCCGTGGAAAGGGACAGCCCGGCGGTTACCGGTTCGATCCGGACAAAGACAGCGCCGCAGGAACGGGCCAGCTCCACCAAGGCGGCGAGGGCGGCGTCGAACCCGTCAGTGGAGGATGCAACCGGGCCGTAAGGGGCGTAGAGCACCTTGCCGGCAGGGTTCTTCTCTTCAACGGCCAGGAAGCTCCAACCCGGGCCGGATCGCTGATGGACCGTACGGCCGAGCGAGGACAGGACGTCGGCCCAGGCGGGAGTCTGGAGGAAATACTCCACGGATCAGGCCTTCATGGACGTGGTGACGGCGAAGGCTACTGCCGCCTCCTCGGCCCCGGCAGCCACGTGGACATTAACCGGCGCATCGGCGGCAGCGAGGAATGCACTCCCGCCGCGGGCGAGCTGCAGATCGCCCTTGGGTGAGTCGAGGTACACCGATCCCTCGACCACAATCACCACGGCCGCTCCCGACTGGGCGAGCGGAACGGGCGACGCCCCGGGCACCAGTTCGATCCGCTGCAGCTGGAACTCGCGGAACGGCGGCTGGTACAGCTCCTGGCCGAGTTCGGAAACTTCCGGGTTGAGCATGGGGACCTGGACGGACTTGAACTCAATGGTGCGCAGGAGTTCGGGGACATCAATGAACTTCGGAGTCAATCCGCCACGGAGCACGTTGTCCGAGGAAGCCATGACTTCCACGCCCATGCCATGGAGGTAGGCGTGCACGTTGCCGGCAGGGAGATAGACCGCCTCACCCGGCGCCAGCGAAATCCGGTTCAGAAGCAGCGATATCAGCACACCAGGATCACCCGGGTATTTTTCGTTGAGGCTGACCACCGTCGAGAGCTCGGACTTGTACGGTTCGAGGGAAGCGCCGGAAACGAGCACACCGGCGACCAGCGCCGTGGCCTCGGCAACGTCGGTACCGCCTGCGATCAGGCGCTCGAAGGCCTTCCGGAGGCCCGCACTCTCGTTGGAGTCTCCGAGGTCTTCCACGAGCTCAGACAGCACCCGTGGCTGGTCTGCTTCGACGGCGTCGAACGCGGCGGCCAGGTGCAGCAGGATGTTGCGCGTTTGTGCCGCCGGCCGGAACCCGCACAGCGCCTCGAACGGCGTAAGGGCGAAGACCATCTCGGGCTTGTGGTTGTCATCCCGGTAGTTCCGATGTGCAGCATCGGGTGCAACGCCGTCGGCATTCTCCCGCGCGAAACCCTCCCGCGCCTGTTCGATGCTCGGATGGACCTGCAGCGAGAGGGGCTGCGCCGCCGCGAGGACCTTGGCCAGGAAGGGAAGTCTCGGCCCAAATCCGGCGACCCCTTCAGCCCCAAGAAAATGCTCGGGATCCTCGGAAATCATCTGATCGAGGGGAACCGTTGACCCATCCGGGCGGCGCGCGACGGAAGGGGAATCCGGGTGGGCTCCGATCCAGAGTTCGGCTTCTGGACGGCCGGATTCGGTGCGGCCAAGGAGTCCGGCAATCGCCGTCGTGGATCCCCACGCGTAATCGCGGAGGACGTTCTCAATTTCGTACACAGCCGGTATCCATTTCTTGGTCTTCAGGTCTACGGGGGCATGCGGTCTGCGGGGAGTCGGCGCCTACAAGGGTGCGCAGAGGCCGTTTGAGGCAACGAGCTCACGGAGCGCCTGCTCGTTGCCCTCGCTCTTGAGCTGGTTCAGCATCGCCTCGGTGATCGGCTCACCGTCTGGGGTTGTGGTCACCGGGGTGAAGTCCGACGACGGCGGCGTTGACTGCTGCGCCGGTGCGCCGCCTGCCAGGACGGTGGGTCGCAGCGGGGCGGACGCCTGCAGCCGGCCGCTGGCTGCGGAGTATTGCACCATGCCGTCGACAGGTGCGGCAGCCTGCGGGCCGGATGCGGAAGCGAGCAACTGGTCAACTTTGTCGTGGATGACATCGAAGTCGGGCACGGTGGAAAAAGACGCGTCGAAGTCGGGCGGACCGATGGTGAGCCGCTTGACTTCCTGGCCCTTGGCCTTCATGGCAAGGTCCACAAAACTGCCCAGCTGGGTCGATGAGATGTTTGAGTCCACAACCTTGGTGCCGGCGTTTGCGATGTCCTCGAACTTGGACAGCAGCGTAGCCGGATCCAGTTGCTTCAGCATTGCCTGCTGAACGCATTGCTGGCGCTGGATTCGGGCGTAGTCGTCGACGAATTCGCGGGAGCGTCCGTACCAAAGTGCGTGGTAGCCGTTCAGATGCTGTTCCCCCGCGGGGATCCAACCGAGGGGCATGCCGTGGATGCCGTTTGCCTCGTCGATCATGTCCCCGCTCATAGGGACCCAGCCGCCGGCCTTGATCCTGATACCGCCCATGGCGTCGATCAGCTTGGCGAAGCCTTCCATGTCCACCAATACGTAGGCCTGGACGGTGATGCCGAGCGTGCCTGACACGGCTTCAAGGGTGGCCTGGGCGCCGGGGTCTTCCACACCGGGGTAGAGGTCTGAGTGCTCGTTGGTGACTTCGGTGTTGATGGCGTTGATGAGGCATTCGTCGCCGCAGTCGTAGCCGTCGGGATAGATCTTGCGCATCGGGGAGCCCTCGCTGAACTGGGCGTTCTGAAGGTTGCGCGGTACGGAGATGATGGCAGTCTGGCCAGTCTTGGCATCGACGCTGAGCACTGACAGGCTGTCCGGGCGCCGGCCAGTGCGGTCGTCGCCCGCGTCGCCGCCCATCATCAGGAAGTTGTAGCGGCCTTCCACAGGATCGATGGCCGGGCCGGCCGAGAAGATACTGCCGATGGCGTTGCGGCCTACGTTCAGCAGGTAGGCGGCGTAACCCAGGGATCCGCTGCTCAGGACCAGGGCAAGTACCAAGGCAATTCCGACGGCGGGACGCGCCCCCGGTGCCAGCAGCACGGGGCGGATCAGCCGTAGGGTGTTGATGAAGAGAAGCGCCCACCCGAGGGCAAGGGCCAGCAGGACTACAACGATCAGCAGCGAAGCGAATGGATTGGTGATGATGTTGATGAGCAGCGACCTGTTGAGGACCAGCAGCAGCACGGTGGCAACCAGCAATGCCCATACACAGAGGGTGACCCGCAGCGCTATACGGCCGAGCTTACGGTCGCCTGCCACAATTTGGGCACTGCCCGGGACCAGGAGGGTCATCAGCAGCAGGACAAAGGCCCTTTTGGTTCGGACGGGGGCCGAGGCGTTGGACGGATACCGGACAGGATCAGTCATGACTGTTCCGGCGGAGGGCTGCTGCGTTTCGCTTCTGGACATCTTCGGGTACCTTAGCGGCTGCCCCGGAGGACACCATTGCCGTCGGCGAAGACTTCGCTGACCTTTTGCCGAAGGTTGGCTCCCTTACGCGTGGCAACGTCATTGAGCTCCTGGGCGAAATCCAGGAGGTCGGCGCGGAGGGACGCGGCCAGCTGGTCCGTGCCCGAGGCCAGGATACGAACGGCAAGCAGGCCTGCGTTGCGGGCACCGGCGATGGATACCGTGGCCACGGGAACGCCGGCCGGCATCTGCACGATCGACAGCAGGGAATCCATTCCATCCAGGGTCTTCAGCGGGACGGGGACACCGATGACGGGCAGGGGCGTCACGCTCGCGAGCATGCCGGGGAGGTGTGCGGCGCCACCCGCGCCGGCGATGATGACCCGCAATCCGCGCTCATGGGCGCTCTGGCCATAGCGGATCATCTCAGCAGGCATCCTGTGCGCGGAGACGACGTCAGCTTCAAAAGGTATGCCAAATTCAGCCAACGCGTCAGCGGCGGCTTCCATGACCGGCCAATCCGAGTCCGAGCCCATCACCAGGCCCACAATGGGACTGACTTCGGTGGCGCTGGTCTCTGGTGTGGTTTCAGTGGTCATGCGTTCTCCTCGGAAATCCGTGCTGTTTCTTCGGCCGGAACGCGGCCGTCGCGGATGATTGCGGCCACCCTCGCTGCGCGCTGCCGTACTGAGTCCACCTCATCCGTGGAGGCTCCCGCGAGGTTGACATGGCCGATCTTGCGCCCGGGGCGCACCGACTTGCCATAGCAGTGGACCTTTGCCGCCGGTTCGCTGGCCAAGGCGGCCGGAAAGGCGGAGAAGAGATCCTGGTTGTCTCCGCCGAGGAAGTTCTTCATCACGATGACCGGGCCAAGGACATCGGTGGCGCCCAACGGGAGGTTCAAGACGGCCCGGAGGTGCTGTTCAAACTGGCTGGTCACTGAACCGTCCTGGGTCCAGTGCCCGGTGTTGTGGGGCCTCATGGCCAGTTCGTTGATGAGGAAACCGGCGCCGGATCCCGGCGTTTCGAAAAGCTCTACAGCCATCACACCGGTAACGCCGAGTTCGCCCGCGATGCGCAAGGCCGCTTCTTCGGCCGCAGCCGCGACGTCCAGTGCGATGTCCAGGGCGGGCGCGATGACCTCGTCGCAGACGCCGTCGACCTGAATAGTGTGGGCCACGGGCCACGCGCGGGCTTGGCCATCAGGGGTGCGCGCGACCAGGGCGGACAGCTCACGGCTGAAATCGACCTTGGCTTCGGCCAGTAGCGGGCTCATGGCTTCGAACCACGGAGCGGCATCGGCGGCCTCGTCCGGGGAGTCAATGATCCGCACGCCCTTGCCGTCGTAGCCGCCGCGAGGCATCTTGAGGACTACCGGCCAGCCGATCTCGTCGCCGAAGTCCACCAACCCTGCCACGTCCGTGACAGCGGCCCAGGCCGGGTTCGGAAGCTCAAGCCTGTCGATTGCGGCCCGCATCACCAGCTTGTCCTGCGCATTGACCAGGGCGTCCGGGCCGGGCTGGACGTTGACGCCCGCGGAAATCAGCTCACGGAGGTGGTCCGTGGGCACGTGTTCGTGGTCAAAGGTCATGACATCCAGGCCTTCCGCGAAGTCGAGGAGGGTCTGGAGATCCTTGTAGTCACCTACTGGCGAGGTGGCAACGGCTGAAACTGCTGAAACGTCCTCCGCCTCAGCCAGGACACGGAGTTCAAAGCCTAGGGCGGTGGCGGCTGGGGCCATCATGCGCGCGAGCTGGCCGCCGCCAACCACGCCGATTACTGGAAAAGTCACAAGTGCCAGCCTACAGAAAAGCGCGCCGGATCCCGGCTTCCGGACGGCACGGGAAGCGAATTTAGGGGAATTTGGCCTTCGCGTTCCCCATAGGTGGAGGTGGTGTGGGGCAATTCGGCGCTAAAATAGGCTTTTGGCCGTGTGGCCCACAGTTTCTGACGGCCATGGAGGGTCATGTTTAGTTCACTTGCAGATCGTATCCGGGGGCTCGCCTCGCTGTTTTGGCGTGAAGTGGCCAAGTTCGGTGCGGTGGGCGGTGTGGCCTTTGTCATTGATAACGGACTGACCTACTACCTGATGCACGGTCCGATGACTGACAGCGAAGCCAAAGCGCGCTTCGTAGGCGCAAGCATCGCGACGATTTTCTCCTGGATCGCCAACCGGCTGTGGACTTTCCGGCATCGGCGGCAATCCAACGTTGTCCGCGAGTTCCTGATGTTCATTCTCATCAACGGCATTGGGATTGGGATTTCCACAGGATTTACTGCCCTGGCCAAGTACTCGTTCAATGTGACGGATAAGAACATGCTGTTCGCCGCCGGCGTTGTGGGGATTTTGGTAGCGACGGTTGTCCGCTTCTTCGCCTACCGGTTCCTTGTGTTCAATGAGGAACTGGACCAGGAGCCGGAGTTCTCCCACGACCACGAGCTCATCGAGCTGCACCACCACGAGAAGGCCGCAGCGGCCGCAGCCCAGCGCGGAGAGCACCTGGAGGAAGAAGCTCCCGGGGCTCCCCGGGAGTCCTAGCCGGCCGGGTTTCCGGCGCGGCCAAGATCGGCGCCCGGCAACGCTATTTGCCGCGGATGCGTTCAGCCGCCAGGAGCTTGTCCGTCAGGTCCACGTCCGGATGCGCCAGCAGCACCGACCCGCCACTGTGCCAGGCGCCCAGGGAGTTCGACAAGGCCGCTTCCAGGCCGTCTGCAGCTGCCACCAGCAGGCGGACTCCCTCTTCGTGCGGGGCTGCAAAGCCGGTGAGCAGTCCCTCATGGAGGTGGCGCCGGCCGTCGCTGCCGCGAACGGCGCATCCTGAAGCCGAAGGATCGGTGTGGGCCATAAACACGTCACCATGTGAGCGGACTTCGGAGGCGTAATCGATGAAGCCACCAGGCAGCTCACCCGGCCACCGCATTGCCAGCGCCGGAAGGGCAACGGCAACGACGGCGTCGTACGTGCCGGTTGAATCCGGCCGATCCGTCACAAGGTAGTTGGCTTCACCGCCGTCCAGCACGGTTTCCATTCCGAGCTGCCAGGCGGCAAGGGCCCAAATGACCGACTTCCAGTGTGCCGGAAGGTCAAGGTTCACCCGCATCCCTGGCTCGGCGTCGAGTTCGTCCTGCAGCAGGTTGCTGGTCTTGGCAACCCAGTTATCCAGCACCCGCCCGGAAAGTTCGACCCGCTCTGAGTCCGGTCCGTACCAGGTCAGGCGCGGCGATGTGGAATGTCCGGAGCGCAGGGTTGTCATCAGTTCGATCGCTGGGATGCTCATTGCTACATCTTGGCACGGCAGCCTGAGCCAGTCACCGGCTTCGTGGGCCCCGGACGGGACTCAAGCTGAGCGGCGAACCTGCGCGGAGTCTGTGATTTTACTCACATCAATTTCTCATTTCGCTTGCGTTATTCACGCTCACGCTGTATTTATTGCCCGAATTCCATGGGTTTTGGCAGGAAAGTCGAAGCTCCTTGAGTGACTGGGCTTCCCGGGCGGGCGTGTCGGCAAAAATTCCCGGGCGTGGCGTGACCCGAGTTGTCCGGGATTGTTGATTATTATCCCTCCGCGGCTTGACTCGCCTGTAGTTACACGCGTGTAATTAGATATCGAACGCCATTGCGCGAGTACCGGCACACAACCGAGTGTCCAAGTATCCAGGCAGGGGCAGCAACATCAGGAGGGTCGCCGTGGGGCAAGCAGAGCGTATCCATGAAGATGCAGTCGTCGCCGGTCAGGCGACGGTGAAATACCGTTCACGAGGCGTGCCGAGCGACTGGTACGTGGATCCTGCGGATCCGGACGCCGCTGAGCGTTACAACCGCAACACCAAAGAGTCTTTTGAGGATCAGGCAACTGCATTCCTCGCAGCCCATGAAGCGCTGCTGGACGGCGGACACGACCAGGACGATGACGACCTGGATCCGCCCATGGAACTCCAGGTCCCTGCCGGCGGAAGTACTACGCAGCCGGTATGGATCGGGCTGCCCTTCCAGCAGGACTTCGACGACGAGGGCGAACTGGGCTGGCAGACTGACGCTCTGTGCGCCCAGACGGATCCTGAAGCATTCTTCCCTGAAAAGGGAGGATCGACCCGCGATGCCAAGAAGGTCTGTGGCGCATGCAACGTGCGGTCCCAATGCCTTGAATACGCGCTGGCTAACGACGAACGGTTTGGCATTTGGGGAGGCCTTTCCGAGCGTGAGCGCCGGCGGCTAAGGAAGCGAGCAATCTAATTCTTCAGGAAGTGCATGTCACTGCCGTTGTGGTGTCCCACAACGGCAGTGCCTATCTCCCCAGAACCCTGGCTGCCTTGGCTGACCAGACCCGGCCTGTCGATTCAGCCATTGGTGTCGACACAGGCTCCAGGGACGACTCCGAAACCCTTTTGGCTGGGGCCCTCGGCGAACCCAATGTCATCAACTTTCCGCACTCCAAAACCGGCATGGGCGGCGCCGTCCGTGCCGGACTCGAAGCCCTGTCGCCTTGGGCCGGACATCCCGAAAGCGCGTCCACGGAGTGGATCTGGCTGCTTCACGACGACGCCGCGCCGTGCCCGGAAGCGCTGGCCGAACTGCTGGGCGCAGTCGAACGCGCACCCTCGGTGACGGTCGCCGGCTGCAAACAGCTCGACTGGCACGCCCAGCGCCGGCTGATCGACGTCGGACTTTCCACCAGCAGGTGGGCGGAGCGCCTTACCCTGATCGATGCTGACGAGCTGGACCAAGGCCAATACGATGGCCGCAGCGACACCTTCGCGGTGAACTCAGCCGGGATGCTGGTCCGCCGGGACGTTTGGGAACAGTTGCAGGGATTTGACCCCGCACTGCCAGGCAGCGGTGACGACATCGATTTTTGCTGGCGAAACCGCCTTGCCGGCCACCGGGTGGTGGTGGTCCCTACCGCCAGGATGTTCCATGTGGCCCACAGGCCCCATGCCCTCGGGAACGCTTCCGCCGCCAGGAAAGCACAGGTTCACCTAAGGCTCAAGCACGCACCGCTATGGAAGGTGCCGCTGCACGCGGTTGGCGCGCTCCTTGGGAGCATCTTCAAACTCGTCCTCAGCATCGCGGTCAAGGATCCGGGGTACGGGTTTGCCCAGTTCGCAGCCACCTTGACAGCCTTGGGCCGGCCGGGCGCAGTGGCGAAGGCGCGTCGGGCTGCCGCGCGAACGCGACGCATCCGCCGCTCGGTCGTCAGCAAGCTTCAGACGTCCCGCCGCGAGGTCTGGAGCCACCGCCGCTCCCTCATGGAGGCGCTGGGGTCCGACGCCTCGCCCACGGAAGGCCTCAAAAAGGATCCCCTCGCCGACCAGCCGAGCGGCGATTCAGCAGATGATTTTGCCGCCCTGACCACCAGCGAACGAGGCTGGGTGGGCAGCGGCGCGCTGGCAACGGTATTGATTGCGTCCGTGGCATCTCTGACTGCACTCTCCGGCCTCTTTCGTGCAGAGGCCGTTTCCGGCGGTGCCCTGATACCTGTCTCCTCCACCCTTGGTGAGATCTGGCATCACGCGTCCAGTTGGTGGATCAGCCTGGGCGCCGGTCTGCCAGGCAAGGGTGACCCTTTCGGCTACGTGTTGTGGATCCTCGGCCTGTTGGGCGGCGGCGACGCAAACGGCGCCATGGCATGGCTGCTCCTGCTGGCGGCCCCGCTGGCGGGTCTGACGGCTTGGTTCGCCTCCGGCGCCCTGACGCTCCGACGCAGGTTCCGCCTTGTCGCCGCCCTGTTCTGGGCCGCCGCGCCGGCACTGCAGGTCGCGTTGAACCAGGGCCGGGTTGGCGCCTTGATCGCGCACATCATGATCCCCCTGGTTGTCCTGGCACTGCTGCGCGCCACCGGCACCGCCTTGGGACACGGTCGCTTCCTGCTGCCCTCGCCCGGTGACCGGCGCTTCACCGAGAGGCCGCCGGAGAAGCCGGGAATCAACGGCACGCCGTCCTGGACGGCCGCTGCGGCCGCAGGCCTGGCCCTGGCGGTCGTCGCCGCCTCCGCACCTTCGCTGCTGGCCCCGGCCGCCGTCGTCATTGTCCTGTGCGGGCTCCTGCTGGGCCGTCGCGGCCGCACCGTTTGGTGGGCCCTGCTCCCCAGCGCGGCGCTGTTCATCCCGTTCGCCCTGTCAGTGCTGGACAGGCCGCGCGCACTGCTTGCTGATCCAGGCCTTCCGCTGGGTTTCACGGGCGCCCCCTTGTGGCAGCAAATCCTGGGCCAGCCGATCAGGTTCACCGCCGACGGCGGGCTCTCCGGACTTCCGTTCTTCAGCGGCGCCGTCCCGTGGGCCCTGCTGCTCGCCCTGCTGGTATCCGTGCCCGTGCTGGTCCTCGCGGCTGCGGCGATTCTGGTGCCGGGAAAGCGGAGCCACGCGGCACGTGCCCTCTGGTTGGCCGCACTCATCGTCCTTGCTGCCGGCTGGTTGGCCAGCCACGTCGCCACCGCCGTCAACGCGGACACCTTGGTGACACCCTTCACCGGCCCGTCGGTCTCGGCGGCCGGCTTCGCCTTGCTGGGTGCCGCACTCATCGGCGCCGAACGGCTACTCGATGCCGCGGACGGGGTCTCCGCTGCCACAAGGCCGCGGAGAATCCTCCTTCGTTCTGCCGTCGCGCTGGCCACGGTCCTGCTGCTGGCCGGCCCTTTGGCCGGAATGGCAGCCTGGTCCGCCCAGAACCTGCTCAGGCCAGCCACCGCGGCGGGTCCGCCCCAGGATGCAGCAGGCGAACCGCTCGGCGTTCCCCGGCTGGTGGAAGCCAGCGATCCCCGGACCCTCCCGGCCACCGCAATCGACCGCGGAACAGGCCCGGAGCAGACCCGGACGCTGCTGATCAGCACCTCCGAAGACGGCACATTCAACGCTGCCCTGATGCGCGGTGCCGGCACCACCTTGGACAGCCTGTCCACCATCGCGTCGTCCCGGAACATCCTGGGCGCGCCTGGCATCGAAACAGTGCGCGACGACGACACCGTCACAAGCACACTCCGCGGCGTCGTAGCAACCATCGTGGCCGGAGAAGGAGTCGACCCCCGCCCTGAACTGGAGCAGCTGGGGGTGGGGTTTGTGGTTCTGCGTTCTGTGGATACTGCTGCCCAGCTCACCGCCAGCAGGATGGACGCAGTGCCTGGACTCATCGCCGTCGGACAGACGGACGTCGGGTGGCTCTGGCGGATCACTCCGTTGAACCAGCCCGTCCTGCAGCCGGCGGATGTTGCCCACCGTGCCCGGATCGTTGACAGCAAAGGCGCCGCTATTGCGCTGCTGCCGTCAGGTTTTGACGACGTCGACACGGCAGTCCCGGAGGGAACTGACGGACGGCTGGTGGTACTCGCTGAACGTGCAGATCCCGGGTGGAGCGCCTGGTTGAACGGCCGGAAGCTCACGTCCACCACCTCAGGCTGGGCCCAGGCGTTTACCCTGCCGCCTTCGGCGGGGCAGCTCACCATCCGCTACGAGAACCCCTGGGCACTGTGGTCCGCCATCCTGCAGATCACCGTCATTGGCCTCACTGTCATGCTCGCGATCCCCATGCCGGCCCGCCGGCCCAATACGGGGCTGTCCCGGGATGAAGGCTCCTTGCGTAAGGAACACCAGAATGCATAAGGACAAAACCCCGGAAGGGGGCAACGCGTCCCGCAAGGGCCTCTTGACCGGCCTGGTCTCCTCCGCGGCGATAATTGCCGCCGCCGGGGGAATCATTGCCGCGGGCACGCTTGCTCCCGAACCGGCGGGCAGCCGAAGCCTCCCGGCCGCGCTGGCTGCTGTGCCGGCAGGCTCCAGCGTTGGCGTCTGCCCGGGTCCTGCCCGGCTCCTGGAAGGTACCGAAGCAGGTACCGATCCTCAGTTCAGTCCGAAATCCGCTACAGCACGCAGCGCCGTCTCCGGCGCCGTCATCAGTGCTCCCGGCGGGGTCCTCCCCGGCAGCCGTCTGTCCGCCCTTGACGGGACGGCCGCCGTCGAAATCGCGCGGGACGACGCCCAGGCCGGCGGGGCAGCCGGTCCGCAGGAGCTCAAAGCCGGCGTCATCGAACAACGGGCCGTGGACGCCGCGAGCGTCTTGAGCGCTGATGCCCGCAACGGCCAAAAGGCCTCGGCGGCGGCACTGATGAAGTTCTCGGCAACCGATGGCGATCTCCAGGGTTTCGCTGCTGCCAATTGCCAGCCGCCTTCCAACGACGTATGGCTGGCCGGTGCCAGCACCACGCTGGGGCGCACCTCCGTCCTGACCCTCAGCAATGCCTCGACCACGCCAGCTACCGTAAGCCTGGAGCTGTACGGCACCAAGGGCCAGATCCAGGCGCCAGGAAGCCGCGGCCTGCTGGTGGCACCAGGCAGTACGAGGTCCATCGTCCTGGCAGGACTCGCTCCCGGCGAAGCGCAGCTCAGCGTCCACGTGCGGAGCGCAGGAGGTCCCGTGGCCGCAGCGATCCAGCAGAGCGTACTGAGGGGTCTGACGCCCGGCGGGGTGGATTTCATTTCCCCCGGCGCCGCCCCGGCGGCACGCCAGGTCATGACCGGCATCGACATCCAGGACGCCGGCGCCCTCTCGTCCCTTACCCGCGAAAAGGGCTATGAGGACGCCGGCCCTGCACTGCAAATCACTGTCCCGGGGCAATCAGACGCGGTGGTGGAGATCAAGCTGTTTGGGCGCGACGGCCAGAAAGCGTTGCCGGGCGGGGGAGTGGTTACTGCCAAAGCCGGTTCCGTGACGGAGGTTTCCCTGGCGGGCGTTCCGACAGGCCACTACACCGTGGCCGCCAGCTCCGACGTGTCGTTTGTAGCTGCGACACGGGTGACGCGCGGGCTCAAGGACAACCAGGCGTCCGACGTCGCGTGGGCCGCGGCTGGAATTCGGCTGGGCAGCCAGCACGTGGTGCCGGTGCCCCAGGGCGGCAAACGAATCCTGATTTTTGGCGCCCTGGAGGACCGGGCTTCCATTTCTTACTCAGCCATCACAGCCGACGGCAAGATCCAGGCCGCGTCCACGGCGGACATTGCAGGGGGAACCACCACGTCAATCGATGTCCCCGAGAAGGTCGAAGAATCCACAGTGGTGGGGTATATCGTTTCCGCCTCGGGAGACGCCGCGTACGGGGCGCTGTTGCTGCAGCAGGACGGCCGGGAGGACATTTCTTCGCTTGCCCTCATGCCCGCCGCGTCAGGCCAGGAACAAGTTCCGGTCACGCTCGGGTACTGACGCAACCCCTGCCGGCAGGACCACTGTCCGGTAGTCAGTAACGGCGGCGGTACACCGGGTCGAGGGTTTCCGGCGCCACGCCAAGCATCTCGGCTGTGTGTTCCACAACGACGTCGTGGACCAGGTCCTGGAGCTCTTCCCGGCTGGCGCAGCCCTGTTCCACGACTCGGCGGTACAGGGTGATGATGGGTCCCTCGTCGGCGGTGGCCGGAGTATAGGAACCCATGGGGGCCGCACCGGCGTCGGCAACGAGCTGTTCCAGCTGAGGGGGTATTTCGTCCACGGCAAACCGGACACCGTCCAGGGTTTTGCCCCAGATATCGTGGAGCCGTTGCGCGGAGTCGAGAACCATGTCATCGAACCGGTCTGACCGGGTCCGGTAACCGGGATGGGTGGGCAGCATCAGCTCGCCCCGCAGGCCGCGCCCGTGCCTGTTGCGGCGGCGCATCGCGAAACTCCTGCCCGGGGAGTCCGAACCCGTGTCCCCACTGCGGACACCCGGGTCAGCCAACCGGACCGTAAAGCCTGAATCATGGTTCGATGACTGCATACATTGACTCTAAACCCGGCGGCTCGATTGCGCGACATAAAGTGCCACGGCCGCCATGGCGCGGCGTGCGGGGGCAATGCAGGGAACCGGCGGCGACAGCGAGTAGTCTGGGATGTCGTGGGAGCTATCCGTCAATGTTCAAGATCAGGCTGCCGCCAGTCGGCGGTGGCCACTCTGACGTACGTATACGCAGACTCCACTGCCGTCCTGGGCCCCCTGGCCACGTACGCCGAGCCGCATTGTTACGATTTGTGCGAGCAGCATGCCGGGTCACTGACAGTTCCCCGCGGCTGGGAAGTCCTCCGGCTGGCGATGCCGTCCACACCGCACCAGCCCGGGCCTGATGACCTCCTGGCATTGGCCAATGCCGTCCGGGAAGCCGCAGCCCTCCCACCGCAGGCTCCCGCGTCGCAGGCGCAGCGCCTGACCCACTCAGCACTCGAGGCCCCGGCTGCTGCCGAAGGTGCCCGCCGTGGCCACCTCCGTGTGCTCCGTGAACCGTCCTGACGCCCATCTGGCGGTAGGCTGGAAGCTGCTAATCAGTCAGCCACCGGGGCGAACAGGCCCTCCAGGGAGCATCAAACATGCCAAAGATCAGTCCTGAACTGTTGTCAGTCCTGCGCTGCCCCGTCACCGGGTCGAAGCTGGTCCAGGAAGGCGAGGAACTCGTCTCGACGGCTGCTGGGGACTCCGGCGAAAAGCTCCGCTACGCGATCGAGGACGGCATTCCGCTGCTCCTGCCGCCGGAACTGCTTCAGGCTGCCAACGCCGCCGGCTCGGACCAGCACGACTCCCGGTCTGGTTCGGCCGCCGCTGCCGGCACGCCATAAGCCTTCAGCACCCGCCCCACCCACCGCAGGCGCATTGACGCCGTCGCCCCCATCGGACAGAGCAAAGGATCCCCATGACTTTTGATTACAAGGTTGCCGACATTTCGCTGGCAGAGGCCGGCCGGCACCAGATCCGCCTCGCGGAGCACGAAATGCCCGGGCTCATGTCGCTCCGCGCAGAATTCGGACCCACGCAGCCGCTCAAGGGCGCCAGGATCGCCGGTTCCCTCCACATGACGGTCCAGACTGCCGTGCTGATCGAGACGCTCACGGCCCTGGGCGCGGAGGTCCGCTGGGCTTCCTGCAACATCTTCTCCACCCAGGACGAAGCCGCTGCTGCCGTCGTAGTGGGTAAAGGGACCATTGAGGATCCACAGGGCGTTCCAGTCTTCGCCTGGAAGGGCGAGACCCTTGAAGAATATTGGTGGACTGCCCAGCAGATCCTGACCTGGCCCGGGGCCGACACCGACCCTGACCTCGGGCCGAACATGATCCTCGACGACGGCGGAGACGCCACCATGCTGGTGCACAAGGGTGTCGAATTTGAGGCCCTTGGCGCCGTTCCGGCCGCCGCCGCGGACGAATCCGAAGAAGGCATTGTCTTCCTGGATGTCCTGCGTGCGTCCCTGCAGGAGGATGCGCAAAAGTGGACCCGCATCGGTTCCCGCCTGCGCGGCGTCACCGAGGAAACGACCACTGGCGTGCACCGTCTCTACCAGTTGGCTGAACAGGGCAAGCTGTTGTTCCCGGCCATAAACGTCAACGACTCCGTCACCAAGAGCAAGTTCGATAACAAGTACGGCATCCGCCATTCACTTCCGGACGGCATCAACCGCGCCACGGATGTCCTGATGGGTGGCAAGGTCGCCGTCGTCTGCGGCTATGGCGACGTCGGCAAGGGCGCCGCTGAGGCGTTCCGCGGTCAGGGTTCGCGGGTCATTGTCACGGAGATCGACCCCATCTGCGCGCTCCAGGCTGCCATGGACGGCTACCAGGTGGCAAAGCTGGAGTCCGTGCTGGGCGAAGGCCACATCTTCATCACCACTACCGGTAACAAGGACGTCATCCTGGCCGAGCACATGGCCGGCATGCGCGACAAGGCCATCGTGGGCAACATCGGCCACTTCGACAACGAGATCGACATGGCAGGACTGGCCCGCATCCCCGGCATCAAGAAAGTGGAGATCAAGCCCCAGGTGCATGAGTGGGTCTTCGACGCCGGGACCGCGGAAGAGCGCTCCATCATCGTGCTGTCCGAGGGGCGGCTGCTGAACCTTGGCAATGCCACGGGCCACCCGTCCTTCGTGATGAGCAACTCCTTCGCCAACCAGACGATCGCCCAGATCGAGCTGTGGACCAAGCGCGACCAGCCCGAAGGGGAGCGCGAGTACGTCAACCAGGTGTATGTCCTGCCGAAGATCCTGGACGAAAAGGTTGCCCGCCTCCACCTCGCGGCCCTCGACGTCGAATTGACGGAACTCTCCAAGGAGCAGGCCAGCTACCTTGACCTCGACGTCGCGGGCCCCTATAAGCCAGAGCACTATCGTTACTGAGGCGTGACGCCCCGGGCGCTGGCCGTGCCCGGGGTTGTTACCTGTTACCCATAAGATCGGTATATGGAGCCTGACAATAAGCCGCGCCGTCCCGGAACCGCCAAGAAGATCTTCCTGGTGGCTATGGTGTGCGTCCTGGCCGCTGCCGGTGGGGCGTTCGCCGCGGTAGCGCCGGGCCTGGCCAATGCTTCTTTGGAATCCGAGGCGGGCTCTGCTGTCCGCTCAGCCCCCGGCGTCGCGTCGCCCGTGATTGCTCCGGTGAAGGTGGATGTCGCACCGGCCGACGGCGCCAAACAGGTCAATCCAGCAGCGCCTGTCGCCGTCAAGGTTGGCAATGGGCGGATCGAGAGCGTCACGCTGACCAGCACGGCCGGCCACCCCGTTCAGGGCACCTTTGCTGACGACGGGAGCAGTTGGACCGCCGCCGAACCCCTCAAGTTCAACACCGAGTACAGCTACACCTACGTGGTCACCGACGGGGCCGGGCGCGAAACAAGCACAACGCACTCGTTCAGTACTGTTTCAAGCACGCATGAAGCGGATGCGGCCATCTACCCCCTGGATGGCATGAAGGTCGGTGTGGGCCAGCCCCTCCAGGTCATTTTCAGCGAGCCGGTGGTGAACCGTGCGGACGTCGAAAAGGCCATCAAGATCACCTCCAGCGCCGGCCAGACCGGAGCCTTCCACTGGTTCAGCGACACTATGGTCCGGTACCGGCCGGAGGCCTTCTGGGCGGCCAATTCCACAGTCACCATGGACATGCAGCTCTTCGGCGTTGACCTCGGAAACGGGCAGATCGCCAACTTCAATAAAAAAGTCAAGGTCAACTTCGGCGACAAGCGGGTGGCCATCGCCGACGCCGCCGCGCACACGTTTACCCTGAGCGTCAACGACCAAGTAGTGAAGACGCTGCCGGTCAGCATGGGAGATGAGCGATTCCCCTCCGCCCGCGGCTATGCCGTTCTGATGGAGAAGAACCGGTACGACCACTTCAGGGCAGCGAGCATCGGCCTCAAGCCCGGGGATCCCGCGTACTACGGCGAAGTGGATGTTGAGTACGCAATCCGCCTGACGCTCAGCGGCGCCTACATTCACCAGGCGCTCGAATCAGCATTCCCGTACATCGGAAACAAAAACGTCTCGCATGGCTGCATCGGCTTCGCCCCCGACGGCGCCGCCTGGGTCTTTGACAACATGACCACTGGTGATGTTGTGCAGATCATCAACACCGAAGGGGATTACGCGGCCCACGAAGACGGCTACGGTGACTGGAACATCCCTTGGGCTGAGTACGACAACTGACCGTCACGACCCAAACGGGAGCCGTTCCAGCCGCTCGCCCACTACGGAATTACGACGACGGGCCTCGCCGAGCCGGGACAGCTCCCGGTTGCGGCGCTCGGCAACCACGGCGGCCAGGTACTCGTCAGGGCCGGTTCCCGGCGGCGGGGGAGGTGCCACATGCCGTGCCAGTTCGGTCGCAATCGAGGCGGCCATGCCTGTACGCGACAGTGGTGACATCCGGCCCGCCTGGCGAATGAACTGGGATGCCTGGCGGGCAGTGGCGTCCGGGATGCGGCCGATATCGGCTGCTGCTGCCCAGGCGCGCAGCCGGGGCGGCATATACACCGGGGCGGCCCCTTCAACGGGCACGCGGCTCCGGAGGGCGTACGTTCCCGCCATGATGTCCCCGAGCCGCTTGGACCTGTCATTGAAGAGCGCCACAGCAATGGCAAGACCGCCGAGGGTGAGGTAGATCTCCAGGAAGCCGGTAAGCCCGCGGATGACGGCATGCCGGAAGCGGATGGCGCCGCCATCGTCGCGCACCACGCGCAGACCCGCAGCCAGCTTTCCCAGCGAGAGGCCCCGGCTCAGGGTTTCCACCGCCACCGGGACAATCACAAAGCAGAACACCACGCTGGAGAGCATCAGGGCCCGGGCAGCAGCTTCATCGAGTTCGGCGCTGGCGGCGGCCACGCCGAACAGCATGAGCACCAGCAGGACCACGTTGACCATCACATCCAGCAGCAGCCCCAGCGCACGCGCGGCCAAGGAGGCGGGACGCAGCTCCAGGACAACGGCCTCGCCCGTGACGATAGAGCTCAATGCGGTGTTCCGTTCCACGCGAATTATCCTGCAGACGCTCACAGTCTAATGGCGTGAGGTTAGGCTGTAGCCGTGGATATGGATGCCTTCTCCGCCGTCAACGGGGATACCTGGTCGAGGCTGCACAAGCTTGCCTTCAAACGCCGCCTCAGCGGGGCCGAAGCCGACGAACTTCTGCGCTTGTACCAACTGACTTCCGCGCACCTTTCCCTTATCCGCTCCATCGCCCCTGAAAGTGGGCTTTCGGCGTCACTCTCGGCAACGCTGGCCCAGTCGAGAACTCGCTTCACGGGAGCCCGCTCGAATTTTGCGGCCGATCTGGCCCGCTTCTTTGTAGTCGCACTGCCCGCCGCGCTGTATCGCCTGCGATGGCTGACGGTGGCATGCGGGGCAGCGTTCATCCTGATCGGCGCCGCGTACGCGCTGTGGATTGGGACCTCGCCGGAGGCGCTCCGTGCCGTTGCGTCCGAAGCAGCTGTCCGGCAGTACGTCGAAGAGGACTTCATCGACTACTACTCGGAAAACCCGGCAGCCTCATTCGCCGGTGCCGTTTGGACCAACAACGCCTGGATCAGCGCGCAGGCCGTTGCCTTGGGGATCACAGGGTTTTGGGTGCCCATGATCCTGTTCAGCAACGCCCAGGGCGTTGGCATTGCTGCCGGTATTTTCGCCGCCTCCGGCAAGACCGACGTTTTCTACAGTTACATCCTCCCGCACGGCCTGATGGAACTGACGGCGGTGTTCATCGCCTGCGCCGCGGGGCTTCGGATCTTCTGGGCCATGGTTTCCCCTGGCCGCCGCACTCGCGGCCGTGCCGTCGCGCAGGAGGGCCGGTCCCTGATCACCGTGGCGCTGGGGCTGGTGCTGGTGCTGTTCGTCTCCGGCCTGGTGGAAGGATTCGTGACCCCCAGTCCCTTGCCTGTGTGGGCGAAGATTGGCATTGGGTCCGCGGTACTGGCCGCGTACTGGCTGTATGTACTGGTCTTGGGTCGGCGGGCCTATCTGGCGGGGGCCCGCGGTGACCTTGGCACCGAGGATGCCGGGTACAGCGAAATCGCAGCCTGAATCGATGCCTGCCCGGGGTGGCACCTCGCACTGCCGGAGGACCGGACGGTAGGCTCGTGAAGAGATACTTGTGCTGCCCGGACCCGAGCCGGCTCCACGGACCCCAACGGAAGTGACGCTGCTGTGAATGACAATTCTCCGACCCCTGCCAAACGCAAGGAGCCGCAGCCGGATCCCCTCTTGGACACCTCGGCGGATTCGGATGAGCCCGCCTTTTCGTGGATGAGTGACTCCCCGTCAGGCAGCCCGGACAAGACGGGGCCCTCAAAACGGCCGGACAGCACCGGGCCGTCGAAGAGCGCAGGCAGCAACGGGGAAACTTCCCCGCAGCCCGAAAGCCGGGCTGGCCGCAAGGCAGCCGAGGCCGCCGTCGAACCTGCGGGCGAGCAAGGTCCGCCGCTGTTCAGCGAACCGCTGCCCACCTCAGCCCTTCAGGTCCGTCCGCCACAGGAAGAAGTTGAGCGGCGCAACGCCGAGCGCGAGAGTGCGGCAAAGGCCAAGCCGCTGACGCCGCGTGTGATGCAGGTGCTGCTGGCCATCATGTATCCCGTCATCCTCCTGGTCCTGGGAGTCCGCGCCGTCACCAGCCCCCTGTTCCTCTGGATCGAGTACAACCGCCCCGGATTTCCGGGCGACGGTTACGGCTTCAGCACCGACGACAGAATGACCTACGGCTCCTACGCCGTTGACTATCTCAGCAACTGGTCCGGGCCCCGCTACCTGGGCGAACTCGTCAACCGCAGCGGAGACGAACTCTTCAAGGGCAGCGAGGTCAGCCACATGGCGGACGTGAAACTCGTCATCCTTTCCGCTTTCGGCGCCGGCGCCCTCCTGATCCTCGTCAGCATCATCGCTATCGCCTACCTGCGCCGCCGAAGCACTGGCGGCGTGCGTCGCGGCCTCTTCGCAGGATCAATCCTGACCCTGGTGATCATCCTGGGTCTCGGTGCGCTGGCCGTGCTGGGCTGGCAACAGTTCTTCACCGAATTCCACCGGATCTTCTTCGCCAGCGGGACATGGACCTTTGCGCTGGAGGACACCCTGATCAGGCTGTTCCCGGGCCAGTTCTGGATCGACGCCGGAATCGTGATAGCCGCCCTCGTGCTGCTTGTGGCGCTGGCAACCCTGGTTCTGACGTGGCCTACACGCCGCCGCCGCGGCCTGACCGATGGCGAACAGGAGGCTTCGGCCAAGGCCGAGGCCGTGTAGGGCCGGGCGGCTCCGCCCCCCGGGGGGGGGCAGTTCAGCCGTAAAGCTTGGTGATTTCCGCCTCAAAATCGCGGACGACGGCGGCCCTCTTGAGTTTGAGCGACGGCGTAAGGTGCCCTGAATCGAGGGTGAACTGGGCGTCCAGCACTGCGAAGCTGCGGATGGATTCGGCCTGGGAGACCAGTGCGTTGGCCTGGTCCACTGCTTCCTGGATGGCCGCCCGCACCCGCGGATCAGCCGCGGCTTCGCGCGGGGACAGTGCCGGCAGCTTGTGCAGCGCACACCAGCTCTCCAGGCCTTCCTGATCCAGGGTGACGAGGGCGGAGACGAACGGCTTCCCTTCTCCCACCACCACAGCGTGGCCCACCAGTTGGTGGGCGCGGATCTTTTCCTCGAGGGGACCGGGAACAACGTTCTTCCCGCCGGCAGTGACCAGCATGTCCTTCTTCCGTCCTGTGATGGTCAGGAACCCCTCGGGGTCAAGCCGGCCAAGGTCCCCGGTGCGGAAGAAGCCGTCCACAAAAGCCTCGGCGTTGGCGGCCTCGTTGGCGTGGTAGCCCTTGAAAACGCCGATGCCCTTCACCAGGATCTCGCCATCCTCAGCGACTCGGATGGTCGTGCCGGGAATGGGTATGCCCACGCTGCCCACCCTGGTCATGGTGGGGGTGTTCACCGTGCACGGTGCGGTAGTTTCGGTCAGGCCATACCCCTCCAGGACCGGAATGCCGGCACCACGGAAAAAATGGGCGTCCTCAGCAGCAAGGGGGCTGGCCCCGGAAACGGTGTAGCGGACCTGACCGCCCATGGCTTGGCGGAGTTTGGGGTACAGCAGCCGGTCGAAGAGTGCATGAGCGGTGCGGGACAGGAAACCGGGCCCGCTGCCCTCACCCCGGGCAGCTTCGTCCTGCTCCTTCGAAAAACGGATCGCAGCAGCCGATGCGGTACTGAAGATGCCCGATTTGCCGGCGATGGCGGCCTTTTGGGCGGCGCCGGCCCGGACCTTTTCGAAAATTCGCGGCACCACCAACAAGAACGTCGGCCTGAAGGTGGCCAGGTCCTCCAGTAGCTGCGCTGCGTTGCCTGTGTGCCCCAGCGTGGCCCCGGCACTCAGGCACACCACTTGGACCGCACGTGCAAGCACGTGGGCAAGCGGCAGGAACATCAAGGTTCGGGCGTTCTCCTGTACCAGGAGCTCCGGGAGGAAGGCCACGATGTTCTTAGCCACCAAGGCGAAGTTCCCATGGGTGATTTCACAGCCCTTCGGGTTACCGGTAGTCCCGGACGTGTACACGAGGGACGCGACGTCGTTCAGTGCAGCCGCGGAGCGGTGCCGTTCGAGTTCGGCGTCGGTAACCCCCATGCCGGCAGCGGCGAGGCTCGCGAGATCCGGGGCGACGCCGTCGTGGTCCATTCTCACGACGTTAACCAGACGGTCCTTGAGGAGCTCGGAAGCCGCCAGGACCTTGGCTACCAGCGCAACCTTTCCGTGGTCCTCCGCGAAGACCCTGAGAGCCCCGGAGTCATGCAGGATCCACTCGATCTGGCTTGCCGACGAAGTTTCGTAGATCGGCACCGTGACGCCGCCGGCGAACCAGATGGCGAAGTCCACCAGCGTCCACTCGTAGCGGGTGGCGGACATGACCGCTACGGTGTCGCCAGGCTCCAGCCCGCCGGCGATCAGGCCCTTTGCCAGGGCGCTGACATCCTGGAGGAACTTCTGCGCCGTAATGTCCGTCCAGCCGTTGGGTCCCTTGCGTGCATACAGGGCGTGGGCAGGATTGGCCTGCTGTTCCAGGAGGAGGTCCGTCACATTGCTGGCAGGATCAAGCTCCACGAGCAGTTCTGTGCTGGCTTCTCTCACAGGCGGTCTCCGTTCGGCTGCCATAGCGCTGCGCGGCTGAAATCGTCAGGGTCTTCTGCAATCCTGCCCTAGATCCAGGAAGGCATCCACATCCTGTGGCGCCACTCATGGTACGGAATGACTTCGGCTGTCCACACTGGGTAGAAGAAGGCCGACAACAGCACTACGCCGGCAACAAAGATTGCTACCAGGTAGAGCCCGGAACGACGGCGCCACAGTGGATCCGTATTCCGTCCAAGGACGAGGCCCAGACAATACACCAGTGCCAGCACCAGGAACGGCTCGAAGGAGATGGCGTAGAAGTAGAACATGGTCCGCTCCGGGTACAGGAACCAGGGCAGGTAGCCCGCAGCCACCCCGGCGAGTACGGCCCCGGCACGCCAGTCGCGGCGTCCCGCCCACCAGAAGAGGAGTACTGCCAGCGAGATGGTGGCTCCCCACCATACGAGGGGATTGCCGACGGAGAGGATGGCTGAAGCGCAGTTGGGGACATCGCATCCCGGGGCTCCCTGCTTCGGGGACTCATAGAAGAAGGACGTGGGCCGGCCCATCACCAGCCAGCTCCACGCGCTCGCCTCATAGGGGTGCTCGGAGCCCAGCCCCTGGTGGAACTTGTACGCCTCCAGGTGGTAGTGGGCCAGCGACCGGACAGAGTCAGGCAGCCAACCCCACTCGGTCGAGGGGTTGGACCCGGCCCAGCGACGGAAGTAGGCGTCATCGGAACGGAACCAGCCGGTCCAGGTGGCGGTGTACACGACGGCTGCGACCGGAACCATGCTGGCGAAAGCCGGCAGCCCGTCCTTGATGACGCCCCCGGTGAACCAGCCGCGGATTCCGGCGACCCGCCGGGCGGAGAGGTCCCACACGACAGATAGCAGCCCGAAGCCCGCCAGGAAGAACAACCCGGACCACTTGGTCCCCACCGCAAGGCCCAGGCACACGCCGGCGGCGATCCGCCACCACCGGATGCCCAGCCATGGACCGGCCAGCAGTTGGCCCGGGGAGGGTCTGCCATCCTTCCCGGCCGCGGCCTGCCTGGCGAGTCGCGCCGCCAGCTTGAGGCGGCCGTCGTCGCGGTCCATTAGCAGGGCGCCGAAGGCAGCCAGGACCCAGAACATCAGGAAGATATCCAGCAGCGACGTCCGTGACATCACCAGGTGGTGTCCGTCCACAGCCAGCAGCAGCCCAGCCGCGGCGGACAGGGGCAGGGACCGGAACAGTTTTTGGGCGATGAGGACGAGCAGCAGGATGGAAACGGTACCGGTAAGGGCCGCTGAGAAGCGCCAGCCCAGGGGGTTGTCGGCGCCAAAGAGCCACATGCCGCCGGCGATCATCCATTTGCCCACCGGAGGGTGGACCACATACTCGGGCGTGCCCAGGAGGACGGAAGGGTTCCCGGCATTGAAGGAGTCGTTGGCCTTGTCAGGCCAGCTTCGCTCATAGCCGCTGACGAGCAACGAATAGCCGTCCTTGACGTAGTACGTCTCGTCAAAAACCAGGCTGGGCGGAGTGTCCAGGCGGGTGAACCGGAGTACGCCACCGATGGCCGTCGTCAGCAGCGGCACCAACCAGAACCACAACCGGAGCGAGGGCGGGTAGTCACGCCAGCTGCGGATACCGCCGATCAGCCGCTCTTGGAGTGCTTGGGTGGAAAATGCCACGGCTGGCCGGACGATCCAGGGCTTGCCGGCTGAGGCGACGGCCAGTGCGGCGCTTTCCGGCGGGCCGATGGGCGGGTCCAGCGGGTGGGCCTGACCGGCCTCGGCGGGCCGCGTGGGGGTCTGCGTCACGTGCCCCATGCTACCTTTTGCAGCTTGTGCCGCCGGCCAGCAGTAGGCTGGTGGCGTGGACCCTAACCCCGAAACCCTTCCCGACTCCAACCTGCCTGACGACGCCATGCCTAACGCCGGCACTGCAGGACCGGGAAGGATCGTGCTGGCCGCAACGCCGATTGGCAACTCAGGCGACGCCTCCGCACGGCTTGTCGAACTGCTGGCCACTGCTGACATCGTCGCTGCAGAGGACACCAGGCGGCTCCACCGCCTGGTGCAGAACCTTGGCGTCACGGTGGCAGGCCGCGTCATCAGCTACCACGAGCACAACGAGGCGACGAAGACAGCCGAACTCCTCGACGCCGTCAGGGCCGGCAAAACAATGGTCATGGTCACCGACGCGGGGATGCCGTCTGTTTCGGACCCGGGCTTCCGGCTCGTTGAGGGAGCCGTTGCCGCCGGGCTCACCGTCACTGCCGCCCCGGGCCCGTCAGCGGTGCTGACAGCCCTGGCACTCTCCGGCCTGCCCACCGACAGGTTCTGCTTTGAAGGCTTCCTTCCCCGGAAAGCGGGGGAGCGGGCGTCCAGGTTGGCAGACCTTGCTGCGGAGCGGCGAACCATGGTGTTCTTCGAAGCTCCGCACCGGCTGGAGGTCATGCTCAGGGCGTTGCGGGAGCGGTTCGGCGCCGAGCGCAGGATTGCGGTCTGCCGGGAATTGACCAAGACCTATGAGGAGGTCATCCGGGGAACTGTGGGCGAGCTTCTGCTTTGGGCTGAAGGCAATGAGGTCCGGGGTGAGATCGCAGTGGTGCTGGGCGGAGCGCCTGAGCAGGCGCCGGGAACGCCGGAAGAACATGTAGCGGCCGTCAATGCGCTGGTAGCACAGGGAATCAGGCTTAAGGAAGCCGTTGCTGCGGTGGCCGAAGACGTCCGGGTCAGCAAGCGGGAACTGTACTCCGCCGTTCTGGCGGCGCGCTGAACCGGCCCTGGAGAGACTTTCCAACGGCCGACTGATAGCGCGAAATCGCGCGGGACAGGGCTGTGCACCTGCACAGAGCCGAGCTCATTCTGTAGTGCGTAGAGGCGTAGACCGCCGGTTGCGGCGGCAGTAGTCTGGCAGTTAATCAGCCAACAAGGCGTGCCGCTCGGGCGCCGCTGCACGGCTGGAAAAACCTTACTGACGAGGGAGTCATCGTGACTGTCACTGCACTGCCAGCTGTTACCGCAGAGCGCGAGAGCGAGCTGCTGGCCTCTGTTCCCACCGGCCTGCTTATCAATGGTGAGTGGCGGCCGGCCGCTTCCGGGAAGACGTTCGACGTCGAGGACCCCGCCACGGGCAAGGTGCTGTTGAGCATTGCTGATGCGGGTGCCGAAGACGGCAAGGCTGCCCTGGACGCCGCCGCGGCGGCACAGGAGTCATGGGCGAAGGTCCCGCCGCGGGAACGCGGGGAGATCCTGCGCCGTGCCTTTGATCTGGTGACCGAGCGTGCCGAAGACTTCGCGCTCCTCATGACCATGGAAATGGGCAAGCCGCTGGCCGAAGCCCGCGGCGAAGTGACCTACGGCGCTGAGTTCCTGCGCTGGTTCTCCGAAGAAGCCGTCCGCGCGTTCGGCCGCTACTCGGTCTCCCCAGACGGGAAGTCGCGCCTCCTCGTGACCAAGAAGCCTGTGGGTCCCTGCCTTCTGATTACGCCGTGGAACTTCCCGCTGGCCATGGCCACCCGCAAGATCGCTCCCGCCGTCGCCGCAGGCTGCACCATGGTGCTGAAGTCCGCCAACCTGACACCCCTGACGTCCCAGCTTTTCGCCGCCGTCATGCAGGAAGCCGGCCTGCCCGCCGGCGTCCTGAACGTCATTCCAACCTCCACGGCCGGTGCCACCACCGGCCCGCTGATCAAGGACCAGCGCCTCCGGAAACTTTCCTTCACCGGCTCCACCGAGGTGGGCCGCCGCCTTCTTGCCGACGCGTCCGAAACCGTCCTGCGGACCTCCATGGAGCTCGGCGGCAACGCCCCGTTCGTGGTGTTCGAGGACGCGGACCTGGACGCCGCAGTCGCCGGAGCCATGCTGGCAAAGCTGCGCAACATGGGTGAGGCCTGCACCGCCGCGAACCGTTTCATCGTGCACGAGTCCGTCGCTGACGAGTTCGCGGAGAAGTTCGCCGCCAAGATGTCCGAAATGACCACCGCCCGCGGCACCGAGCCGGACTCAAAGGTGGGTCCGCTGATCGATGCCAAGAGCCGGGACAAGGTCCACGAACTGGTATCCGACGCCGTGTCCTCCGGCGCGAGGGCAGTCTTGGGCGGTGCCCCGGCAGAAGGTCCGGGCTACTTCTACCAGCCCACCATCCTCACTGGAGTCACCGAAGGAACCCGGATCCTGTCCGAGGAAATCTTCGGCCCCGTCGCACCCATCATCACCTTCGGCACCGAAGAGGAAGCCATCCGGCTCGCCAACAACACCGAGTACGGCCTGGTGGCTTACGTCTTCACGAGGGACCTCAACCGCGGCATCCGGATGGGTGAACGCCTTGAAACGGGCATGCTCGGCCTGAACGCCGGCGTGATCTCCAACGCCGCTGCCCCCTTCGGCGGCGTCAAGCAGTCCGGCCTGGGCCGTGAAGGCGGGCTGGAAGGCATCGAGGAATACCTCTACACCCAGTACATCGGCATTGCCGACCCCTACGCAGGCTGAGGCTTCCAAGAAGCCAGGTGCGCATCGGTTGGGGCAACTAGCCTTCGCTGAGGCGCCGGAGGTCGTCGCGCGCCCGTGACCACGAGCGTGCGACGGCCTTTGCCGTCCGTCGGACCTGCCGGCCAAAGAACCGGAACGGCGCCGTCAGCATCCTCCCCCAAAGCGCCATGACCGACGCCGGGAGCCACTCGGCGCGCAGCCTTCTGCCCCGGGTGACGTTGGCCCGCATGGAGCCCTGAAGGGCCACAATCCGGGCGGCGGCCGGCTTGTCCCTGCCCGCCGCGGGGGAATCGCCGGCAGGAGGGCCGTAAGCGCGTCGTTCGAAATCGGCGGTGAGCGAGATGACGGCCTGGTGCGCGGCGTCGTCCATTCCGCCGGGTTCACCGAGCAGAGGCGAGCTGCGGAGCCGGGCCGAATACAACCTGGGCGTCTCACTCGGTCCGGGAGGCAAGCCATAGTCCGTGCCGAGGTCACGGAGCTCGGACCACGCCATGGGGATGGCCGCAGGAGACGGAGGATCAGTGGTTCGCAGCCTGCGGGCCCGGACTCCTAGCCGCACGAGCCTGGGTGAGGACAGCAGGAGGATCAGCACTGCCGATCCTGCCAGGCCCAGCAGCCAAGGCAGAACCTGCGAACCTGCCTCACTGCCCGGGCCGCCGTCACCGGGAACGGGCAATGGTGCCGCGCTGGGCAAAGGCGTGGCTGTCGCACCGTTGGATGGAATAAGGTCGTCATTATTTTCGATGGCTCCCGGGGCGCCTGCTGCCGAGCTTTCGATGGCATACTCGGGGACCACACCACGCGAGGGGGTGGGCTCAAACGGTACCCACCCGAGCCCCTGGAAGTAGAGCTCCGGCCAGGCATGGGCATCACGGGCGTCCACTTCGTACTCGGAAAGTGCTCCTAGTCCGGGGACGTTCACTGTAGCTCCAGTCAGCCGCCCAGGGGCGTAGCCGACGGCGATCCTGCTGGGGATCCCCTCCAACCGGGCCATGACGGCCATAGCGGAGGCGTAGTGGATGCAGTATCCGCTTTTTTGGGTGAGGAAATCGGCGAGCACTGACAGTCCGTTGCCGTCATAGCCGCCTTGGACCGGGGACTGCAGGGAATAAGTGAATTCCGCTGACCGCAGGTATCTCTGGATGGCCATCGCCTTTGCGTAAGCGCTGCCGCCCGATCCGGTGACGGAGTCGGCCGTGGTCCTGACGATGTCAGGAACGTTGCCTGGAACCCGGGTGAAATCCTCCGCAATGCCCTGCACTGCTGCTGAGGACCGGTCGAGCAGACTGGCAGTGAGCCGCGGCGCAGAGGAGACCACGGTGTATTCCTGGCTTCTCGAGTTGGTATCTACCCCTTTGATGCTCAGGGTGGCGGGATCCCAGGACCAGCGCCCGCCCAGCCCCCGGATCGATTCAGGGGCATACGGCACCGGCAGGTATGGGCTCGTGAAGGCGCCCGTTTCCACTGCGGTCACGTAGCGGAGCTGCTCCTCAGCAGGGATCGCGTAGCCAGGCTCGATCGGCCCGGCCACCGGTTGGCGCGATTCCTCACGGTCGTCCGGTCCCCAGGAGTCGCCGTCGAAATTGTCCACCGTGACCGAACGCAGGTAGAGCGGCGTGACGGCGTTCGTAGCGTACGTGATCCGTCCGGTTCCAGCGGGAGTGCGGAGGCTGTTTCCAAGCGTGATCATGGGATTAAGGCCCGTGGACGTGCCCCACGGGTTCACGCGCGACCCTTGCGGGAATGTACCTTGGTCGAAGCCGGGGATCGCCATCGGAATGATCAGCGTGGCCACGAGGGCAACGGATCCGGTGAGTGCGGCCCGCTTCAGATGCCCGGGGTTACGGGCGGTGTCCGCTGGTGTGCCCGCGTCCGGGGCGAACCACTGGCTGCACGCCAGAATCAGCAGGTAGCCGGCCACCGTGGCGCTGAAACTCCACACTCCCACGCTCTGCGGCTTAACCATGGCGGGCACGATCAGGATGGCGAACAGGCCCAGGCCCGTGGTGGCCGGCGTGCCGAGGGGCAACGCCAATGCGTCGATAAGAATGACCATCAGGCCGAGGACCGCGCAGGTCACCATGACGATTCCGGCGTTCGGGGCCACGGGCGCGCTTTCGGCGAGTACCGTCTCGCTGGCACGGCGTATGAACCTGTCAAACTCCTTCATGGTGGCGCCCGACGGGATGATTCCGGCAATGCCTGTGCTGCGGAAGAACGTCAGCGTCAGGATGGCAATGAGCGAAGCGAAGCCGCCGGCGGTGACCAGGAGAGGCTGCGCCCGGGCGGCCCGCAGCGCGGCCATGGTCAGGCAAACCACAAAAACGGTGGTCAGGACCGGCAGATACCACGCCCAGCCCCTCAGGACACCGTTCAGTGACAAGGCCGCGCCGCACACAGACAGCCCTACCGCCCCAGCCATGACCCACGGGTAGGCGCCGACCCGCGCCCTGCCTGGCGCACGGCCGGATGTCTGAGAAATTGCCGGCTCCGCGGTGGAGGAGGTGTGCTTCTCGGGGGCGAGTGTCATCGCGCCACCCCCGCGCCGCGCCGGACATCGGCTGCTGCGGTATCCAGCGCAGCTCCGCCTTGGTCAAAGTGGCTCCATGCTGCAGGCACCGGAACCGCCGGGGACACGGCAACTGCACGCCACCCTCCGCGCCGCAGCTCTTCAAGCTGTTCGTGGAACTCCGACGGCCTTTCGGCGACGATGATGGCGAACGCATTCGCGCCATAGCCTGCGGCCGGGGCCAAGGCATTGGCTTCGGCCATGGACACCCTGCCCAGGAGCGCGATGATAGGACCCCGCATTCGGTGCGCCGAAAGTTTGTCCATGAGTTCGTCGTCGAACGGGGCCGGACCGGAATCCTGCCCAAAGCCATGGTCCCGCCCGATGGCGGCGGCGTCCTTGCGGGGGGCGGCCGCGGGAGCCGGACTCCCACGGCCAGCCTCATTGTGGCCGTGATGGCCGTGATGGCCGTGATGCGGACCGGAGAGCTGGATGGCGGCCAGGCTTTCGGCGATGGACTGCAGCCCACCCGTGCCCACGTACTCCTCCACCTCCGGTTCAGGCGCCGAGGGCGAACGCAGGAAAGCCGGTTCGCCCCGGGCATCGAGCAGCCGCAGCGCATAATTCCGTTCGGCAAGGTGGGTGCTGACGGAGATGGCCGCCACCACTGCCCACTCGAAGGTGCCGCTGGTGAGCATGTCGTGCCCGTCCACGGCAGCGGATCCGCCAAACCCGATCCCGCCGAATCCGGTCCCGGGGCTGCCGGAAAAGGCGACAAACCGCTGGTCCAGGATAATGGTGGCCTCCGGAGTAGTGACCGACTCCTCCTGCCGGACCATCAGTGCTCCGTGCCGGGCAGTCGCCGGCCAATGTACCCGGCGCATGGGGTCGCCGTGCCGGTACTCGCGGGTCATCACGTCATCGTCGCTCGGGTTGGCCCGGATCCGGGTCGCGGTGACGCCGTCGTTCCCGCGAGCCCCAGCGAGTCCCGTGACCGGAAGCTCGACGGCGGCGGGCGTCACCGTGAGGGTGTCGCCGTCGTCGATTGCCTGCCGGTGAAGGGACAGCCCGAACGGGTCAGTGAACTCCGCCGTTACCGGCCCGATGAGAAATTGACCGCGCTGGCTGGAACGCAGGTGGTATTCATACCGGCTGGTGCCACCGGTTGCCGACCGCGCGGGGAATCGGAACGCCGGTGACTCCCCGAACCGCGGGGGCAGCCGCTCCTCCATGATCGCGCGGCCCGTGCCCTGCCCGGTGCGCGCCACAGCCAGCCGGACAGTGGTGGCGGCCGAGGTTTCCACCGGCGAAGGATTAAACTCCCGGTAGACCTGGAATTTGGGCTTGACCAGACGGATTCCGGCCAGCGAGATGAGGGGAAGCACGATCAGCAGGACGCTGAGGCTCAGGAGATCCCGGCGGCCCATGATCTGGGCGGCCAACAGCGACACGGCACCGGCCGCGAGCAGGCCCCAGCCGCGCTGGCTGAACAGGTGGCGGGGCAGTCGGTCCAGCAGTGCCATGGGACTCTGCCTAGTGATTCCTGCGGAGCCGGAGCCCGGTGGCGTGCCCGGCGCCGGCTTGGCCCCGAACCGGGTCGCGGCGTCGGCCAGGTCCTGGCTGACGGGAAGCCTGTTCAGGATGCCGCGGATGACGCTGTGTGGGGTCTCCCCGGCACTGGCGGCCTTGCGGTCCAGGATAATCCGGTGGGCAAGGACAGATTCGGCAACGTTGACCACGTCATCGGGAAGCACAAAATCACGTTCGTCCAGGGCTGCCGTGGCCTTGGCCGCGCGGAGCAGCTGCAGCATCGAGCGAGGACTGGCGCCCAGTCTGAGCAGGGGACTCTCACGGGTGGCCCTGCCCACGGACACGGTGTATTCCTTGACGGCCTGCGATACATAGACCTTCTGGACAGCGGCAATCATCGCCGCGACGTCTGCGGCGGTGACCACGGCCGAGACCTTTGCCAGCGGCGACGTGGCTTGGTGGGTTTCCAGCATTTCGATCTCGGAGTCCTTGTCCGGATAGCCCATGGAGATACGTGCCATAAAGCGGTCCCGCTGCGCTTCCGGCAGGGGATAGGTACCCTCCATCTCGATCGGATTCTGCGTGGCGACCACCATGAACGGCTCATCAAGTTTGTAGGAGTGCCCGTCCACGGTGACCTGGTGCTCCTCCATGCACTCCAAAAGCGCGGACTGTGTCTTGGCCGAGGCCCGGTTGATTTCGTCACCAATGACGATGTTGGCGAACACCGCACCCGGGCGGAATTCGAACAGGCGGGAAGACTGGTTGTAGATGGACACGCCGGTGACGTCGGACGGCAACAGGTCAGGGGTGAACTGGATCCGGCTTACTGTGCAGTCGATGGTCCGTGCGAGGGTCTTGGCGAGCAGCGTCTTGCCGACGCCGGGCACGTCCTCAAGCAGGAGGTGGCCCTGGGCCAGAAGGACGGTCAGGGCCAGCTTTGCGGCCTCAGACTTTCCATCGATGACTGTATTGATCTCGTCCAGGATGCGCCGGCTTGCAGAGTGGAAGGCGGCCGCGTCCATCGCCTGGACCTTGTGGCCGTTCAGCTGCGTGACCGGTTCCGCAATCCCTGCGAAGGTCCGGCCTGCGGTTTCGATCTCATTGACGGCCGTGCGTCGGTGGGAGTCCATCGGCAACCTTTCAGCCCGGTATCGACTGGGACGGGACAGCAAGCCTGCCTTCGCCCGTCGGTGGGCGTTCGCATCTGTTGGTAACAGACTACTAACAGAACTGCCGTGCCTGACAGAGAGTTCCCGTAATTCTCGGTGCATCGGCCGCCGCTAGGCTAGTGGGATGTGCAATTCGCTGATTCCCGCCGCCTACCGTACCGCCGGGACGGACGGTTCAGCCTCGGTTGCGGCTGCTGGCGGGCGGGCCTTTCCGCCGGCGCCCGAGCCACTGCCGGTCCCGGTCATGGACAACCACACCCACCTTGATTTTCCCGACGGCGCGGGGCCAGTGGGGATCTCCGCTGCCTTGGATGCCGCCCAGGCTGTCGGAGTGCAGGGGGCGGTCCAAGTGGGCTGCGACCTCGAATCCTCCCGCTTCACCGTGGAGGCAGTAGGTCAGGACAGCAGGCTGCTGGGTGCTGTGGCACTGCACCCCAATGACGCCCCGGATTACGCCGCCCGCGGCGAGCTGGAGGACGCTTTGGCGGAGATTGAGCGGCTTGCAGCCCATCCCCGCATCCGGGCTATTGGCGAAACCGGGCTGGATTTCTTCCGCACGGAAGGGGAGGGCCTGGTGCATCAGCGCTACTCGTTCAGGCGCCACATAGACATCGCCAAGAGGCTGGGCCTGACCCTCCAGATCCACGACCGCGACGCCCACGATGACGTTGTTAAGGTCCTGCGGGAAGAAGGGGCTCCCGAGCGCGTGGTCTTCCACTGCTTTTCGGGGGACGAGGAGTTGGCCCGAATCTGCAATGCGGAGGGCTGGAACATGTCCTTCGCAGGCACCCTGACCTTCAAGAACGCCCACAATCTTCGGGCGGCGCTCGCAGTGGCCGAACCGGGGCTGGTGCTGGTGGAAACCGATGCGCCCTTCCTCACCCCGCACCCGCACCGTGGCCGGGCAAACGCCAGTTACATGGTGCCGTACACGGTCAGGGCCATGGCTGATGTGACAGGAGCCGACCTTGCGGGGCTTTGTCAGCAGATTAGCGAAAATACCGTGCGGGCTTACGGATCCTGGGACTGAGACCGCGACCATAGACTGAGGACCTGCGAATACCGGGTATGCAAAATTCTTGGCCGCTTTATAACGCTACGGTTACAGTGGGTAACTATTAGCCGGGGTCGGGGAAGGCCTTCGGATAATTCACTTCATCCGCTGCAGGATCATGAACGGCCGTGATGCCGCATGCCTGCCGCGTGGAGTGTGGCGGCGCAAAGGTGCCCGGAGCTGACCTCAGGGGTTCTGCGCCGGGTGTTTTACTGCGTTTTTCCCCGTGCCCGGATGGTCCTAAAGTTACGGGCAATCGTGGTCAAGCTTTTCACATCTGACGGCAAGTTCAGTTTCGTCAAGGTTGGTACCCAGCTGGTGGTGCTTTGCGCGCTCGTGCTCGGGCTCGTCGCCTTTGTCGGAAATAACAAAACAATCACGCTTAATGTCGACGGCAAGGTCAGTTCAGTCCAGACCTTCGGCGGCACAGTGGGCCAGGTTGTCAAAAGCGCAAAACTGGACCTGAAGCCGGCGGACCGGGTATCGCCGTCCGTCGACGAGACCGTTGAAAACGGCACCGTTATCAATGTGAACATGGCCAAGGCCGTGAAAGTCAGCCTCGATGGCTCCGAAAAGACCGTCAGCACCACGTCCCCGGACGTCGCCGGACTCGTGACCGAGCTCGGTGTGGCCAGTTCGTCGTCCGTGTCCGTTCCGAAGGACGCCCAGCTGGCCGTGGACGGATCGTTCGTCTCCATCACAACGCCCAAGAACGTCAGCATCGTTGCCGACGGAAAAGTCACCACGACAACTACCACCGCCTCCACAGTGGAGGCCGTCCTTGAGGATGCAGGCGTGAGCCTGGGCGTGAACGACCGGAGCTCGCAGCCGGGCAACGCCCCCGTGGTAAACAACATGGTGGTCAAGGTTTCCCGAGTGGATACCGGCCAGACGGCGGCAACCACGGAGGACGTCAAGTTCGAGACGATGACCTCCGAAAGCGCCGATATGTTCAAGGGTGAGAAGAAGGTGACCCAGGCTGGCGCCGCCGGAAAGGTTGAGCGGACCTTCAAACTGGTTCTGGTTGATGGCCGCGAGGCGTCCCGCACACTGGTTTCCGAGACGGTGACCGTTCAGCCTGTGACAGAGCAGGTCACGGTGGGCACCAAGGCGAAGCCGGCAGCCACCACCACCGCTGGCACAAACACCGGTGCCGCTGCCCCGGCCATGATGAATGAAGCCATGTGGGACAAGATCGCCCAGTGCGAGTCGGGTGGCAACTGGTCCATCAACACCGGCAACGGCTACTACGGCGGCCTCCAGTTCGACATCCGGACATGGATCGGCTCGGGCGGCGGTGCCTACGCCCCGAACGCCAGCCTGGCCACCAAGGCCCAGCAGATTGACATCGCCAACCGCGTGTACGCACAGCGTGGCCTCCAGCCGTGGGGCTGTGGCTGGGCGGCCACCAGCTAGGACCGTCGCTCCCGATTCACGGGCCAACCCTGCCGTGGCAGCCGACCACAGCCGCGCCGGGCATGACTGAACAATCAACGTAATGGCCGGCCCCGGACTACCGGGGCCGGCCATTACGTTGATTCCGCATGGCGGGTATGGCCGCCGGGATAGGATACCTAGGTGACTGAACCGAGCCCCGCCGCGCCCGCACCCCTCTTCGGTGCCTCCGACATACGCCGGCTGGCGGAAGAGATCGGAATCCGGCCCACAAAGACTCTCGGGCAAAATTTCGTCATCGACGGCAACACCATTCGCAGGATCGTCTCAGTTGCCAATATCGGAGCTGACGAGACGGTCCTGGAGGTGGGTCCTGGGCTCGGCTCCCTGACGCTGGGGCTGCTGGACGCCGCAAAGTCGGTAGTCGCCGTCGAAATTGATCCGGTCCTGGCCGCGAAGCTGCCCCACACCGTTACTGAATGGCGGCCAGGGGCCGTTGACGACTTCCACCTCGTCCAGGCTGACGCGATGAAGGTGACGACGCTGCCCGTGGAACCGACCGCGCTCGTTGCCAACCTTCCCTATAACGTGGCCGTACCAGTGGTCCTCCATCTGCTTCAGCACTTCCCGAGCCTCCAGCACGGCCTCGTGATGGTGCAGGACGAAGTGGCCGACAGGCTCGCGGCAGGACCGGGATCCAAGACGTACGGGGTGCCGTCCGTCAAAGCCGCGTGGTACAGCAGCATGCGCAAGGCCGGGGTGATCGGCATGAACGTGTTCTGGCCTGCACCTAAGATCCACTCCGGGCTAGTGGCCTTCACACGGAGGGAGCCGCCTGCCACCACTGCTACGCGGGAACAAGTCTTCGCTGTGATCGACGCTGCATTTGCGCAGCGTCGCAAGACCCTGCGGGCAGCCTTGGCCGGCTGGGCGGGTGGGGCGGCCGAGGCCGAGCGCTGCCTGGTGGCAGCTGGCGTCGATCCCACGGCCCGGGGCGAAGTCATCGATATCTTAGCCTTCGCAAGGATTGCCGAAGCCCGCGAGGCCACCGCGTGAATGCGCTTGCAGGACGGTTCGCCGCGCGGACCGTCCGCGTTAAAGCCCCGGGGAAGGTCAACGTTTCCCTGGATGTGGGCCCGCTCCGCCCGGACGGTTACCATTCGGTTGCCAGCGTGTACTTGGCGGTCTCTCTTTACGAAGAGGTCTCCGCCACCAGCATGGAGGCCCCGGGCATTACAGTCAGCATCAGCCCGGACAGCACCCTTGACCTCGACGGCGTGGACATCCCGCTGGATGAGAACAACCTCGCCTACAAAGCCGCTGCCATCATGGCCGATGTCTCCGAACACGCCACGGGGGTCCACCTCGAGATCACCAAGCGCGTGCCGGTGGCTGGAGGCATGGGCGGTGGTTCGGCGGATGCTGCCGCGACGTTGCTGGCGTGCGATGCGTTATGGAACAGCGGCCTGTCACGGGAGGAACTGGCCCACTTGGCGGGGGAGTTGGGTGCCGACGTTCCGTTCTCCCTGCTGGGCGGGACGGCCGTGGGCCTGGGCCTGGGCGACGAACTCTCGCCGGCGCTGGCCAAGGCCCAGACCGACTGGGTGCTGGTGGCAGCTGAGTACGGCCTCAGCACCCCGGAGGTATACCGGACCCTGGACAGGCTTCGCGAGGCCGAGGGCGTTGTGGCAGCCGAGCCTGACGGCGTGGATCCCAAGATCCTGCAGGCACTGCGCAGCGGAGACGCCGAAGCGTTGAGCAGGGTGCTGGTGAACGACCTGCAGCGTGCTTCCATTGAACTGGCCCCGGACCTCCGCAGCACGTTGGGCATGGGCGAATCGCTCGGTGCCATCGCCGGCATCGTCTCAGGCTCGGGTCCCACTGTGGCCCTGCTGGCCCACAGCCCGGCGGCGGCCGAAAGCCTCGCGGAGGACCTGCTGCACCACGGTCTTACGGCCTGGGCTGTGCACGGGCCCGTGCCGGGTGCCCGCATCATCTCCGATACCCTCCTTTAAGAGCCCTCTTCGTATTAAGCAGTAGAAAGCAGTTCCCTTGGCACACCTTCTTGGCGGCGAAAACCTCACGGTTTCGTACGCGACGCGCACCGTCCTGGACGGCATCACCCTCGGACTTGAGGAGGGCGACCGGATCGGCATGGTGGGCCGGAACGGCGACGGCAAGTCGACGCTCATGCGCCTGCTGGCTATGCGCTCCACCCCGGATTCCGGCCGCGTGACCAAGCGCAGCGAAGTCAACATCGGATACCTGGACCAGAGTGACGTACTCGACGGCGACCTTACCGTCGGTGCTGCGATCGTTGGCGACCAGGCCGACTACGAATGGGCCCGCAACCCCCAAATCCGCGAGGTCATGGGCGGACTGGTGTCCGACGTCGACTGGCACGCGAACGTCCACGCCCTGTCCGGTGGGCAGAAGCGGCGGGTGGCGCTTGCCAAGCTGTTGATCGAGGACCATGACGTCATCATGCTCGACGAGCCCACCAACCACCTTGACGTCGAAGGCGTCGCGTGGCTGTCCCGGCACCTGAAGACCCGGTGGCGGGCCAACCAGGGCGCCTTCCTCGTGGTCACGCACGACCGCTGGTTCCTCGACGAAGTTTGCACCAAGACCTGGGAAATCCATGACGGCATCATGGACCCGTTCGACGGCGGCTACGCAGCCTACGTCCTGGCCCGCGCCGAGCGTGACCGCTCGGCCACGGTGATGGAAAGCAAGCGCCAGCAACTGGTGAAGAAGGAGCTGGCGTGGCTGAGGCGCGGCGCCCCTGCCCGCACGGCCAAGCCGAAATTCCGGATCGAGGCAGCCAATGCCCTGATCGCCGATGTTCCGGAGCCGCGCGACTCCACGGCACTGAGCAAAATGGCCACGGCCCGCCTGGGCAAGGACGTCCTGGACCTGGAAAACGTGTCGCTGGACTACCTTGGCGGCGACGAAGGGCAGAAGCTCTTCGACAACATCACCCTGCGGCTTGCGCCTGGTGAGCGGCTGGGCCTGGTAGGCGTCAACGGTGCCGGCAAGACCACCCTGCTGAAGCTCCTCAACGGCCAGATCGAGCCGTCCTCCGGCAAGCTGAAGCGCGGCAAGACTGTGGTCACCGCCGTGCTGACCCAGGAAGTCAAAGAACTCGACGACGTCTCGGACCTCCGTGTTATCGAAGTGATCGAGCGCGAGAAACGGTCCTTCAACGTGGGCGGCAAGGAATTCACGGCTGGCCAGCTGGTGGAGCAGCTTGGCTTCACGAAGGAGAAGCAGTGGACTCCGGTGAAGGATCTTTCCGGCGGTGAGCGCCGGCGCCTCCAGCTGCTGCGGCTGCTGGTGGGGGAGCCGAACGTGCTGATGCTCGATGAGCCCACCAACGACCTCGACACGGACACCCTCGCCGCCGTCGAGGACGTCCTGGACGGCTGGCCGGGAACCCTCGTGGTGGTGAGCCACGACCGCTACCTGCTGGAGCGCGTCACCGACCACCAGATGGCACTCCTGGGTGACGGGAAGATCCGCGCCCTGCCGCGTGGCGTGGACCAGTACCTGGAGCTCCGCGAATCAGCGTTGGCCGGATCCACCATCACCGGCGGCGGCAATCCCGTCACCGGTCCGAGCGGCAGCGCAGCTCCCGCATCCTCCGGAGCCTCCGAAGCCGAAAAGCGCGACGCCCGCAAGGCCAAGAACCGGATCGAACGCCAATTGGGCAAGCTCGAACAGCAGGAAAAGAAGCTCCACGACCAGATGGTCAAAAGCACCGCGGAGAACGACTTCGATGCCCTGGGCGAGCAAAACAAGAAGCTCAAGGACCTCGCCGGTGAACGCGAAGCGCTGGAACTCGAATGGTTAGAGGCCTTGGAAGTCCTCGGCGAATAGCCTGTTGGGCGCCACCTTGCCGCCGTGGAACAGCAGGCCGCCCACGCGGAACCTTCTGCAGGTTGGGCGTGGGGGTGCCTGGCGGCTGATCCCCAATGGAACCTTCGGCAATCGCGGGGCAGGGGGTCTTCGTGTAGTCGCGCATCGCGGCGCATCGGGCGCTGGAGGTCGCTCAGCGACCGCAGGTGCCCCTATGCGTTGTGTCTAAGCGACGGCGAAGGGCCACTGCGCCGCCGTGGTGACCACGGACGACGGGGAAGGGCTGTCCGCGCCGCGAAGGCAACCACTGAGGCTTGCAAAGCCGGCCGGAAGACTCAGCCCTCGGACGTCAGCTCCGGTTCCTTCTTGAGGCCTGTGAGGCCGTTCCAGGCGAGGTTGACCAGGTGTGCCGCGACCGTGTGTTTGTCCGGCTGGCGGCTGTCCTGCCACCACTGGCCGGTCATGGCCACCATGCCCACGAGCATCTGCGCGTACATGGCGCCGTCCTCGGCGCTGAAGCCGCGGCGGTCGAATTCGTCGGAAAGAATGTGTTCCACCCGGGCGGTGACGTGGGACAGCAGCGTGGAAAAGGCGCCTTCCGGCTGGGACGGCGGGGCGTCCCGCATCAGGATGCGGAAGCCGTCGGTGCGGTCCTCGATGTAGGTCAGCAGGGCGAGGGCGGCGCGCTCCACCATGATGCGCGGCTTGGCTTCTTCGGTCAGGGCGGTGTTGATCGCGTCGAGCAGGATGCGGAACTCGAAGTCCACTACCTCCGTGTACAGGCCTTCCTTGGAACCGAAGTGTTCATAGATGACCGGTTTGGATACCCCGGCGCAGGCGGCAATCTCCTCAATCGTTGTTCCGTCGAGCCCTCGGATGGCAAAGAGCCCGCGTCCCACCTCGATCAGCTGGCTGCGCCGCTGCAGGCCTGTCATGCGAATCCGAGGAGGGTTGTTGGTCACATTTCCATCATGCCTTACCGTCGGGCAGCGCCTCGATGAGGGCGGATTCTGGCCGATGTCGCATCGGGCCCCGAACCCATGGCAAAATAAATACTTGTGCCCGGGCCTCGTGCCGGCGGCATGGTCCGCTCTGGTGTAATGGCAGCACCCCGGCCTTTGGAGCCGTGGAGTATAGGTTCGAATCCTATGGGCGGAACTGCTGTGCGATGACCGTCCAGTAGGATGAACTCGGTGCCGCACCAGGCCGCCGGCCCGGCCGGCACCGCGGCGGCGCACGGCGCACGCAAGCACCGCGCAAACAAAGCAAGGAGAGCCCGTACGTGATCCCCGAGACTACCGGCCCAGCCGCCGTCATCGTTCTGGCAGCAGGCGCCGGTACCCGGATGAAATCCCGTACCCCCAAGATCCTCCACGAAATTGGCGGCCGCTCCATGGTGGGGCATGCCTTGCTGGCCGCCCGCAGCATCAACCCCCGGCAGCTGGCCCTTGTTGTCCGGCATGAGCGTGACCTCGTGGCCAAGCACCTGGTGGACCTTGACCCGGACGCCGTCATCGTTGACCAGGATGACATTCCGGGCACCGGCCGCGCCGTTGAAGTTGCGCTCCACGCCCTCGACGCACACCAGCCGCTGACCGGCACGGTCGTTGTCACTTACGGGGATGTTCCGCTTTTGACCGGCAGCCTGCTGGCCGAGCTGGTTGCCACCCATGAACGCGAATCCAACGCGGTGACCGTCTTGACGGCTGTGCTGGACGACGCCACCGGCTATGGCCGAATCCTGCGCGGCGACGACGGAACCGTCACCGGCATCCGTGAGCACAAGGATGCTTCCGAAGCAGAGCGCCTCATCCGCGAGGTCAACTCCGGCATTTACGCCTTCGACGCCGGTGTCTTGCGCGACGCGCTGGTGCACGTCACCACCGAGAATTCGCAGGGCGAAAAGTACCTCACTGACGTCCTGGGGCTGGCCAGGCAGTCGGGCGGCCGGGTCGCCGCCGTCGTCACCGAGGACCGCTGGCAGGTTGAGGGTGCCAACGACCGCGTCCAACTGTCGGCGCTCGGGGCAGAACTCAACCGCCGGACAGTCGAGGCCTGGATGCGGGCCGGCGTCACCGTGGTAGACCCCGCCACCACCTGGATCGATTCCACCGTCACACTCGATGAGGACGTCCGGATCCTGCCCAATACGCAACTGCACGGCGCCACCAAGGTGGCCCGCGACGCCGTCGTCGGCCCCGACACCACCCTGACGGACGTTGTGGTGGGTGAAGGAGCAAAGGTGGTCCGCACCCATGGTTCCGGCGCGGTGATTGGAGCGGATGCCGCCGTCGGGCCTTTCACGTATCTCCGTCCCGGCACAGTCCTGGGCGACACCGGCAAAATTGGCGCCTTCTACGAAACGAAGAACGTCACCATCGGCCGCGGCTCCAAACTGTCCCACCTGGGCTATGCCGGCGACGCCGAGATCGGCGAGGACACCAACATCGGTTGCGGCAACATCACGGCCAATTACGACGGCGAGAAGAAGCACCGCACGGTCATCGGCTCCGGCGTCCGCACAGGTTCCAACACAGTGTTTGTGGCCCCCGTCACCGTGGGTGATGGGGCCTACAGCGGTGCCGGCGCCGTGATCCGCAAGGACGTACCGGCCGGCGCGCTGGCAGTGACGCTCGCCGCGCAGCGAAACTCGGAAGGCTGGGTCCTGGCCAACCGGCCCGGCACACGCTCCGCAGAGCTGGCCCAGGCGGCCACCGAAGATTCCTCAAGTACCCAGGCACCTACAGAAGAGGGCAAGCAATAATGAGCGAAATTACGGCGCACGGCGAGAAGAAGCTGGTGCTTGCCGCGGGGCGGGCACATCCCGAGCTTGCCCGGGAGATCGCTAAGGAGCTGGGAACCGAGCTGCTGCCCATCGACGCTTACGACTTCGCCAACGGGGAAATCTACGTGCGCGCCGGTGAGAGCGTCCGCGGCACGGATGCCTTCGTCATCCAGGCGCACCCGGCACCGCTGAACAACCACCTGATGGAGCAGCTGATCATGATTGATTCGCTGAAGCGGGCATCCGCCAAGCGCATCACCGTAGTTTCGCCGTTCTACCCTTACTCCCGGCAGGACAAGAAGGGCCGCGGCCGTGAGCCGATTTCCGCCCGTCTGGTCGCAGATCTGTACAAGACTGCCGGTGCTGACCGCATCATGAGCGTTGACCTGCACACTTCCCAGATCCAGGGATTCTTCGACGGCCCCGTTGACCACCTCATGGCCATCCCGCTGCTCGCTGACTACATCCGCACACGGGTTGCCGCGGATAACATCACGGTCGTCTCCCCGGACACCGGACGCGTCCGGGTGGCCGAGCAGTGGGCGGAGCGCCTCGGTGGCGCCCCGCTGGCCTTCGTGCACAAGAGCCGCGACCTCACCGTTCCAAACCAGGCAGTCTCCAAAACCGTTGTTGGCCAGATCGAAGGCCGCACGTGCGTCCTGATCGACGACATGATCGATACGGGCGGAACCATCTCCGGAGCCGTCCAGGTGCTCAAGAACGCCGGGGCCAAGGATGTCATCATCGCCGCGACCCACGCCGTCTTCTCCGACCCTGCCGCCCGCCGGTTGTCCGAGTCAGGCGCCCGCGAAGTGGTGGTCACCGACACCCTGCCCATCCCTGCCGCCAAGCGCTTCCCCCAGCTGACGGTGCTGTCCATCGCGCCGCTGATTGGACGCGCCATCCGCGAAGTGTTCGACGACGGATCCGTCACGAGCCTGTTCGACGGCAACGCCTGATTCTGGTGATGGGGCCAGCCGTGACCCGGTTGGCCCCATCACCGCCTTGTCCGTATTGTGCCCCGTTTTCAGGAATTGGGCCCGGCGCTGATAAGCTGTTCCACGAAACCTTGGCGAGGGAGAGCACCTGGTTGCCGTTCTGCGGACATCAGATTGCAGGTCTCCGTTATCGACTGGGTCTGAACCTCCCTTCTTGAAGGGCCGCCCGCGGGCCGCCCGGCGTTGAAGGTCGCAACAGACCTCCGCCCTTGCTGAACACCGTTTAGTCTTCAAGGAGAAACACATGTCTGAGCAGAAGCTCGCAGCAGAAGTACGCACTGAATTCGGCAAGGGCTTCGCCCGCCGCGCCCGCATGGCCGGCCAGATCCCGGCTGTCATCTACGGCCACGGTGCAGAGCCGATCCACATCACCCTGCCGGCAAAGGCCACCACCCTGGCCGTCCGCACCGCCAACGCCCTGCTGTCCCTGGACATCAACGGCGAAGGCCACCTGGCACTCGTCAAGGACGTCCAGCGCGACCCCATCAAGCAGATCATCGAGCACATCGACCTGCTGACCGTCCGCAAGGGCGAGAAGGTCACGGTCGACATCCCCGTCCACGTCGTAGGCGAACTTGCCCCGGGCAACGTCTACAACCAGGAACTGACCGTTATCTCCCTCGAAGCCGAGGCAACCCACCTGCCCACCGCCGTCGAGGTGAGCATCGAAGGCCGCAGCGCCGGCGAGCACATCCACGCTTCCGACCTCGTTCTTCCCAAGGGCGCTGTCCTGCTGGCCGATGCTGACGCCCTGGTTGTCAACATCTCCGAAGCCACTGAGGTCACCGAAGAAGAGGCATCCGAAGGCGCCACTGAGGCTTCCTCGGCAGCAGCCGAGTAATTTCGGACCGCAGCAGCAGTGGCCGGATCCCCCACGGGATCCGGCCACTGCCGTTTTACCACCTTAGGATTGACGCATGACTGACACGTGGCTGATCGTTGGCCTCGGGAATCCCGGGACCGAGTACAAAGGCAACAGGCACAACGTAGGCCAGATGGTCCTGGATGAACTAGCCAGCCGGATCGGCGGCAGTTTCAAGACGCACAAGGCCCGGGCCCAGGTACTCGAAGGCCGCCTGGGGATTGGTGGCCCCCGCGTTGTGCTGGCCAAACCCATGAGCTACATGAATGTTTCCGGCGGCCCCGTCGCAGCGCTGGCCAATTTTTACGGCATCGGACCGGACCATGTCGTTGCAGTGCACGACGAGATCGACATCCCCTTTAATACGGTCAAACTGAAGTCCGGCGGTGGGGAAGGCGGGCACAACGGATTGCGCGACATGTCCAAGGCCCTGTCAACCAAGGATTATCTGCGGGTCCGGGTTGGGGTCGGACGGCCTCCCGGGCGGATGGACACCGCCGACTACGTCCTTCGCGACTTCGGCACGGCTGAGCGCAAGGAGCTGCCGTTCCTGCTGGATGAAGCGGCAGACGCCGTGGATGTGCTGGTCAGGGAAGGACTGACCGTGGCGCAGCAAAAGTTCCATCCGGCAAAGTCCCAGTTGTAGCAAAAAAAACTTAATCGCCAGTTAGCTGTCTAGTAGTCAGTACCTCGGGGTAGTCTTCTTCCTAAGCGGGGGAGCGATGGGGCTTTATCTCCGCTAGGGCGGGATCTAGGGGATAAGTTCATGTCAATCGAGCCACTCAGCTGGGGACGTGGGTCAACGCTCAACGACGTTGAGTTGCCCACGGACACGGCTGCACAGTCCGAGCACCAGAGATGGTCCGTCCCTGCCCGGAGTGCCAACCTCGAAGCCGTACGCACAGCGCTGACGAGCAAAGATTCCTATGGCGTGATTATCACCGGTGGCAGGGGAGTGGGGAAATCCTCCCTGGCCAGGACCGCCGTTGCCGAGTTGGGCCCGGATATCTGGGCTCTCCAGCTGCGCAGCGGCCACCCTGCCTCGAAGACCCCCTACGGCTGCCTCTCCTTTTTACTGGCACGGCTTCCCCAGGCCTACATGGGTTCCCCGACTGCCATCCTCCGGGGCATCACGTCCCTGATCAGGAGTGACGCAGCAGGCCGGCCCTGCGTTATCACCCTGGACACGGCGGGGAGCATCGACGACATGAGCGCCGGTGTCCTCCTGAACATCCTCCTGACCGGGACAGCCAGGATCGTCGCCGTGGCCCCGAAGAGCAGTGACCTGCCCGCAGACTTCCATTGGCTGCTCACCGAGCGCCGCCTGACCGAAGTCAGGCTGGACAACCTGAACGAGCTTCAGACCCGCCAGGTGCTGTTGTCTTTGCTGGGCCATCGCGTTTCCGCGTCGCTGGTGAGCATCTACCACAACATGGTGGGCGGCAATCCGCTGTTGTTAAAAGCGCTGGTGACGGAGCAGCAGCTCTCCGGGAACCTGGTGCTTTCAGATTCTGTGTGGACACTGCGGGACAAGGTGGTGCTCGACGGCGCCGCAAGCCTCGACGACATTGTGCGTTCCAGATGGGCGAGGAAGACTCCTGAGACACGGGAGGTCATCGAAATGCTCTCGTGTGCCCGGAGCGTGGAGTTGTCCGCCCTCACATCGATTTTCGGTGCCGGCATCGTCGCTGATATGGAAGACGCGGGCCTCCTGGATATCGATGGCTCGGACAGCCGCTGGGTATCGCTCCGCGAAAAGTACCTTGGCGACGTCGTCCGCTCCTGGCTCAGCATCGCCCGTCGCAGGGAACTCCGCTCCCAGCTCCTGGGCGGCAAGGAACCGGACCCGGGCTCCATGACCGTCGAGGAGCTGATGGCGTTTGCTGCCTGGACCCGGGAATGCGAGGCCGAACTCAGCCCAGCGATGGCCCTGGCTGCCGCCGAAGCGTCCATTCAGCTCTTCGATCCGCATTCCGCCCTCGCCTACGCGGAGACCCTGACCAGGGGTGACCCCCAGTGGGTGCCCGGTCAGCGGCAGAAGGCCGCAGCGTACCTCCTGTTGGACCTCCCGATCCAGGCCATGGCTGCCCTCGACGACATTACGCAGCCGCAGCTGGACAACCTGGATGCGGATGAATACGCCCAGGTTGTGGCCGCTAAGGCCAAAGTCATGGTTTGGCTGCCCGAACACACCGGAAGGGTCCCGGGCCTGCTTGAGGAGGCAAGGACACGGCTGGGCGTAGGCCCGGAACTTGCCAAGGGATGGCCCTCCCCCCTAGCCATTGCCGCCAACCGCATCAGCCTCAGTGAATTCGAATACAAGGCTTTCGTGGGCGACTTCGCGTCCATGGTTCCCGCGCTCGAAGCTGCCTCCGACGCCACCCGCAACCCGGACGTCTCGTTCAGGATGAATGCCTCAATCATCCTAATGACTGCGCTGTCATTGACCGGGCGGGAAATGGACGCCCTCAGCCTGATGCGGACGCTCGGTGGCCAGATTTCGGACGCTGCCCAGATCGTTGGCCTGCGCGAGGAATACACCAGCCGCGCCTACTTTGTCCTGCTGATGGCAGGGCAGTGGCGGCGCTGCATCGACCTCCTGGACCCGCCGGCGGTGAAGGATGCGCACCGTCTCCCGTACCGCAGCGCGGCCACTGAGTTGGCTGCCGGCATCGCGTATGTGTACAGCGGAAGGGGAGCGGCCGCTCTGGACCCGCTGCTCTCCGCTGCGGCCCAGCTCGAACTCCGGCCGCTGCACAGCTCCCTGCGTTCCGCATACGCCGCGACCGCGTTGGCCTACGCCCAGATTGGGACCGCCGGCCAGTCCCGCAGGTACCTGGAGAAGCTCCAGCGTACGGCAGGTCCTTGTGACTTCATGACCGGAAGCATTATCGAATTCTGCTCCGACATGGCCGGCAGGTGGCTGGGGGAGCACGACGCCGCCGCCCGCCTCAAGGAGTCCGCTCGCCGGAACATCGAGGCGGGACGGTTCACCGTTGCCGGGATCAGTCTGCTGGGAGCAACGGTCAATGGCACCGACGCCGACTTCAGGCTCCTGGAACAAGTGGCGGGGCATCGGCAGGGACCGTTGGCGGAAATCTCCCGCCTGATCGCCGTGGGCAGCAGGACGAAGGATGCAAAGACCCTGCTGGCCGGCGGAGAACTCGCGGCAACCCTGGAACTGGACGCCGTGGAAGCACGGTGCATGGCCCTTGCCGTGGACTACGCCCGGCAGGCAGGGGACTCCGTGTCGGCAAGGACTGCGCAGGCACGGCTGGATATACTGGCTGCCACTGTCGCCAACCTTCCGATCGTGCCGAGCACCGGCAGCCCCCTGCTGACAAGCCGGGAGCGCCAAATTGCACGGCTGGCCGGAAGGGGAGCGTCAAACCGGGACATTGCGCTGGAGATGGGTGTCTCGGTCCGTACCGTTGAAGGCCACCTGTACCAGGTCTTCACCAAACTCGGAGTTACTTCCAGGGGTGATCTGACTGGACTCGTCTAATGGCCACGCACCAAGATCAGGCGCATCGTCCCGACTTTTGACGGGACGGCGGGAGCCGCTGGACCGGATCTGCAACATCATCCGCAGCCGCACCAGCCAGGCCGTCTTCCTGATGGCGGGGCCCGGCATCGGCAAGTCCGCGCTGGCCGAAGCCATCACCGAGCGGCTGTCCCCGGAGATGATCGTTCTGCGCATCCACGGCAGTTCATCCCTGTCAGGGGTCCCCTTTGGGGTGCTGACCCCGTACACGGCTGAGCTGACGGCGGAAGATTCAGTCTCCCCGGTGGCTGTCCTTAGGTCCGTGTGGAAATATTTCGAAAAACTCAAGGACGGGAAGGACACTCCGCTGCTGCTGGTGGTTGACGACGCCCATCAGCTCGACGAGGCCAGCGCTGGCATCGTGGCAGATATGATCTCCGCCGGCTGGGCGAGCGTGGTAGCCGCCGGCAGGCCGCGCCCTGGCCTGCCGCAGCCGCTCGACCAGCTCTGGTACGACGGTCTGGCGGACCGGGTGGACCTGCGGCCGCTCAACCGGGAGCAGATCGAAGAAGTCCTGGCGCACGCCCTGGACGGCAGCGTTCCCGCAGGAACGGTTGACTCCATCTGGAACGCCTCAGGCGGCAACCCCCGGATCCTCGATGCCCTGCTCCACGACGCGGCAGAGCAAGGGGTCCTCGCCAAGCGGAACGGAATTTGGATGCTGCTCGGGCCGCTGCCCTCCGAAGGACCCAGGCTTTCGTCCGTGGTTTCCAAGGATCTCCTCCGCCGCCGGCCTGAGGAACAGGAAGCACTGAAGCTGGTCGCCCTGGCCGAGCCCGTGGGCCGCAAGGTGATCGAGGACATCTGTGGAGCCGAGCTGGTCCGTTCATTACTGGACCAGCAGACTGTTGTGGAAAGCAACGGCAGCCCTGCCGTGCTGAGGATGTGGAACGGCCTCATTGGTGACGCGGTCAGGAAAAGCGTGTCCGTCTCACGCAGCCTGCAGCTCCTTGAAAAACTCCGCGCCCAGCAGGACGCGCCGCCTTCCAGTCCTGAAGGCAGGCTGCGGGCCGCCGCATGGGCGCTCGAATGCGGCCTCCGGGTTCCGGACACGGAACTGCTGGAGGCGGCGGGTACGGCTATCGCAGGATACGGGAACGGGAACGCCCGGATGTTGGCCACCAGGGTTCAGGATCCAGTCCTCGCACCACACGCCCGCGCCATTCAGGCAAGGGCCCTGTTCAACGAGGCGCATTATTCCGAGGCAGCCAGCGTGCTGGACCGGTGCTGGCTGGAACTGGCGGACAGTTCCGAGGCGGCCCACGTCCTGCTGCTGCGCATAGCTGCCCATCAGGCCCTTGGACAACCCGTCGCAGCCATCGTCGCCGAATCCCGGGAACTCCTGCGCCAGGCCGGGCTCCTGGAAGAGCCCTCGGCTCCCCATCCGGACGGGGCAGAATCCGGCACGTCCGTGGATTCCACTGCAGCCGCCGGCACGGGGCCCTGGCAGATTCAGATGCTGCGCCTTCTGGAACTGGGCGAAGCGGGGGACTACAACGCCCTGGGGACAGCCGTCCAGGACATCAGGAGCCGCAACCCCACAGAGCCCGTGGACGACGCCCTCCGGGCCATCGGACTGGCGCTTTATTCCCAGGCACTGTCAGTGGCTGGGCGCGGCGTCCAAGGCCTCGATGCCGCTTTGCTGGCCGCCTCTGAACTTCCTGCCCTTCGCGACGGTGTGTTCTTTTTCAACGAGTTTGTCCTGGGTCGCATGGTCATGGGCTACTTGGCCATGGGCGAATGGGAATCCGCCGAACGGGAGCTGGCCAACTACGCGTTGGAACAGGCCGCCGGAGCCCCATGCTTCAGCGGAGCCGTCCAGCTCCTCCGGGGTTACTCGCTGCTGCGGCAGGGCCGGATTGAACGTGCCTACCAGATGCTGCTTCCGGCCGTTGAGGCACTCAGGCTCAATGATCCCCTCCAGCTGTTCCGGTTCGGCTCATCGCTGGGCTTCTACGTGGCTGCAAGGCTCGGAGATGCCGCGCAGGCCAAGCGGTTGGAGCTGGACTATAAGGACTCAACCCCAAGCTCGCCCTCCAACGAGCTCCTTGCCAAAGCCTATGCCGACGCTGCTGCCGAGTACGCCGGCCGTGACGGCAAAGGGCTGGCCTCGATCCACACCTTGGCCACTACTCCGGAAGTCTCGGCCAGGGAGGGGATGCACCTGGAGTTCCTGGCCATCTGCTGGGACCTGGGCGACCACTCCGTCATCCCGCTCGTGCTGGCCCTCGCCGGTAAAGTGGAAGGCCGGTGGGCGGCGGCCATGCTGACGCTGGCCCGGAACTGGGAATCCGCGGACGCCGACGCCCTGATGGAAACCGCCACGAACCTTGAAGCCACTGGATTCGTCAACCTGGCCCGCGAGGCCTATGCCAGGGCAAGCACGCTCCTGGAACAGTCAGGTGAGCGGCGGCGGTCCAGGCAGGCAATCGCCCTTCGGGAGAAATGCGACCACGAACTGGGCGAGCGGTTCCGCGAAGGACACTTCATCGCGGCCGCGCCGGCGGTGCATCTGACCCGGCGCGAACAGGACATCGTGGAGTTGGCGCTGCAGGGCCTCACTGACCGGGAGATCGCCCAGCGGCTGATGGTGTCAGTACGCACGGTGGAAGGCCACCTCTACCGTACCTACGTCAAGCTCGGTGTCCGCAGCCGCGACGAACTTGCCTCGGCCCTGCCAAAGTAGGCGCCGCGACCAAGCCCTGCCCGGACCGCCTTTCCCTGGGACAGCGGTGCTTTCGGCGTGTGGGTGAGTACCTAGGTGGTTTTGTTTACAAATACGCGTAGCGGCAGTGCGTAACCCGTAGTAAGGCCGCTTGAAAGTCGAGTACCCCCTACTCGTGTACTGGGCTGCCTGGCGCGATTAACTAATACAAGCAGGAAGAAGCGGACCGAAAGAAGCCGCAGACTCCGCTGAAGTACTTACTCAGGCCTCCTCGCACTATAACTTCCGGCCCGCAACAGCCGGACTGAGACGGGGCCGGCGACGTCAGAGTCTTCTGAGACCGAGGCTCTCCCCCCAGCCGTCGCCGGCCCTCCACTCTCCGGCTGAAGCCCGGAACGACTGTGGCGGCCACCTTTAGGGGGCCGCCACAGTCGTGCTGTGGGACAATTGAGTGTCATCCATTGACATCTCAAGGAGTGAGTGTTGGCCGTAGTAACAACCCCAGCAACGCTGGAACGGGCTTTGCCGGCCATGGACAACGCCGAAGTGCTTCGGATCCGGAACGACTTCCCGGTGCTTGGGCAGTTGGTGAATGGCCGTCCGCTGGTCTACCTCGATTCCGGTGCTACTTCGCAGAACCCCCTCAGTGTGATTGAGGCAGAGCAGGAATTCTACGAGCAACGGAATGCGGCAGTGCACCGCGGTGCCCACTTCCTTGCCGTTGAAGCTACAGAGGTCTTCGAAGACGCCCGCCAGACTGTGGCCGACTTTATCGGGGCCGACTACTCAGAAACAGTGTGGACGTCCAACGCCACCGAGGGACTCAACCTGGTCAGCTACGCACTGTCCAACGCTGCACTGTGGGCTGCCCAGGGACGCGGGGACGCCCGGCTCAAGGACTTAGGCATAGGGCCGGGTGACCAGATTGTGGTCACCGAAATGGAACACCACGCCAACCTCATCCCTTGGCAGGAGCTTGCCTTCCGGACCGGGGCTACGCTCCGCTATATCCCGATCAACGACGCCGGCAGCCTGCAGATGGACGAGGCTGCCGACATCCTGGGCAGCAGGACCAAAGTCCTTGCCTTCACCCATGCGTCCAATGTGCTTGGAACCATCAACCCCGTCCAGGAACTGGTGGAGCTGGGCCGCAAGGCCGGAGCGCTGGTTGTCCTGGACGCGTGCCAGTCCGCTCCACATCTGCCGCTGGACGTCAAAGCCCTGGACGTTGACTTCGCTGTCTTCTCCGGGCACAAGATGCTTGCACCCACCGGAATCGGTGTGCTGTATGGCAAGCAGGAGATCCTGGACATCCTGCCTCCGTTCCTCACCGGGGGCTCCATGATCACCACGGTGACCATGGACCGGGCGGAGTACTTGCCGGCCCCGCAACGGTTTGAAGCCGGCACTCAGCGCATTTCCCAGGCTGTTGCGTTGGCAGCAGCGGCAAATTACCTCACCGAGACGGGCTTGGAGCGCGTCCACCGCTGGGAATCTGAGCTTGGCCAGCGCATGGTGGCTGGCCTGGAAAACATTCCGGGGATACGCGTCCTTGGCCCTGCTGCGGGTCAGGAGAGGATCGGCCTCGCGGCCTTCGCCGTTGAAGGAGTGCACGCCCACGACGTCGGACAGTTCCTCGATTCGCAGGGCATCGCCGTCCGGGTGGGGCACCACTGTGCCCAGCCGCTGCACCGCCGCCTGGGACTGACCGCAACGACACGGGCCAGCGCCTATCTGTACAACACCACCGACGACGTCGACGCATTCCTGGAATCCGTGGCTGAGGTCCGGTCCTACTTCCGCGTCTAGAACGATCCCCGAAGGTAAACGATCATGAGCCTTGACCAGTTGTACCAGCAGATCATCCTGGACCATTCCAAAGTCCGCCACGGCAGCGGCCTGGCCGGTGCGGCTGCGCCCGAGGGCTCCTCCACTGGGCAGTCACACCAGCTCAACCCCGTCTGCGGCGACGAAGTCACACTTCGGGTTGCAGTGGCAGACGGCAAGGTTGCACAGGTGTCCTGGGACGGCGAGGGCTGCTCCATCTCCATGGCCTCAGCCTCAGTCCTGAGCGAGCTGGCCGAAGGGCTGTCAGTGGCCGAACTCCACACGATCATCGATAACTTCCGCGAAGTCTTGCGGTCCCGCGGAAAGATCCACGCCGATCCTGAGATCCTTGGCGACGCCGCCGCGTTTGAGGGTGTGGCCCGTTACGCAGCCAGGGTCAAGTGCGCCATGATTTCCTGGGTAGCGGCCGAGGACGCCCTGAACCAGGCATCCTGAGCCTGATGCCACCTTCCTGAGTCCCCCGCGGCCGCGTCGGAGTGCTGGTAGCCATGGTGCTGTTCCCGGGCAGCGTCGCACACTTCGTCACGGTCTACGCTTTGGACCCCGACCACGCCATCATCGATGACGCCTCCACATGTGTGGGCCGGATAAGGTCACGGGCGGCGGTCTTCTTCGTAAACGTCCGGGACTCCGTCCCGGTCAGTGTCGACGGCCTCCTCCGCCTCTACGGCACGGTACTGACGGTTCCGGGTGCCCAGGACTGCCGCTGCTAAGAGGGCGGCCAGCAGCGATGCGGCGAGGATCCCCACCTTGGCGTGGTCATCGTGGGCGCTGCCCTGTCCGAAGCTCAGCTCGGCCACGAGCAGCGAAACTGTGAAGCCGATGCCGGCCAAAAGGGACATCCCAAATACATCAATCCACTTCAAGGACCTGTCCAAGGACGCTCTGGTGGCCTTTGTGAGGAGCCATGTGGTGCCCAGGATCCCAATCGGTTTGCCCAACACCAACGCCACGATGATGCCGATGGCTACAGGGTCAGTCAGAGCCGAGATCAGACCATCCCGGCCACCTACGGCGACACCGGCGGAGAAGAAGGCAAAGACCGGGACCGCGATGCCGGCTGAAATCGGCCGGAACCGGTGTTCGAAGATCTCAGAGAGGCCAGGTCCTGCAGCGGGGCCGCCGCTGGCCTGCGACCGGATGACAGGGATGGCGAACCCCAGCAGTACACCGGCGACGGTGGCGTGGATACCGGAGGCGTGCACCAATGCCCAGGTGATCACTCCCAAGGGAAGGAGGATCACCCACGCCGCAGCGGGTCTGGTCCCGAAGAACCGGCGGTACTTCTGGGCCAGGAAGGTGTACACCGCCAGCGGAATGAGGGCAAGCAGCAGCGGCCCGGCCTGGATGTTGCTGGAATAGAACACCGCGATGATGCTGATGGCCAGGAGGTCATCGACCACGGCCAAAGTCAGGAGGAAGATCCGTAGCGCACTGGGCAGGTGCGACCCGATGATCGCCAACACGGCCACGGCGAAGGCGATGTCCGTCGCCGTGGGGATAGCCCAGCCCCGCAGGGTCCCAGGACTGGTCAGGTTGATCAGCGCATAGATGATTGCAGGGACTGCGACGCCTCCAACGGCCGCTGCGATGGGCACCACGGATTTACTGAATTGGCGAAGGTCTCCGGCCACGAACTCACGTTTGAGTTCCAGCCCGACGAGGAAGAAGAAGATCGCCAACAATCCGTCGGCGGCCCACGCCCCCAGGCTGAGTTCCAGGTGCCACGGCTCGAAGCCGATGCGGAAGTCGCGCAAAGCGAAGTAGCTGTCGGAAGCCGGGGAGTTTGCCCAGATCAGGGCAATGACCGCTGCGGCGACCAACAAGATGCCGCCAACGGTTTCCTTCCGCAGGATCTCGCCGATGCGCAGCACTTCGGCGTAGCTTCCTCGTCCCAAAACGGAGGAGCGCTGAGGAGCAGACGGGTTTTTATTCACGAAGGTGTCCTAAACAAGGGGTCGACAAAAATATTGCCGACCAGACTTCCCGGCGCACCTCTGACCAGTCTAGTCGACCCTTCCCTCGCGGCGGGTCAGGGCATGGCCTCATTCAAGTAGCTGCCCCGGATCCACCTGAGTACAAACAGGTAGCCGCCAGTAGTCAAGACAGGTAGCAATTACGGGTGCACCCCATGTGCCAAGGGGCTTGACTTGTACTAATTCCAGGAACCCACCCAGAAGAGGTCTCAGGATGAGCCAGGTCAGGGTATTCGCCGTCCCTAAAAGCGAACACTACCGAAATGCGGGCATTGTTTCGAGCAACAGAACGCCGCGCCTTTTGGCTCACCAACCTGGCTCGTGCGAACTCACACCACTTATTACTCCTGCATCAGGGAGCGCCGGCTCCGCCTACCCTCCGGTCAGAGCCGAAGTCTTGGAACCTCCTGAGACTAAGCCCTCCCACACACCGCTGGCTTAGCCGGCCAAGAAACTGGAAGGAGGCATGGCGTGGGCCTAAGAATCGGCTATGCAGCCGGCGCGTTTGACCTGTTTCACATAGGTCACCTCAATATCCTCAAGCACGCCAAGGCGCAATGCGACTATCTGATCGCCGGCGTCGTCTCCGACGAGATTCTCGAAAGGGCCAAGGGCCACCTCCCGGTGGTGCCGCTTGCCGAGCGGTTGGAGATCGTCAAAAACATCACGTATGTCGACAAGGTGTATGCGGAGCTGATTCCGGACAAGCTCCAGGTGTGGGAAGAACTGAGGTTCACTGTGTTCTTCAAGGGTGATGACTGGCGTGGTACGCCCGAAGGTAAGCGGCTGGAGCGGGCGTTCGGCGAGGTTGGCGTCGAAGTTGTCTACTTCCCCTATACCGTGCACACGTCAAGCTCGGTCCTGCGCACTGCCCTTGAACTTATCAATCACCCGGTCGGCCCGGAAGACCGGATCCACGAGGTACAGCGATGAATGGACTGAGAATCGCGATGGTGGGGACGCGTGGTGTCCCCGCCCATTACGGCGGATTCGAGACAGCCATCGAAGAGATTGGACAGAGACTGTGCGCCCGGGGACACAAGGTGACGGTTTACTGCCGTGACCTTGATGGCAGCGCGGCGCGTGAATCGACGTACCTCGGCATGGACCTGGTCTACTTGCCGGCGATGCATAAGCGAGCACTGGAGACGTTGAGCCATACCGGCCTTTCAGTAATGCACTTGCTGCGTCACCGGCCCGACGCGGCCATTGTCTTCAACGCGGCCAACGCCCCGTACCTTCCCCTCCTCAGGGCTGCCGGCATACCGGTGGCAACGCATGTGGACGGCCTTGAATGGAAACGGGCCAAATGGGGCCGGGGAGGGCAGCGGTACTACCGAAGCGTGGAGGCTTTGGCTGTCCGTTGGTCCGATGCGCTGATCGCGGATGCTGTGGGCATCCAGAACTACTACCGGGACAAGTTCGCCGCCGAGCCCGTCTTTTTGGCGTATGGTGCGCCAATATTGGACAACGCCCCATCGCACAGGCTGGCAGAACTCGGGGTTGAGCCCCGCAGCTATCATCTGGTCGTAGCGCGCTTCGAGCCTGAGAACCACGTCGACCTGATCGTGGAAGGCTACGTCCGCAGCCAGGCGAAGGCACCGTTAATAGTGGTGGGCTCGGCACCGTATTCGGATGAATACACACGCCTGGTTCACCATCTCGGCGACGAACGCGTGCGGTTTGTCGGTGGTGTCTGGGACCAGGAATTACTGGACCAGCTCTACGCGCACTGCCTCGTCTACTGGCACGGCCATTCGGTAGGTGGCACCAACCCCTCTCTTCTCCGTGCGATCGGCTCCGCGGCGGCGACAAATGCGTTCGACGTCGACTTCAACCGCGAGGTGCTTTCGGACTCCGGCCGGTATTTCGTTGGTCCCGACGACGTCACGGCGCTTGCAGAGGAGGCTGAGGTGCAGCTGCCCGCATTGCGGGAGAGGGGCGCGCTGGGGCAGCAGCTCGCCCGGAGGTTCGACTGGGACATGGTCGCGGCGGGATATGAACAGCTGTGCGGGGACCTCGTCCTGGCACACCAGCCTGCTCGTGCCCTGGCACGGCCGGACCGCCAGCGGAGTCCCAAGCACGCCCTCAAGCGGCGTAACACCGTAGGAGCACGCTGATGTCCGGGCAACATGCGAAGGTGGCCGCCGCCGCAGAGCTCATGCCCTACGCAGGCTACCGCGACGCCGTCTCCCGGCTTTCAGGCGCGCAAAAGACGGCGGCGCGGGGTGCGCCGGCCTACTCGAGGTTCGTGAACCGGCGGCTGGGACGGTATTTGGCGGCAGCCGCATTTGGATTGGGACTGACGCCCAATGCTGTGACGGCGATCAGCGCAGTCTTCACCTTCTCCGGCATCGGTCTGCTCGTGGCCTTCCCGCCGTCGTGGGGGCTGGGCATCGCGGTCTCGCTGTGCCTGGTTGTGGGGTACGCCCTGGATTCGGCGGACGGACAGCTCGCACGACTTACAGGCAAGGGCTCGCCTGCCGGTGAGTGGCTGGACCACATGGTGGACTCCGTCAAGACGTCGGTTCTGCCTCTGGCGTTGCTCGTTGCCCTCTACCGTTTCGAAGCAGTGGACCAAAATTGGCTGCTTGTTCCGCTGGGGTCCGCCGTCGTGGCAGCAGTGTTGTTCTTCAGCATGATTCTCACCGAGCAACTGCGCAGGCAACGCGGAGTGGTTTCGCTAGCCAACGATGCGTCAGGACCCTCGTGGCTTCGTTCTGTCCTTGTGGTCCCCATGGACTACGGCGTCCTGTGCCTGAGCTTCTTCGTTTACGGCGCCACCCCACTGTTCATGGCCATTTACACCGCAATTTTCGCCGCAACCGCAGCCTTCCTTGCGATGGCCTCGGTGAAGTGGTTCCGGGAGTTGCAAATCCTCTATGGCACGCCGTCCACTACGCCTCCTGAACGGAACCAGGCCGGAAGCGGCGTAGCGACACTATCTGATCTTGGGGCATAGGACATGAACGAGCCGGGGAACAGCGCAGGAGACCATGGACGAATGAGTCCACGGTGGGTTGGCTTCGCCTTGGTGCTGGCCCTGTTGGCAGCGGCCGGAGCAATCTGGACCTTCACTCAATGGGGGGCATCCGAAATGTCCGCACAAAGCCCAGGTTCGGTGCAGAGCCCGGATTCAGTTGGGCCCTCCGCGAGTCCGACCGAATCGGCAACGCAGACGGCCGGACCTTCCGCCAGTCCTACGACGACCCCTGACCCCGGCAGTTCCTCACCCCAGCCGGAGACCACTGGCCCGGCCACGGCGACGGCTGTTCCGCAGCCCGGCGATCCGGCTCCTGTGGACCGTTCGAACAAGAGCGACGAAGAACTGGCAACCATCGACCAACCCGTGGCACCACCCGTACCGCTGGTCGCCACGAAGGTTGTCAAGTCAGGCGTGTCCGCGACGATTAGCGAACTTGTTGCCGTGGAAGGGGAAGCCATCGGCATCGGCGAGATCGCCGGCCCCGCTATCCGGTTCAAGGTGACCGTGCAGAACGATACTGGCGCCGAGATTTCCTTGGACCCGGCTGTCATCAACGTCAGTTACGGACAAGACGACTCTCCAGCAAGCACGCTGAGCGGCCCCGGTACCGTGCCGTTCCCCGCCAGCGTCGCCCCAGGCACGAGCGCTTCGGGGGTCTTTGTCTTCGGAGTTCCGAAGGATGCCCGGAACCTTGTGAAGATCTACCTTAATCTTGACGCCGCCACCCCGATAGCCGCTTTTGAAGGGCAGGCACCGGCATGAGCGCTCATCCCGTGGCACGGTACGCCGTCAGACGTGCCCGCAAAATGTTCAAGCGGATCCGTGCCTATGGCGGCCTGCTGATTCTTCGGTGCCGAAACCTGCTGGTGCGTGAACCGGTCACGGGCACGGCCGACGTCGTCGTGTCCATGACAAGCTACGGCGCCCGGCTGCGGACGGTGGACATCGCCCTTGAATCGATTGCGAGGGGGACAGTCAAGCCGAAGCGGATGATCCTCTGGTTGGACGATCCGGCGGCATTCGAGCGGCGGACCCCCGCTTTGCTGCGTCTTCAGCGGCGTGGCCTGGAAACCAAGCTGACCAAAAACTTTGGTCCGCACACAAAATACTTTCCGTACGTTGAGTCTTCGGCTGAGTTCGATTGCCCCCTCGCCACAGCCGACGACGACATCATCTATCCGTCACGGTGGCTCCAAACCCTTGTCGAGGCCAACCACGAGCATCCGGATATGGTCCATGGACACTGGGTGCGGATGATCAGCCTCAACGACGGAAGCATCTCCCGTTACAAGGATTGGACGCAACGCCGGGACACTTCCCCCGGCCTCAACAATTTTGCGCTGGGCGTTTCGGGAGTCATCTACCCGCCAGGCATGCTGCGGGAACTCCGGACGCGTGGGGACCAGTTCATGGACTTCTGCCCGGGAGCCGACGACATCTGGCTCCATTGGGTAGCACTTGGGGCAGGCATCCAGACAAGGCAGGTGCGCGAGGTGGCCCGTCACTTCCCAATGATCCCCGGCAGCCAGGCCCACGCCTTGAGCGACGTGAACGTGGGATTACACCGCAACGACGATTGGATCCGGGCTCTGTACTCAACCTCGGACGTAATGGCCCTTATGACTGCCGGCGACGCCGGAACCCTCAAGGATGGAGAGAGCAATGCGAGTTAACGGACAATCGGGGGGCGGGAATCGCATCGTGCCCGAAGCGACGGCGCTACGGATGGTCCGCACAAAGCTGCGCCTCCTAAGATCCTTCCTTGCAGTCTCCCTCAGCGCGGCCCTGGCGATTTCTCTCGGTGTGGTGGGCGGAGCCTTGCCTGCGGCCGCAGACACTGCACCCGCTGCAGGGGTACCTGTCACGGTATCCGCTGACGGACTGCCGACTGCCCAGATCAACGGAGTCGCCTGGACTCAGGTGATCATCGGCAACACGGTCTATGTGGGCGGAAACTTCACGGAGGCCCGGCCAGCCGGAGCGGCACCCGGTACCGGAGGAGTGGTTCGAAACAACATCCTTGCCTACAACCTCACCACGGGTGCGCTGCTGCCGTTCGCTCCCAGCTTCAACGGTGAAGTGACCGCCTTGGCAGCGTCTCCGGATGGAACACGGCTGTACGTCGGCGGAGCCTTCACGTCCATCAACGGCTCCACGGTCTGGCGTGTAGTTGCGTTGAACCCCACCAGTGGAAACCTCATCACAAGTTTCCTGCCGCGGATGTCTGCATCCGTGCGGGCCATCGTGGCGACTCCAACCACCGTCTACCTTGGCGGACTTTTCAACGCGGTTGGCTCGGTCAGCCGCGATCGGCTGGCTGCCGTCTCGGCGTCGAACGGTGCGCTCCTTCCTTGGAATCCGCTCGCCGTCGGCGGCCGGGTAAACGCCCTTGCCTTGTCACCTGACGGAGCGAGCATGGTGGTCGGCGGTGCATTCACCTCGTTGAACGGCTCCACCAATCCGGGTTTCGGTCTGGGCAAGGTGGACACCAACCTTGGCGCAAACCTCCCGTTCCAGATCAACAACGTGGTCCGCAACGGCGGAACAAACGGCTCCATCACAACGTTGGCCTCCGACGGAACCAACGTGTATGGCGGCGGCTACACTTTCGGCCGCACGAGCACCCTCGAAGGCGTGTTCTCCGTCAACTGGTCGGACGACTCCACCAAGTGGATCGAAGACTGCCACGGCGACACTTATTCAGTCTTTCCAATGGATGACGTGGTCTACTTGGCAGGTCACGCCCACTACTGCGGGAACGTCGGAGGATTCCCGCAGGCGGAACCTTGGGAGTTCCAGCGGGGCCTGGCGTTCAGCAAGGCAGCTACCGGGGTCCTGACGCAGGAAACGCATGGGTACACAAACTACGCGGGCACACCTGCGCCCTCGTTGCAGAACTGGTTCCCGTACATGAATTCCGGAACGATCACCGGGCAGGACCAAGGCCCGTGGACGGTCACTGGCAACTCAGACTATGTGGTCATGGCCGGTGAGTTCACCATCGTCAACAACCAACAGCAGCAGGGCCTTGTCCGCTTCGCGAAGAGCAACATCGCTCCCGACCTGAGGGGCCCCCGGGTCGACGGCCTGAACTTCAACCCGACGCTCTCCACGCCGGCTGCCGGCCAGGTCCGCGTCCGCTGGCAGGCAAACTGGGATCAGGATAACGAGAACCTGACCTACGAGGTCCGGCGCAACGGCGCAGTCATCGCCACGATCGACCAGGCTTCCACATTCTGGAACCGCCCCGGCATGACGTTCCTGGACACGGGGCTGGTCCCCGGACAGAGTTACGGATACAGGATCTTCGCCATTGATCCGTTCGGAAACGATGCCCGCAGCGAGACCATCAACATCACAGTGGCCGGCTCAGTTACGCCGCCAGGTTCCTACGCCCAAAGCGTCCTGGCGGACGAGCCGAACAACTACTGGCGGCTCGGCGATCCAAGCGGCACCGCAGGCGTCGATCTCGCAGGCAAGGATGACTTGCTCTTCCGCCCGGGCGTGACCCTGGGTGCGCCGGGCGCGATCGGCGGGGAAACCGATACGGCTGCAACTTTCAACGGCACATTGGATGGGATTGCCGTCGACCGAACACTGGACTTCAGGCCGCAGGTCTTCAGCCAGGAGGCCTGGTTCAAGACCGGATCCATCACTGGCGGCCAGATCTTCGGATATGGCAACACCCAGACCACGGTGTCCACCGATTTCGATCGGGTGCTTTACATGTCCAACCTCGGCAGGCTGTTCTTTGGAGTCCGGCCAAATGGAGTCACACGCCAAACAGTGAGCTCCGTAGCCAGCTACAACGACAACCAATGGCACCACGTAGTGGCCACCCTGGGCAGCAACGGCATGCAGTTGTTTGTCGACGGCGTGCTGGTGGGAAGCCGAACCGACGTCACGTCAGCGTGGCAGTTCGACGGCTTCTGGAGGATCGGCGGGGACAACCTCGGAAGCTGGACCAACCGGCCAACCAACCGGTACTTCAACGGCCAATTGGACGACGTCGCCATCTACCCCTCCGTCCTCCCGCTGTCCCGGATCCAGGCGCATTACGTTGCTTCAGGCCGGAACGTCAACGCTCCGCCGGCCCCGCCAGTGGCAGCATTCACCTCGACTACAGAAGGCTTGACAGCCTCTGTTGACGGCACAACATCCTCCGACGCGAACGGGCCGATCACAGACTACGCCTGGAACTTCGGCGACGGCGGCACAGGCTCCGGCGTCACTGCCCAGCACGTTTACGCTGCAGGAGGGACGTACGACGTTACACTCACCGTGACTGACAACACGGGCCTCACTAATTCGGTGACCCATCCCGTGACGGTGACGGCTCCGCCGCCCAACCAGGTGCCGGTGGCTGACTTCAGCTTCACTGCCAGCAATCTCGCGGCGGCCTTCGACGGCTCAGCCTCGGCAGACGCCGACGGCACCATCGCCGGCTACGCCTGGGACTTCGGCGACGCCACCAGTGCAACGGGCGCGACGGCGAACCACACCTACGCGGCCGAAGGCACCTATGCGGTGAAGCTGACAGTGACGGACGACGACGGTGCCACCGGAACAGTGACCAAGAACGTCACGGTGACGGCACCCCCGGCTAACACAGTCCTGGCCGCCGACGCCTTCGGCCGGACCTCCACGGGTGGTTGGGGCACCGCCGATACTGGCGGGGCCTGGACCATAACCAGTGGAACGTCCAGCTTCGCCGTCAACAATGGCAGCGGAGCAGTCTCGCTGGGTGCGGGCCAGAGCCGAATGGCACTTCTGAAGTCCGTTTCCACCGCGGCCAACGATTCGCGGGTGACCGTGAGCGCCGACAAGCCATCCACCGGCGGAGGCTGGTTTGCCTCCTTGCTTGGACGCAGGCTTGCCGACGACGCCGCCAACACCGACTACCGCGCCAAGATCAAAGTGGCGAGCAACGGTGTGGTGACGCTCTACCTGACCCGCGTGGTCAGCGGAACGGAGACGACACTGGCCCAGGTCAACGTCGCCGGACTCACAGTCGCGGCCAACGATCCGGTCGTCCTGAGGCTACGGCTTGAGGGCACGTCCCCGACGTCCCTTACAGCCAAAGTCTGGCGGGCATCTGCAGCGGAGCCTGCCGCCTGGCAGCTGACGGCAAGTGACAACACGGCAGGCCTACAGGTCGCTGGTGGGACCGGCCTCGTGTCCTACCTGTCCGCCAGTGCAACCAACGCACCCGTCACGCTGCGCTACGACAACCTTAACGTCACCGCGGGCGGCGCCCCGGTGGCAAACGCGGCGCCTATTGCCGCCTTCACGTCCACCACCAGCGGACTGACGGCCAACCTGAACGCCGGAACATCCTCGGATAGCGACGGCACGATCACCAACTACGCCTGGGACTTCGGTGACGGCACCACGGGAAGCGGCGCGACGCCGTCGCACGCCTATGCCGCCGCCAACACCTACCAGGTGACGCTCACGGTGACAGATGACGACGGCGCCACGAACGCCGTGACGCAACCGGTCACTGTGGCTGCTCCGCCGCCGCCAGGCGTCCTGGCAGCAGACGCTTTCGGCAGGACCGTGGCTTCTGGCTGGGGCAGCGCCGACAACGGCGGCGCCTGGACCGTAGGAGGTGGCTCCTACAATGTTGGAAACGGCGTTGGAACCATGCTCTTGGGAGCTCCAAATGCAGGACCTTGGGCAGGCCTGCAGGCCGTCAGTGCAACCGACACCGATGTACGCGTCAAAGTCTCCCAGGACAAGATAGCCACCGGGGGAGGATCGTTTGTCGGCGTGATAGGCCGCAAGGTCGGTACCGGGAACGAGTACCGGGCAAAGCTGCGGATCTTTGCCAACGGGACGACTTCGCTGTATCTGACGAGGCTTTCGGCCGGAGCGGAAACAACCTTGCAGTCGATCTCGATCCCGGGACTCACGCTCGTAGCCAACGATCAGGTACAGATACGGCTCCAGGTCACCGGGACGAATCCAACCACGCTCCGGGCGAAAGTCTGGCGGGACGGAGCCACGGAGCCAGCGGATTGGCAGCTGACGGCGACGGACACAACGGCGGCCCTGCAGGCGGCGGGTTACGTTGGCCTGATGTCCTACTTGTGGGGCACCGCAACCAATGCTCCCGTAGCCGTCCGCTTCGACGACTTTGCCGTGACCACACCGTGAGCCGGCGGAGCCTATGACTGGTTCACAGCCGTCCGCCTAGTGCGGGAAGGAACAGTATGAACCACGTACTAAAAGCACACGTTTCACGAAAGGGCGGCGGCAAGCCGGTCGCCGCCCTCGCAGCTGGTTTTATGCTGCTTGCCGCCTCCATCATCGCTGTGCCCCAAGGTTTTGCCGATACGGCACCGACGAATCCAAACGATCCTAAGACACCGGTAACTGTGTCGGCGGATGCCCTGCCAACAGTCCAGATAGACGGAGTTGTCTGGTCGCAGACGATCATCGGGAACACCGTCTATGCTGTGGGCAAATTCAGCTCTGCCCGTCCGGCCGGTGCAGCACCGGGATCACAGACTGTGCCACGACAGAACATCCTGGCCTACAGCTTGACCACGGGCGCGCTGATTTCGTCCTTTGCCCCGACCCTCAATGCCCAGGGCCTCACGATCACCACTTCGCCGGACAAATCCCGGCTCTATGTCGGTGGCGATTTCACGTCGGTCAGTGGCCAGACCAGAAACCGGGTGGTAGCGCTCAACCCAACCACGGGCGCAGTGCTGAGCGGCTTCGCGCCCAAGGTGAACGGCTCGGTCCGTGCGGTGGTCGCTTCTGCAGACACAGTGTGGGTGGGCGGCCTCTTCACCACAGTCGGCACTGTGGCGCGCAACAGGCTGGCGGCCTTCCGGTCCTCCGATGGATTCATGTTGGCGTGGAACCCTAATGCCAGCGGTGGCCGGGTCAATGCCCTGGTAGTTTCGCCCGATTACAAGCGCGTGGTCGCCGGAGGGGCCTTCACCACGCTGAACGGTTCCTCGAAGCCCGGGTATGGTCTTGGCGCAACGGATGCGGTATCCGGCGGCATCATTGCGACGCCAGTCAACGATGTGGTTCGCAATGCAGGCAGCGGTGCGGCAATTACGTCTCTGTCTACGGATGGCACCAACTGGTACGGCACGGCTTACGACTTCGCCGGCACAGGCCTTTTGGAGGGTGCTTTCTCGGCCAACTGGTCGAATTTGGGACTTAAGTGGCTTGAGGATTGTCATGGAGACTCGTACAGCCTGTTCGCGAACAACACGGCTGCCTACGTCGCAGGGCATCCCCACTATTGCGGAAACCTTGGTGGCTTCCCGGAGACGAGTCCAAGGACATGGCATCGGGCGATTGCGTTCAGCAAGGCAGCTACCAGGACCTTAACGGCGGACACCCAGGGGTACAAGAGCTTTACAGGCCAGCCAGCGCCAGAGTTGCTGACCTGGTTCCCGGACATGGATACGGGCACGGCCACGGGCCAGAACCAAGGTCCTTGGCATGTCACGGGCAACAGCCAGTACATCCTGATGGGAGGGGAATTCAAGACGGTGAACTTCAAAGGCCAGCAAGGTCTTGTGCGTTTTGCCGTTTCTTCGCTTGCGCCCAATAAGGAAGGTCCGAGGTCGTCGGCCGCCGCCACGAACCCGGCCCTGAGCTCGCCCGCCAAGGGCCAGATCAAGGTCCGCTGGCAGTCCAACTGGGACCGGGACAACAGCAACCTCACATACCAGGTTTATCGGGACGGCGTTGTGGTCAACACCCAGGCGAAAGCGACGACATTTTGGAACAGGCCTACTTTGGAGTACTTGGACACGGTGGCCTCCGGGTCTGCGCACAGTTACAGGATTGTGGTCAAGGATCCCTTCGGGAATTCAAAGCCCTCCACAACCGTCAGCTTCACGGCGAAGTGAAGCATGGGAGCTATGTTGTGGGAGTTACCGGCGCGAAGGCCAGCAATGACAATCCTCGCGGAGAAACTCGAAATAAGTCCAACGAAAGCGCTAACCTATATATGACGGAAATCACAGGCGGAAGAGTTCCCACCGCCCGAGTTTCCCGTCGTGTCGCAGCGGGGACGATCTCCAGTTGCCAATAAAAGTGGGCGGCTCAGCGCCCAGGAAACGCACCCGCAATGGTGCGCTTCGATGACGACAGCGTGACTTCCACTGGATGATCCGCTGAAGGCGAGCTTCGAGCTGAAAGGCCACTGAGATGTCATGGCAACCACGAAAGTATGGGCGCCATTGGGCGACTGAGCCGGCGCGGCCCGATACTGACGAATTGAGGCCCCTGCCCCCGGCGGATAGTTCCCCGGGGAGTGCGCCCAAGGGACGGGTACGGGACGTCCGGGTCCATCTGTATCTTCGGATGCTCTGTACGATGGCTGCCTGGATCCTGGCTGTTTCCGGCGTGATGGTGGGTGCGCCTGCCTTCGCTGACTCGGCACCGGTGGACCCCAATGACCCTAAAACACCTGTCACGGTGACGGCGGACAGCCTCCCCACTGCCCAGCACGATGGCGTGGCTTGGCACGCGGTCACGGTCGGTAACACCGTCTATGTGGCTGGAAGGTTCAACAACGCACGACCCTTCGGGGCTGCACCTGGAACGCAGCTGGTTTCGCGGCGCAATATTCTTGCCTTCGACCTGGCGACCGGCCAGCTCAGGACCAGCTTCGCCCCGGTCCTGAATGGCCAGGCTTTGGCCATAACGGCCTCGCCGGACGGCAGCCGCATCTACGTCGGTGGTGACTTCACTACGGTGAACGGAGTAACACGGAACCGAATTGCCGCTTTGGATCCGAACTCCGGAGCACTTATCAGCGGTTTCGCTCCCAATGTGGGCGCAACCGTCCGGGCCGTCGTGGCCAGCGACTCCACGGTCTGGTTCGGCGGCACATTCACAAATGTGGGCTCGGCGTCCCGCAACCGCCTCGCCGCGGTAAACGCCAGCAACGGGGCGTTGCTGTCCTGGGCCCCCAATGCGGCGAACGGCCGCGTCAATGCCTTGGCACTCTCGCCCGAAGAAGAGCGCGTGGTTGTCGGCGGCGCTTTCACTACCCTCAACGGTTCAAACCGACCCGGCTATGGGCTTGGCATGGTCAACGCGACCACCGGTGCGACGCTTGCTATCCAGGCAAACGACATCGTGCGCAATGCCGGTACCGACTCGGCCATCCTTTCCCTGTCCAGCGACGGGACCACTTTCTACGGCACAGGCTATATTTTTGGCACTGGCGGTAACCTCGAGGGCGCCTTTGCAGCCAACTGGTCCGACGCCAGGATTAAATGGATCGAGGACTGTCACGGAGACTCCTACGGTGCGTTCGCCACGAACACTGCCGTGTACGTAGCCGGTCACCCGCATTACTGCGGGAATTTTGGCGGCTTCCCCGAAACCACTCCGCGGACGTGGCACCGGGCTGTGTCCTTCGGCAAAGCGGCGACCGGAACCCTCACGAAGGACATCTACGGCTATCCGTCCTTCACCGGCCAGCCCGCCCCCTCAATGTTGAACTGGTTCCCCGATATGGACACCGGGACGGCCAGCGGACAAAGCCAGGGCCCGTGGGCGGTTACTGGCAATAACAACTACGTCGTGATGGTGGGCGAGTTCAGGAACGTAAACCAGAGCCCGCAGCAGGGCCTGTCACGCTTTGCCGTGAAGGAGATAGCTCCCAACAACCAGGGACCACGGGTTTCCGGCTCCAACTTTGTGCCATCGCTGACCAGCCCTGGGGCGGGCCAGGTTCGGGTTCAATGGCAGTCGAATTGGGACCGCGACAACTCCAACCTGACCTATACGGTCCTCCGAAACGGGTTGCCGGCCTACACGGTCTCACAACTCTCCACGTTCTGGCAGCGGCCCACCCTGACATTCAATGACAGCGGGCTTGCTGGCGGAACGCACAGTTATCGGATCAGGGTTACAGATCCGCTGGGCAACACTGTCACGGGGGACAGCCGGACGATATCCATTGCCGGAACCAGCAATGAGCCGCCCGTGGCCAGCTTCTCCGAGTCCGTCAGCGGACTGACGGTCAGCGTCAACGGCTCCGCCTCCTCCGATCCGGACGGCAGCATCAGCTCATATACCTGGGCCTTCGGAGACGGAGGCACCGCTACGGGCGCCACCGCCAGCCATACCTATGCTGCGTCCGGCACCTACAGCATCAGCCTGACGGTCCGGGATAACAGTGGGGCAAGCAGCAGCACCTCCCGGAATGTCACGGTCAGTTCCGGCGGAAACCAGTCGCCGTCGGCCTCTTTCACCACGTCGGTGAGCGGGCTCAGCGCGGCCGTCAACGGCTCCGCCTCTTCTGACCCCGACGGCAGCATCAGTTCCTACAATTGGGACTTTGACGACGGCGGCACAGCCACCGGCGCGACAGCGCAGCACACCTATGCTGCTGCAGGAACCTACACCATCACGCTGATAGTGACGGACAACGACGGCGCCACAGCGAGCACCACGCGGACTGTCACCGTGAATTCCACTCCAGGCGGGGCGTTGGCCTCCGATGCTTTCGGGCGGACGTTGTCCACTGGTTGGGGCGCGGCCGACGACGGCGGCACTTGGGCGTTGAACGGATCGTCGTCGTACTTCGCGGTGGGAAATGGCCTGGGTGCCATAAACCTGGCCGCAGGCCGGGGACCCTCGGCCTATCTTCCGGGAATATCGGTGACAGCAGCCGACACCTCAGCAACGCTCTCGCTCGACAAGATCGGCAATGGCGGCGGGACGTTCCTCGGAGTGACCGGCAGGCGGGTGGCCAGCAACGAATATCGGGCCAAGATCAAGGTGGAATCCAACGGAGCGGTGACGCTGCAAGTCACCCGGCTGGCGGGTGGCAGTGAAACCACCCTCAGCCAGACCTCGACGGGTTTCTCCATTACGGCGGGGCAGGCAGTCAGGCTGCGTGTCCAGGCGACGGGAACCTCACCTACCACCATCCGGGCCAAGGCCTGGCGTGCAGGAACGGCCGAGCCAGCGGGCTGGATGCTGACCTCGACCGACACAACGGCCGCGCTGCAAAGCGCCGGTTCGGTGGGTCTGTTGGCCTATCTCTCGAGTGCCGCCACGAATGCTCCGGTGATTGCACGGTTCGACGATTTCACTTCGGTGCCCGGCTAAGCCGAAACGCAGAAGCACTCAGGGAACAGGCCGATGGCCCGTTCCCTGAGTGCTTGCAGCAGATCGTCAGGGGGCCGCATTTTCGCGGCACACCTCCGCTAGCTGTCGTAGCGGATGCCCAGGTCCCTTCCTTCTTTGAGGTAGGTGTTGTTGTCTTCCCACCGGTTGTACATGAGACCGGTGACTTTGCTCCTGGAACGGCTGATAACGCGGATGGGGTATTTGGAACCGTTGCCGAAATCGTACTGGTTGCGGCCCAGGAAGTTGCTCTGGACCGTTACCACAATATCGCTGTACTTGCTGCCCACGGCGATATTGATGCTGGTCTGGCCGTCGTCCACCCAGTTCCGCCTGACCAGGACATTAGCGAGTTTGGCGACGTTTTGCTGGAGCATGATACCGATCCCGGCATGCGTTCCGCGGGGGTTCGGTGCGCTGCCTGAACCGGTCACTGCAGAGGCCACCACGGTATTGCCGACGATGGTGATGTTCTCGCCGCCCTGGACCTGGATGCCGTCATTGTGTGTGCCGTCAGAGTGTGCCGGATCGTTGCTCCAGTAAGTGAGCTCATTGATGAAGTTGCCTTCAATGGTGACGTTTGCCTGCACCGGACCGCCCGGACGGTTGAACACGCCAAGGCCATCGTTGGTCCGTTTGATGCGGTTGCGGCGTGCTGTGTACTCGTGGCCCACGATGCCGTCGCGGTAGTAGCTGGGGCGGTCCGGGATGATGGTGCAGTCTTGGACAAGCAGGTTGTAACAGCTACCGCTGTTGGCATCCACGATGCCTGTATTGGAGCCGGGGATATGCTTGCCGCCGCGGAGCCGGCAGTTGCGAATAACGACGTTGCGGGCGCGGACCTTGATGTCGCCGTAGATATCCAGGTTCTCAAGGACCGTGCCGTCGCTGGTAATGATCAGGTCTGTGCCAGCTGTGTTGTGGGGCGTCAGCGCTGTGCCGGTGATGACGCCCGTGTTGGCATCGGTGGGCTTGTATTCGCCGTATATCAAGCCGTCGCGGCTGGTGGCTGCCGTTGCTGGCTGGGCCACCCCATAACCGGCCAGAACGGTACCGAGGGCGCCGGCGAAGCCGAGCCCCAGGGCACGGCGACGGGTAAGAGTGTTCGTTGAGTTCATAACTATTCCTTTTTAAGAACAGGCGGGCAGGCAGGAAGCATCCGTAACGCGGTTGCGCACATCGGCTTGAGACCCCTGGTCCGCGGTGAAGTGGGACTAGCTGTTGTAACGGATGCCGCCGTCGCGGCCTTCAACGAGCAACGCCAGGGTATCCGCCCAGCGGTTGCTATCCAGACCATATACGGTGCTAGCTGAGCGGCTAATGATTCGGATCGGGTATTTTGAACCGTTTCCGAAGTCGTACTGGTTCCGGCCCAGGTTGTTGTTGCGGACCGTTACCGTGATGTCGGCGTATTTGCCGTTGGCGATGTTGATCGAGGTCTGGCCGTCATCTACCCAGTTGTTCTCCACCACGACGTTGGCCAGCTTGGCCACGTTTTGCTGGAGCATGATGCCGATGCCGGCGTGGTCGCCGCGGGGGTTGGGTCCGGAGCCTTCGCCGAGGACGGCGTTGGCTACGACGGTGTTTCCGGCGAGGCGGATGTTCTCGCCGCCTTGGACCTGGATTCCGTCATTGTGGGTGCCGTCGCTGTGTGCGGGGTCGGAGGACCAGTACGTGAGCGAGTGGATGTAGTTGCCTTCGGCGGACACGTTGGCTGCCGCGGGACCTCCCGGCCGGTTGAAAATGCCCAGACCGTCGTTTGTTCGCTGGATGTGATTCCGCAGGGCCTTGTAGTCGTGGCCCACAATCCCGTCACGATAGTAGGAGGGCCGGTCCGGGATGATGGTGTTGTCCTGGACAACCAGGTTGGAGACGGCAGAGCTGTTCGCGTCGATGATGCCCGTATTGCTGCCCGGGATATGGGTGCCGCCGTGCAGACGGCTGTTCTTGATGGTGACATTTGCGGCACGGACCTTGATGTCGCCGTAGATTTCCAGGCCGTCCAGGATGGTGCCGTCCTGGGTGATGACCAGGTCTGCCCCTGAAGTGTTGTGCGGCGTCAGCACGGTGCCGGCAGGTACGCCGGTGGTGTCCGCTGACGGCTGGTAGGTTCCGGTGACGAGACCGGAACGGTCGGCTGCATCAGGCTGTGGCGCCGGAGCGGGTTCAACTTTGCCTTGGGGCATAACGGTCAGGGCGGGCTCGGGCTCTTGAGCCGCCGGAGCAGTTGCTTCAACTGCCGTGCCTGCATCCGGTTCCGGGGCGGCCGGCGTCGCTGGTGCTGCCTTTGCTGACGCGGGAGCGGCGGGGCTGCGGGCCGCCGCCGCGTCAAATTCAGGGTTTGCCAACGAACTGGCGCCCACAAGAGACGGCTGTCCGCAGCCGGTCAGGACGAGCGCTGCCACCGTAAGGACGGCTGCGCTCAGCGAATAACTTCTTCGGGTGCGTATGTTTTGTGTCTGTTTCGCCATAATGCAATAACCTCTACGTCTCGTTCTCCGGGCACGGGGAATCGCACAGGCCAGCGCTATGGGACGGCTAATGCCGAGTCTACCAAGGCGCAAAGCCTAGTTAATTGCTTAATGTGCGGCGCCAACGCAGATGCCGAGGCCTGAGACCTAGGCGGGGGGTAACCCAAACGACAACTGCAGTGACTTTCCCGTTGGCATCCCCGACCACGGCTGATGGGTTTACCGTAGTAGAGTCTGGCTAATGTTGCAAAATGGTAACGGTGATTTCGGGCCTCAAGTGATGCCTTGGGCGCCGATTCGTTTGGCACAAAAGTCGGCGACACGCCGAGGAAAACCCCGGAACTTGGCGAAGTTTGCACTAGGGTGCCGGAGCTGGGAAAGTTGTGAAAAATTTCACTTGCAGCGGTACTGCTATAAACGTAACCGAACGCCCCCGACGCCATGGCGAGACCCCGCGCCGCGGTCTTCAAGCCACTTGCCCGGTGAGCTGACCCGGGCAGCTGAGTTGCCGCGTGAATAGTGTGTCCGAGCCGCCGCTCAGGCCGAATCGTGCGTCGAATTCGAGCGGCATGGCCCTGATCTGCGGTAGATGCAACAGGAGGTTGTTCGTTGCCGCCACGCTCAGGGAATTCCCGTAGCCAATCGCCGGCGCTGGAAGAAGCGTCCGGCGTTGATCGCCAGAAGATCTTTTGGTGCTGCGGGCCGGGGGAGGGCCAGCTTCAGGTCTTCCGCCTGGCGCTATGTCAGGACCGCGATAACAATCCGGCCAGGAGCTGACCCGTCTTTTCCGTCATGCTCAGTCATGGCATTGCTCCATGTGGTTTGGATGTGGCCGGCTTATGTCTGCCCACGAGCGAGGCGGCGTCACGCAGGTACGCCTTCAGCATCCGGCGATGGAAAAGCCACAGGATAGCCACCGCCGAAACGACGAACACTCCCAAGCCTCCGAATATCATTCCCGCAGGCCCCAGGTCCGTGAGCGAGAGTAAGCCGTAGCCCGCGGCACCCCACGCAGCCGCGTGGGCGCCGGGAAAGATGCTGCCAAGTTGTGACCTCGCCGTTACCCCCGTCAGGGACTTCTGGATGCGCAGCAGGACCGGTGTCAGGACAAAGCCGGCAGCCGCATAGCCAACTGCCACCCCCAAGAGCCCGAATTGAAGTCCTATGACGATACCGCCGACCTGAACCACGGCCGCCAGGATCTCGTAGCGGATGATGAGCCGGCCCTGGCCCAGCCCCTTCATGAGGGAGGGCGTGATGTAAAAAACTGTTTCACGTGCCCCGCCGATCGCGAGAACGCTGACCAGCGCCGCGGCAGGCATCCACTCGGGTCCGAGCACAAGGTTCACCAGGACAGGAGCAGCGCAGGCCACGTAGACCATCAGGGGTATGGCGGAGATTGCAAGGATGCGCGTGGCAGCCACCAGCTTCTCGGCTACGAGTGCGGGTTCCTGGGCGGCGCGCGCAAAGGCGGGGAACATCACCCGGTTCACGGTCTGTCCGATGAGCTGTACGGGCATGACGAGGATCCGGTAGGCCATTCCGTAGAGTGACAGCGCGGCTACGCCCAGGAACCTGCCCACCAAAATGCTGTCGAGGTTGCGGGAAAAATAGGCGAGGCAGTCTGTGGCGAAAACACTGGAGCTGAACTTCAGCAGGGGCACCACGGACCGGAAGCTGAAGTTTGGCCGTGGACCCTTACTGGCAATCATCAGCGCAACGCCGCACACGAGGTCAGTGACCACGACTTGGTACACCATCGACCATGGTCCGGCGCCGGCAAAGGCCGCACCGATGCCGGCGGCGCTTCCGGCAGCGGCTGCTGCAATGTCCGAGGCCCCCACGCGATGAAGCTGGAGGTCACGGGACAGCATGGCCCTCGGTGTGATGGCAAGGGCCTTGATGGGGATGGCGAACGCGAGCACCTGCAGGATGGGTTCCAACTCGGACACGCGGAAAAACCCGGAGACCAACGGCGCCGCGAACCACGTTCCGGCACCGAGTAAGGCCGCGATCAGGAGATTCAGCGTGACAGTGGCCCCGGCCAACCGCCGGGTGACCTCGGGCCTTTGGATCAATGCTGCGGACAGCCCCTGGTCCAGGACCAAGGCAACCAGGCTGATGAAAACGGTGGCGCTGGCGATCACGCCGTAACTTTGGGGCCCCAGGATTCGGGCCAGGATTACGGCCGAGAGGATCTGGAATCCCTGTCGGGCAACCACAGCGCCGAAACTCCACCGGACGCTTCGCGCTGTCTTCCGGGCACCGTTGTCCGGCTCTGATTCTGTTGCCGCCGGTGCAGCAGGTCCCTCTGCCTGTGCATCCGGCCTTTTCCCTGTCACGCGGGTCTGCCAGAGGCCTGGGCAAGATAACTGGCCATTACTGCACCAAACCGCTCCGGGCTGTGGCGGGTGGCGGCTTCCCGGGCGTCGGCGATCGCGGCGGCGCGGAAGTCGGGCCAGCCCAGCGAGACTGACCTAAGGGCCGCCGCGAGATCGGCAGATTCCCCGGCGGCCACAAATTGAGCTGATTTGTAGCCAGCCGCCGCCTCCCGCAAGCCGGACGTGTTGCTCACCACCACAGGGCGTGAAGCGAGGACAGCTTCAACCGCAGTGTTCCCGAAGGGTTCATCCAGCCGGGAAGGAACCACGACGACGTCGGAATCGGCAAAGAAGGGCCACACGTCATCCTGGAAGCCGTGGAAAGTCACGTGTTCCGAGGCACCCGCTGCCTGCACCTTTTCTCGGAGCCAGGCCTCGTACGCCTCGTTGCCATGGAATACCGCCCCAACGATCGACAGGTGCGCCGGCACCCCCTGCTGCAGGAGCTGGAGCAGTGCGTCGACGGCGATGTCCACTCCCTTGCGATGGGAGAGCCGCCCGACATAGAGGATCCGCAGTCCGCCGGAGAGCCCGGTCCGGGGCGGGCGGTCCGTTGGTGGCCCAGGCACCCCATTGTTCAAGACGGTGGAACGGCCGCGCAGGATGCCCAGTGAGCTGTCCAAGGTTTCGGTGCTGAACCTGCTGTTGGTCAGGATCCCGCTGGAGAAGATCAGGGGGAAAGCCAAGGCGGCACGTATGGCGCGGGGGGCGTTGGCCTCGGCCTCATGGACGTGGGTGACCACGGGGATGCCGCATAGCCGGCCGACTGCCGTCCACAAGGGAACAGTGATGGTGTTTGCCAGGATGACATCTGGTCGGACACCGCGGATGACCCCGATGCTGCGGAAGAGGCCGTGGACCACGGCTCCGCTGACATTTAGCAGCCCGAGGGGGGAAAGCATGCTCTTGCGCAGGACGGGAGTGGGACAGAGGATGACACGGGCTCCGCGGCGTACAAGCTCAGGAACGAGCAGGCCCGACGACGGCAGGGTCACCACTACCCGCGCGCCGGAGCGCTCCAAGCCCTCGATCGTTTCCAGGAGCACCCGGTCCGAGCCGTAGAGGTCGGCGCTGGGATGCGCCACCAGGACTTTAAGCGATCGCACTGCTTCATTCATTCGCGCCCCAGGGTACGTGGACGGGCCGGGAACAGCCCGGTCTCGAAAGGGGGCCTCGGGACCTTCCGCATAGCGCCTCTGCCCACCTCCGATGAAGCCGCGTTGCCCCGGATTAGGGACAGACTACGGCTGCGCCGACCGTTTGGCTAGGCGCCCGGGGCCCTGACCGGGGACGGCATTGGCGAAACTGGAAAATCCCGCCCCCCAGAAAGCTTCCTACGGGGTGCATTGCGTTCAATAATGGAGCGATAGTCAGGGGACTGACTATACGTACCGTGTTGGTGTGGCACGGCATGGAAGCCGCGATGGGGGTTCCTTTGGATCTGGGAGAGTATGTTCGGGCCATAGCCCGGGGCTGGTGGATAGTCCTGGTATGCGTCGCTGCGGGGTTCGGAGGGGCCACCTATGTCACCTCCAACGCCACGCCGATGTACCAGGGGATGGTCCGCTTCTTCGTGGTGAGCCCGGCTGTCACCGGCCAGTCCGCCCTCCAGTCCTTGGAATTGTCGCGCGGCAAGATGGCCTCCTTTGCCAGCCTGGTCAAGAGCGATTCATTCATCGACAAGGTAGTCCAAGCCAGCGGTAACGGGCTGACCGCCGAGCAGACCGCTGAAAGCATGAGCGCCTCCGCAGACAGTGAAACCCTGATGCTCACCGTGACCGTAACCCAGCCGGATATCGATAAGGCGAGGGCAACCGTGACCGCCGTTGCCGAAAACTTCGGCGCTGCAGTGAATGAGCTCGAAGCCGGCCGGACCCTTCCGGGCGGCGCCACCGTTCTGAACGTCGTTTCGGGCCCGGACGTTCTCCCTGACCCGGTCTCCCCGCGGGTGCCGCTCAACCTCGGACTCGGCGTTCTGCTGGGTTTGGCCGCCGGAATTGTGATCGCTGTCTCGCGCCGGTTGCTGGACAAGTCCCTGAAAACGCCAGAAGAGGTTGAAGTGGCCTCCGGGCTGCCGCTGCTCGCGAGGTTGCCGTACAGCCACGCCACCTCAGGCCGGGCCGCCCTCCTTCTGGGGAAAGGGGCAGGTTCCCTGCTCGACGAGGCAGCACGGAGGCTCCGGACCAACGTTGACCATCTTCCCTCCCTTCCGTCGGCCGAGGTCATCGCTATCACGTCGGCCAGATCCGGCGAGGGAAAAACCACCGTTGCGCTGATGTTGGCCAAAGCATGGGCGGAAGCCGGAGAGCGGGTACTCCTCGTCGAAGCACACCTCCGCCAGCCGGGACTGGCCGCCGACATCAGCCTGGGAAAAAGCATTGGCTTGTCCGATGTCCTTGCCGGGCACCTGCACGTCAGCAACGCCATCCAGCACACCTCGGTAGACGGACTTCACGCCCTCGCGGCCGGCACAATACCGGCCAACCCCACAGAACTGCTCCGGGGTCCTGCGCTTTATGAGGTGCTTGAAGAAATGCGCACCCAGTACACGCGGGTCATTGTGGACGCACCAGCCCTGCGGCCGTTCAGCGACGCTGCCCTGATCGGAGCCGTGGTTGATGGCACTTTGTTGGTGGTCCGCCATGGCCGGGTGTCGGCCGAATTGCTCAAGGCCGCCCTCAAAAACCTTGAGGCTGTCAACACGCAGGCAACGGGTGTTGTGCTCAACGCGCTGCCCGGCCGCTTGGCGGAGGAACGTCGCAGGTTCATTGGGAGGTTCGTGCGCCGTATGAGGGTTCGGCGCTCACGGCGGCGTTCCCGAGCGGCGCAGTGGATGCCGGTCAGCCTGTCCGCGGGGGAGCCTGTCAAGCCCGTGACCCGCCGGAGGTAAACGGTGCAGTTGGCGCTTTGGATTGGACTGTGCGTGGCCGCGTCCGTCCTTCTGCGCTCCCGGCCGCGGGTGCTGCTGGCAGCGGTGCTCACGCTTTGGTTTCTGGTCCCGGCAGTGGGAAATTCCGTGGTGACCGGTGAAGCTGGCGGTGCATTGGGCTTCCACGCAGCGTCCTGGCTGGTGATCGCAGTTCTGGCCGGGCAACTCCTTCACGATCCGTGGAGCATTAAGGACGCCCTGGCCCGCCACTTTTTCGTCTTCCTGGTCCTTGCCTTGGTGATTGTGGCAGCGTTCCTTGCCTCCAGGACCTCGTCAGAGGGCGGAGGCATGCTGCTGCTGGTGGACCAGATCCTGGCCCCGGTGCTCTTTTTTCTTCTCCTCATTGCGAACAGTGTCCGCCATCCCGGGCTGATAAAGATGCTTCGATCCCTCCTGCTTTTGCTGGTGGCTGTAGTCTGCGCTATCGCGGTGGCGCAATGGCTCAACGGTGAGGCCCTGTTCTACGGCTCCGGGTTCCGGACGCAGTACTGGTTCAATCCGGAAACCCAGCGGTGGATGGGCACGCTGGACCAGCCCCTCGCCCTCTCCCTGGTGGTCTGCGTGGCTGCGCCCCTGGTTGCCGGGCTGAAACGCAATTCCGTCCAAGCGGTCCTCCTGGTGCTGATGATTGTTGGGGTCCTCATCACTCAGTCGAGGGTGGGTCTGGCCGTAGTGGGCGTGTCCGTCGTCCTTGTGGTGTTCTTCGCTGACCGCAAGCCGTGGGTCAAAGCAATCATGCTGGCGTTCCTTGCAGGTGTTGCGATGGTCGTCATGTCGTCGCCGCTGGTGGTAGGTGTCTCCGAAAGGCTGGCTGATGACACCGGGTCTGCCCAGGCCCGGGCCTTGGCACTGGAATACTTCCTCAGCCGCTGGGCTGACTACGCCGTGGCAGGCCAAGGCATCGGGTCGAGCTACCGCGTGGCAGTCCAGGCCGGCCTGGAGACGAGCTTCGAGAATCCTATCCTCATGTACAGCATCGACTTTGGCATCTTCTTCGCCGTCCTCTATTTCGGCCTGATGCTGGTGCTGCTGTTGCGGAACTCGGCGTGGCACGAATACCGGGGCCTGACCTTAGCAGGGCTCTTTGCAGTCGTGATTCCGCAGACCTACAGCTCCCTTGCCACCCGTTCCGTTGCAGGAATTGTTGTTTGGACCATTCTCGCAATGGTGGTCATTGCCGGCGACGAACAGAGGGCGCTGCGGCGAGCAAGGCGGGCGGAACTGGCCGCCGCTGTGGGCCAGGCCAGGGCGCCCGCCGTACCAATGGGCCGCTAATGAAAGCGTGGGCAGGCACCGAATCCGGGCCTAAGATCGGACGTCGGGGCTTCCTGGGGCTCGTGGCCGCCGCAGGCGTGCTGAACGGTACCGGCTGCGGCGAAACCTGTCCCCAGTCCCCTGTCGGCCAGGCGGCGAGGCCAGTGCCCAACCATGTGTCGGCGTCGGAAGCAACTGCCTCGTTGATCGAAGAAGGGGCATTGGCCGCAGCGGGCGACGTTGGACCGTTCACCATGGCGGGGCTGCTCGCTGCCCCGAGTTTTTTCGTGGCGCACAGGGGATCGGGGGATAACTGGCCGGAGCACACGATGCTTGCCTACACCAAAGCGGCCGCTGCCGGCTTGAAGGCATTGGAGGTTTCGGTGGTATCGACAGGGGACGGCGTGCTGGTGTGCCATCACGATCTCAACACTGAGCGGCTGACCGGGACAGACCTCATTATCGCGCGGGCTAGTTATGCTGCGCTGGAATCGTTGCGGAACGATGCCCGTGCCTGGCTGGGACCGGCCGCACCCCTGGAACCGATACCGCTGTTGGAAGATGTACTCCGGACTTTCCTTCCGTCGAGGGTCATTTTCCTCGAAGACAAGCAGGGCACGAATGCCGATGAACTCCTGGAGCTCCTTGAGGCCTATCCCGGGGCCAGGGATCGTGTGGTCTGGAAGCAGCCGGCTTCGTCACCGGGGCACGCCCTGGCCAGGTCCCGGGGCTACACCACGTGGGGATACGTGACCGCGCCGGACTACGACAATCTCGCTGCCCTGATTCCCCGGGTTGACCTTCTGGGCGTTCACAATTCGGCCCCCTCCGCCGTTGTGCGGGAACTCGTGGCCTCAGGTAAGCCCGTTGCCGCCTGGGAAGTCCGGCGCCGCAGTGACCATGCACGGCTCAAAGCGCTGGGGGTCCGGGGCTTCGTATGTTCGAACGTCGTGCACGTCCTGCACCTTGAAGAACGGCGAGCTGAGGATGGCTTTGACACCGGGCTGCGGTACGCCGGGGACCTGCCCCAGGAGGCAGAAGGGGACTGGCAAGGACAGCCGGCACTCCAGCAGGCTGCTGTCCGAATCTCAAGCGAGGAGCCGGCGTCGTACTTGATGGGGTCGATGGGCGGGCTGTCGGGCCCGCGACGTGAGCTCGCCTTCGAACTGCGCTGGCAGGAGGGCCTTCCCGCCGGGAAGGGCAGCGCCGGGGTGGCCTTTGGCCAGGATGATGATGCGCCGTACCGCCCGGACGCTGCGGTTTCAGGCTACGAGCTGGAGTTCGGCGCGGACGGCAGGCTGACCCTCAGCCGGAGGGACAAGGGGGCGGGACCGGTAGTGCTGGCCGAAGCAAAGGGCGCGCCACCGGGTGCGGGGGAGTGGACGCGGCTGGTACTGACTGTGACACCTCAAAGGGTCATCGCCCGGCGGCCGGACCAGCAAGGGGCCGACGCCGAAACGGATGACACGGCGTACGGCGGAGGGTGGTTTTCGCTGCTGAAGAATTACGACGCCGGCCCTGCCGTCGAGTTCCGGAATGTTACTTTTCGGGAGGCCGCTGCAGCGGACGCTTGCGAGCCACGTTGACGGGATTAGGGCCGGCCCCGTCCCCGGTACGTCCAGCCCCCAAGCAGCCACAGCCTATGACCGAGATCCGCACAGCTCCACCTTCCCTGGCCCTCTCGTGTTCACAGGGTAAGCGCAGGAAGCCGGACCGGAACAGAGACCGTTAGCCCCAGCGCGGGCGGGAAAGGAGCTAGCCGAACAGCCCCATGATCCCAATGATGGCCGTGGCAGCCCCCAGCACCATGGAGATGCTGACGAGCACCAGGTGGACGTTGAGGAACTTCGTGGCCTTGCCTGCGGCGTCCCGCGCCCGGGGATCCTTCATCACCCGGCGCAGGAACTGCGGCCAGACCACCAGTGACCAGACGCCGGAGATGACCAGCAGGACGGCCGCGAAGACGGGGAGCTGCATTACCTTAGTGGCTTTCCAGCCAGGCCTGGGCCTGCTGCGACTGGATGTTCAGGGCCTTGGCCACCATGGGCTCGGCCGCATCGGCGATCTTGCCGCCCAGGAACGGAACGGACGAGGTCACGTTGCCTTCCAGTTCCACGCGGGTGCTGCCGCCCTCAGCAACGAGACGCTGGACCGCCGTCACGTCAAGGGGAGCGCCTGCGATCTTCAAGGTGATGTTGCTCTGGCGGGAACCGTCTGCCGCCGGGGCGTCCCAGTTTTCCACCTGCGTGACCGTGAGCTTGTCACCAACGAACTTGCGGGCGATCTCCGGCAGGCGGGTAGTGGGCAGTGTGCGGACCGAAGTGGTGCTGAAAGCTCCGGCGGTGTCGCCGTCCACCGCGAACGACTCCAGCGTGCCGCCAACGTATTCGCTCGTGTGCCGCTGGAAGTCCTCGTTGATGAAAACAGCAGCAACGGTGTCGACGGCGTGCGGAAGGGTGGTGGATGCACTCAGTGCCATGGGTCCTCCAGGATTGGGGTCAGAACGCTTTTTGCTCCCCACATCCTACGGGGAGTGCCTGCTGTTCCTCGAACCGGCCTCCGCACTGGCAAGTTTCTGGGCGGCGGCTGTGATATTGCGCGACATCGCCGGAAAGATGAGGCTGTGGAAGGGCAGCACGGCCAGCCAGTAAAGCCTTCCGCTCAGCCCCTTCGGGAAGAAAATAGCCCTCTGCCGGTAGCGGCTGCCGGCGCCGTCGGGCTCAACGGACAGTTCAAGCCAGGCGCGTCCGGGGGCGCGCATCTCCGCCCTGAGCCGTAACATTTTTCCGCGGTCGATCCGTTCCACCCGCCACCAGTCCACGACTTCGCCTGATGCGAGGTTGCCGGGGTGCCGGCGTCCGCGCAGGAGCCCCGCGCCGCCGGTGAGCTTGTCCAGCCAGCCCCGCACCTGCCACGCCAGCGGGAGGGAATACCAACCGTTCCGGCCGCCGATTCCCTCGATGATGGTCCACACATGAGCAGGATCGACGTCCCCATGGAACGTCCGCTCGTCGACGAACACCGTGTGGCCGGCCCAGTCCGGATCGCTGGGCAGGGGATCGGCGTCGGCCCCTGCATTGGCCCAGGTTGTCTCCACCTGGCCGTCGCGCTCCTTGCCGAGGGCCAGGGCCACTGCACGCCGGTACGGAGTCAGGCCGCCCTCCGGAACGGGAATAAAGGAATCAATATCGTGCTCCCTGGACACTGCGTCGTGCTGCAGCGACTGGACGAGTGGCAGCGACATGGACAGCGGGATGGGGGTGGTCAGGGCCACCCACATGCCGGCGAGCTTGGGAGCGGGAATGGGCAGGGCCAACACCACTCGGTGCGGCAGGCCGGTTTCGGCGGCGTATTCCTTCATCATGCCCGCGTAGCTCAGTACCTGCCGGCAGCCGATATCGAACGTGCGGTTGATCGTCCCCTGCAGGGATGCGGCGGCCACGAGGTAGTACAGCACGTCCCGGACGGCGATGGCTTCGATCCTGTTGCGGACCCAGCTGGGGGCCGGCATCAGGGGGAGGGCTTCGGACAGGTGCCGGATCATCTCGAATGAGGCGGATCCAGAACCAATCACCACGCCGGCCTGGAAGACTACTGCATCCACGGGGCTGTCCAGGAACACCTTCCCCACGGCTTCCCGGGAACGCATATGGGTGGACAGCTCCACATTGGACGGGTGGAGGCCGCCCAGGTAAACGATCCGGCTGACCCCTGCCTCAGCGGCCGCGTACGCGGCGGTCTCAGCCATGGCCTTTTCCTTGGGCTCAAAGCCTGCGCCGGCAGCCATTGAGTGGACGAGGTAGTACAGCACGTCGACGCCGCCCAGCGCCGCCCGTATCGCACCGGCGTCGTCAAGGCTGCTTTGGACCACCTCCACTTCATCCAGCCACGGGACGCCGGCGATCTTGGCCGGCGTCCGGACCAGCACCTTCACGGTGTGGCCCGCTTCAAGAAGCCGGGGGACCAGGCGGCCGCCGATATAGCCTGTGGCGCCCGTTACCAGGACCGTGCGGTCTTCGGTGGGCTGTGATGGATCGGTAGTGCCCGTCATGCAGACTCCTTCTTCTCACAAAACCATTCGGAGCGGCAGGCTGTCCGGACGGCCGTGGGTCCTGAAAGCTTAGTGTGGTTCACGGGGGGTAGGCTGGAACTACCCGGGATTCGAAGCGAATTTCGGGTTTTCGCGTTGCCTGCGATCCCCTTGAACACCACAGGAGTTTCTGCCATGAGCCCGAGCGCCTCCCGCACTGGTACCTCCCATCCCGGTCCGTCGCTTGATGGACTGCGCCGTGTCCTGGCCGAAGACCAGACCTTCGCCCGGGTCAGGGCCGAGGCTGCAAGGGGATTTGAGGTACGTGGCCAGGACTACCAGATCAGCGCACCGGCGGGCCTGCGTGCGGTCCTGCTGGCAGAAATGGCAGACGGCCTGGCCGCCGCGGGCACGGCAGAAGAAACGTCCGACGGCGGGGTCCCGGCCGTGGTGTTGGCAGTCACCGCGACGGGACGCGAAGCCGAGGATCTGACAGCCGCCCTGCGCGCGTACCTCCCCGCCGACTCGGTGGCTGAGTTCCCCAGCTGGGAAACCCTGCCACACGAGCGGCTCTCGCCCCGTTCAGACACCGTGGGCCGGCGGCTCTCCGTCCTGCGCAGGCTGGCGCACCCGGAAACTTCGACGGCGGGGCCCCTGCGTGTTGTGGTGGCACCGGTCCGCGCGGTGGTCCAGCCCATCGTGGCCGGATTGGGTGACCTGGTTCCGGTCACCTTGGAAGTGGGCCAGGAAAGGCCGTTCTCCGATGTGGTGCGGAGCCTCGCCGACGCCGCGTACGCCCGCGTGGACATGGTCACGCACCGTGGCGAGTTCGCCGTCCGCGGCGGCATCATCGATGTTTTCCCGCCCACGGAGGACCACCCCATCAGGGTGGAGTTCTTCGGCGACGAGGTGGACCAGATGCGATGGTTCGCCGTCGCAGACCAGCGCTCGCTGTCCTCGCCCGGCCTGCACCACCCCACCGCCCTGCACGCCCCGCCCTGCCGCGAAATCCTCATCACGCCCTCGGTGATGTCGCGGGCGGCCACCCTCAAGCAGCAACTGCCGGCCGCCGCTGACATGCTGGAGAAAATTGCCGGCGGGATCACGGTCGAGGGCATGGAATCCCTGGCGCCGGTACTCGTGGATGCGATGGTCCCCTTTGTGGAGCAGCTGCCTGCCGGTTCCATCTCCGTGGTGATCGAACCGGAAAAGGTCCGCACCCGTGCGCATGATCTTGCCGCCACCAACGAGGAGTTCCTCGAAGCCGCCTGGTCCACGGCGTCCGATGGAGGCACGGCGCCACTGGATCTGAGCTCACAGGCGTCTGCAGCCCTGCACTCCGCCAGCTTCCGCTCCCTGACGGACACCCGCAGTTCCGCCCTGGACCACGAGGTCTCCTGGTGGTCCATTACGTCCCTTGCCACAGACGAGGAACTGCTGCCGGAAATCGACGTCCTGAACCTCCACGCACGCGAACCCCGCGGGTACCAGGGTGACGTTGCGGAGATGATGGACTTCATCGGCTCGCACGTCCGGGACCAGTGGCGCATTGTGGTGGCCACCGAAGGACCCGGACCTGCCCAGCGCCTTGCGGAACTGTTCCACGACGCCGACATCCCTTGTGCCAGGGTGGACACCCTTGACCAGGAACCTCAGGCGGGCATCATCGAGGTGACCACGGCCGCCGTCGGACGCGGTTTTGTCCTGGACAGCCTCAAGCTGGGCCTGCTGACCGAGGCCGACCTGCTGGGACGCACCTCCGCCGGCTCCACCAAGGACATGCGGCGCATGCCGTCCAAACGCCGGAACGCCGTGGACCCGCTGCAGCTGTTGGGCGGCGACCACGTGGTGCACGAACAGCACGGGATCGGCCGTTTTGTGGAGCTGATCCAGCGCAAGGTTGCGGGCGGCGGAGACGGGGTACGCGAGTACCTGGTCCTGGAATACGCCCCGTCCAAGCGCGGCGCTCCCGGGGACCGGCTGTTTGTGCCCACCGACCAGCTGGACCAGGTGACCCGCTATGTCGGCGGCGATACCCCTGTGCTGAGCAAGATGGGTGGCTCGGACTGGGCCAGCACCAAGTCCAAGGCCCGTAAAGCGGTCAAGGAGATCGCCGGCGAGCTGATCCGGCTGTACTCCGCGCGGATGGCCTCCCGCGGCCACGCCTTCGGGCCGGACACGCCCTGGCAGCGGGAACTGGAGGAAGCCTTCCCCTATGTCGAGACGCCGGACCAGCTGACCACCATCAACGAGGTCAAGGCGGACATGGAGCGGGAGATCCCCATGGACCGACTGGTGTCCGGAGATGTCGGCTACGGCAAGACGGAGATTGCCGTGCGCGCGGCGTTCAAGGCGGTCCAGGACGGGAAACAGGTAGCCGTCCTGGTGCCCACCACCCTGCTGGCGCAGCAGCACTACGAGACCTTCACCGAGCGGTTCTCGGGATTCCCCTTGCGGGTTAAGGCACTGTCGCGGTTCCAGGGGGCCAAGGAATCCAAGGAGACCGTGGAGGGCGTCAAGAGCGGATCCGTGGACGTCGTCATCGGCACGCACCGGCTGCTGTCCAAGGACTTCGCGTTCAAGGACCTCGGCCTGGTGATCGTGGACGAGGAGCAGCGCTTCGGGGTGGAGCACAAGGAAGCGCTGAAGAAGATGCGCACCAATGTGGACGTCCTGGCCATGAGCGCCACGCCGATCCCGCGCACACTGGAGATGTCGCTGACGGGCATCCGGGAAACGTCCACCCTGGCCACCCCGCCGGAGGAGCGCCATCCCGTGCTTACCTACGTTGGTCCTTACACGGACAAGCAGACCTCGGCAGCCATCCGCCGCGAACTGATGCGTGAGGGCCAGGTGTTCCTGGTGCACAACCGCGTGTCCACCATCGAACGGACTGCTGCGAAAGTCCGTGAGCTGGTTCCGGAAGCCCGGGTGGAGGTCGCGCACGGGCAGATGTCCGAGAGCCGGCTCGAGCAGATCATCGTGGACTTCTGGGAGAAGCGGTTCGATGTGCTGGTGTGCACCACCATCATCGAAACCGGCTTGGATATCTCCAACGCCAACACCCTCATCGTCGATGGCGCCGACAAGTACGGCCTCTCCCAGCTGCACCAGCTCCGTGGCCGTGTGGGCCGTGGCCGGGAACGCGCGTACGCCTACTTCCTGTATCCGTCCGAGAAGCCGCTGGGTGAGGTCGCCCTGGAGCGCCTGAAGGCAGTAGCTACTCACAATGAGCTCGGTGCCGGCATGCAGCTGGCCATGAAGGATCTGGAGATCCGCGGTGCCGGCAACCTCCTGGGCGGCGAGCAGTCCGGACATATCCAAGGCGTGGGCTTCGACCTCTACATCCGTCTAGTGGGTGAGGCAGTGGCCGACTTCCGCGGCGACGCCGAGGAGAAGGCCGCCGAGATGAAGATCGAACTGCCGGTGAACGCCCACCTGCCTCACGACTACGTACCGGGGGAGCGGCTGCGTCTGGAAGCGTACCGGAAACTGGCCTCCGCCATCACCAACGAGGCCATTGAGGAGGTCCACGCAGAGCTGGTGGACCGCTATGGGGAGCCCCCGCTGCCCGTCAAGAACCTCATAGCTGTTGCCCGCTTCCGCGTGGGCGCCCGCGAAGCCGGACTCTCCGACGTAGCCCTGCAGGGTAACTTCATCAAGTTCTCTCCGGCGCAGTTGCCGGAGTCAAAGGTGATGCGCCTCGCCAGGATGTACCCCGGCTCGCAGCCCAAGCCTGCGCTGGACGCCGTCCTCATCCCGAAGCCTAAGACCGCGAAGATCGGCGGCAGGGACCTGCAGGACGCGGAAATCCTGGAATGGGCCAACGGTGTCATCCGCAACATCTTCTCGGACGCCCCGCTGGCGGTGGGTTGAGTTTTGATGGGAGGACATCACGCCGCGTCGGGAGCCGCGGCGTGGGTAGCTATTGCTTCGACCGGGCCCTACACCCTCGGCTGGTATCCGCTTGACGCCACTGGCATCCTGATAGGTGGCATGGCGACGGCGGGGACCGCGCTGGTGTGCGACTGGGACCACCGGCACAGTACGGTAGCCAACTCATTGCCACCGCTATCGAACGTGATTGCCGTGGGCATTGAGAACGCCAGCGGGGGCCACAGGCAGGGCACGCACTCGGTGCTGGGGGCGGCATTTTTCGTGCTGCTGGCCATGGTGGCCGGCCAGTTCCAGCTGCAGACGGACTGGGGACTGCTGTCCGTGGGCGCCGGCCTGCTGTGCATGTTCATGATTAACATCGCGGCCAAGGCACTGAAGCTGTTCCCCAAGTCCGGTTTCCTCAGCAACTGGGTGTTCGCCCTGACCATGGCCGGGCTTGTCACGTGGTTCGCCCCGGACCAGTGGACCTGGTTGCCTGTGTCGATGCTGACCGGGGTGGTGGTCCATATCGTGGGTGACATGATCACAACGGGCGGCGTCCCACTTCTCTGGCCGATAGTTATCAAGCCACCCAAGTTCCTGCGGAAACTGCCCGTGATCAACGATGTCTGGAGAGCGAACGGCGCCTTTTCCCTGCCACTGTTGGGCCGTGCCGGGTCCAAGCGGGAATGGCTGGTGCTCATACCGGTGAGCGCCTACGCCATGGTGGGCATGTGCGTGGCAGCTTGGGTTTTGGCGAAATCACACTTCCCCGCTGCCCTGTCACTCGGAACGGGCCTGTTCAGCCGCCTTTTCGGCGCGACCTGAGACGACCTCTTAAAAGGCTGGGGCCCCGGAAAATCCGGGGCCCCAGCCTGTGTGTTTTAGCGGATGTTTTAGCGGATGCTTAGTGCTCGCCGGCTGAATCGGAGCGGCCGGTGATGGTCTGCGGGATCCAGAACGCGAGGCCGAAGAGGCCCAGGCAGACGGCCATCGGCCACGGGTTGCCAAGCGTCAGGAATGAGAGCGAGTAGATGGCGCCCAGGAAGAGCGCCATCATGACAGCAAACAGGACGATGCTGGTGACGAGGCTGTTCTCGTTTTCCGGGGTCTGGACAGTGTTGACACTGGACGCTGTGGTCTTGCTGGACATTCATTCCTCCTTGGCCCCGCGGGGCTCAAATTGTGGCGGCTTCCGGATCCGTGTCAGTAGCCAGATGAACCCTGTTCACCCTTGACGATCGCAATTCCGGAGCTGGCACCAATACGTGTTGCACCTGCAGCAATCATAGCCTGAGCGTCGGCGAGGGACCGTACGCCGCCAGAGGCCTTGACGCCCAGTTCCGGGCCAACAGTCCGGCGCATCAAGGCGACGTCCTCGGCGGTGGCTCCGCCACCGTTGAAGCCAGTGGACGTCTTGACGAAGTCAGCGCCGGCCTCCACTGCAGCCTCGCAGGCGAGGACCTTCTGGGCATCGTTGAGGAGGGCCGTTTCGATGATGACCTTCAGGATGGCGCCGCTGGCGTGCACCGCCTGGGCAACTGAGGCGATGTCCTCCACCAGGGCGCCCTTGTCGCCGGCCCGGGCAGCGGCGATGTTGATGACCATGTCGACCTCGTCGGCGCCGTCCAGGACGGCGCCACGGGCTTCAAAGGTCTTGACGTCGGTGGGAGTGGCTCCCAGCGGGAACCCGACCACTGAGCAGGCCAGGACGCCGGATCCCTTGAGCGCCGTCTTGACCGTTTTCACCCAGATGGGGTTGACGCAGACGGATTTGAACCCATACTCGGCGGCTTCGGCGCAGACCTTGAGGATGTCCGCCTCGCTGGCCTCGGGCTTGAGCAGGGTGTGGTCGATGAAGGAAGCGATGTTGCCCTGCGACTGCTCCGTGCCGGCTGACGTCTGCGCGGCGGGAGTGGCTTCGTTGCTCATCATGATGGTCCTTTCCGGGGCCTCGTGGGCCGCAACATGCCACGGTGTCCATGGCTCTTCCGGTGACCATCTTGCCACAGGCGTCAGGCGGCCACCGGAACCCGGTCTTCCGCTGCTACAGCCGTCATAAGCTGCATGGCGCACGCTCCGGCGGCCGAAGCCGCGGCAACCAGCAAGCCCAGCCGCACGCCGTCGAACGCTGCGGCATCGCCGATGGCCCAGACGCCGGGAACTGAGGTCCTGAACTCCTTGTTGATGGCGATTCCGCCGTTGGGAGCGGTGGCGAGTCCGGCGCTGGCGGCGAGGCCGTCGCGGGAGACCCGTTCTTCGGCCAGGACCACGAGGTCACCGTTCATGCTGCTGCCGTCCGCAAAGACGATCCCGGCCGCTGTCAGCCCGGTGCCGGCGCGATCGATGGAGTGCACCACGGCGGTGGGCCGGACTGTGGTGCGGATGGGCCTGACGCCCCGGGCACGCAGCACGGCTTCAGCCTGTCCGGCTGCGGCGCCGGTGCCTACCAGGATCCCGAGTGGCCGCCTGCCCAGCTCCCGAGTGACTTCGTTGACGGCGTCGCCGATCCGGGCGGCGTCGTCAATTGTGGAGTAGCTCAGGCAGCGGCCGGCTCCTGCAACCGGAGATGAGACCGGGGCCGATCCGGTGGCGATGACCAGCTCGTCGTAGCTGAATTCCATTCCGTCCGCAGTTGTGACTGTGCGGTTGTCCGGGTCGATGAAGCTGGCGGGCTGACCGAAGCGGACCGAGACCTGGGGCAGTTCTGCAAGATCCAGGAGCTCCGCCGGAGCGTCGTCCCGGTTGCTTAGCACGGTGATGGTTCCGCGGAACCTGGCACCGTCCAACTGGCGGACCAGCGCCTGCGCGGCGGGGCCGGCACCGGCGATGACGATGCGCGGGGCCGGGGAGACGGTGGTGGACGGTGCCGGAGCGGACATGTGCTGGCCCTTTCGCTGGCGGCCGCAGAGCGGCCGGGGAATTCGTTGATGAATCCCAGCGTAGGCGGCCGGCTTTTCCAGCGTGTTTCCCCGCTGTTGCCGTCCTGGGAGTGCTTTTTCGCCAACGTTTACCGCCCGGTAACAGAACCCGTGACGCACCTCTCACCATGGTCCCGATTGACACAAACGGGGCCGGAGCCCGCGCCGTTAGACGCGGATCCGGTAGCCCCTCTTGACCACCGTTTCCACCAGGCGGCCATCCGGCAACGAGGACCGAAGGCGGCTGACTGTCATGTCCAGGGCGTGGACTGAGCCCCTGAGCTCAAGCAGCTCCGAGAGCGATTCGCGGGACAGCACGGCCCCGCCGGCACCGAGCAGCGCGCGCAGCAGCAGCAGTGGCGCGGGGGCCAGCTCAACCTGCTGCCCGTCGATCCGCAGGCTGCGGCCGCGCAACTCGATATTCCCTGACCTCGTGTCCAGGCGGCGCACATGGTTAAGGGCGAGATGCTCGCACACCAGCCTGATGAGGGCGCCCATCCGGAACCGCTCCGGGATCAGCGGGGTCACCCCGGCGTCGAGCAGGGGCTGCGCGGTGACGGGTCCGACCACAGCGGTAGTCACGTTGGTTTTCAGGCTTTCGATCAGCTGCTTGTAGACACCCATCTCATGGGCGGTGCTCCACATGGCATCCACTGCGGGCGCGCTGGTAAACGTCAGGACGTCCAGGTTGCCGCTGCATGCAGCCTCGATGAGCCGGGGGAGTTTGTCCTCGCCGTCGGGCTTGACCCAGCGGTAGGGCGTCACGGTCAGGACGGTGGCGCCGGACATGCGGAGCCGCTCCAGCTGCCGGACATCCGTGTAGCCGTGCAGCTGGACGGCCACAGTCTTGCCACGCACGCCTTCGGCCAGCAGCATGTCCACCAGCGTTGCGGTGGTTTCGTCGCTGCTGATTCCGACGTCGGCAAGGCCGGCCGCGCGGACGGCGCCCCGGGCTTTGGGTCCACGGACGAACATTCGGCAGGCTGCAAGGGTGTCCAGCAGGTCCTCGCCGATGCCAAAGGAGTCGGCAGCCTCGCACCAGCGCCGCATGCCGTAGGCAGTGGTGGCGATGCAGAGATCCGGGCGTGCGGCAATGATGGCTTTGGTGTCCTCAATGAGGCGGAAGTCCTCCTGCACGGGGGCGATCTTCAGTGCCGGTGCGTGCAGGACTTCAGCGCCGCGGCGTTCGAGGGCCTCGATGAGGTCCCGGGAGCGCCGGTGCGAGGTTACTCCAATGCGGAAACCCTCCAACGGGGAGTCCGCCGCCTCCTGCCCGGAGGTTTCTTCAACCTGGGGTTCTGCGGGTGCCAGTGCGTTCATGGGGTTCAATCCTTTCATGAACCGAGCAGCGAGGCCGCCAGCCTGTCCAGGTCGGCGGCGGCCTCGGCATGCCCACGGTTGGCCTCAGCCACGCGAACCACCTCGCCGATGACAAGCACGGCGGGGTTGCTGCAGCCGGCAGCAGCGGAGGTGATGGTTCCCAGGTCCGCGATGGTGGTCCGCTGCCCGGGGCGGTAACCGCGTTCGACGACGGCCATGGGCATGTCCGGACGCATCCCGGCTTTGCGGAGTCCGGCGGCGAGCTGGTGCAGCGTTCCGATGCCCATCAGCACCACAATGGTCCCGCCAAGTCCGGCGAGGTGCTTGTGTTCCTTCTCCGTCAGCGGCGCGTGGCCGGAGACGACGGTGAACATGTGGCTGACTTCGCGGTGGGTCACCGGGATTCCGGCAGCAGCCGGGACGGAGATGGCGCTGGTGACGCCGGAGATGACGCGGACCTTGACGCCGGCCGCGACGCAGGCGGCGACTTCCTCGCCGCCGCGGCCGAAGACGTATGGATCGCCGCCCTTGAGACGGACCACGTTGTTTCCGGCGAGGGCGCTTTCCACCATCAGCTTTTCGATATCGGACTGGCCCACCTTGTGGTGGCCCGGCTTCTTCCCAACATCGACCAGTTCGGCCGACGTCATGGACGGCAGTTCCTGGTAGGGAGCCAGCCTGTCGTAGAACACCACATCCGCGTCGCGGAGGGCCTTCGTGGCGGCGACAGTCAGCAGCTCGGTGGTTCCAGGTCCGCCACCGACCAGGGTGACATGGCCCACGGGGCCAGCAGGCGGTTCTGCTGCGACCGGGATGCCGGTTGCGCGGCACCGCTCGAGCAGGGCATCCCAGCCGGGCTGGCCGTCTTCGACTGCTGCGACCAGGAATGGACGCTCGGGCAGCGGGCCGTCATGCCCGGCACCCTGGGGGGTGCTGAGGCGGTAGACGACGGCGCCGGCGGCCTCGTAGCGGCGGACCGCCTGGCGTGCGGCGTGGTCCGAGCCGGTGACCAGGACTTCGCGGCCGGTGAGATCAATGCTGAGCTGCATGCCTATACCTCGTTCTCGTCGCGGGGCCTCATGGGGATGGAAGCTCCAATGAGGACTTTCCCCTTTTCTTCCGGGGTGGCCGGGCGCATCTGGCCGCGCTCGTCCGAAACAAAGGTGATGGAGTCGTCCTTCTGGTCCGGGGCGTTGACGAAGGAGCGGAACCGGCGCAGGCGCTCGGGGTCCTTCAGGGTGTCGGCCCACTCGTCGACGTAGGTGTCGACATGCTTGGCCATGGCGGCCTCGAGGTCCTCGGCGATGCCCAGGGTGTCCTTGACCACCACGTCCTCCACGTGCTTGATGCCGCCGTCGAGCTCCTCCTGCCAGCGCGCGGTGCGCTGCAGGCGGTCTGCGGTGCGGATGTAGTACATGAAGTAGCGGTCGATGTACTTGATCAGGGTCTCGTCGTCGAGGTCCTTGGCCAGGAGCTGGGCGTGGGCCGGGGTAGCACCGCCGTTGCCGCCGACGTACAGGTTCCAGCCGTCGGCGGTGGCGATCACGCCAACATCCTTGCCGCGGGCTTCGGCGCATTCGCGGGCACACCCGGAGACGCCCATCTTCAGCTTGTGCGGGCTGCGGAGGCCGCGGTAGCGGAGCTCGAGCTGGATGGCCATGGCCACCGAGTCCTGGACGCCGAAGCGGCACCAGGTGGAACCGACGCAGGACTTCACCGTGCGCAGGCTCTTGCCGTAGGCCTGGCCGGACTCGAAGCCGGCGTCCACCAGTTCCTTCCAGATTTCCGGGAGCTCTTCGAGGCGGGCACCGAACATGTCGATGCGCTGGCCGCCGGTGATCTTGGTGTACAGGTTGTACTTCTCGGCTACCGCTGCGATGACGCCGAGCTTCTTCGGGGTGATTTCGCCGCCGGCGATGCGGGGGACCACCGAGTAGGTGCCGTCCTTCTGCATGTTGGCCAGGGCGCGGTCGTTGGTGTCCTGCAGGGTACCGCGGCCGGCGTCCAGCACGTAGGCGCTGTTCTGGCTGGCGAGGATGTTGGCGATGGTCGGCTTGCAGATGTCGCAGCCAGCACCGGTGCCGTACTTGGCCATGATCTCTTCGAAGGAGGTCAGTTCCAGGACGCGGATGGCGTCGAAGAGTTCCTGGCGGGACAGCTCGATGTGCTCGCAGAGGGCCTTGGAGACCTCGACGCCGGACTTGGTGAGCTCGGTTTCCAGCAGCTTCTTAAGCATCGGGACACAGGAGCCACAGCTGGTTCCGGCACGCGTGCAGCCCTTGAGTTCGCCGAGTTCCTGGACCGGGGCGTTGCCTTCGCAGGCGCCGCAGCCGTTGACGGTGTCGCGGATTGTTCCGGCGGACACGTTGTTGCACGAGCACAGGATGGCGTCGTCCGGCAGTTCGGTGTCCGGGGCGTCGCCGCCGCCAGCGGCCGAGAGGTACGCGCCGGGCTCGGCGCTCAGTTCCCGGCCCAGGAGCGGACGCAGGCTGGTGTAGGGGGTAGCGTCGCCCACGAAGATGCCGCCCAGGAGGGTCTTGGCATCGTCCGTGGTGACAATCTTCTGGTAGACGCCGCGGGCCGGGTCGGCGTAGACGATTTCAAGGGCGTGCTCGGTCTTGGCGAACGCGTCACCGAAGCTGGCGACGTCGACGCCGGACAGCTTGAGCTTGGTGGCGGTGTCGAAGCCCGGGAAAGTGGCTTCTCCGCCGTGCAGGCGGTCCGCGACGATCTCGGCCATGGTGTTGGCGGGGGCAACCAGGCCCAGGCACATGCCGCCGAAGTTGGCCACTTCACCGATGGCCCAGATTCCGTCGATCTCGGTTGCGCAGTAGTCGTTGATGACCACGCCGCCGCGCTGGCCCAGCGAGAAGACCTGCTCCTCTCCTTCGGCCGCGCGGAAGAGTTCGTCGCGCGGCCGGACGCCGATCGCGACGATCACAAGGTCAGCATCGATGACGCGGCCGTCAGCCATGAGGACACCGGTGACCTGGCCGTCGTCGTCGGAGAGCACCTCAGAAGGGAACACGCCGCCGTGCACTTCGAAGCCCTTGGACTTAATAAGCCGGCCCATGGCCTGGCCCGCGCCTTCATCCAACTGTGTAGCCATCAGCCACTGCGAACCGTCGATGACGATCGGGTTGGCGCCCAACTGCTCCGTGCCGGCTGCAGACTCGAGCCCGAGGAGGCCGCCACCGATGGTGACCGCGTTAACCTTGCGGCCGAGCTTCTCGGTGAGTTCGGCAATGGCCTTGTTGATGGCCCAGACGTCCTCGAGCGTGCGGTAGACGTGTGTGTGCTCGGCACCGGGGATCGGCAGGCGGGCGGCATTCGAGCCCGTGGCAACCACGAGGTCGTCATATTCAAAGACGTTTCCGGCCGCGGTTTCCACGGACTTGGCTTCGTGGTTGATTTTGACGACGCGCTCGCCGGTCCTCAGGGACATGGCCTCGTGGTCCCACATGCTCGCCTCGCCGAGGGTGAGGTCGTAGTCCATTTCCGTCAGGGCCTTGCTGAGCGCCACGCGGTCGTAGGGGAGGTGGGCTTCCTCAGTGAGGACCGTGACGTGCCAGCCTTCGAGGCCGCGGGCATGCATTGCGTCCGCAAAACGGTGGGCCGCCGGGCCGCCGCCGGCGACGACGATGCGGCGCGGAGTCTCTGTGCTTGAAGTCTGTTCGGTCACTGTGGGCCTTTCGCATGGGCCGCAGACGGTGCTCTGCAGCTTGTCCATCCAGACTAGGCAGCCGCAGTTTCGCTTCAGTTTCCCAATTGTTTCGTGAACTTAACTTCTGCATCACGAACGCATTTCCGGCCGGGTGAGGTCTCTTTTACGCGCCGGACACATTCAGCGCATGCCCATGAAACACCGGACGCCTAGCTTGTTAGTACGGCCATACAGGTGGCCAAGCAAGCACAGGGAGAGGAGCCGACATGACGGCAACACTGGAACTTGGGGCACTCGCCACAGAAACTGACACCGCCACAGGCTGGCACCGCGTCTGCGCCGTGGAAGAACTGGAGCTGTCCTGGGGCGAGGCCGCACTCATTGCAGGCCGCCAGGTAGCCCTCTTCCGGACCGGCCCCAGCGAGATTTTCGCGGTAGCCCACGAGGACCCCGCCACCGGCGCCCATGTCATGGCCCGAGGCATCCTCGGCTCCCGCGGTACGCGCCCCACCATTGCCTCGCCGCTGCACAAAGAGGTCTACGACCTGGAAACGGGCGAATGCTTCGGTACGGCTGAGCTGCGGCTGGACACCTTCAACACCCGCATCATCGACGGTTTCATCGAAATCGAGCTCTAAGCTCCCGCTAAAGGCCGAGGGCCTCCCGCACGTCGCCGAGCACCTGGTCCAGGGCGGCGCGTGCGGCTTGGCGTGCCTCGGGGAGTTCCGCTGCGGACTCCACATTCTTGATCACTTCCAGGTAGCACTTGAGCTTCGGCTCAGTGCCGCTGGGGCGGATGATCACCCGGGTCTGGTCCCGGGTCAGGTACAAAAGACCGTCCGTGGGCGGCAGGTGTTCGCTGCCTTCGGCGAGGTCCACGAACGTTTCCACGGCGGAGGAACCGAACGAATCAGGCGGGCTGACCCGGAGCCGGTTCATCATGGCATCCAACAGGCCAAGGTCCGCTACCCTGATGCTCAGCTGGTCGCTGGCGTGCAGGCCGTGCTGAAGGTAAAGCTCATCAAGGGTGTCGAAGACTGTTTTGCCGGCTGCCTTGGCGGCAGCAGCGAGCTCCGCGATCAGCACGGCAGCTGAGATGCCGTCCTTGTCACGGACCAGGTCCGGGGCCACGCAGTAGCCCAGGGCTTCTTCGTAGCCGTAAAGCAGACCGGGCACACGGGAAATCCACTTGAATCCCGTCAGCGTTTCCTCGTGTGCATACCCGGCCGCGGCGGCGATGCGTGCGAGCAGCCGTGAGGAAACAACGGAATTGGCGAGAACGCCGTCGGGCTTTTCCTCGCCACTGGCCGCAAGCCGCGTCACGATGTGCGCGCCCAGGAGTGCCCCCACCTCATCACCGCGCAGCATACGCCAGGCATCCGTGTCAGGATCCTTGGCGGCGACTGCCGCCCGGTCCGCGTCGGGATCGTTGGCCAGGACAATATCAGCATCAACACGCACAGCCGTTTCCAGGGCCAGGTCCAGGGCGCCTGGCTCTTCCGGATTCGGGAAACTCACCGTGGGAAACTCCGGGTCCGGGGCAGCCTGTTCAGCCACCAGGGTGACGTCGGCAAAGCCAACTTCGCTCAGCACAGCCACCGCCGTTTCCCCGCCGACGCCGTGCATGGGCGTCAGGACGATCCGCAGGTCACGGGACGGAAAGCGTGCCGGATCGGCGAGTGCCGCGGCAGCGCGCTGATAGTCGGCGGCGATGGACGGATCCAATACAGTCCAGCCGCCAGCTGCGAGGGGGATGGAGTCCAATGGGCCCACAGCATTGATCCGCGCTGCGATTCCGGCGTCGTACGGAGCCACGATCTGGGCACCCCGTCCGCTTTCTTCCACGGCATGGCGGCCCAGGTAGACCTTGTAGCCGTTGTCCTGGGGCGGGTTGTGGCTGGCAGTGACCATCACGCCGCCGTCGCAATCCAGCGCCCTCACGGCATAAGCCAGCAGCGGTGTGGGAAGTGCGGAGGGCATCAGGAAGGTCTCAAATCCTGCGGCGGTAAAGATCGCCGCAGTTTCCTTGGCGAAGATATCGGAGTTGTGGCGGGCATCAAAACCGACGACGGCGCGCGGCCGGGTGCCCGGTGAAGCGGCACTGACCGCGTCGCTGAGGAAAGAAGCCAGGCCTGCCGCTGCACGGCGCACCACCACACGGTTCATCCGGTTGGGCCCGGGGCCAAGAGCCGCGCGAAGGCCAGCGGTGCCGAACTGCAGGGTGCCGTTGAAGCTGTCAGTGAGTTCCTGACGGGCAGCGCCAACACCGTCTTCCGCCTGCCGGACCAGTTCAGCGAGTGCGGCGGAAGTTTCGGAATCCGGATCCTGGGCGGCCCAGTCACGGGCTTGGCTGAAGAGGCGGGAGTCGGCATCGGTGGACGTCATGGGCATAACGCTATCGTCATTGCTCCGAAGAAAAGTCCCCGAACACCCCTTCCCGCACAGCGGAGCACGACGAGTGCCCGATTTCCTTGACAGAAAATTTTCTGGACAAGTAGTGTCTCGAATATGAAGATGGGGCAGGGCGTGGAGTGGGCGTTGCACAGTTGCGTCAACATGTCCTGGACCCCGATGGGGGAGGCAGTGAGCAGTGCGCGCCTGGCCGAGTTCTACAAATTACCCGCTGCCTACCTGAACAAACAGCTCCAGGCCCTTGTCCGGGCAGGCATCCTGGCATCGGTGTCAGGTCCGAGGGGCGGCTTCCAGCTGGCCCGCCGCCCGGACCGGATCTCCGTCCTGGACGTGGTCCTGGCCATCGAAGGGGACGAGCATACCTTCAGGTGCGAAGGCATCCTCAAGGACGCACCCGGCGGCGACATGGACGCTGACTATGCGCGGACGTGCCTGATTTCGCAGACCATGCGGCATGCTGAGGTCACTTGGCGTACCGAGCTTTCCCGGCAATCTGTCGCCGGGATAGCCCAAGCCATCGAACGCCGGTTTCCGGACGCCAGGCAGGAAACGGTCAGCAGGCTGACCGGAAACCCGCACGTGACACCCTTTACAACCGGGCGATGATCTCCGCGAGGAGCTTGGAGATCCGCGGTCCGGCGGCTTGACCGGACTCGATGACTTCCTGGTGGCTGAGCGGGACCGGGCTGATGCCGGCCGCGAGGTTGGTGACCAGTGAGATGCCGAAGACCTCCATGCCCGCATGGCGGCCGGCGATGGCTTCCAGTGCCGTGGACATGCCCACCAGGTCCGCACCGATCCGTTTGGCGTACTGCACCTCTGCCGGGGTTTCATAGTGTGGTCCCGTGAACTGCGCGTAGACGCCCTCTTCCAGCGAGGAGTCGACCTCGCGGGCCAGCCCGCGGATGCGCGAGGAGTAAAGATCTGTCAGGTCAACGAAGGTGGCCCCCTCCAGCGGGGAAGCCGCGGTGAGGTTTATGTGATCTTTGATGAGGACCGGGGTGCCCGGAATCCAGCTTTCATTGAGGCCACCGCACCCGTTGGTGAGGACCAGGGTCCCGCAGCCGGCGGCGGCAGCCGTGCGGACGCCGTGGACTACGGCACGGACACCTTTACCCTCATAAAAATGCGTGCGGGCGCCGAGGACCAGGGCCCGTTTGCCTTCCCTGGTGAGCACCGAACGGATGGTTCCCACGTGGCCTTCCACCGCCGGGGCATGGAAACCGGGGACCTCGTCCGCGGCCAGCGTGGCAGTGGTGGCGCCGATCAGGTCAGCGGCTTCAGCCCACCCTGACCCGAGGACCAGAGCGACGTCGTGGCGCTCCACGCCGGTTTCGGCGGCGATGTAGTCTGCGGCGGCGCGGGCGGCGGCAAAGGGGTCAGTGTTCAAGAAGTCTGTATTACTCACTGGTACAAGTTATCGTGCCGCTGCCCCTGTGCACAGCATCACGACTGCCCGTGATCCGCACCATGGGCAAGCCTGATTATTGGTGGTGCGGGGCCGCATGCGCGAGAATGGTTGTTTGTGACTACGCACCCTGATTTCAGCTCACCCCGGATCGCAATCCTAGGAGGTGGCCCGGGCGGATACGAAGCCGCTATGGTGGCTGCCTCGCTGGGCGCGCAGGTCACCATCATCGAACGCGCCGGCCTGGGCGGCTCTGCGGTGCTCACCGACGTCGTGCCTTCCAAGACGCTGATCGCCACCGCTGACCTGATGACCCGCGTCGGCGAGGCGGGGGAGCTGGGAGTGAAGTTCGACGTCGATGGCGGCGATTTTGTGCCGGTGATGCGGGCGGACCTCAAGCACATCAACGACCGCCTGCTGGGCCTCGCCCGCCAGCAGTCCCGGGACATCTCGTCCGGACTGGAACACCAGAACGTCCGCATCCTGCTGGGCTCCGGCAAGCTCGTGGACAACCACACGATTGAAGTCCTGACCGCGGACGGCACCGAAATTGTGGAAGCGGACACCATTCTGCTGACCGTGGGAGCGCATCCCCGGGAACTGCCCACTGCCCGGCCGGACGGGGAACGCATCCTGAACTGGGCCCAGATCTATAACCTCGATGAGCTTCCGGAGGAACTCATCGTAGTGGGCTCCGGCGTGACTGGTGCTGAATTCGCCTCCGCCTACAACGGCCTTGGTTCCAAGGTCACCCTCATTTCCAGCCGCGACCGCGTACTTCCGGGTTCCGACACCGACGCCGCCGAGGTGCTGGAGGAAGTCTTCGAGCGCCGCGGCGTCCGGGTCCTGTCCCGTGCGCGCGCAGAGAGCGTGGAACGGACCGACGACGGTGTGGTGGTCACCCTGGGTGATGGCTCCAAGGTCACCGGCAGCCACTGCCTCGTCTGTGTTGGCTCGATTCCCAACACCGCCGGTATCGGCCTCGAAGAAGCCGGCGTGGCGCTCACCGAAAGCGGCCACATCAAGGTCGACGGCGTTTCCCGCACCACTGCTCCGAACATCTACGCCGCGGGCGACTGCACCGGCGTCCTGGCGCTGGCCTCCGTGGCCGCGATGCAGGGCAGGATCGCGATCGCCCATTTCCTCGGCGACAGCGTGACGCCGATCAAGCTGCACCAGGTGGCGTCCAACATCTTTACATCGCCGGAGATCGCCTCGGTGGGCGTTTCCGAGGACGAAATCCAGTCCGGCAAATACCAAGGCGACATCGTCAAACTGTCGCTCAAGAGCAACGCCCGGGCCAAGATGCGCAACCACAAGGACGGCTTCGTCAAGATCTTCGCGCGCAAGGGCTCCGGGACCGTGATCGGTGGCGTTGTGGTGGGACCGAACGCGTCCGAACTGATCTTCGCCATCTCCATCGCGGTGAAGCAGAAGCTCCACGTCGACGACGTCGCCAGCACGTTTACGGTGTACCCGTCACTCAGCGGATCGATTTCGGAAGCAGCGCGGCGCCTGCACGTCCACATGTAGGGACGCCTGCCTGTTGTGGGCTGGGGGCAATTCAGGCCCGCAACCTGACATCCTTCCATATCTCCACCGTGGGACAGGCTGTGGGATCGGTTTCGCCTGCCTCGCAAAGGTAGATGATCGCCCGCAACTGGGCCTTCCCGGTGGTGAACAGGCCGGTCATCCCCGAAACGAATTGTGTTTCGCGGGTGCCACAGGGTGCGGGGAGGAAGATTGGTTCATCGTTGAATCCGACCGTTTCACCTTGGAAGACCTGGAATATCTGGAACATGTAGGTCTTGTCAGGGTCACACCTCACCGTTAGTTCGACGCTGACAATGTTGTTCTCCAGCGTGGCCGAAACCTGTGTCAGGGAGACAGGTTTGGGGGCGGCGCTGGCGGGGGCGGCGGTGAGTCCGAAAAGCGCCATCAGAAGGGCCACCACCATGACCGTCAGGCGCGAAGTGAATTTCATATCCTGCTCCAAGGGATGTGTACCGCGATGTTAGGGGTCCCCCCGGGCTCATTCGGATCACAGATGCTGAAGGCGCATCCTGATCGAAACGTATGCCCCCACAGCCCCGAAGTCAACGGAACATCGTGACCCAAAAGACGCCGCAGCGGACCGCACCAGGGCTGGTGGGAGTACGGGGATCGCGGTAGCGTGGCGGCATGACTACAGCTTTGGTACGGCCGCGCAGCGGGAAAATCATCGGCGGCGTCTGCGCTGCCTTGGCAGCCCGGTTCGGGCTTCCCAAGTTCCTGGTGAGGCTCGGCTTTGTGATCTTTGGCCTCGTGGGGATCGGCGAGCTGGTCTACATCGCCTTGTGGATCATGATTCCTAAAGCCCCGGCGTAGCACGTGCCTTAGACTGCGGTTGGCCCCGCTACCGGGGCCAACCTGTTGTCTTGCGGGCTGTCGGCCAATTACGGGGCTGGCGGCTCGAAGGCTTCCGGGTAAGGCATGAGATGGCCATTGCACGCCATGCCAGGGTGTTCATGGATGGACTTGAAGAATGCAGGGTCAAAGTCGGGCAGCTTAATAATCTGGCCGTAGGACTGGACCTGTCCGCCTTCAATGGGATCGTCCGGCTCGTCGTTCAGTCCGGAGAACGAGCAGATTGAATTGGCGTGGTCTGGGCCCATTTCCACCTGGCCGCGGGGAGCATCATCCGGTCGTGCAGCAGAAACGGGACCGGCGCTCAGCCCCACCAACGCCAACGTACAGACCGCAGCACCAAGCAGTGATTTCTTATGCATTGCGTTACCTCAGTTCCTCGAAGTGATGACTCTTCTTGGTGGCAGACGCTGCAGATTGGTGCAAACCATGACACTGCCCAGCGCAGGGTCTGCTACCTACGGGCCGGATGTGGCCCACGGAGACGATCCTAGTGTCGTTCTAAAGACGATGGAAGAACCTGCATCCAAGCATGTGGAAAGCCGCAGGCCGACTCTCAACTGGGCAGACCACCGATTATTTCAGGCGGCGGGAGCCGCCTGGAAGTGTTTTTCGATGAGCCCCTTGATGTCCTCGTGGCAGCCGCCGCAGCCGGTCCCGGCCCTCGTTGCCTTGGACACTTCGGCCACAGTTGAGCAGCCGTCCTCCACGGCACCCTGGATCTTGGCCCCGCTGACTCCGGCGCAACGGCATACGGTGCCCGCCGGATCCGCCGGGCCGGTCGCGGCCAGCTGGTCAGGTCCGTCCAGGCGCAGCAGCAGTGAACGGTCCGCCGGCAGCTCGGAGCCGCGCTCGAACAGCCCCACCAGCTCAGCGGCGGTCCGCGGCATGCCGACCGCCACAAGGCCTTCCAGCACCCCGCCGCGGGTGGTCATCTTGACGTAGCGGCCGTGCTCGGGATCCGCCCACTGAGCGATCTGCAGGCGCGCTCGGCCGTTCACCGCTCCGGCGGTGAGGGCTTCCTCGTCCCACGGTTCAGCACTGTTGTTGCCCGCCACGGCCATATTCATGCCGCGGGCCTTGAGGACCACGACGCCGGCCAGTTCCTGGGGCAGCTCCTGCAGCCCGTCAGCCACTTCCTGCGTGCCAGTGGCCAGCAGGGTGAGGTATTCGGCCAGCCATTCCGCCTGCCGCCAGCCCGGGCCTACCAGGCCGGACGGGCCCTTGGCAGTGCGGCATTCGGCGCAGGTGGGATCGGGGCAACGGACTTCGGCGCAGTCGCCGATCGCAAAGATGTGGGGCTCGTGGTGGGCGCGGAGCCGGTGGTCCACCAGGATTCCGGTTCCGGTGGACAGGCCGCAGCCTTCGGCAAGTTCTGTCCGGGGCCGCACGCCGCACGAGATGACCAGGAGGTCGCCGTCGATCGCGGAACCGTCGTCCAGCAGCAGTGCCGAGAAGCCGCCGTCGGGAGCGTTGTGCTCCACACCCGTGGACCGGGCATTGCCGGCCATCCGGACACCGCACTGGCGAAGGCTGGCCGCGAGGACCGCTCCGCCGCCACGGTCGATGTTTCGTCCCAGGGGATGCGGTCCGTTGTGCACCACAGTCACGGTGGCGCCTTCCTCGGCTGCTGCCAGGGCTGTTTCAAGGCCCAGTACACCGCCGCCCAGCACCACTACGCGCTTGCCGCCGTCCACCGCCTGGCGAAGCACTTCGGCATCCCGCAGGTCCCGTAGTGCCGTAACCCCGGCCGGGAGCACGGGGGAGGTGGGGTCCGGGTTGATACCAATGAGGTTGGGAATGACAGGACGCGAGCCGGTGGCGAAGACCAAGCGCTCGTAGTGGATGGCGCTGCCGTTAGTGAGGATTACCTGCTGCCGGGCGCGGTCAACGCGGCGGACCCGCACGCCGAGGCGGACGTCCACTCCCTCGGCGGCCAAGGCCTGCGCGTCCGAGAGCGCCAACGCATCGGCGGTGGTGCGTCCGACCCCGAGGTCAGCGACCAGGACGCGGTTGTAGGCTGCTTCGGTTTCCTCGCCCACTACGGTCAGGCTGACATGTCCGTCGCGGACCGCCGGCATCAGTTCATCGATCAGGCGAGCGGCCACCGGGCCAAAACCGACAATGACAATCTGCTCACTCATGAGGCCTCCGTCGTCTGCAGAACATTGTTCTGGGGCTGGTTCGCGGCCTGGTCGGCGGCCAGCCGGACCCAGACCTTGTTGAACTTGAATTCGGGCATCCCGGAGATGGGGTCCGTGGCGGCTTCCGTCAGCCGGTTGGCGCTTTCGAGCTCGGGGAAGTGGAACGGCAGGAACACTGTTTCGGGGCGGATCGCCGTACTGAGTTCGGCCCGGCAAACCACTTGGCCGCGTTCGTTGGCTACCGACACGAAGGACCCCTCGGCGATGCCCATTGAAGCGGCGGCGGCAGGATGGATCTGCACTTTCGCCTCCGGCTGGCTCGCCAGCAGTTCCGATACCCTGCGGGTCTGGGCCCCGGACTGGTAGTGCTCCAGGAGGCGCCCGGTGATGAGGGTCATGGTTTTGGCTGCCGGGTCTCTGCCGTCCCCCGTGGGGGGAACGGGGGTACGACGACGGCGGGGCGCCACCGGGGTCATGACCGCCTTGCCGTCCGGGTGCGCGAAAGCGTCAAGGAAGAGCCGTGGCGTGCCGGTGCTGCCTGCGGGGTATGGCCAGTAGGCGGCTTCGCCGCGGTCCAGCATTGCGTAGTCGATGCCGGAGTAGTCGGCAAGGCCGCCGGCGGAAGCCAACCGGAGCTCCTCGAACACCGTCTCGGGGTCCTCGCTGTAGGTGGAGGGAGCCTCAAGGGCTTCCGCCAGGCGCGCCATGATCCAGAGTTCGCTGCGGGCACCGGCGGGCGGCTGCAGGGCGCGGCGGCGGCGGAGCACGCGTCCTTCGAGGTTGGTCAGAGTGCCTTCCTCCTCGGCCCACTGCAGGACCGGCAGGATGAGGTCGGCCTCGGCTGCGGTCTCGGACATAAAGAAGTCGCAGACCACCAGGAAATCCAGGCTGCGCAGCCCTGCGATGACCGAGTTCGCATCAGGGGAGGCGACAGCGATGTTGGAGGCGTGCACCAAAAGGCAGCGGACGCCGTCGGGCTGTCCAAGTGACTTGAGCAGCTGGACGGCGGGGAGGCCGGGCCCGGGAATGGTCTCTTCCGGGACACCCCAGACGCCGGCCACGTGGGCGCGGGCTGCGGGGTCGGTGATCTTCCGGTAGCCGGGGAGCTGGTCGGCCTTCTGGCCGTGTTCCCTGCCGCCCTGGCCGTTGCCCTGGCCGGTGAGGGTGCCGTAGCCGCTGCGGAGCGATCCGGGCAGGCCCAGGAGAAGGCTTAGGTTGATCGCGGCGGTGGCGGTGTCGGTGCCGTCCACGTGCTGTTCCACGCCGCGGCCGGTGAGGATGTAGCTGCCGCCCTTGCGGGCGCCATCGGCGAGCCTGCGGGCGGTTTCGCGGATGAGCTCCGCCGGGACGCCGGTGATCGACTGGACGCGTTCGGGCCAGTATGCGTTGACGCTGCGGACCACGGCGTCGTAGCCGGAGGTGCGCTCCGCGATGAAGGCGGCGTCGGCCAGGCCCTCGTGGATGACCACGTGCGAGAGCCCCAGCAGGAGGGTCAGGTCGGTGCCCGGCAGGGGCTGCAGGTGAAGGCCACCGCCGTCGGCCGTGAATTTAGCCGTCGCGGAACGGCGGGGGTCAACGATGACCAGCCCGCCGGCGTCGCGGACGCCCTTGAGGTGCTGGACGAACGGCGGCATTGTTTCGGCAACGTTGGAGCCCAGCATCATGATGGTGCTGGCGTTGTCCAGGTCTTCGAGCGGGAACGGGAGTCCGCGGTCGACGCCGAAGGCACGCATCCCTGCGGCCGCGGCGGAGGACATGCAGAAACGGCCGTTGTAGTCGATGCGGGAGGTGCCAAGGGCCAGGCGGGCAAACTTGCCCAGCATGTAGGCCTTCTCATTGGTAAGGCCGCCGCCACCGAAGACGCCGACGGCGTCCTTCCCGTAGCGGGCTTGGGTTTCCTTCACGGCCGTGGTCACCAGGCGCAGTGCCTGGTCCCAGCCGATGGGACGGTGGATCCCGTCGTCGCCCTTGAGGAGCGGTTCGGTAACGCGTCCGGGGTGGTTCAGGAGCGTGGCGGAGGTCCAGCCCTTGCGGCACAGGCCTCCCCGATTGGTGGGGAAATCCCGCCCGCTGACTTCCAGCACAGGAGCTGTCGCAGCAGCCGCGGCAGCGGCCTGGGCGGGCACGGGGACTGACCCCGGCTCGGAAGCCGGGGTCAGTTCCGCTGGAGACTTGAGCGTCATGGCGCACTGCAGGGCGCAGTAAGGGCAGTGCGTGTCGGCGCTTTTGGTCATGTTAGACGTGTCCCATCGCATTTCGGTTGGCGTTGCGGATGTAGAAGGCCCAGCAGACAACCAGCATCACAGCGTAGGCCCCGACGAAACCGTAGAAGGCGGGCGTGTAGGAACCGCTGGCGGAGTTGGAGGCGTTCAGTACCTGCGGGATAACGAACCCGCCGTAAGCGCCGATGGCCGAGATCAGGCCGAGGGCAGAGGATGCCAGGCGCTGCGTCTCCACGGTACTGGCTCCTGCCTTCGCGGCCCTGCTGGAGGTGGCGAAGATGATGGGGATCATCCGGTAGGTTGCACCGTTTCCGAATCCGCTGGCGGTGAAGAGCATCAGGAACAGGACCAGGAAGAGCCAGAAGTTCTTCAGGGGAAGGGTCCAGATCATGGTGAGGGTGATCGCTGCCATGGAGGCGAAAGCGGCCACGGTCATCCGGGCGCCGCCCATGCGGTCAGCCATGCGTCCGCCGTAGGGGCGGGCGAGGGAACCGACCAGCGGGCCAAGGAAGGCCAGGGAGAGCGCCACGGTGCCGACTCCGATGGAGGAGAAAGCCGGGAAGTAGTCCTTGATGAGCTTCGGGAACACACCGGCGAAGCCGATGAAGGAACCGAAGGTGCCGATGTACAGCAGTGCCATGATCCACAGGTGCGGTTCCTTGAGCGCTGCGACCGAGCCGGCCACGTCTCCCTTGGCGCTGGTGAGGTTGTCCATGTACTTCCAGGCGCCGAACGCGGCGATCAGGATGAACGGGACCCACATCCAGCCGGCCATCGGCAGGTTCACGCTGCCCACGGCGAGCAGGGTGATCGCGATCGGGACGGCGAGCTGTGCGACGGCGGCACCCATGTTGCCGCCGGCAGCGTTCAGGCCCAGTGCCCAGCCCTTTTCACGGGCCGGGTAGAAGAACGTGATGTTGGCCATGGAGCTGGCGAAGTTGCCGCCGCCGAAGCCGGCGAGTGCTGCCACGAGGAGCATGACGCCGAACGGGGTTTCGGGGTTGGAGACGCAGAGTCCCAAGCCGATGGCGGGAATGAGGAGGAGAAGGGCGGACACGATGGTCCAGTTCCGGCCGCCGAAGCGGGGGACCATAAAGGTGTAGGGGATGCGGAGCGTGGCGCCTACCAGGCTGGGCATCGAAATGAGCCAGAAGATTTCCGACGTGGTGAAGGTGAACCCTGCTGCGGGGAGCTGGACCACCACGATGGACCAGAGTTGCCAGACGACAAAACCGAGGAATTCAGCGAAGATGGACCAGTTCAGGTTCCTGCGGGCGATGGCGCGGCCACCGGACTCCCACTGCTCCTTGTTCTCGGCGTTCCAGTTGGCGATCCAGCGGCCGGGGCGGTATTCAAGGGCGGGTGCGTCAGTAGTACGGGTGGAGCCGGGCTGTGCGCTGGCGGATGAAGACACGCCTTCGTGCAACGGGTTGGTGTCTACATCTACGGAATTGCCGGTGCCGGCATCTGCGCTGCGATCAACAGTCACGGTGTACCTCCTCTTGGGGGATGTTGTCCTTCCAAGGTAGAGACGGCTCGTTTCATGGACGGTCGCCGTTTGTTAACGCGCTGTGACATTTGCCTATCTGGCCGCTTTAGGGGGCGTGAGGCCCGGAAAAATGAGACACTTTCCAAGTGTCCGCATACTGGACCTTTTGTCCATTGACTGGACGAGCGGAACTAATATTGAACTCTAACTACTGCACGCCGGGCCTCTCCCCACGTCCGGCCGGTTCTGACGAAAGTGTTCATACATGTCATCAACTGAAACCTCGATGGGTCCCGAATCTGCCAAGGCGGTGAACTCGCGCGGTCGGGTGATCGTAGCCAGCCTGATCGGCACCACCGTTGAGTTCTACGACTTCTACGTTTACGCCACCGCCGCGGTACTCGTATTCCCCGCGCTGTTCTTCCCCAACCAGAACGAAACAACGCAGCTTCTGAGCTCGTTCGCAGTATTCGGCGTCGCGTTCATCGCCCGCCCGCTGGGATCGGTCGTTTTTGGCCACTTCGGCGACAAGTTTGGCCGCAAGGGCACGCTGGTCGCGTCCTTGCTGACCATGGGCATCGCCACGTTCCTGATCGGCTGCCTGCCGACGGCGCTCGTTCCGGGCTGGGGATTCTGGGCCCCGGCCCTCCTCGTGGTCATGCGCTTTGCCCAGGGCCTTGCCCTCGGCGGCGAATGGAGCGGCGCGGCACTGCTTGCCACGGAAAATGCCCCCGCCAACAAGCGCGCCATCTACGGCACGTTCCCGCAGCTGGGCGCGCCCATCGGCTTCATCATCGCCAATGTGATCTTCCTCGTCTTCAGCTACGCCCTGACGCCTGCCGACTTCCTGGCCTGGGGCTGGCGTGTGCCCTTCCTGCTGAGCGCCGTTATGGTCATCATCGGCCTCTACGTCCGCCTCAAGCTGATCGAAACTCCCGCCTTCACCAAGGTGATCGAATCCAACGAGGTAGCCAAGCTGCCGATCGGCCGCGTCTTCAAGACCAGCTGGCGTCCGCTGATCCTCGGCACGTTCATCATGCTCGCCACGTACGTGCTGTTCTACCTGATGACCACCTTCACCCTGACCTACGGCACACGTCCGGCCACGCTTGACGCCGCCAAGGCCGCCGCCGAGAAGGCCGGCAAGCCCATGACGGAAGCCGCAGCAGCTGCCTTCGTCCCGGGCCTGGGCTACACCCGCAACGACTTCCTCTGGATGCTGATCGCCGGCGTCGTGTTCTTCGGTATCTTCACCTTGGTCTCCGGCCCGCTGGCAGAAAAATACGGCCGGCGCAAGATGCTGCTTGCCGTGACCGGTGGAATCTTCGTCTTCGGGCTCCTGTTCGTCCCGCTCTTCAGCGGCGGGTTTGTGGGCACCATGGCCTTGCTGGTCATCGGCTTCTCCCTGATGGGGCTGACCTTCGGTCCCATGGGTGCCTTGCTGCCGGAACTGTTCCCCACGAACGTTCGCTACACCGGCTCGGCCGTCAGCTACAACGTCTCCAGCATCCTGGGTGCGGCGGTGGCTCCCTTCATCGCCGTCGCACTCTGGGAGCAGGCGGACGGCAGCCCCGTGCTGGTGGGTGTCTACCTGACCTCCATGGCAGTGCTGACGCTCATCGCGCTGTTCGTAAGCCGGGAAACCCGGGACCTGGACTACGAGAACAACGTGGCCTGACTTCCAGCCCGCTTGGCGCCGTAAATGCCCGGCGTGCTCCTTGCTTTTGCTGGGAGCACGCCGGGCATTTCTGTGTCCCGGAACAGTGCAACTGGGCAGGAACGACGGCGGAAGTCCGGTTGCCGCTGTCAGTTACCGTAACGGGCCACGAAGTTCTTCAGGATGTTCATGGGTTCGGTCGCCGTAAAACGGCGGGCGTTGGCCATCAGTTCCTCAGCCGACTCGGGCGGGAAGTATCCGGCGTGGCGGTAAATGTCGATCCGGGTGACCAGGCCCTCGGCGTCCAGCTCGGGGTGGAACTGCGTGGCGTAGAGGTTTTCCTTGATCCGGAACATGTGCACCGGGCAGGCCTGGGAAGAAGCCAGCAGGACGGCGTGGGCGGGCAGCGAGGAACAGGCCTCCTTGTGCCCGGTGAAGGCGATAAACCGGGCGGGCATTCCGCGAAGGAGAGGATCAGCCAGCCCCGCATCGGTGAGTTCTATTTCCACCGCGCCGAGGGGTTCGCCGAAGGTCCTGTCGATCACGGCGCCCTGGTGTCTCCCCAGCGTCCCGACGCCGTAACAGGCACCGAGGAACGGGAAATCCTGTTCCACTATCCGGTCCAGCAATCCCGCCAGCTCCCGCTCCACGCGGTGTTGCGTGGCGCTTTTGTGCTCACTGGGATCGCTGGACGTGAACGGACTCCCGCCGACGATTACCGCGGAGTAGTCCGCCAGGTCCAGTTCCGGCAGGGGTGCCGCCTCCAGCCTGATCCGCCGCAGCTGCCCGGGAGCCAGCCCGCCGTACCTCAGGTACGCCGCATATTCGTTGTCCGCAGCAGCGTCTTCGGCCCGGGAGGCAAGCAGCAGGAAAGGCTTCACACGCTAAGTGTGCCCGTGGCACCTGCCGGAATCCAGAGGGGCGCGCCGCCGTCAGTGCCCGCCGTCAGTGCCCGGCAGTCCGGTCCGCCGGCTGGGCCAGTGATCGGCGGGACTGTGGCCGGGCGGCAGGGTCGGCGTGCCGGTGGACGAGCTTCCAGTAGCCTTCTTCCCGGCGGAAGACGCTGGTCACCCGGAGCGCGAACTCCTCCGCGACGGCGGCGCCGTCCAAGCGGGCCCGGAAGTGTTCTGTCTCCACGAGGAAGGCGGTGTCGCGGGCGGTGTAGGACGTAATGGTGTCGAACCCCAGCATCTCGCCGTCCTGGAATTGCCGGGAGGCCTGGTCCAGCCGCGCTTCCACCTGGGCCCAGCCGCGGGCAATGCCGCCGAACGGGTTGGCCAGCGTCACGTCCTCCAACCGCGAGTAGAGATCCTTGACGGGCCCGGCGTTTCCCCGCGTGATTTCCGGAACCGCGAGGTGGTAGCGGTCTACTTCTTCTTCAAAACTCGGTGCAAGCATGGGTGCGCCTCCGGCGGTGACTAGTCTTCGATCGTGGCGATGACGGCACCAGCCGACACCGTCTCGCCTGCTGTGGCGCTGAGTCCTGTGATGGTTCCGGAGCGGTGCGCGGTAAGCGGCTGCTCCATCTTCATCGCCTCAAGCACAACAACCAGGTCGCCTTCAGCCACGATGTCGCCGTTGCTGACTGCCACCTTGACGATGGTGCCCTGCATGGGGGAGGCAAGTCCGTTGCCCGAAGCAGCGGCCGCCGCACCGCCTGAACGGGAACGCTTTTTGGACTTCGCGGGCTTGGCTCCGGCAGAGCCGGATCCGAGGGAGCCGAGGGAGGCGGGAAGCACTACCTCGAGGCGCTTGCCGCCTACTTCAACCACCACGCGCTGGCGTTCGCCGGCGTCGTCGGCCTGGGCCTCGGTGCCGGTAGGCGTCCATGCCGGGATTTCACTGACGAAGTCGGTCTCGATCCAGCGCGTGTGGACCTTGAAGGGGCCTTCCGCCGGGGCGAAATCCGGGTTGGTGACCACGGCCAGGTCGAAGGGGATAACGGTGGGAATCCCTTCGACCACCATCTCCTCAAGAGCACGCCGGGAACGCTGCAGCGCCTGGGTGCGGGTGGCTCCGGTGACGATCAGCTTGGACAACATCGAGTCGAAGTTGCCGCTGATGACGTCGCCCTGCTCAACACCGGAGTCAATGCGGATGCCGGGGCCCGTGGGATTCTTCAGGGTGGTGATGGTGCCGGGCGCCGGCATGAAGTTGCGGCCCGGATCCTCGCCGGTGATGCGGAATTCGATCGAGTGCCCGCGCACTTCGGGATCCCCGTAGCCAAGTTCCTCCCCGCGTGCCAGCCGGAACTGTTCGCGGACGAGGTCGATTCCGGTGACTTCCTCGGAAACGCAGTGCTCGACCTGGAGACGGGTGTTGACCTCAAGGAAGGAGATGGTGCCATCCTGGCCCACCAGGAATTCGCAGGTACCAGCGCCGAGGTAACCGGCTTCCTTCAGGATCGCCTTGGAAGATTCATAGAGCCTGCGGTTCTGCTCCTCGGTGAGGAACGGGGCCGGGGCTTCTTCCACGAGTTTCTGGTTGCGGCGCTGCAGCGAGCAGTCGCGGGTGGACACCACAACGACGTTGCCGTGGGCATCCGCCAGGCACTGCGTCTCGACGTGGCGCGGGGCGTCCAGGAACCGTTCGATGAAGCACTCACCACGGCCAAAGGCGGCAGTGGCCTCCCGCACGGCGGATTCGAACAGTTCGGGGATTTCCTCGCGGGTGCGGGCCACCTTGATGCCCCTGCCGCCGCCGCCGAAAGCGGCCTTGATGGCGACCGGCAGGCCGAACTTGTCAACGAATTCAAGGATTTCCTCGGCCGATTCCACCGGATCAGCGGTGCCGGGCACCTGGGGTGCGCCGACCTTTTCAGCGATGTGGCGGGCCTGCACCTTGTCACCCAAGGCGGAGATGGCGTCCGGGGAAGGGCCAATCCAGGTGATGCCGGCTTCGATGACCTTCGCGGCGAACTGGGCGTTCTCCGCGAGGAAGCCATAGCCGGGGTGGATGGCGTCCGCGCCGGACTGGCGGGCGACGTCAATGATCTTGTCCATCACCAGGTAGGACTCGGCGGCGGTGTTTCCACCGAGCGAGTAGGCCTCATCGGCAAGCCGCACGTGCAGGGCATCCCGGTCAGGATCGGCATAGACAGCCACAGAGGCGATGCCTTCATCTCGTGCTGCGCGAATGATCCGCACGGCTATTTCGCCACGGTTGGCGATCAGCACCTTAGTGAGGTTCGACTGCACGGGACTTGCGGACTGCTCCAACTTTGCTGACAAGGCGTCTCCTTCTTTCCTTCAGGGAGCCTAGCGCGATTTTGTGGGGTCCGCCGATATTACTTGCGGAATCCGCGCGTAAACGGGCAGAGCTTTGTAGGGAAGCTACAACTCTCCGGCAAATTGGGTCCCTTTATTCCGTTGGCCAAAGCTCCGTGATGCGCACGTTGGCCTGTGCCAGGAGGTTCCGGAGGGTGGAAACGGACAGCCCGACGACGGCGTGCGGGTCTCCGTCCACCTTCCGGATGAACGCCCCGCCCAGGCCATCGATGGTGAACGAGCCGGCGCAGTGCAGCGGCTCCCCGGTGGCGATGTAGGCGTCAATCTCCTCCGGCTCCATCTCCATGAAGTGGACTTCGGCTGACGCGACCGCTCCGAGGGTGGCGCCGGATCCGGGGTCTGTTGTGCCGTCGTCGGGGGCGGTGTCCCGGCAGTCCACCAGCCAGTGCCCCGTGTGCAGCACCCCACTGTTTCCGCTCATCCGGAGCATCCGCTCGCGGGCGACGCCGGCGGTGTACGGCTTGCCGTGCGCCTCGCCGTCGAACTCGAAGACGGAGTCGCAGCCCAGTACCAGCGTGCCGTCCGCTTCAGGCAGCGCGGCCACGGCCTCTGCCTTGGCCCGCGCCAGCAGCAGGGCGGTATCGTGCGGATCCGTGACGCCGTAGCGGGCCTGGACTGCGTCCTCGTCCACGTCGGACACCAGCACCGTGTGCTGGATGCCTGCCTCGGCGAGGAGTTTGGTGCGGGCGGGGGACTGGGAAGCAAGAATGAGGCGGGTCACCATTTCAGCCTAATGGACAGGCTGGCCGGCCCTGGCCGGGCCGCTTTCCAGGCGTTCCAGCTTGGCGCCCTCCACGTCCACGTCCGGCAGGATCCGCTCGAGCCATCCCGGCAGCCACCAGGTTTTTTCGCCCAGCAGGTACATCACCGCCGGGACGATGGTCATGCGCACCACAAAGGCATCCAGCAGCACGCCGAAGGCCATCGCGAAGCCCAGCGGCCGGACCATGGTCAGGTGGCTGAAGATGAAGCCTGCGAAGACGCTGACCATGATGATTGCTGCGGCGGTGACCACGGCTGCGGCGTGGCTGAACCCGATCCGGACGGCGTGCTTGGCAGAGGCACCGTGCATATAGGCCTCGCGCATGCCGGAGGCGATGAACACCTGGTAGTCCATGGCCAGGCCGAACAGTACGCCGATGAGGATGATGGGCAGGAAACTGAGCACGGCACCGGGGTTGGCGACGTCGAACACGCTTCCCAGCCACCCCCACTGGTACACCGCGACCACCAGGCCGAAGGCGGCGGCCAGGGAGAGCAGGAACCCGCCGGTGGCGAGGAGGGGAACCACGATGGAGCGGAATACCAGCAGCAGGAGGATCAGGGAAAGCCCGACGACGATGGCCAGGTATGGCGGCAGCGCTTCACCGAGTTTGGTGGAGACGTCGATGTTGCCGGCGGTTTGCCCCGTGAGGCCGATGGTGACCCCCGTTTCAGACTTGATCTCCTCACCCCGTTCCCGCAGTTCGCTCACTACCTGAACGGTGCCCGCTTTGGCAGGACCCTCTTCCGGAATGACCTGGAAGACGGCGGTCCGGCGGTCCTCGCTGAGCGCCACCGGAACGGCTGCCACAACGTTGTCCACTCCGCGGATCAGGTCAGCGACGTCGTATTGCAGGGACTGGGCTTGGGTTTCGTCCAGGCCCGCCGGGAATTCGCCCACCACCACAATGGGTCCAGTGACACCTTCACCAAAACTGCGTGCCGTCAGGTCATAGGCGCGGTAGGCCTCGGAGTCGACCGGCTCGGACCCGCCGTCCGGCAGGGCGAGTTGCAGTTGGGTGGCGGGCAGCGCCAGGGCACCGAGCAGGAGCACGCCAGCCACCAGTGCCACCACGGGATGCCTGGTGACGAGTCCGCCCCAGCCACGGGTGCTCTTTTGCTCGTCCCTGGCTTTGTCTGCCAGTTCATGGCCTGCCTCCGCGTTGTGGGCGTCGGCTTTTGCCCATGCCCGCTTGGAGATGATGCGCCGGCCAATCAGCGAAAGCATTGCCGGGGTCAGGGTGAGGGCCACGAGGACGGCTACCGCAACAGTGCCGGCCGCTGCCAGGCCCATCACGCTCAGGAAGGGGAGCCCGGGAACCACCAGGGCGGCCAGGGCGATGATCACGGTGAGGCCGGCGAAGAGGACGGCATTGCCTGAGGTTCCGGTGGCACGGGCCACGGACTCTTCGGGCTCCATCCCGGACCGGAGCTGGGTTCGGTGGCGGTTGACGATGAACAGGGAGTAATCGATGCCGACGGCCAGCCCCAGCATCAGCGCGAGCATGGGGGAGATGGAGCTCATCTCGAACATTCCGGACAGGGCAAACGTGATGCCGACGCCGACGCCCACCCCGATGATGGCCATCAGCAGTGGAAGGCCGGCGGCGATGAGGGTGCCCAGCATCAGGACCAGGACGAGCGCGGCCACGGCGACGCCAATAATTTCGGCGGCGCCGAAGAGTTCCGAGATATCCTCGGTGATTTCCTTGCTGGCCAACGCGGTGACGCCGGCGGCAGAGGTCTCGTGGGCGATGTCCTGGACCTGCTGGCGCACGGCCGGGGTCAGGCCGTTGATGGAGGAATTGAACTGGACCTGGGCCACAGCGGCCTGGCCGTCAGAAGACACAAAGCGGAGGCCAGCGGAGGCCTCCGCCTGGCGCTTGCCAAGGTCCAGCTTGGCCTTGGCGGCAGCAAGCTCCTGCGTGCCGGCGTCGAGCTGGGCCTGGCCTTGTGCCATTGCAGCTTTCTGCTGTCCCAGTTGAGCCTCGATCACGGGGGCCGGTGCCCCCGCTGCCGTGAGTTGCTCCTCCGCTGCGGCAAGCTGCGCCTTGCCCGCTTCCAGCTGGCTGCGGGAGGCGTCCAGGCGGGCCTGGCCCTCGGCGACCTGTTGCTCACCCGCTGTGATGGCCGCTGCTGCCTGGTCCACCTGGTCCTGGGTAGCGAACGGGTCCACTGTGGCTTTGACATCAGGCAGTGTTTCAAGCTTTTTCAGCGCTTCCGTCACAGCGGCGCGGCTCTCGGCCGTGAAGCCGCCCGCGGGTGCTTCGAAAACAATGCTGGCTGAGCCGCCTGATGCCGACGGCAGGTCCTGTCGGAGCTTATCGGCGATCCGCTGGGTTTCGGTACCTGGGATCTGGAAGTTGTTGGATAGGGTGCCGTGGAACGCAGCGGCGGACCCGCCGACTGCCACCAGGACCGCGAGCCAGAGCGAGATGACCAGCCAGCGGTGACGGTAGGAGAACTTGCCGAGCCGGTAGAGCAACAAGGCCATGTCAGAGCCGATCTTTGAGGAGGGTGGGGGAGGAAGAGCGTGCCTGGTTGTCGAAGCCTGCGCCAAGGTGGCCGATGGCATCGATGAGCAGTTGGCGGAGAACGGAAAGGGAGGCTGGGGACAGATCAGCGCCGCACTGGGCGAACCAGACGTCCATCGCAGCCTTGCCGCAGGAGATGACGGAGCCGGCGAGGGCCCGGAGGTAGAGTTCGTCGATGGCCGCCCCGGGCGTCTTGGCCACCCGTTCCTTGGCAGCGGTGATGATCTGCTCTGTGCAGTGATCCCAGGCCTCAAGCTCGGAGCGGACCAGCAAGGAGTTCTGCTGAGTCAGGGTGAAAAGCTCTGCCATGGGGGCGACAGTCATGGGGTCGGCCAGCTGCATGAGCGCTACGCGGGCAGACTCGAGAATGGGCTCCCCGGCGGGGCGCAGCCGGAACTGCTGGAGGGCGTGGTCCAGGAAACCGTTGGTCACCGAAGCCAGGGCCGCCTCGGTGCTGCTGAAGTAGTTGAAGAAGGTGCGCCGCGATATTCCAGCGGCCTCGGCGATGTCCTCAACCGTGAAGTTGCCCGGCCCGCGGCTCCGAAGCAGTTTCAATGCGGCATCGGTGATGGCCTGGCGGGTGGCGGCCTTGTTCTGTTCGCGGCGGGAGGGCGCGGGCGCTGGCCCATCAGTCAGGGAAGAATGGCTCACGTGATTACACTATGTGCAAGTTTGCACTCTGCGCAAGTTGTTGGTTTGGCGGAGACCCGCTGAGCGCTAGCCGGTCTTCGTGAGCTGGATGGACTGGCCAGTAGCCCCCTGCTGGCCCTCCGCGAGCGGGATCGCAAAGACGGCGGTTCCATACGCGCAGACTTCAGTCCAGTTCGTGCCCATCTCGGAGGTGTCAAAGCGCATGGCCACAATGGCGTTGGCGCCGCGCTGCTGGGCCTCCGCCACCATTCGCGCCATGACCTCCTGACGGCTTTCGTACAATGCCCGCGTCATTTCGGGCAGTTCGCCGCCGCCGAGGGAACGGAGGCCGGCCAGCATTTGCGAGCCGATGTCCCGGGAGCGGACGGTCAGCCCCATCACCTCGCCGAACACGGCATCGATCCTGTGGCCCGGAATGTCATTGGTTGTCACGATCAGCATGCTGCCGAGCCTACTCAATTCCGGCCGGGCGTCGGGGGACCTTTCACAGCAGATTGATAGGTTCCCGACAGCTGCATCCGAACCTTGCGCCGGACACTGGGATTATCTCGCAGGAGACACATCACAAGGAGCCGTCACCGGACGGCAGATCCAGGAGACAGTCAATGTCACGCAGAAAGAGAATTGCCCTTGGCCTTTCGGCCACGGCCCTTGCCGTCGGAGCCGGAATCGGTGTTGCCGGCATGGCGTCGGCAACTACCACGCCCACACCTACGCCCAGCGCCAGTTCCAGCGCCTCACCGGACAGCACGTCGCCCATGGATGGTAAAGGGCGGCACGGCGGCCGCGGAGGCGAGCGCGGAGTAGCGCAGGCCTCCGCGCTCGCGGAAAAACTCGGCGTCGAGGAAGCCAAAGTCACCGAAGCGCTGCAGGCTTTCCGCGAAGCCAACAAACCCACCTCGCCCCCGGCTGACGGCGAAAAACCGGACGCAGCGGCCCGGGAGGCGGCGCTCGCAAAGTCCCTGGCGGAATCTTTGGGGATTGAGGAGGCCAAGGTCACCGCCGCCCTTGAGGAGCTGCGCACCGAGGCCCGGGCCGAGAAGGCCGCTGCGCTCAAGACCAGGCTGGACAAAGCCGTTTCGGACGGCATCCTGACTCAGGAAGAGGCCGATGCGGTCACCAAAGCCGTGGAGAAAGGTGTGATCGGAGGAGGCGGCCGCTAGGAACCGGAGTCCCCGGGCCTTAACGGGGGAAGTCCCCGGGAGAATCCCGGGGACTTCCTCTTCAGGCTATGACTGGTGCATCGTTACGCCTTGGCGTCGGCCAGTTCCCGCCCTGTTGCACCGGAAGAAGCTCCCGTGTCCGACGCGGACGGATCTGCGGCGGGCTCGGCGTCGTCATCAATAAACGGGGTGCCGTTGCGCGGCGCGTTGTAGAGGGCTTCATCCAGGATGCCCTGGCGCTTGGCCACAATGGTGGGGACCAGTGCCTGGCCCGCAACGTTAACCGCCGTGCGGCCCATGTCCAGGATCGGGTCGATGGCCAGGAGAAGTCCGACGCCGGCCAAAGGCAGTCCCAGCGTGGACAGCGTCAGGGTGAGCATCACCACGGCGCCGGTGGTGCCCGCTGTTGCAGCTGAACCAAGTACGGAGACGAGTGCGATCAGCAGGTATTGGCTGAAGTCCAGCTGGACGCCGAAGAACTGGGCCACGAAGATCGCGGAGATGGCCGGATAGATAGCGGCGCAACCGTCCATTTTGGTAGTGGCGCCGAGGGGTACGGCGAAGGAAGCGTACGCCCGGGGCACGCCCAGGCTGCGTTCGGTGACGCGCTGGGTCAGTGGCAGCGTGCCCACCGAGGAACGGGACACGAAAGCCAACTGGACGGCAGGCCACACTCCGGAGAAGTACTGCTTGATGGAGAGGCCGTGCGCGCGGACCAGCACCGGGTAGACCACGAACAGTACGAGGGCCAGGCCAACGTAGATGGCGAACGTGAACTTGCCCAGTGAGCCGATGGTGTCCCAGCCGTACACGGCCACGGCGTTGCCGATCAGGCCTACGGTGCCCAGCGGCGCGATGCGGATGATCCACCACAGCACCTTCTGAATGACTGCCAGGGCTGAGGCATTGAGGTTGAGGAACGGCTCGGCGGCTTTGCCTACCTTCAGGGCAGCAACGCCGACGGCGATGGCGATCACCAGGATCTGCAGGACGTTGAAGCTGACGGCGGTGGTGACCGCACCTGATTCCGCAACGGTGGAGCTCGCACCCAGGCCCAGGAAGTTCTTCGGGAACAGGCCCACCAGGAAGGACCACCAGTCACCGGACTTACCGCTGTACTTGGCTTCCTCGGTGATGCCGGTGTTGGCACCGGGCTGCAGCAGGACGCCCAGGCCGATGCCGATCAGCACCGCGATCAGTGATGTGATGGCAAACCACAGCAGGGTGTTCCATGCCAGCTTGGCGGCGTTAGAGACCTGGCGGAGGTTGGAGATGGAGCTGACCACGGCCGTGAAGATCAGCGGCACCACTGCCGTCTGCAGCAGGGAAACATAGCTGGAGCCGATGGTCTGCAGCGTGGCGCCCAGGCCGTTGGGGCTGGTTTTGGTGCTGCCGGTGTACTTGGCCAGCAGGCCGAGGCCCAGGCCCACGATAAGGGCGGCGATGATCTGGAAGCCGAACGAGCCAGCCCATTTGGGCAGCTGGAAGCCGGTCTTTCCTGTGGATTCGGGGGTGCGGGTTTGAGTGCTCACCCGAATACGCTAGGCCGGTCCCACATAGCACGACGAACGGATGTTGAGAAATATTACGCCGCCACTTCACCCTCCAGCGGATAAAATCCCCTGAAATCCGGCGTCACATCAGGTAATTATGAAGTTATTCCCGTCCAGAGTGTGGCAAAAGTCTCGCCATCGGAGCGAGCTTAAGCCGCTGGAAGGTGAGGTTCAATTTCACGCCCGGGCTTAGGAGAGCAGCGCCCGCCGGAGGGTATCGAGTCCCACAGAGCCTACGTTCAGCGCCCGCGTATGGAATTCTTTCAGGTCAAAGCCTGGCCGTGCTTCGAGTTCCGCGCGGATCTGTTCCCACAGCCGCTGCCCCACCTTGTAGGAGGGAGCCTGGCCCGGCCAGCCGAGGTAGCGGGTAAATTCAAACTTCAGTTGCCCCTCGCTGATGGGCAGGTTTTTCTTCAGGAAGTCGTAGCCCGCCTCCGGGGTCCAGGTGCCGGTACCCCACCGCTCCGGAACGGCGAGCTCCAGGTGGACGCCGATGTCGAAGACCACCCGGGCGGCGCGCATCCGCTGCATGTCCAGCATGCCCATGTGGTCACCGGGATCGGACAGGTAGCCGAGTTCCTGCATGAGCTTCTCTGCATACAGCGCCCAGCCTTCACCGTGGCCGGACGTCCAGCACACGTTGCGGCGCCAGTTGTTCAGGAGCTCGCGGCGGTAGGTTGCGGTGGCCACCTGCAGGTGGTGGCCCGGGACTCCTTCGTGGAAGACAGTGGTGGTCTCCGCCCAGGTGGTGAAAGTGTCTTCACCTGCCGGTACGGACCACCACATCCGGCCGGGGCGGCTGAAGTCATCGGACGGTCCGGTGTAGTAAATGCCACCTTCGTCGGTCGGGGCGATGAGGCACTCAAGCTTCTTCATCACGTCCGGGATCTCGAAGTGCACACCGGCCAGGTCCTTGATGGCCTTGTCGGAGAGTTCCTGCATCCAGGCCTTCAGGGCATCGGTGCCTTTGATTTGGCGCGCGGGATCGTTGTTGAGGATTTCCTTGGCTTCGGCGATGCTGGCCGCGGCCTTGATGGTTTCGGCCACTTGTTCCTGCTCGGCAATCAGGCGGTCCAGTTCCTGGACGCCCCAGGCGTACGTTTCTTCAAGGTCAACGGTGGCGCCCAGGAAGGAACGCGAGGCCAGCGCGTAGCGTTCCCTTCCCACGGCATCCTTCTGCGGGGCTGAGGGAAGCAACTCCGTGCGGAGGAATTCGGCGAGGCGGCTATAGGCGCTGCGGGCTGCGGCAGCACCGGCGTCGAGCCTTTCCTGCACTGCCGCCTCCAGCGGCCCGTCGGCAATCTTGGCCTCCGCAGCCAACTTGGCAAAGAAGCCGTCCTCGGCGGCGTACTTCGTGGTTTGCTCGATGACGATGCTGACCTGGCGTTGCGCCGAAACCCTCCCTGCATCACGGGCCTGGCGGAGGGAAGCGATGTAGCCGTCGATGGCATCGGGAACGTTCAGGGCACGGCCCGCGATGTGCTCCCAGTCCTGCGCAGTGGCCGTGGGCATGAGGTCGAAGATGGCGCGGATGTCCTGCGCCGGGGAGGCAATGTTGTTCAGTTCGGCTTCGTCCCAGCCTGACTCACGGATTTCCAGCTGCAGTCCCAGCCGCTCGCGCATGGCATCCAGCGTTACGGCGTCCACGTCGTCCTGGGCTTCCAGCCCTTCCAGAGCGTCGAGCGTCTTCCTCGCTTCGGCGGCAAACTCCGCAATGCCGGCGGGGGAGTAGTCCTGGTATTCCGTCTCGTGTCCCGGCAGGCCCAGGGTGGTGGCGAAGGACGGATTCAATCGGATGAGCGTGTCGGTGTACTCATCCGCTACGGCGTCGATGGCTGTGCGTGGACGGGCGGCGGGCGCGGTTTCAGTAGTCACTCCACGAGACTAACGGTGCCCCTGGCGGTTAGGGAATGTTAGCCGCGGCTCCGCTTCCAGGCGCCCGGGCCGGGTGTGGGTGCCAGCCGCAGCTGCTGCCGGCGCACCCAATGCCGGACGGTGGGTCTGCGGACCTCAGCGGTCTCCTGGCTTTGGAGGGAAAGCACGACGGCGGTCAGCGCGGCGAGCTCCTCGGCCGACGGTTGGCCCTTCACCACGGAAATCAGGGCGTCCGGCGTCTCTGCAACCGGGCTGTCCGCGGTCACAGCGGGATGTTCCCGTGCTTTTTGGTGGGCAGGCTGGCACGTTTGTCGCGGAGCGCCCGCAGGCCCCTGATGATCTGCGGCCGGGTTTCGGACGGCGCGATGACCGCGTCCACGTACCCAAGCTCCGCGGCCTGGTAAGGGTTCAGGAGCTCCTCCTCGTACTGGCGGATGACCTCGGCGCGCCGGGCTTCAACGTCTCCGCCGGCCTCGGCAACGGAAGCGAGATCGCGGCGGTAAAGGATGTTGACGGCACCCTGGGCTCCCATGACGCCGATCTGGGCGGTCGGCCAGGCCAGGTTGAGGTCTGCCCCAAGCTTCTTGGAACCCATCACGATGTACGCGCCGCCGTACGCTTTGCGCGTAATGACGGTCAGCTTGGGGACGGTGGCCTCGGCGTAGGCGTAGAGGAGCTTGGCGCCGCGGCGGATGATGCCTTGGAATTCCTGGTCCTTCCCGGGAAGGAAACCCGGAACGTCAACCAGCGTGATGATGGGGATGTTGAAGGCGTCACAGTGGCGGACAAAGCGGGCAGCCTTCTCAGATGCCGCGATGTCCAGCGTGCCGGCGAACTGCAGGGGCTGGTTGGCCACGATCCCCACAGTGTGCCCTTCGACGCGGCCGTAACCGATCATCACATTGGGGGCGTAGAGCGCCTGCATCTCGAGGAAATGTGCGTCGTCAACGATCTGCTCGATGACGGTGCGCATGTCGTAGGGCTGGTTCGCGGAATCGGGGATGAGCGCATCCAGGGCGAGGTCGTCGTCGTCGACATCCAGCTCCTGCTGGTGCTCCAGGACCGGGGCCTCCGACAGGTTGTTTGACGGCAGGAAGTCCAGGAGCTCGCGGACGAATTCGATGGCATCTGCTTCGTCGGAGGCCAGGTACGTGGAGGTTCCCGTGGTGGCGTTGTGCTGCCGGGCACCGCCCAGGGTTTCCATATCCACGTCCTCGCCGGTGACGGTCTTGATGACGTCGGGGCCGGTGATGAACATGTGGGAGGTCTTGTCCACCATGACCACGTAGTCGGTCAGTGCCGGGGAGTAGGCCGCTCCGCCGGCGGAGGGGCCCATGATGAGGGAGATCTGCGGGACCACGCCGGAGGCATGGACGTTGTTGCGGAAGATGTCCGCGAACATGGCAAGCGACGCGACACCTTCCTGGATGCGGGCGCCGCCGCCGTCGAGGATTCCCACTACGGGGCAGCCGTTGCGCAGCGCGAACTCCTGGACCTTGACAATCTTCTCGCCGTTGACCTGGCTGAGGGATCCGCCGTAGACGGAGAAGTCCTGGCTATAGACGGCCACGGGGCGGCCATCGACGGTGCCGTACCCGGATACCAGGCCGTCACCGAGCGGCTTCTTCTTTTCCATGCCAAAAGCAGTGGAGCGGTGCACGGCGAGCGCATCGAATTCGATGAACGATCCCTCATCGACGAGCAGTTCAATCCGTTCGCGCGCGGTGTTCTTGCCGCGGGCGTGCTGCTTCTCTATGGCTTCGGGGCCGGAGGGCTGTTCTGCACGGGCCTGGCGGTCGCGGAAGTCGGCGATCTTTCCCGCTGTCGTTGTCAGATCGTGGCTCATGAAGTGTCTCCGGCTCTGTAGCTGATGGTGGCTGGTCCTGGGATGCTGCGGCGCATTAAGTAGCTTCCGCACAAAAATAGGACCCTGCTGGCTAGTCTAGTGACGCTATTCGTCGGGACCGCTGTAGAAAACCTACAATTTTCTGCGCTCGAGTGACGCCGACACGCTTGTTACTCGCCAGTAACATACGTGGGTTACAGTGGAGCCATGACTTCGAGCAATGATGCTTCGGGTGCCGCTGCAGTGCCGTACCAGGCCGCCGGTTCCCTACAGGGCCGGACCCTGCTGATCTCGGGAGGCAGCCGCGGGATCGGGCTGGCCATAGCTACCCGGGCCGCGCAGGACGGCGCCAATATTGTACTGATGGCCAAGACCGGCAAGCCGCACGCGAAGCTGGCAGGGACCGTTTATACCGCCGCGGAACAGATCGAGGCAGCGGGCGGCCAGGCATTGCCTCTGGTGGGTGATGTGCGCAACGACGACGACGTTGCCGGCGCCGTTGCAGCAGCAGTGGAAATGTTCGGGGGCATCGACGCCGTCATCAACAACGCCTCAGCCATTGACCTGTCCCGGACTGACGAAGTGGACATGAAGCGCTACGACCTCATGCAGGACATTAACGTCAGGGGCACCTTCCTGCTGTCCAAGCTGGCGCTTCCGGCCCTGCGGAAGTCGGAGGCCGGTCAGATCCTGACGCTATCCCCGCCGCTGAACCTGGACCCGAAGTGGGCCGGGAAACACCTGGCCTACACCATGGCCAAATATGGCATGAGCCTGACCACTCTGGGGCTGGCGGAGGAACTCAAGGCGGACGGGATCAACGTCAACTCCCTTTGGCCGTGCACCCTGATTGATACCGCTGCTATCCGCAACATGCCCGGCGGGTCCAGCATGGTCCAGGCCGCCAGGGGCCCCCAGATCATGGCCGACGCCGCGCACGCCGTCCTAACCGGCGGCGTCCTGGCTGCCGGGGGGCCATCCACCGGCAACTTCTACACTGACGAGCAGGTGCTCGCCGCAGCCGGGGTGACGGACTTCCGGCCCTACAGCCTGGGCGCAGACGAAGACCGGTTGGTTCCTGACATCTTCCTCTGAACCTGATGGTCGCGGGAGCCCGCGGGTGGGCAAGTCGATAGGATTCAAGCATGGATGACGCACACGCCCCGGGCATACCGTTGAACCGCGGAGCCTTGGCAGACCAGGATTTTCTGTCCGCCACAGGCATCGCGAAGCTCGTGGTGGTGGACTCCACCGGTTCCACCAACGCCGACCTCCTGCGGTCTGTCGCTGTGGAGCCGAAGTCCTGGCCGGATCTTTCTGTCCTGACTGCTGAGTACCAGACAGCAGCCCGGGGCCGCCTTGACCGCCGGTGGGAGGCCCCTCCCTTAAGTTCCGTATCTGTCTCGATCGTGCTCAGGCCCGTCAACGCCGAGGGGCGGCCGCTGCCGGCGCAGTGTTACTCCTGGTTATCCCTGCTGGCCGCCTTGGCGCTGCGGGAAACTCTGTTGGAGACTGCCGGCATCCCTGCGGAGCTCAAGTGGCCCAACGACGTCCTGGTACGCGGCCGGAAAATCGCCGGAATCCTCGCCCAGCTTGGCCCCATGGTGGAGGGCTCCGCGCCGCCGGTCATCCTGGGCACCGGCCTGAACGTCAGCCTCAGTTCCGCCGAACTTCCCGTCCCTACGGCCACCTCGGTAGCACTGGAGCAGCCCGTGACGGTGGACAGGACGCTGCTGCTCAAGAGCTATCTCTCCCATTTCGCCGTGCTCTACCGCAGTTTCTGCAACGCCGACGGCGATCCCGCCGCCGGGATGGCCGGCGGCCCGTCACTGCACAAACGGGTGGAAGCCGTCCTGGTGACCCTGGGCAAGCAGGTCAAAGCCCAGTTGCCCGGTGACCACGAGATCATCGGGCACGCAACGCGTTTGGACGATTACGGCTCCCTGCTGGTTGTCGACGGTGCCGCTCATGAACATGTGGTGACAGCCGGCGACGTCGTGCACCTCCGCCCCTGGACCCCGCCGGGCCAAGCGCCGCGGCAAGGGACCGAAAGCGGTTATGCGTAGAAACCTCGTGCCGGGTGAACAGGTGATAGTTACCACGCGCCCCCAGCCGAGGAAGCTGATTGTGCCAGCCGCAGCCTTCATCGCTGCTCCCGCGGCGGCGGCGTTCGCCAGCGCCTGGATCATCCGGGGGGAAGCGGAACGGCTGGTCCCCGCGCTCTCCCGGGAATGGTCTCCCTGGCTGGTCACAGGATGCATCCTCGGCGCCGCATGGATATGGTTGGCCTATTGCCTCCCACGCCTGCTGAAATGGCAGGGGACCCGTTACACACTCACCAGCCGCAGGATAGTTGCCAGATACGGCATGCTGAAGCGGCGGGACCAGCAGGTGAACCTGGCAGCGGTCCGCAACCTGATGCTTACCCAGACAATGGGGCAGCGCATATTGCGGTCAGGGAATATATCCTTGGAAACCGGATACCAGGGGATAGTCACAGTTGTTGATGTGCCGGAAGTTGCCAGATTCCGGGACTTTATCCTGGATGCCATCGACGAGTTGCCCGGGGACGTGGAATTTGGGGCAGCCGACCCTGCGGAGGAACGCGGGACGCTGCCATGGGAGTTGAGAGAAGGTGGGACAGATGAACGATGACGAGCAGCAGGAGCAGCCGGCTCCTGGTGTCGACGCCCGGCCTGCCATCGTGCACCCCGCCACCGGAACCCTTTCCGCGGAACGATTGGCTGCCAAGGCACTTGAAGCCCGGCTCCTGGGTGGCGACCGCAAACTGCGGCGCCGCGAAGTCGCAGCCGGCGCAGGGCTGTCCCTCCTCTCGGCACGCAAACTGTGGCGGGCGCTCGGCTTTCCGAATTTCGGCGATGAGGACGTGGCGTTCACGGAACGCGACCAGGCAGCCCTGTCCACCGTGGTGGACCTGGTCCGCACCGGGAAGCTGACCGAAGAGGCAGCGATCTCCGTGACCCGCGCCATTGGGCAGATGACCGACCGGATGGTGGTCTGGCAGATCGAAGCCCTGGTCGAGGACATGGTCCATGAACAGGGAGTCACCGATGCGGTGGCACGCAAGAGGCTGGTGAACGAACTTCCGGCGCTGGTGGACGCCCTTGAGGAGATGCTGGTCTATAGCTGGCGGCGCCAACTCAATGCCGGTGTCCAGCGGCTCGCCGTTCGGGCTGAAGCCGGCCTGCAGGCCAGCGAGGAGGGCCGCGAAGGCGACGAGGATGACGCTCCGCTGCCTCTGGCACGCGCCGTCGGATTCGCTGACCTGGTGTCCTACACCAGCCTGTCACGGCGCATGAATGAGAAGACCCTCGCCAGGCTGGTCCAGAGGTTCGAGAACAAATGCGCTGAAATCATCTCCGTAGGCGGTGGCCGCCTGGTCAAGACCGTCGGCGACGAAGTGCTCTACATTGCCGAGACTCCCGCCGCCGGGGCCGAGATCTCCCTTGCCCTCGCCCAGGCATTCACCGAGGACGAGATCCTGCCCGAGGCCCGCGTGGCGATGGTCTGGGGCCGGATCCTGTCCCGGCTCGGAGACATCTATGGCCCTACCGTGAATCTTGCCGCCCGGCTCACCACTCTGGCGGACCCGGGAACCGTGCTGGTGGATTCCATGACAGCCTCCGCCCTGGACCAGGACGAGCGTTTCGTCTTGCTCCCGCAGCCAGCCGAAAACGTCCGCGGCTTCGGGGAAATCCACCCCGTCCGCCTTGCCAGGGGACTGGGCAAGGGCCTGGTCCTGGACTGAGCCTGAAACCGGAAGCAGCGATTTTATCCATTTGATGGCGAATAGCGCTATAGTCGTGAATGCCCGGCGATAGCTGGCCGGAGACCGGCCCTGCCGGAGGCTTACCTGGGGGAACCGAACCGTGAATTTTCGCCGATCTGCGCGCGCTGCGGGAGCGACAGCAGCCGGACCGCGCATCCGCCCGCCCCGCTGGTTTGCAGCTACCGCTTTTAGTGTCGCCGCTGTGGTGTTGGTCACGGGTGCGGTGTTGTATCCGGGGTTTAAGACCACTGAGGTGGAGTTGAACGACGGCGGTGTGTGGGTGGTGTCGAAGTCGAAGAATGCTGTGGGGCGGTTGAATTATCCGTCGCGGGTTCTGGATGGTGCGGTGACTCCGGCGAGTACGACGTTTGATATTTTGCAGCATGCCGGGGATGTGTTTGTCGATGATGAGACGGGTTCGACGCTGAATCAGGTTTCTCCTGCGAATATGCGCCTGGGTGGGGATAAGCAGTTGCCGGGTTCGGCCGATGTGAGTTTCGGTTCCGCTGTCATCTCTGTTACGGATGCGGCGAAGGGCAAGGTTTGGGCGGTGTCACCGTCCACCGTGAACGGGTTTGATGAGGAATCGTCGGAGCCGGTGATGGTGGGTTCCGAGGGGTTGGTGTCCGCTGTGGGCGCTGATGACCGGATTTATTCTGCGGATCCGAAGACTGGCACGGTTACTGTCACGGCCGTGGATGTTAACGGTGAGGTGACGTCGTCGGAGTCCGGCACGTGGGGTGAGCTGAAGGGTTCCGGTGATCTGCAGATCACGGTGGTGGGGGACAAGCCGGTGGTGTTGGATGCTGCGGCGGGGAAGCTGTTCCTGCCGGGCGGGAAGCGGCTGCAGTTGGAGAACGCGCGGGATGCGAAGTTGCAGCAGGGCGGTCCGGGCAGTGATTTTGTGGCGATTGCGACGCAGAAGGCGTTGTTGAAGCAGCCTTTGGATGGTTCCACGGCGAAGACGGTGACTTTCGATGGTGAGGGTGTGCCGGCGGCGCCGGTGCAGCTGGGTGGTTGTGTGCATGCGGCGTGGTCGGGCGCGAACAAGTACGTGCGGGACTGCACTAACGATGCTGATGACAAGAATGTGGATGTGCCCAAGGCGAGTGCGTCGCCGTCGTATGTTTTCCGGGTGAACCGGGGCCTGGTGGTCCTGAACGATGTGAACTCCGGGAATGTGTGGCTGGTGAACCAGAACATGCAGCTCGTGAACAACTGGGACGACGTCATTCCGCCACAACAGACGTCCGACGACGCCGACAAGGACTCCGCGGACGAAGTCCAGCAGACGGTATTGCCGGACCGGACCAAACCCAACAGCGCGCCGGTCGCCAAGCCGGATACTTTTGGGATACGCGCGGGAAGGACCGCGATCCTCCCGGTGCTGGACAATGACACCGACCCCGACGGCGACATCCTCACGGTCCGTGCCCCGGAACCGATCAAATCCGGGCTCCTCGCCCCAATCTACGGCTCTACCGGCTTCCAGGTCAGTGTCCCGGCAGAGAAGACCGGCTCCGAGACCTTCAAATACAACGTCGATGACGGCCGTGGCCTCACCGCCTCTTCCGACATCACCCTCAATATCATCCCGCCGGGGGAGAACTCCGCCCCGCGGCAAAAACCGAACAGGAACACCACGCTCGTGGTGCAGGCCGGCAAAATCGTCAGCCAGAACATCCTCACCGACTGGACCGACCCCGACGGCGACGACCTCTACGTAGTCAGTGCCACCGGAAGCGACCCCCGCGACCAGGTCAAAGCCCGGCCCGACGGACTGCTCACCTTCCAGGACGCCGGTACGGAGCCGGGCCGTAAGGTGGTCACCCTCACGGTGTCCGACGGCCAGTCGACCGCCGAGGGCAAAGTAACAGTGGACGTGCGCGCGCCGGGTGCGTTGCCGCCCATCGCCAACGCAGACCACGTCGTCGCCGTCGCCGGTGTGGACACTGTCATCGCACCGCTGAAGAACGACTCCGATCCGCAGGGCGGTGCGCTTCGTCTCGCCCAGATCACGCCGGACGGCAACTCCACAGCCACCATGGGCGCGGACCAGCAGACCTTCACCTTCAACTCCACGGCCCAGGGCGCACACTACGTGTCCTACCTCGTGACCAACGGTCCGGCCAGTGCCCAGCAGCTGGTTCGCGTGGACGTGGTTTCCGGAGACGGCGATGGCGCCCCCGTCGCCGTGCGGGACACGGCCCTGCTGCCCAGCGGCGGCACTGTTCTGGTGGATGTCCTTGGCAACGACTCGGACCCCTCCGGCGGCGTGCTTGTGGTCCAGTCCGTCACGGCGGCCGACGGCCTGCCGGTCAGCGTCTCGGTGGTGGATCATTCCGTTGTCAGGATCACCGATATACGGGCGCAGGGCCAGCTCAACGTCAAATACACGATCTCCAACGGCAAGTCCTCCGCCAGCGGGGACATCGCGGTCCTGGTAGTGCCCGCGCCGGCCAAGCTCCAGGCCCCCCAGGCCAAACCGGACGAAGTGTCAGTCCGGGTCGGCGACGTCGTCACCATTCCCGTCCTTGAGAACGACACCGACCCCAACGGCGGGAAGCTCACGCTTGAGCCGGAGCTGGCCCAAAAGCCGGACGACGCCGACGGCCGCATCTTCCGCGCGGGCAACGCATTGCGTTTTATCGCCGGAGACGTGCCCAAGACCGTCTACGCGATCTACAAGGTCACCAACGAATCCGGACAGTCGGACTCCCAACAGGTCACTATCCGCGTCCGCGCCCGCGATGACGAACGCAACACCCGCCCCGAACCCAAAAACCTCACGGCGCGCGTGGTGTCGGGGATGGTGGTGCGAATCCCCGTGCCCCTGGACGGCATCGACGCCGATGGCGACTCCGTGCAGCTGATCGGGGTGGATAAGGCCCCCGCGATGGGAACGGCTGTAGTCAAGGACGGCTACCTTGAGTTCACAGCGATCGGAACAGCCGCCGGGACCGACACGTTCACCTACCGCGTCCGGGACCGGATTGGCGCCGAGAACACCGGCACGGTGATTGTCGGGGTTGCTCCGCCGGAGCCCAACAACCAGAAACCCATCGCCATGGATGACTCCGTGGAAGTGCGGCCCGGACGCAAGATCGCCGTGGACGCCCTTAGTAACGACTCAGATCCGGATGGTGACCCGCTCGGGTTGGTCTCCGACGCCTTCGAGGCCCGGCCCGAGCTCCGCGTCGAAACGGCCGCCGGCGGCAGGGTACTGCTGACCGCGCCGGGCGCCGCCGGCAACGAGAGCGTAGGCTACAAGATCCAGGACGACAAGAAGGCCCAGGGCAGTGCCGTCATCAGGGTCAGGGTGAGCCCCGACGCCACCCTCAAAACCCCGACTGCCAAGGACGACGTCGTCACACCCGCCGAGACGCTGGGGAAATCCGCCGTCGACGTTCCTGTCCTGAAAAACGACTCCGACCCCGACGGCGTGGCCTCCGAACTCACGATCACGCTGCCGGACGGAAACCCGAACGCCCGGGTCGGCGGCGACGGCAACGTGGTGGTCAGCCTGGCACCGGTGGACCAGCTGGTCCCGTACACCGTCACCGACGTCGATGGCCAGAATGCTACCGCTGTCGTCTGGGTGCCCGGGCAGGGTGAAGAGCACCCTACCCTGGCCCGCGCCGACGTCGTGGAAGTGATGGCCGGCAAGGAAATCACGCTTGACCTGAGCGAGTACGTCCGGGTTCGGGACGGCCGCGCTCCACAGATCACCCAGGCGGACAAGGTCCGGGTCCAGGGCGCCGACACCCAGAATGTCATCGGTGGTAATGCCAGGACACTGCGCTACGCGGCACTCAAGGACTACGTCGGTCCCGGTTCCCTCACCTTCGAAGTGACGGACGGCTCCGGTCCGGAAGATCCGCAGGGCCTGAAATCCACGCTGACCATCATCACCAAGGTCATTCCGGACCCGAACGCCAACCACGAGCCCACCTTCAGCGGAAGCGACCTCGAAGTGCCGAAGGCCGAAACAGCCAGCTTGGACTTGGGCAATTTGGCCAGGGATGTGGACGCCGGGGACCAGGAAAAGCTCGCATTCGAGTTGGACGGGACCACGCCCGAAGGGTTCACAGCCACGATTGATGGGCAGACGCTCAACGTCCGCTCCGAGGCCGGGATGGCCGCGGGCCGCAAGGGGACCATCCCGCTGAAAGTCACCGACGGACGCTCCGGAGCTGTCAAGGCGTCAGTGACGGCCACCGTCGTGGCATCAAACCGGCCGCTTGCCACCGCCAACGAGGACGTCGTCGACCAAGCCAACGCGGGCCGGGCCGAGACTATTAACGTCCTCGCCAACGACTTCAATCCGTTTAGCGACACGCCGCTCAAGGTTGTCTCAGTCGGTGTCGAAACCGGATCCGCTGCCGGCCAACCCGTCATCAACGGGGATTCTGTCACGGTGACGCCGGCTGAAGGATCCAAGGGCGTCATGGTGCTGCGGTACACGGTCTCGGACAAAACCGAGGATCCGTCCCGCCAGGTGAACGGCCGGGTCCGCATCACAGTCCGGGACAAACCGGATGCCCCCTCGGCCCCCACAGCAACCGACGTACGGAGCCGGACCGCAGTGCTCAAGTGGGCCCCGCCGTCGGATAACGGCGCCACGATCACCGGCTATAAGGTCCGCTCCAACAACGGGTTCGAACAACAGTGCGCCACCACAACGTGCACACTCAGCGGACTGACCAACGACGTGAAGTACGTGTTCAGCGTGACGGCAACCAACGAGGTGGGGGACTCCCCGGCGTCCGCGCAGTCGAACGAAATCCGGCCCGACGAAAAGCCGTCGCCGCCCGAGGCGCCCACCGTCAAGGCGGGCGACAGGAACATGGTCATCAACTGGGCACCGGCCAAGACCGAGGGTTCCGCCGTCAAGAGCTACAACCTCGAGATCTCCCCGTCGCCGGCCAGCGGGATCGCCGTCAAGAACGGTGTGACCGGCCTGACGTACACCTGGCCCGGCCTGACCAACGGAGTCCGCTACAAAGTGCGCGCGCAGGCCGTCAACGAGCTCGGTCCGTCCGACTGGGGCATCTACTCCTCCGAAGACAACCCGGCCGGAGTCCCAGCCGCACCAGCCGCACCGACGTCAGCCGTGGCTTCTGCAGTAGGAACCACCAACCAGCTCCGGGTGAACTGGACGGAACCCGATACCAACGGGGACGCGATCAGGAATTACTACGTCACGATGAGCGGAGGCGGCGGAGCGCCGCAGACCCAGACCATCGCGGGTACGGTACGGACGGCCAATTTCACGGCAAACAACTCCGAAGCTGAGTACACGTTCACTGTCCAGGCCGAAAACAAGGCAGGAAAGGGTGCCGTCAGTCCGCCATCGGCACCCCGGCGCGCCACCGGCAAACTCGGCCAGGTCTCAGGCGTTACGGTCGCCGCCGCGGACACCGGAGGAGCCGGGCGGAAAGTGACTATCAACTTCAAGGAACTGACCGCCGCGGAACGCAACGGCTCGTCCGCGGATGAGGTCAGCTACAGCTACAACGCCAGCACCGGCCAAAGCGGCCCGATCGCCCGCGGCCAAACGGTGGGCGGCTTTGCCAACGGCACCCAGACCACGATCACGGTGATCGCGCACTCCACGGTTGCGCCGAGCTCCAATGGCAGCACCGGGGCCTCGACCACCCCCTTTGGGTCACCCGGGACGCCGTCGGCATCCGGGCAGAACGGTGCCATGAACCAGAAATCGCTGACCCTGAACTGGTCCTCACCGTCCACCACCACCAATGACGTAGTTAGTACCCGGATCAGCATCGACGGCGGCGGCTGGGAGAACGTGGCCCCGTCCGGCAGCAGGGTCATCAACACGGGAGGATTCAGTGAGTCGCATCGCATCGACGTGAAAACCATCAACTCGCTGGGCACTGAAAGCGGTGTGGTGTCCGCGTCCGCGTCCTCGGGTGCGCAAGGCGAATGGATCACCACCGTCGTCAAGGGCACGGACCTGGTGCGCACCTGCACGTTCGAGTATGGCAAGGCCAGCTACCGGCCAAGTCCGTACTTCGACTGCCAAGGTGTCAACAAGGGCGATACCCCGCCGTGGTTTTACGTCAACAGCGGCGAGCGGATCGTGGTCCACTGCTACGTCATGATGAATGACCACTGGACCAACACCCCGGATCAGCCGTTCTACCGGATTGAACCCGGCTCCAACCGAAACGTCGGTTATTACATGGTCGCGGGACACTCACAGCTCGGTCAGCCTTACTCCCACGGGATCCCGCGATGCTGAGGGATGTTGGGAGCGGATGCGGCAGCGAATCGGTTGGGGAGGGCTCCCCATCGCGGCTGCTCCGAAGCTTGGGTAGGCTGACGCGGGGAACAGAGAGCCCGATACCGGGTCTTTGGACAGGATGGCCTGGGGGCCGCCACAAAATTGAGGGAAAAGTAACGCTGTGACAACTCTGCTGGGGAAGCTTGGGCTGAAAAGGCGCCACAACAAACTCACGAAACGCAACAAGCGGCTGATCACCGGTACCGCCTTTAGTGCTGCGGTAGTGGTGTTGGTCACGGGTGCGGTGTTGTATCCGGGGTTTAAGACCACTGAGGTGGAGTTGAACGACGGCGGTGTGTGGGTGGTGTCGAAGTCGAAGAATGCTGTGGGGCGGTTGAATTATCCGTCGCGGGTTCTTGATGGTGCGGTGACTCCGGCGAGTACGACGTTTGATATTTTGCAGCATGCCGGGGATGTGTTTGTGGATGATGAGACTGGTTCGACGCTGAATCAGGTTTCTCCTGCGAATATGCGCCTGGGTGGGGATAAGCAGTTGCCGGGTTCGGCCGATGTGAGTTTCGGTTCCGCTGTCATCTCTGTTACGGATGCGGCGAAGGGCAAGGTTTGGGCGGTGTCACCGTCCACCGTGAACGGGTTTGATGAGGAATCGTCGGAGCCGGTGATGGTGGGTTCCGAGGGGTTGGTGTCCGCTGTGGGCGCTGATGACCGGATTTATTCTGCGGATCCGAAGACTGGCACGGTCACTGTCACGGCCGTGGATGTTAACGGTGAGGTGACGTCGTCGGAGTCCGGCACGTGGGGTGAGCTTAAGGGTTCCGGTGATCTGCAGATCACGGTGGTGGGGGACAAGCCGGTGGTGTTGGATGCTGCGGCGGGGAAGCTGTTCCTGCCGGGCGGGAAGCGGCTGCAGTTGGAGAACGCGCGGGATGCGAAGTTGCAGCAGGGCGGTCCGGGCAGTGATTTTGTGGCGATTTCGACGCAGAAGGCGTTGTTGAAGCAGCCTTTGGATGGTTCTACGGCGAAGACGGTGACTTTCGATGGTGAGGGTGTGCCGGCGGCGCCGGTGCAGCTGGGCGGTTGTGTGCATGCGGCGTGGTCGGGTGCGAACAAGTACGTGCGGGACTGCACTAACGATGCTGATGACAAGAATGTGGATGTGCCCAAGGCGAGTGCGTCGCCGTCGTATGTTTTCCGGGTGAACCGGGGCCTGGTGGTCCTGAACGATGTGAACTCCGGGAATGTGTGGCTGGTGAACCAGAACATGCAGCTCGTGAACAACTGGGACGACGTGGTGCCGCCGAAGAACGAATCGGACGAGCAGGACCAGGAATCGGCCGACAACAACACCATCAATGTCCTGCCCGACCGCACCAAACCCAACCGACCGCCGGAAACGAAACCGGATACTGTGGGCGTCCGCCCCGGACGCACCACCGTCCTCAGCGTCCTGGATAACGATTCCGATCCCGACGGCGACGTCCTGACCGCCGCCGTCGGCAACGCCGGACCCAAGGCAGGAAGCCTCGAAAGCATCTACGGCGGCACAGCCTTCCAAATCTCGGTACCGGCGGACGCAAAGCCGGGCACCGAAACGTTCGACTATAACGCCGCTGACGGCCGTGGCCTGTCCGCGGGCGGCCAGGTGACGCTGAGCGTAGTGGGCCCGGAAGAAAACCGGCCACCCCTGTTCAAGCGCGGCGGCGACGCCACCACCATGCTGGTGGAACAGGGCAAGACCGTCAGCCAGAACATCCTCACGGACTGGATGGACCCCGACGGCGACGACCTGGTCCTGATGGACGCCAAAGCCGACAACGACCAGGACCAGGTCAAAGTCCGCCGCGACGGCCTGCTGACTTTCCAGGATTCCGGCGCCACCGCAGGCAAGAAGAACGTCACCGTAACCATCTGGGATGGCCGCGCCACGGTCACCGGAAAAGTCGTGGTCAACGTCCAGCCGCCCGGCGCCCTGGCACCTGTAGTCAATGCCGACCACGTGACGGCGGTGGTGGGTCAGGACTTGGTGATCGCGCCCCTGAAGAACGACGTCGACCCCAACGGAGGTGCCCTGCGGCTGGCCCAGGTGGAAGCCAACGGGCCGGCCGAACTCGGTCCTGTGACCGACGGCGGGACCTTCACTTTCAAGAGCACCACCCCGGGTCCGGTCTACCTGACCTATATCGCGAGCAACGGGCCGCAGAGCAGCCAGGGCCTGATCCGCGTTGACGTGGAATCCGGGAAGGATACCGGCGACCCCGTTGCCGTGCATGACGTTGCCCTGATGCCCACCGGCGGCAGCGTCCTCCTTGACCCGCTGGCCAATGACTCCGACCCCTCCGGCGGAGTCCTGGTCCTGCAGTCCGTTCAGCTGCCGGACAACATCACCGCGTCCGTGAGCGTGATCGACCACAGCGTCCTTCGGATCACCGACGTCCTGGGCACCAAGGAACCGTTTCTGTTCGAATACACGATGTCCAACGGCCGCAAGTCTGCCACCGGCAGCGTCTCAGTGGTCCCGGTGCCCGCCCCCGCCGTCGTCGAAGCACCGCAGCCGAAGCCGGACGAAGTGAACGTCCGCGTCAACGACGTCGTGACCATTCCCGTCCTGGACAACGACACCCACCCGCAGGGTGAAAAGCTGACCGTTGACCCTGTGCTGCCGCAGAACGTGGATGAGCTGGACGGTAAGGGCTTCGTCTCAGAGAACACGCTCCGGTTCATCGCCGGGTCCCAGCCCAAGACGGTCCGGGCCATCTACAACGCGGTGGATCCGCAGGGACAGAAAAGCGCGGCCGCAGTGACCATCCACATCCTTCCGTTGGAGGGGTCGGAGAACTCCCGCCCGCAACCCCGGAACCTGACCGCACGTGTGGTCGCCGCGGGTACGGTGCGCATCCCGGTCCCGCTGGACGGCATTGACCCTGACGGCGACTCCGTGCAGCTGACCGGCATCGACAGCACGCCCGCCATGGGAACCGCCACCGTGGGCAGCAACTTCATCGACTTCATCGCCGCCGGAGACGGCGCGGGAACCGATACCTTCCGCTACAAGGTGGTGGACCGCCAAGGCGCCGTCAATACAGGGACCGTGACAGTTGGGATCGCCCCGCGCGGCGAGACCAACCAGAACCCCACGCCCGTGGACGACGAAATCAAGGTCCGTCCCGGACGCCAGATCGCCGTCGACGCCACGGGCAACGACACCGATCCCGACGGCGACCTCATCCGCATCCTTACCGACGGCATCGAAGCTGACGACGCCCTCCAGGCCACCGTCAGCAAATCCAGCGGCCGCATCATCCTGCTGGCTCCCGGGGCCGAGGGGACGGTCAATGTGCGGTACACCATCGCCGATGACCGCGACGCCAAGGCGCAGGCCACCATCCGCGTGGTGGTGGACAACGAAGTACCCCTGCAGGCACCCATCGCCCGCGACGACAGGGTCACCTCCGCCCAGACCATGGGCAAGACGGCCGTGGACGTTCCGGTCCTGAAAAACGACGAAGACCCCGACGGCGTGGGCGAAAACCTCAAAATCAGCACGGAGGCCACCACCGCCCGTCCCGGCGCCGACGGCAACATGCGTGTTGACCTGACTGAACAGCCGCAGCTGATTCCCTACACCGTGGAGGACGTGGACGGCCAGAAGTCCACCGCCATCATCTGGGTGCCGGGAATCGGACAGCAGGTGCCGACGCTCGCCAAGGACGAGGTGATTGAGGTCATCGCCGGCCAGTCCGCCACTGTGAACCTGAACGAGTGGGTCAAAGTCCGGGAAGGCCGCTCCCCGCGCCTGACCCAGACCGACCGGATCAAGCTCATCGGTGCAGATGGCGGCGATCCCACAGCCGGCAGCGCCACGTCGCTCAAATACACCGCGGGTACCGATTACGTCGGGCCGGGATCGCTCAGCTTCGAGGTGACTGACGGCACTGGACCGGACGATCCCGAGGGCCTGAAATCCACCCTCAGCATCCGCACCAAGGTCCTGCCCGATCCGAACCGGAACAACCCGCCCACCCTGCTGGGCGCCACTGTCGAGGTCCCCAAGGGCGAGACTGCGGAGCTGGATCTGAGCCGGCTGACGTCGGATCCGGACCGGGACGACGTGGACAACATGAAATACGAACTTGTCGGGGGGAGCCCCGCCAGCTTCAACGCCAGGATAGACGGAAAGACGCTCAAAACGTCCGTGGATGGTTCAACAACGACCGGCACCACGGGCGCAGTCCAGGTCAAGGCCAAGGACTCCCGCGGCCTTGAGGCAACTGCGACCTACCAACTGGCAGTGACGGCTTCCAACAGGCCCAAACCGGTGGCGAACGATGACGTGGAGCCCAATGCGGCGGCCGGGAAGCCCGTCACTGTAAAAGCCCTGGCCAACGACTCCAACCCGTTCCCCGAAACGGCTCTGAAGATCGTCGCGGCCGGTGCCGAAACCGGAAGTGGCAACGTAGAAGTATCCGGCGATGCAGTGGTGGTGACACCGGCTCCGGGATTCTCCGGGTCCATGGTGGTGTCCTACACAGTTGCCGACAAAACTGAGGAATCTTCACGGCGGGCAACGGCCCGCATCCGCCTGACCGTGAAGGACAAGCCGCTTGCACCCACCACACCGCAGGCCCAGAGCGTGGGGGACCAGACGGCCCTGCTGAACTGGTCCGCCCCGGCAGACCGCGGGTCACCCATCACCAAGTACACGGTGTACGGTGAGTCCGGCTTCAGGCAGGATTGCCCCGCCAACACGTGCACCCTGAACGGGCTGGTCAACAACACGAAGTACCACTTCGAGGTGACGGCCACTAACGAATTCGGTGAGTCGGACCGCTCCCCGGCGTCCGCTGAGGTCCGTCCCGACGTCAAGCCCGACACCCCGCTGGCGCCCACCCTGAACTTCGGCGACAAGCAGCTCTCCGTGAACTGGGTGGCACCGGCCAGCAAGGGCTCCCCGGTCAAGTCCTATGACCTGGAGATCTCGCCCGCCCCACCCGGCCAGAACGCCCAGATCCAGAACCTGACCGCGGTCAGCTACGTCTGGAAGGGACTGCAAAACGGCGTCTCGTACAAGGTCCGGGTGCTGGCCCGCAATGATGCGAAGGATCCGTCCGAGTGGAGTCCGTACTCAGCCGCCGAAGTGCCTGCCGGCCCGCCGGCCACCCCTGCAGCTCCGACCGCTTCGCAGGCCGGCTCCGTGGGGCCACAGAGCCAGCTGAAGGTCAGTTGGACTGCGCCGAACAACAACGGTGACGCCGTATCCTCGTATACCCTCACTACCCTTCGGGGCGGGGCAGTAGTGGCCTCCCAAGCAGTGACGGGAGGAACTACGCAGAACGTCACGGTGGACAACTCCGAGGCCAACTACACCTTTACCGTCTCGGCCACCAACAAGGCCGGCACCAGCGGGACCAGCAGCCCGTCCGCCCAGATCCGGGCGGCTGGCAAGCCTGACCCGGTCAGCGGCGGCACAGTGGCTGACACGGGTACCAGCGGCCAGCTCAAGGTGACGTTCACCCCGCTGACCCAGGCCCAGCGGAACGGCTCCACCGAAGGTGAAATCCAGTACACGTACAACGCGGACGGCAGGTCGGGAACCATCCCCGCCGGTGGTGGAACCATCAACGGGATGACCAACGGCCGGGACATCACGGTCACCATCATCGCCACCTCCACCAAGAACAACGTTTCCAGCGATGCCAAGAACATCGGCTCCGGCAACCCCTACGGCCCGCCGAATGCCCCCAACGTGGACGGACGGACGTCGGCCCAGGGAGACGGCGACGTTCACTGGACCTGGAACAACCCGACAACTAACGGCCGCCCGCTTGATCACTTTGAGATCAGCTACGAAGGGGGAGCATGGATCAACGTCGGTTTGGCAAACCGCTTCGACCGGTCCGCCGGCGGCTGGGACCAGGTCCGGACGCTGAAGGTCCGTGCGGTTACTGCGGCGGTGGGTCCGGCAGGCCAGGCGAATTCGCGTTCCGGAACGGACCCCACGCCCCCGCCACCCTCGTCGTGGAGTATCACCGCGAGTCCCGTTCGCAGTTGCACCGAACCACGCAAGGGGACGGACAGCTTCCGCGCCGGCAACCCGTCCTCGTGCGTGGGTGAAGGCAAATGGCTCGACGCCGGTGCCGCCGCGCAATCCGACCGCTACCAGGTCTGGTACAAGACGTCCAACAATCCCACGGGCATCTGGTACCACCTCACCAGCGGCATGGCGGCCGGCAACTGGCTCCGTTGCGACACATCGAACCTTGGCTGCAACCCGCCGAACGGGATGCCAAACCGCTAGTCAGTTACCACCAAAGCAACTGTTGGGTCCGGACTCCTCGGGTCCGGCCAAACCTTGACCAAGACAAAGGAAAAATTCCATGACAATGACCACCGAGCAGGCCGAATGGTTTGCAGGCACCTTCGAAAAGCTCGTTGCCAATGTCGGACAGGCGGTGCTGGGCAAGGAACATGTCATCCGGCTGACCTTCACGGCGATGCTCGCCGAGGGCCACGTGCTCTTCGAGGACGCGCCGGGCACCGGCAAGACCTCGCTGGCGCGCGCCTTGGCAGCCACAGTGCAGGGATCCAACAACCGCATCCAGTTCACCCCTGACCTGCTGCCGTCCGACGTAACCGGTGTGACCATCTACGACCAGAAGACGCAGAAGTTCGAGTTCCACAAGGGACCCATTTTCAACAACATCGTCCTGGCCGACGAGATCAACCGTGCCTCGCCAAAGACCCAATCGGCGCTGCTGGAAGTCATGGAAGAATCCAGGGTCACCGTGGACGGCGTCACCTACGAGGCTGGCCGGCCGTTCATGGTCATGGCCACGCAGAACCCCATCGAGCAGGCCGGCACCTACCGGCTGCCCGAGGCGCAGCTGGACCGCTTCCTGATCAAGACCTCCATCGGCTACCCGGACCACGCCTCGACCGTCAAGCTGCTCGGCGGCGCCAACTTGAAGGACCGCTCCAAGGAGATCACCGCCGTGATCACCACCCAGGCCGTGGCGGACATGGCAGACCTCGCGGCCACCGTCCATGTGGACACCGCCGTGCTCGAGTACATTTCCCGGCTCTGCGAAGAGACCCGCAACGCGCCCGAGACCCGGCTGGGGGTCTCCGTCCGTGGAGCCATCGCCATGGTCCGCGCCGCAAAGGTCTGGGCTGCGGGCCAAGGGCGGAACTTCGTCCTCCCGGACGACGTCAAGGAACTCGCCGCCGTGGTGTGGACGCACCGGTTCGTGATGGATCCCGAGGCTGAATTCTCCGGCGCCACGCCTGAGGCAGTCCTGGCCCGGGTCCTGTCCGACGTTGCAGCCCCGCAGCAGCGCGCCACCGCCTGACGGTTCCAGGACCTCCCGACCACCACCCAGCGCAAACGAAGGCACCACTATGTCCAGCAGCACTCCGTTGATCCGGCTTGCTGACCGTCTCCGGCAACTTTTCCACCGGAACGGCAAGCCCACTCGGCTGCACCCCCCGGCTTTTTGGGCCGAGGCCACCAGCACGGCCGGCCTGGCCCTTGCACCGGCCTGGCAGAAGGTCCGGGGCCTTTGGCTCCGGTACGTGTGGCCGGTGCTGTCCGTCGTGAGCATCCTGGGCTGGTCTGTGCTCGCCGCCGCCATCCTGCTATGGGCCACCGGCCAGTCGTTCGGCTGGCAGGAAGCCAAAGCGGCGGCCATCGCTGCGTTTGTACTCTTTGCGATCGCGGTCGGCTTTATCCTGGGCCGGTCATCCTACGGCGTGGTCCTGGACCTCGCCCGTACCCGCGTCGCCGTTGGCGACAGCGCCGTGGGGAGCATCGCGGTCTCCAACACCTCCGCCCGCCCGCTCCTGCCGGCCGCCCTCGAACTGCCTGTCGGTGCCGCTACCGCCGTCTTCCATCTTCCGCGAATGAAGCCCCAGCAGGTCCACGAGGACCTCTTCACCATTCCCACCGCCCGCCGCGCCGTCATCGTGGTGGGTCCGGTCCGCTCCGTCCGTGCCGACCCTCTGCACCTGCTGCGCCGCCAGGTGCTGTGGACCGAACCGGAGGACCTTTACGTCCATCCCCGGACCGTTGCCCTCGCTGGTTCGGCCGCGGGCTTCATCCGCGACCTTGAAGGCATGCCCACCACGGACCTTTCCAGCGCAGACGTGTCCTTCCACGCCCTGCGGGACTACGTGCCGGGGGATGACCGCCGGCACATCCATTGGAAGACCACTGCGCGGACCAACAAGCTGATGGTGCGCCAGTTCGAGGAAACCCGGCGCGCCCACCTCGCCATTTCTCTGTCCATCAACACGGACGAGTATGCCTCGGAACAGGAATTCGAGATGGCCATCTCTGCCGCCGCCTCGATCGGCCGCCAGGCCATCCGGGAGCAGCGGGAGCTGGACGTCCTGACCCAGAAGGGTCCACTGCGCTGCGAAACCGGGCGCAACATGCTGGACGACATGACCAGGATCGTCGGGGCACCCATGCGCCGCACCGCCGTCGACCTCGCCCGGTCCCTGGCCGACACGGTCCCCAACGCCTCTGTGGTGTTCTTTGTGGTGGGCAGCAACGTCACGCCCACCCAGCTTCGTTCCGCTGCCGCCTCGGTCGCTCCCGGCGTCCGCAGCCTCGCCGTGCGGCTCCAGACCGGAGCGGCGCCGTCGCGGGCCAACATCGCCGACCTGACGGTGCTGACCCTGGGCGACCTCGCCGACCTCGCCATCGTCCTGAGAAAGGCGGCCGCATGAGCTCCGCATCCGACCTCCGCCCCCGGGCATCCCGGCAGAAAAAGCGCCAGCAGCAAGAGCATGAGTCAGCATTCGCGGATGGCCAGCCTGCGTGGCATTTTATGGTCGACGCCGGTGCGCTCACCATCCTGCTCGGGCTCGGCGTGCTGGGATTCAGCCTCAGCTTCGGCGGGGACGCCTACTATCTCATCTCCGGGTTCGGCGGCATCATCCTCGGTCTCGCCCTCGCCGCCGCCAACGCCCACCTGCGGCTTGGCCTGCTGATCACCTCCGCCCTGGCGCTGGGCGCCTACCTGGTGCTGGGAACCGTGCTTGCCGTGCCGGACGCAGCCATCGCGGGCTTCGTCCCCAGCCTGGACTCCCTCCGAACGCTGCTCCTGGGGGTGGTGTTCGCCTGGAAGGACATGCTGACCGTCGGTGTGCCGGTGGGAACCGCTGGGGGAGTCCTCATTGTTCCGTTCCTCAGTTCCCTTCTCACCGCGCTGGTGGCAGGAATCCTCACTTGGCGGGCCAAGGCTCCTTATTGGCCGCTGCTGCCTGTGCTTGCCCTCTTTGTCACGGGCATTGCATTCAGCACCAACGCCGCATTCCTGACGGTGGAGCGGGGCATTGGCCTGACGGTCATTGCGATCGCCTGGGCCACGTTCCGCCGTGATGCACTGCGCCGAAGCGACACCCGGAAAGTGTCCGTCAACCGCCCCCAAAGCGACGCCGGCACTGCCCAGCGCGCCAGGATCCGCAGGCTCGGCACCGCCGCTGCCGTCATCGCCGCAAGCATGACCATCACCGCCGTCGCGGCCCCGTTGGTCACGGCGAGCGACGACAGGAAAGTGCTGCGCAACGTGGTGGTCCCGCCATTTGACCCCAAGGACTACATCACGCCACTGGCAAGCTTCCGGACCTTCGTCAAGGACAAGAAGGACGACACGCTGTTTGTGGTCAAGGGCCTGCCGCGGGACGGACGGGTGCGGCTGGGGGCGCTGGACGCGTTCAACGGCACCAACTACAACATGGACCCCAACGGTTCCGGCAATTTCAGCAAGGTGGGGGATACCAAATCCATCAACACCCTGGCCGATACTTCCAGTGTTGTGCCTACCAATGACTACGCCATTGACATCACCATCGAGGACTACCAAGGCTTTTTCGTCCCGGGGGGCCGAAAGACCACGGGGCTGAGCTTTGACCAAAGTGCGTCAGGGGCCGCTTCGGGCCTGTACTTCAACTCGGGCACGGACACCGCAGTGACCACCAAGGGCCTCTCGAAGGGTGACTCCTACAGTGTCCAGGTGTCCGATCCGGTCAAGCTGGAGCATGGCCAGCTGACCCAGTACGACTTTGCCAAAGTCACCCTGCCTGACGCTTTGGAGGTGCCGCCGGTCGTCGGCTCGCAGGCCAACGACCTCTCGGCCGACGCGCCCACCGCCATCGACCGCGTCCGCCAGATCGAGGCCCACTTCCAGAAGACCGGCGCTTTCAGCAACGGGCTGGTCACCGAAGGGCAACTGCCCAGCGTCTCCGGGCACAGCTCGTCCCGGATCAGGAACCTCCTGACGGCCAAGCAAATGCTCGGCGACGACGAACAGTATGCCGTGGCGATGTCGCTGATGCTCCGCCACTTGGGGATCCCCTCACGCGTGGTCATGGGCTTCTACCCCGATCCGACCAGCCCGGAGAACGGCGCCGGCGAAGTGAAGATCACCGGCAAGGACGTCCACGCCTGGGTGGAGGTGGCCTTCGACCGCGTGGGTTGGGTCAGCTTTGACCCGACACCGCCCAAGGACAACATCCCCATCCCGCCGGACCCGGAAAACAAATCCAAACCCAAGCCACAGGTGCTTCAGCCGCCCCCGCCCCCGCAGGAGCCCGCAGACCTGCCGCCGGACTCCTCCCCGGATGCGCTGGATGCGGACCAGAAGAAGAACAACCCCTGGCTGTTCTGGGGCGCGCTCCTTGGCGCCCTCGGGGTTGCCCTGATTCCCTTGTCGATCCTTGCGTTGCCGCTGCTGATCATCGCCCTGCTCAAATCACGACGACGGAAGTCCCGGTTCACCGAAGGCCACCCGGCGCAGCGCGTCGGCGGGGGCTGGAACGAGGTGCTGAGCCTCGCCACGGACATGGGGGCGGGAATCGACACCCGCGCCACGCGGCGGGAAAGCGCTGCGGTAGTGGCGGAAGCTTTCCCCTCGACCGGGACCACAACAACGATGCTGGCCCGCCGTGCGGACGCGTCAATCTTTGGCGCCGGGCAGCCGAGCGAGGAAGAGGTCAAGGAATACTGGACCATCGTGGACGGCTCCCTCAAGGAAATGACCGCGACCGTGGGCTTCTGGCGCCGGCAGCGGGCCAGGTTCTCACCCAGGTCCCTGCTGGCGGACGGGCGGGCAGCCCTCAAGCTGCGCAGCACCGGCCGGGGGCTGGCGTCGCTGCGGCGGCCAGGCGACGCCGCAAAACAGCCCGGCGACGTCAAGCAGCCCGGCGCCGCACCGCAGGCTGGCTCAGCTGTGCCGCAGTCGGCCGAAGGTAGGGTGGAGAGCGGTCCGGCGGCAACCCCCGCAGGCCCCTCCGAACCTGATGAGTCCACTGTTCTGAGGAACCCTGGCAGGAAGAACCACACCGAACCATGACGCAAGACTCCGAGCGCTGCCAGCGCTGCCAGCAGCTGATCCGCGCCGGTGCCACGTTCTGTACCGCCTGCGGAGCCCCTTTGCCCAACAGGGCTGCCCGGAATGCCCGCTACGTGGACCACGCCCAGCAGGCGTTGATGGAACGTGCGGCTGAGCATGCCGCCGCGATTCCCGGTACTATCCCGGTAGTACAACGGGTCCCGGTTGACAGCGGTCCCGGAATGGCACAGGCCGTCCACGGTCAAGGGGGAGGAACGGGCATGGCAGTAAATCTTGGGCTTGTTCCGGCTGCGTCGGGAAAGCGTCTCGGGGCTGCCGTGCTGGACTGGCTCGCTCCGCTGGTGGTCCTGGGAGTGACATTTGCCATTGGCTTCGCCGGGGTGACGCGCACCCAAAGCGGTGGATTCATCATTTATGACACGGGATCGCTGGTCCTGTTCGGCGGCATTGGCCTCGGGCTGACGCTCGTCTATATTGTCGTCCTGCTGGGTCTGGAAGGCCGGTCCGGAATCACGATCGGCAACCGGCTCATGGGCATCCGCAGCGCCGACAACGACGGCTATGCGCCGGGCGGGGGAGCGGTTTTCCTCCGCGGGCTTGTCACTGGAGCGGGCATCCTGTTGGCCGTCGTTGCGGCGGCTGCGCTGGTCATTTTCAAGTGGTTCGACGCGGCACTCTTCATCCTGGCGCCGCTGGTCCTGGCCGGTGCCGCGTGGGCGGTACTCGTGGTGGTCTCGAACTCCTGGGACAAGAACGGCAAGCTCCGGGGCTGGCACGACTCCGCCGCGAAAACCCTCGTCTTTGACGTCAAGGCCGGACGGAACCCCATTGCCACGGGCGGGATCCAAGGACCCTATAGTTTCGCGCCGCTGGACCTGCCGCCCGTGCAGCAGGTCGCGTCGCCCGTGGCCGGAGCAGCCAAAGCCCCGCAGGTCATCAACGCCCAGGCGCCCCTGAACCCCAACCAGTGGCAGCCGCCGGCAGGGCAACCTGCCAGCCAAGCACCACGCGCCGCCGTACACCCGGAGCCTGCACCAATGGCCCAGGCCGTTCCGCCCGCCCCGGCCACCCCTCAGGGGCCGGCAGCCCAGCCAGCCGCGCAGCTGCCTTACGCCGCTCCCCAGGCGTTCGCTCCGCAGCCTTTCACGCCGCCCGCACCAGCACCCGCAGCCGCACCCGTGCCGCCTGGCACTCATCGCACAGCGGGCACGCCGGGCCAACCCGCCGCGCCGATTCCCCCCGCCCATCCGGCTCCGAGGGAACACAGTGCCCCAGGCCAGGCTCCCGCAGCAGCCCACCCCGACGACGACCACGACCGCACGCAGATGCGCGGGGGATTCCGTGAGGCGGCGCCCGTGGCCGTCCTGCGGATCAGGCTCGACGACGGCCGGGACTTCCAGCTTGACCGGAACGTCCTGGTAGGCCGCAACCCCGTGGGGCAGGCGGGCGAGCAGCAGGCCCAGTTGCTGGCCGTGGACGACCCCGGCCGATCAATTTCGAAAACGCATCTTCACGTCCTCTCGGATGGCGCGGGCGTGTGGGTGACGGATCGGAACTCCACGAACGGGAGCGCCGTCACCACTCCGGACGGCCTGCGCACCCCACTCAAGCCGGGCGTGCCCGCCTTTGTCAGCCCGGGATCCACTGTCCACTTTGGTGACCGCTCCTTCCACCTAGGACAGGCATGAATTCCCAAGCCGCCAGTGTTCCCGCCGCCGCAGACCACGACTCCGGGCTGAGCCTGAGCTACGGCTACGGCACAGACCGTGGGCTGCGGCGCGAGCTCAATGAAGACTCCTTCATTGCTTCGGACCCGGTTTTTGCCGTGGCTGACGGAATGGGCGGCCATGAAGCCGGCGAGATCGCCAGCGGCATGTGCGTCCGCGCCCTGGCGGCCATGCCGCAACTGGCCACGGGAGAGCGGAGCGTCACCGCCGCAGTTATCCAGCAATACCTGATGAAGGCCGACGACTCCATCCGCGAGGCCACCGGGGCCCGGGCCGGCACAACGCTGACCGGGGTTGTGGTGGTGGAGCAGATGGGCATGCCTTATTGGCTGGTCATGAACATCGGCGATTCCCGGACCTACCGGCTGAGCCAGGGCCAGTTTGCCCAGGTCAGCGTGGACCACTCCGAGGTCCAGGAACTTGTCGATGCCGGCGAAATCACGCCGGAGGAAGCAACTGTCCACCCTCGCCGCCATGTTGTGACCCGGGCCCTCGGTACCGGGGACGAGACCGAAGCCGACTACTGGCTGCTCCCGGTGGAGGAGGGCGACCGGATCCTGGTCTGCTCGGACGGGCTGAATGCCGAACTCACGGACGAGCACATGTTCCGGATCCTCAGTACCGTGGGCCATCCGCAGGACGCGGTGGATGCGCTGATCCAGGCCGCTCTCCGGAACGGAGGCAGGGACAACGTTACTGTCATCGTGGTGGACGCCAGGAATGTCATGAACGACGGCGGCATCGCCACTACGGCGCCTCGGCCCGGTTCGGACGCGGAGGACGAGATCACCCTGCCGCGGTCCCAGGTTGTGGACGCCGCACGGCCGGAAACGTCAGGCGAGGACGAAAGCGAGGAGCCAGGCGATGACCGGGAATAACTATGTGCCAGGCACATGGCACGGCATTGTCCGGTCCCGCACGGCCGTCCTTCTGGGACCCGATACGCCCCCTCAGCTGGTCCACTCCCTGTGGGACCTGCTGGAAAGCGGACCTGAGGTCCATGAGCTGCTCCACGCCGTCACCAGCAGCTTCGGCGTGTCGCTGGCCCAGATACCGCCGTTCGGAATCGTGGATTTCAACGACTCCCTGCGGGTTTTCCTGCGCGGAGACATTGACCTGACAGTGCAGCTGCCCACCGGACCGGTGGAGCTTCATGGGCGTGACGTGACGACGTGGGCCGAACGGCATCTCGCGGCCCCCGAGTGGTACAGCATCAGCGTTCCTGGTGTTGACGTTCCGGGCAGTGAAACCACGGGTCCTGCGCTGCCCCTTCAGGAGGGCGTGGTCCTCCTGCAGGCGTTGACCGTTGACTTGGACGGCAGCGCTGAAGCGGCTGTCCCAACACCGCTTGTATCCGCGGTACCAGTTGCGGCCGGACCAGTTGCGGCCGCACCCGTTCCTATCGCTGTGGTGCCTGCAGGCGCGGTGCCGGCAACTGTGCCAGCGGTGGCGGCCACAGAGCCTGGCGCTATGGTGGCACTGGACCCTGAGGAAGCCGTGTTTGAGAAACCCGCGGCCCCGGCCGGGGCTGTGGCCCAGTCCGTGCCGGATGCCACGTTTGCCGCTGATGCCCCGGAGCACGGCGCATCGGCCGAAACCGTCATCGGTGTCATGGATGAAGACTTCGAAGACCTTCCCGCCGAACATCCTGATTCCGGGCCGGCGGAGGATGTTGTCCTTCAAACCGGGGATGCGGCTTCCTTGGTGGAGGAAGAGCCGGCGCCGGACCCGGCCCCGGCCTCCGAACAGACCAGCACGTACGACCACCTCTGGGAGCGCACTGTGGTCCGCAGCATAGAAGACGCTGCTGTCCGTGACGATCCCGACGGTCTGCTGTCCGAGCCCCCTGCACAGCAGACATCCGCGGCTGCGGACGCTGCGGAGACGCCCTCGGCTGCGGACCCCGCGGAGACACCCGCCGCGGGGAACATGCTGTCGACTGAGGCACCAGCACCAGCACCAGCACCAGCACCAGCACCGGCACCCTCCGGCGGACTGATCGATTCAGTTCCTTGGAACACTGGCGGGGGAATGTCCTCACAGCCCGGGCCGGGCAGTGATGACCGAGGTGGCCGTGGTGACGGTGGCCGAGGTGAGGCAGCCCGTGGTGAGGCAGCCCGTGGTGAGGCAGTCCGCGACGATGGTGACCACGACGGCCAGACGATCATGAAGAGCGATCTGGCCGGGATGGCCGTGCATCCCGCGCCCGCCGTCGCCGACACGGAGGCCGCGGGATCCGCCGGCCCCATGGTCCTTGCGCGTGTCTGCGGGCAGGGCCATGCGAATCCGCCGACGCACGCCCAGTGTGCGGTCTGCGGGCAGCCCCTGCCGTCGGATGCTGTCCAGGTTTCCCGGCCCCGGCTTGGCCGCATGCGGGTCTCCAGCGGCGAGCTTGTGGACCTTGACCAGTCTCTGGTGATCGGCCGCCAGCCGTCGGTCTCGCGCGTCCAGGGCGGCGTGATGCCGCGCCTGGTGCAGGTTGCCAGCCCCAGCGGCGACATCTCCCGCTCGCATGTCCAGGTCCGCCTCGAGGGCTGGCATGTGATGCTGTGCGACCTGAAAGCAACGAACGGCACCGTCCTCGTCCGGGAAGGCCAGCAGCCAAGGCGCCTGGCCCAGAACGAAATGGCCATCCTGCTTGATGGCGACATCGCAGAACTGGGCGACGGCATTTCGCTTCGCTTTGAGGAGATTCTTTGAGTTCCAAACGGCCCGTAGCGCCGCCACCCCACATTCCGGGGTTTTCCTACATCAGCCTGTTGGGGTCAGGCGGCTTCTCAGACGTTTACCTTTACGAACAGGACCGGCCCCGCCGCAGGGTGGCGGTCAAAGTCCTGCTTTCGGACCTGAAGACCGAAGGCGCGCGCCGACGGTTTGAGTCCGAGGCAAACCTCATGGCCCAACTGTCCTCGCACCCCTACATCGTGACCATTTACGAGGCCGAGGTCACCGACGCCGGACACTCCTACCTGGCCATGGAGTACTGCTCCCGGCCCAGCCTGGACGTGCGGTACCGGAGGCAGCGCTTCAGCGTCGATGAGGTCCTTGCCGTGGGCATCCAGGTGGCCTCCGCCGTCGAAACCGCGCACCGTGCCGGTATTGCCCACCGGGACATCAAACCCGCCAACATCCTGGTGACCGACTACAACCGTCCAGCACTCACGGACTTCGGAATATCCGGAACCCTGGGCGGGTCCGACGCCGACGACGACGCCGGAATGTCCATCCCGTGGTCCCCGCCGGAGCAGTTCACAGACGGCGGAACCGACGGCGTAATGGTTGATGTTTGGGCCCTCGGCGCCACGCTGTATACATTGCTTGCCGGCAGGTCGCCGTTCGTGATGCCCGGGGCGGACAACTCACAGCGGGAGCTCATTTCACGCATCTCCACCATGTCGCTGCCACGCCTTGGCCGGGCGGACGTTCCGGAATCACTGGAGCTCGCACTGTCCACGGCCATGGCCAAATCCCCCGCGTCCCGCTATTCCTCCGCCCACGCGTTTGCCCTTGCCCTGCAGCGGATCCAGGCCGAACTGAACCTGTCAGTCACGCCGTTCGAAGTGCTGGAAGAGCCGCACCCCGAAGAAAGCCATCCGGACGACGGATACGAAGAAACCCGTGTACGGAGCATCGCGGCCATCGACCCGGAACGGACAGGCAGCGCCCCCACTTTCCCGGCACGAACCCGGCCGCAGGGCCCAGGCAACGTCCCGCCGCCGTCGTTTCCGCCTGCCGGCGGTCCGTCCACGCCCGCACCGTCACCAACCCGGGCCTCGCCCGCGACCCAGCCGTCAGCGCTGCAGCCTGCTCCATCGCAACCGACGGACGGGCACGGCGCACCTGTTCAGCCGCAGGTCCCCGGCAATCTCTTTGCCGGCCCTGGGACAGGCCCGCAGACCGGCAGCCAGCCTGCCGCCGAGTGGGCACACGCCACCATGCTGCGCGGCGGCGCAACCGACTACGGGACAGCCGTGGGGGCCGCTGACGCCACCGTCCAGCGTCCGGCACTGCTCCCGCGAGGACCGGAAGGTAACGATCAGCAGCCGGGCACGGGTTCGTCCGGCAGCCGCGAACCTGAGCTTGACGCAACCGTCACCCGGGCGGTCCGCAGCGAGGAGCCCGTCACGGAGTCTCGCCCGGACCACGGAAAAAGGAATCTGTGGCTCGCCTTGACGGGTGCCGCGGTACTGGTCCTTGCGGTGGTTGTGGGGATTGTCCTGGCTACAACGGCGCCCCCTCCCAAGGTTGAAGACACCGAGCAGGCCAGCACGCCGCCGCCCGACGCCCTGGACAATGGGTCAGTGCCGGACGTCGCCGGCCTGTCCGGATTCCGGGACAGCAGCGGCAAGGTGACTTTCACCTGGGAGAATCCGCAGCCCAAGCCCGGTGACACGTACAAATGGCGCGTGTACACGTTGGGTGAGAGCGGCTCCGAATACCAGTCCACCGATGGATTCAGTGCGCAGGTTGCGGCCAATCCCAACGAACCGACCTGCCTCCAGGTGATGATCGTCCGCAGCGACGGGGCGTTCTCACCGCTTGAGGACGACTCCATAGCCTGTGTCCGCGAATGAGCACGGCACGGCAGACCGAAAAACTTGGCGATACTGGCATTGCCCTTGAGGAGGCACGGAAAATGGGGGATCTGGCAATAGATTTCTGTGGCGAATGGTACGAACCCTCGGACGAGGATGTTTTCAACATCGGCCGCGAAGGCGACCTTGAGGTTGATGACAACCCGTACCTGCACCGGCAGTTCCTGCAGGTGGCCCGCTATGACGGGATCTGGTGGCTCAGCAACGTGGGCAGCATGCTCTCAGCCACCGTTGCAGACGGCTCCGGCGGAATGCAGGCGTGGCTTTCGCCTGGCGCGCGCATACCCTTGGTCTTCAGCCACACCAACATCATCTTCACGGCCGGCCCCACCACCTACGAATTCGCCGTCCACCTCAAGACGCCTTCGTTCCGGCAGGAAGCGCGGGACGACGACAGCAACGGAGACACTACGATCGGCCCGGTGGTCTTCACCGACTCCCAGAAGGCCCTCATCGTTGCCCTCGCCGAGCCGATGCTCCGCCGCGAGGGGACAGGCTTCAGCGCCATTCCGTCGTCGGCGGCCGCGGCCAAAACGCTTGGCTGGGCGCTGACCCGGTTCAACCGGAAGCTGGACAACGTCTGCGACAAGCTGGATCGGGTTGGCGTTGTGGGGCTGCGCGGCGGCGGCGGAAAACTCGCCACCAACCGGCGTGCCAGGCTTGTGGAGCATGCCGTGACATCCCATCTGGTCACCCCCGAAGACCTCTATCTGCTGGAAAAAATGAGGGGCGTGGACGAAGGATGAGAATCCGCCTGACACTCCGCCGGGATCCGGCGGAGACAAAGGACCTCGCGGTCACCGTGGACGGCCTGGCGACCGTGGCGGACATCGCCACCCAGCTCTGGGCTGCCGACCCCGACCGGAAAGGGACTCCGGCACCGGAGAACCTCTCGCTCCGGATCGATGAGGCCTTTGTGGCCGGCGGGATGCGCGGCAACATCCTGACCCGCACGGACAACCTCCTCGAATCCGGCCTGCGGCCTGGTTCCGTGGTGTCCCTGACGCAGGTCAGTGAACAGTTCGATGTCCCCGGCGCCAACCGGGGCCCGGCAGCCGCCACTTTGCGGATCCTTTCAGGTCCTGACGTCGGCCAGGAGTTTTCGCTTCCCTCCGGTACCAGCTACATCGGCCGCGACAGGGACGTGGACATCCGCCTTTCGGACCCGCTCACTTCCAAGCGCCATGCCCGCATCACCGTGGGCGAGAGCATCGAGATCGTTGACACCAACTCGGCCAACGGCCTCCTGATGGACGGCCTGCCCGTCACCCGGGCAACGCTTAATTCCTCCGACACGGTGACCCTGGGCGATACCACCGTGACGGTGGTGCCGCTGGGCCGCAACCATGCGGCAGCACCGACGTCGCCCCTTGTCGATTTCAACCGGTCCCCGCGGGTAGTCCCGCGCTTCGACGCGCCGAAACGTGTCCTGCCCGCCGGGCCCAAGCGGCCGGACCACCAGCCCTTCCCGTACATCATGCTGGTGGCGCCACTCATCATGGGCGGGGTCCTGTTCGCCGTCACCGGGAACATGCTCTCCGTCATTTTCATGGCCATGATGCCGCTGTTCATCGTGGGTCACTACGTGGACCAAAAAATGCAGACCAGACGGCAGCAAAAGGAACAGCTCAAGCATTTCCGGGCCTCCATGGCCGCATTCCGGCAGGACATCACCGAGCTGCAGCATGTGGAACGCGCCGTCCGCCTGCAGGAAGCGCCCTCTGTCAGCGACACCGTGGACTCGATCTACAAGCTGGGCCCGCTGCTCTGGACCCACCGGCCCGAGCACAAGGGCTTCCTCGGCCTGCGGTTCGGACTGGGCACGGCGCCGTCGCGCATTACGTTCGAGGAGCCGGCCGAGAACGGCACGGAAGTCGAATACATGCGGGAGATCCAGGACTGCATCAAGCAGTTCAGGGACATTAAAGGCGTGCCCGTCGTTTCGCAGCTGCGGACCGCGGGGTCATTCGGCGTGGCAGGTGCCCGCGGCCTGGTCGACGACGTCGCCCGCGGCATGGTCCTGCAGCTGGTGGGCCTCCACTCGCCCGCGGAAGCAGTTGTCACTGCCATCACCTCAGCGCAGTCCAGGGAACGGTGGAACTGGCTGCAATGGCTGCCCCACGTCGGTTCGGGCCACAGCCCGCTCAGTGGCGACCACCTGGCCGCTGGCTCGGCCAGCGGTTCCTCCCTCCTGGCCCGCCTGGAAGACCTGCTCGACGCCCGGGAAGCCGCGGCCGGTCGGTCAGGCCCGGACCTGCGCCCGGACATCGACCCCGCCAAGGACGAAATCCCGGGGCCGATGCTGCCGGCCGTGCTGGTCATCGTGGAGGACGACGCCCCCGTTGACCGCGGCCGCCTGACCCGCCTCGCGGAACGTGGTCCGGATTCAGGCGTCCACGTCATGTGGGTGGCTACCGACATCCAGGCCCTTCCCGCCGCCTGCCGCGACTTCATGGTGGTGGACGGCGACCACGGCACCACCACAGGCCAGGTCCGGCTGGGCCGCCACAGCTACCCGGTGAGCTGCGAAAGCCTGGACGCCGAACTTGCCGGCCAGCTGGCCCGGATGCTTTCCCCGGTGGTGGACGTGGGCAAGCCCATGAGCGATGACTCCGACCTGCCGCGTGCCGTCTCCTATGCCACCCTCATTGGCAAGGACTTCCTGGACAGCCCCCAGGCTGTGGCCGAACGGTGGACCGAGAACAACTCCGTCCACGCTACGGCAGTCGCCAACCGCAAGGACAACGGGACGCTCCGCGCGCTCGTTGGGTCCAAGGGCGTCGAACCCCTCTACCTTGACCTCAAGAATGAGGGCCCGCACGCCCTGGTGGGTGGCACCACCGGTGCCGGAAAGTCCGAGTTCCTGCAGTCCTGGGTGATGGGCATGGCCGCGGCCTACAGCCCGGACAGGGTGAGCTTCCTCTTTGTGGACTACAAGGGCGGCGCGGCGTTCGCCGACTGCCTGCACCTGCCGCACACCGTGGGCCTGGTCACGGACCTCTCCCAGCACCTGGTGCGCCGCGCCCTGACCTCCCTCCGGGCCGAACTGCACTACCGCGAACACCTCCTGAACCGGAAGAAGGCCAAGGACCTCCTGGCCCTCCAGCGTGAAGCCGACCCCGAAGCCCCGCCGTACCTGATCATCATCGTGGACGAGTTCGCCGCGCTGGCCACCGAAGTTCCCGAGTTCGTTGACGGCGTGGTGGACGTTGCCGCCCGCGGGCGGTCGCTCGGCCTGCACCTGATCCTGGCCACACAGCGTCCTGCCGGCGTGATCAAGGACAGCCTGCGCGCCAACACCAACCTCCGCGTGGCCCTGCGCATGGCGGACGAGGACGACGCCACCGATATCCTCGGTGTGCCCGATGCCGCCTACTTCGACCCGTCGATCCCCGGCCGTGGCGCCGCCAAGACCGGCCCCGGCCGGATCCAGGGATTCCAAACCGGCTACGCGGGCGGCTGGACCACCGAAAAACCGCAGCGGCCCCAGATCGACATCGTGGAGATGGCCTTCGGATCCGGACCCGCCTGGGATGTTCCCGCCCCGGAAAAACCGGTCCAGGAAGAACCCGCCGGCCCCAACGACATCGCCCGGATGACGGCGAACATTGTCAGGGCGGCCGACTCGTTGGCCATCCGTCCGCCACGCAAGCCCTGGCTGGACGAACTGGCGAAGACGTACGACTTCTCCAAGCTGCCGAATCCCAGGACGGACGAGCGGCTGCTGCTCGGCGTCGCGGACGACCCCGCCCGCCAGGACCAGCCCACGGTGTTCTACGAACCCGACAAAGACGGCAACATGGCCATCTACGGCACCGGTGGCTCAGGTAAGTCCGCGGCGCTGCGCGGAATCGCCATCGCCGCAGCCGTCACGCCGCGCGGCGGGCCGGTCCACGTCTACGGCATCGATTGCGGATCCTCGGGACTCAAGATGCTCGAAGAGCTGCCGCACGTGGGCGAGGTCATCGGCGGGGACGACGTGGAACGAGTCGGCCGCCTGTTGCGCCTGCTCCGGGACATCGCCGACGAACGTTCCGCCCGGTTTGCCGAAGTCAGGGCCTCCACCATTGTGGAGTACCGGAAACTGGCCAACCGGCCGGATGAGAAGCGGATTTTCGTACTCGTGGACGGCATGACATCGTTCCGCGAAACGTACGAATACAGCCGCCTCTCCGCGTTGTGGGACATTTTCCTCCAGCTGGCCACCGACGGCCGTCCCCTCGGCATCCACCTGATAGTTACCGGTGACCGTCCCAACGCTGTGCCGGCGTCGTTGTTGGCCTCCATCCAGCGCCGGCTGGTCCTGCGCCTGTCCTCTGAAGACGACTACCTGTCCATGGACGTCCCCAAGGACGTCCTGAGCAGCACCTCCCCTCCGGGTCGGGGCTTGCTGGGCGGCCACGAAGTCCAGCTTGCAGTGCTGGGAGGCGACTCCAACCTTGCCCTGCAGGCCAGGGAAGTGCACAAACTCAGCGAGGCCATGCTGCGGCAGGGGCTGGACAGGGCGCCCCGGATCCAGCGGCTCCCGGACCAGGTGGACCTGGACGTGCTGCCGGCCGGCAGCCCGGACCTTCCGGTCATCGGTGTCGACGACGAAACGCTGCAGCCCGCCGAAATCATGGCCAAGGGTCCGCTGCTGCTGGCCGGCCCTCCCGGCTCAGGACGGACCGTTGCCCTCGTAACGATGGCGTACGCCCTCCGGCGCTCCAACCCGGACACGGAACTGGTGTACATCGGATCCCGCCGCTCTGCAGTCGCCTCGCTCCCCATCTGGAACCGGTCGATCGTGGGGCCGGACGACCTCGCCGACATCGTTGAGGACCTGACCGGGCACTCCTCCGGAAACCCTGGCAAGCTTGCCATCTTCATCGAGGGCCTGACCGAGTTCACCGACACGGTCGCCGAATCCGGGGTGGCGCAGCTCGTGACGGCGTCCATCAAGGCCGACCAGTGGGTCATCGGAGAGTCTGAAACCTCCACCTGGTCCTCGGCCTGGTCGCTGTCGCAGCCGTTCAAATCAGGGCGCAGGGGATTGCTCGTCAACCCCGGCGATATTGAGGGTGACAGCCTGCTGAACACTTCGCTGGGCCGGGTCAGTCCGGAGTTCATTCCGGGCCGCGGCTACATTGTGGGGCGCGGCAAGGCACGCAAGCTCCAGATCGCCCTGCCGCCGGAAAACAGGGACTAGAGCGTGGGCCAGACAGACGGCAAAGAGCGGGACGTTAAGCACGGGGGATTTAGGGCTTAACCGCGTGTTGTAGGAGACTCCAGGGAGCAGTTGTAGCAGACTGCCGGGAAACCAGTGATGCGCGGAGGGGGCCGCGCGCTGTCGAAAAGGTATCAATGAAACAAAAACCGTCCGCGCTCAGAGTTGTATCGGCGACGGCGGCCGCTTCGGTTTTGGCGCTTTCGATCGGCCTCTGGGTGGTGGCGCCTGCGAACGCGCAAACTTCCGAACCAACACCCACGTGCGGACTGATCTGCCTTCCGGGTCTGTCTGAACCTGACCCGAGGGATCCGCGCACTCCCCGCCCCAAACCCACCTCGGAAGAACCCACTGCTCCGCCGGCCCCCGCACCTCCCGCACCTCCCGCGCCGCCGTCCGCGGAACCCGCCCCCGCGCCGGTTTCCACCCTGGCCCCGGAGCCGACTGAGCCGGCCGGGCAAGCGTCCAGTGACGCGGCCACCAGTGCCCAGAGCGCCACGCCGTCCGCTGCCCTGCCCTCCACTGAATCGAACTGGAACAAACCGATCACCAAGTCCACCAAACCAACCCAGGCTGCAGCCGTCTCCAACGGCGACGGCCCCGGCTTCGGGGACCCGGGGCTGCTGACCATCTTGGTCGGCGTGCTGCTGGTGGGCCTGGGCGGCCTGGCCTTCGCCTGGTGGGGTCGGAACCGGGCCTCTGCCCATTGAGCAATGGGGGGACTGAGGCTCCTTATACGTTGGGCGCCGTGAATCCGGGGGATTTGCGGCCCCGCGGCGTGTTGTAGCAGACTACCGGGAACACTAATTGCCGCGGAGGGGGAGCCGCGCGCTGTCGAAAAGGTAACCATGATCCGATCCTCCCCAGTGCCGCGCGCTGTCCCCGCGACCATTGCTGCCGTTGGCATGGCGCTGGCGGTCGGCCTTGGTGCGGTGGGGGCTGCGCACGCGGAATCCCCGACGGCGGAACCCGCCCCGACCGTTTGCGAGTCGTGTGAGCAACCTACAACCGGGCCGGGGGAAGACCAAGGCAAGCCGGATCCCAAGCCCACGCAGGAGCCCCCGGTCCCGACTCAGCCGGTGGATCCCGCCCCAGCCCCACCCGCCAAACAGGTGCCCGCAGCGCCGGCGCCCGAACCGGAGCCCACCCTCGCGCCCGAGCCCAGTGCAACGGCCGAAGAGACAGAGACAGCAGAGCCAACCGTTGCGTCCCCCAGCCCCACGCCGTCGACGGCAACCCCGTCGACCGAATCCAACTGGAACAAGCCCATCACGAAGTCGGCAAGGCCCACCCACGCTGCTGCGGTATCGGACAGCGATGGCCCCGGCTTCGGCTCGGGGCTTCTGCCGATCATGGCCGGCGTACTGCTTGTGGCGCTGGGCGGGGTCTCCTTCGCCTGGTGGAGCCGAAACCGTCTCTCGGCCCACTAGCCGTGTGGCTGACCCCTTCCCATCCTGGTTGCGGTCTTCCGCCGATGGGCAGTGGTGCATGGGCAGCGGTCCCCATCGACAGTGTTTTGGGGCCG